>DAWDCC010000146.1:0-1784 GCA_052355365.1 Prevotella sp. | reverse complement strand
AACAAGACGCTCAGAAAAGTGAGCTAAAATTGGCACAACGAACTGGACACCCTACTTATTTGGTTATCTCCGCTATCCAATTGAAGAGTTCGTTGAGTGCATAGTCACCGCTATGGGGACGGTTCCATGCCAAGAGAAAGTTGACATCCTTGCCAGTGTTCTCCAACTTCGTTGCAAGATTAAGAGCAACCGGAAAGGCTGTGTCGCGGTCGATGGAACCATGACGGATGTACCAGTGCGGAGCAACGGTGATGCCCTCCTGGCCTATCTGCTCCATCGGATTGAGCAGATATTCCTCCTCCTTGACTTTGGCAGAGACGGTAGTACCATTCTTCCCGGCTGAATAGTCGCTGAAGTTAGCCGGTGTGTTGTTGACATCGCCGAACTCATCATTCTCCCCACTGGCCTCATTGCCTGCCACGCCAAGGGCATCGAAAGCAGGAGCCGTTTTCAGCGGAGTTTTGTTGGCCACATAGTTCAGATACTTTGTCATGTCGAGGTTGGTGATATACTCTCCCACACGTTTCCCCACTCCTCCGGGCATGCCGTCTCTCTTGAGGTTCTTGGCCATATCCTTTGGCAGTTTACTAAGATCAGGCATACCACCATTGACAGGTGCAAAGGTACCCGCGTCACTGTTGAAGGTGAAGCCTATACTGTCAGGAATCTCAGCACCAGCATCCTTGGCAATCTGTGCCGAGCGGATGAGTTCTTCCTTGATATAGCTGAGGTAGTTGTCGGCCGTGAGCAATGTGCCGTCTTTCTTCCTCAATCCGAGCGAATTGATATAGTCAGGAAACAGAGCGATCAGTTCCTGCGTCACTTGTCGGTGAGCCGCATCATTGGCCTTGCGCGAGTCAGTGTTGCCGTAAAGCCACTCATAGGCCATATCAGCATGACTGAGGTCAGTGATAGGACAGTAACAGACGCTGGCAAAGACATCGTCACGCTCCTTGGCTGCCCCCATTTTGTCGAGCAGAGGCTCATAGGCAGCATTATTACCCGTAGCTCCCAACAACGCCGACATAGCACCACCAGCCGACGTGCCGTCGGAGATGATCTTCTCGGCATCTCCCGGCATCTGCTTGTCGAAGTGGCGCAGGTAGCGCACGGCAGCCTTCAAGTCAAGAATGGCTGCGGGAGCCTTGCCGTTGTAGATTTTCTTCTTGCCCTTTGTGACATAAGAAGAGCGGCCGCGCGCACCGGGGATGGCGACGACACATCCCCGCAGCAAAGCCATGCCGGTAGCATCGCCGGCTGAGACCGATCCCGGACGGGAGGGCATATAGCCTCCAATATTGTTCTTCAGAAAGATAGGCGACTGCTGCGTGACACCATCGGGGACATAGACGTTTATGTACTGGTAGGTGGTGTCCTCCACATTAGTCACATACCACAGCTTTGTGTAAGCCGTGTACCTCACCGCCTGGCCGGCAGGCATGGTCAGTGTGCATTTCACACCGGAGGCGGGGTCGAAGTTCAACGTGTTCTTTACCTCCTTCTTGGCCCATGCTCCAACTGAGGAACAAAGTGCCAAAGTCACTAAAACAAATGCTTTTTTCATATTAACATGTCTTTACTTGATAATCATGCGGCATATTTTTCGTCTCACCAGGACGGTACTAAGACAGTGCAAAATTACGAAAGTCAATCTTAGCTTCCAACAAATTTATATTTTTTAAGCGGAAAATAAAGATTATTTGTACGTATGATATTTTCCATCACAGAGGTTAACCCAACTTGCAGCTATCTCAGACCCTTTTGTTAAATGATGTTTCAGAAAT
>DAWDCC010000145.1:0-2248 GCA_052355365.1 Prevotella sp. | reverse complement strand
ATAGGACGAGTTTCAAGCATAGAATCTACTGATTTGGATGATTGCGGATATTCATTTTATATTATTATAATGTGCAAAGATAAGGCTTTTATGTTCGTCCTATGCGGACACGTCCAAAAATTTTGTATTTATCGAAAATAAATGGACGTGTCCGCATAGGGGGGACAGATGGATATTATCTTTGCGGCGAAATAACTGAAACAATATATATGAAGAAAACGATTTTATCTATCTTGTTTGTTGCTCTTGCCTTTGGCGCGAAGGCACAGAATGTGGCAGGTAACTGCTATCGTGGATTCGTAGACGCCGGTTATACCATCGGCTTCAGAGATTATAATTTCAACCGCTTTGAAATCAATACCTCTCATGGTTATCAGATTAATCCCTACTTCTTTGTAAGAGGTGGTATGGGACTTCATTTCATGCCGTCGTACAAAACATCAGGGACAAGCGATATTCCTCTTGATACTCGTGACAGCAAGGTGGATATTCCTGTTTTTGCCAATCTACGTGGTACTTTCACGAAGAGCCGTTTTGCCCCGTTCATCGATGCCAAGGCTGGCACCTATATCAATAATAACGGAGGCATGTATGTCAACGCGTCTATAGGTTTGCGCATTGCAGTCAATAGCAAACAGGCTGTTGACATCATGGTTGGATACACGGATGAGAAACTTGAGTTTGAGACCTTCAGTCACTTCGTCAGCGACTATAACCTTGATTATGCCCGGAAACCAGAAAAGAGAGAGGCAGAGGGAATAGCCATTAAGGTCGGATATGAATTCTAATCAATAAATACAGAATAATATGAAAAAGATTTTCGTTTCAATCGTTTTGATCTGCTTCGCAGTTCTCACAGCTAATGCCCAGATGATGCGAGCTGAGGAACTGGAAAAGTATGCGAAGGAGAAGTATGGTGATAAATGGGTGGAAGCAGCCGAGAATATTAAGGCCCAGGTGTCGCTCGACAAAAACAACGCCCTCACTTATACACAAGTCATTCCCTGCCCGGGGAAGAGTGCTGCTCAGCTCTATGTGCTTTTGAACTATTGGTACACAGCTACCTTTAATGATGCCAATTCTGTCATCAAACTCAATGACAAGGAATTGGGTTGCATTATCGGTGAAGGTTATCTGAATGACATTGCCGGTCACGCAGGTGGAACAAATGCCTACGATGTAAGTATTCGCCCAATCATCAAGACCGATATCAAAGAAGAGAAGATACGCGTGACTTACACGGTTCCGGCTTACAGTGTGGTCGTTCTGCAAGGAGGCGGCATCATGGGAGCCTTGGCTGGTACCCCCGCAACACGTAGTGATCAGACCTGGGCTATTGACAAGTGCTTTCCTTTCGTAGCCAAGGATGGACATAAGAAGACATCGGCCAAGGCTTTTGTCATGACGCATGCCTATAGCAATGTGATGATGGACAAAATAGAGGAGGCTGTAAAGAATGGCGTGTCTGGAAATGAAGGCGACAACTGGTAGGCCATTATTTCATAGGATTCTTCTGATTCTGCTCATATTTCCTTTAGGGATGTATGGGCAGAGCCACCTTTCCTTCTTGGGACAACCCATTACGGGAGATATGAAAGCATTTGTCACGACACTGGAAGACAAGGACTTTACGATGGAATCCGGCCGAGGATGGTTCCCGAAGATGAAATGCAAATATCTCCGGGGTGACTTCTGGAACTTCCAAGATTGCGATATTGTCGTCAGAAGGCCAAAGAAGTGGAAGAATGTCACATCTGTATATGTTCATCCGAGAAATAACTTCCTTTTGTTGAATGAGCTCATCGATGTGCTTGATCGCAAATACGGAAGGCATGAGGAAAGTTATTCAGATGTTGACGTGAATGCCCTTACCTATACATGGAATATGCCTGAGGGTGCTATCCAAATCTTCGGAACAGTCGTATATGGGCATAGCTTTGACATCCTTTACCGCGATTACACGGAAGTGAACCTGCTCAACCATATTATCAATTCCATAGATAACGATCTATAGTGATCCCTCTCAAAAAAAATATTCTTGCTTAAACGCTGTTATGGCAAGAAAGAAATATCAAAAGTGAACATAAAAAACAAAGATTATGACACAGAAAATTAGAACTAACTTGTTTATCCTTATGAGTCTGTTAGTCAGCTGCATCGTAAGCGTCTCGGCATTACCGTATTTCAGCCTCACTTAAAAGTCTGTACCTTTGCGCGCACAAATTATTATGAATATGGCAAGCAAAGA
>DAWDCC010000144.1:0-2429 GCA_052355365.1 Prevotella sp. | reverse complement strand
CAAGTTTTCCTTGTTCAGCTTTTTTATGACAATACGTGAATGCCGATACGCTTACATTCTAACTGTTAAAGTTAATGTTTGATTGAAATACTTTATTGCAACGGACCTTGTGGTCAACTTGACGACTGCAAAGTTAATGGAAATCGGTGTATATCCGCTTATCAGTGGGGGAGGACGCGCGTAAAGTCCTGTAAAATGATTCATTTTCATCATAATTTAGTTGATTTTGAGTTGGTTCGGAAACGGATTTGGGCATTAGCATGCTCCCGGTTTCACTCAATATAGCGTATCGCCTCATTCTTGATGTCATCATCAATGCTGCGATAGCGGATGAAGGAGCGGCTGCCGTTGGCATGGCCCGACATGGAGCCGATGATGTCCGGGTCTTTTATCTTCTTGTAGAGGTTGCCCACGAAGGTGCGCCGCGCCAGGTGGGTAGCCGCCAGATCGCAGAGCCGGCGACGCCCTTCCTTTCCCGTGAGAGAGTTGTAGACGGTCACGTACCTCGTGATACCCGCTATCTCGAAAATCTTCTTCAGGTCCTCCTCATAGATAGAGAACTGATAGAAGTGGAAGAGCGCGCTGCCGGGGTGGCTCTCGTCTTTGTGCCGGTCGAGGATGGCACGCGCCTTGTCAACAAGCGGCACACGCACGGTGCGCACGCTCTTCCTGATGGTCTTCTTCGGGATGTACTCCAGATAGTCGCCAATGATATTATCACGCGTGAAAGAGCGGAGGTCGCTGATGCGGCAACCGACGAGGCACTGGAAGACAAAGGTGTCACGCTCCATCTCGTACTTTTCCCTAAGCGGACCCTCAGGGAATACAAAGTCGAAGAGCCGGTCTCGCTCCTCTATCGTCAGATAATACGGCGTGCCATAAATGGGGCTGTCGATTGCCATCCGCATATATGAATGGTTTGCGGTCAGCTCCTGCACGTAGCACCACTTGAGGAATATGCGCAGGTTGTACTTCACGTGCGACAGGCTGTTGGCACCCATGGGACGTGGCTTGTAGAACTTGGAGTATGGCACCATCTCGAATACTTTCGGATAGACCTTGACGTATTCATATTCATGACCAACAAACTCGCTGAACTCCGTAAAGAGCTCTACGGAGAACGTGTGAATGGAATAGCGGAAGAGCATGTCCTTCTCAACGAGCATCTTGTAGGCTTGAAACCGCTGAAGCCGCTCACGCAGACAGATATAGTGCTGGCGGCGTGTCTTGCCCATGATGCGGCTGTCGACGAACTTGTCGAATGTCTCGAAAAACGAATCGCCCTTTGTAATGTCGACAACCGACTGCTTGTTCTCCCGTGTGTTCTCCTTGATGCCGAAGAAGGTGTGCACACTGTCCTTCAGCCATCTCCTGTAGTCGAACAGCTCTGTCTTGGCAAACTCACGCTGCAGATAGAGCGAGAGCTCCGACAGACGGTCGTTGATGCCATCGCGCAGGCCTTCGTCGCACACCGCACGGCTTTTCACGCGTTGTCCTTTCGCATCCCAGAAGTTGGGATTGACAGACAAGGGCAGTGCCGACGACGTGTCGACCTTATGGCCAATGGTCAGCCCTACGTAAATTGTCGCGGTCGATGTCTTGTCGCTCCGCTTGGCCGTAGCCTTTAGAAAAAACTTTATCCTCATAGTTTTGTCCTTTTTATGTTAAACGTACTGCAGCAAAGATATGAACTTTTATTACTTCTTACAAGTTTTACTCTTCCCGCAAAGCCTCAAAATGGCGAACTTAATTAACATAATATATGTATATATGTCTAAACTACTGTAATATTCTGTCTATTGAGTCAATTTTACAGTTTTTGCTATATTATTGATATATTGCATTTTAGTAAATCTCATTCAATTAAAAACTTCGATTTTACTTTATATTGGTTAACACTATTATTTTCGCCTTCTTCACGTCCTGATCTCCGTTCTACATCTTGAAATAAATGGAGAACGCACCGACCAGTGCGATGACGGCAGCAATGGCCTTCATCAGGTTGCTCACAGGGGTCTGGTAGCTCGACACCTCGGTGATGGCCTTCGTGAATCCGCCGGCTCCTTTGCTCTGGGCGAAGGTCATGACGGCACAGAAAAGGAACATTCCGAGGAAGGCGGCTACACGCTTCACGGGGATTCTCTTGCATGCGCTCATGCAGGAGTTCATGATGGTTTTGGTTGAAATGGTTTGTAACATAAGTTTGTTAAGGTTTTTCTTAGTTACAATTTAAAGACCACATGAAAATGGAAGATGGGTGAGTGCCACTCACGCGACCGTCTGATCCCCTTGCCTCACGGCGCAGCCCTCTTCCGGAAACTGTCTTATGGATTTTCGCTAAACCTTTAGAAACAATGAACAATAATCATTCTAAAAAATGAATATCCGCAATCATCCAAAGTAGCAAAGTTTATACAGCCTGGGCAATT
>DAWDCC010000143.1:0-2584 GCA_052355365.1 Prevotella sp. | reverse complement strand
ATGTTGATTAATAGATAATTAGCTTTAGATTAGACATTATCGCTACAAATTAATCGAAAATTCAGATTATAATAGTTTAGCATTCCGTTTGTTTCTCAGACGGTGACAAATTACCTATGCAGATATTTATAGATGGTCAGTATCTCATCAGAGTATCGCAGACGCTCCAGTGCTGATTCCAGAAGAGCCTTCACCCTGCGTTCTCCGTCAAAGAGAGCTATGAGTTCATCCAAGGAATGCCGACGGTGTCCGATACCAAAGTATAAGCGCAGCAAGTCCCGCTCTTCTTCCGGCAGAACCCTGTCAAGCATGTCGCTAACCTGCTTGTTCAACTCATTACGGTGAGCCAATGCATCAGCCTGCACCCAGGGACGTTCATCTATTTCATCCAGTCTCTCTACGAAGAAGTTATCCCACAGGTCGTTAGCTGTGTATATTCGTTTTCCTCGTCGTAGAGGTAATTGTCAACCGTTTCATTGTAGCTCATAAATCTTAACTTATTAGCAAATCACAGAAAGCATCTTGTCTGACTATCTGCGGCTTAGCCTTCCCTTTCAGCACCAGCACTTTCTTGCCATTGCGGTAGATATGAAGCTGGCGGGAGCGGACGACGGCTGTCAGCTCAGCGTCGTCGATTATTGTCTGCCATATCTAATGATAGCCACCATCAGCGTCCATCAGCTTATGCCGCAGATGCGAGCACATGTTTGTTGTGTCAATGTCTGCTGTGTTCATTTCTCTAAACTATATTTCTCTCTTAATCGTTTGGGCAGTTTGCTGAGCACGAGCTGATAGGACTGGGTGATAAGACTCTTCACCATATCACCGTCAATCTCATCAAGGAGGGCATCATTCCAATGCACCTTATTCAGATGATACGCCGGTCGGATGCCGTCGTAGTGGTCGCGTAGCGTCTGTCCTTGCTCGGGTGGAAGTTTCAGCGCGCAGGAAGGCTCAGGAGCATCCAGCCACAAATGGAGGTATATCTTACCCTCAATGCGGAAGAGCACACAGCCTTCACCATAAGCTTGATCCTCCGTTGTCCCCGGCAAGGACAGCGCATACTCGCGTACTTCTTCGATGTTCATCAGCTGATGACGTTATTTGAGCTGTGTTCCGTCCTTAAAGGCGTTGCCCACGCGCTTGCCAATTTCGAGATAGCCAAGATGGACGGGATCGAATGTCAGCAGGTGCATCTTCTCCAAGTCCGGCTTGCCGTCCTCGGCAAGGAACTCCTCATTTACTCTGATGTTCAGTATCTTGGCCACGATATAGTAGCCCGTCTCCGACTCGTCAATCTTCCGCTCGATGCGGCACTCCATGGTCATGGGAAAGTCAGAGAAAACGGGAGCGTTCACCTGCTCGCCTTTCTCAACGTTCCAGCCGGTCTTGGCAACCTTGTCCTTGACCTTCTTTCCACTGACAACGCCAACGTAGTCTGCTGCTACCATTGTCTCGGTTGTGGCAAAGGCAACGGTAAAGTCGGGGTTGGCATTGAGATTTACAGTCGTCTGATGGTTGCCCATCGAAATCATAATCTTATCACCGTCCCACTGTCCTGCCCACGCCGCATTCATTGCATTGGGAGTACCATCTGCACCGTAAGTGCCTATAACTAATACTGCTTGTGGCATGAACCATGCCTTTGGATCAAAGTTCTTCATATTCGTCTTATTCTATAATTGTTGCTACAATGTTTCTACTGCCTCCGTCGTTGCGGAATTCACAGAGATAGATGCCCTGCCAAGTACCAAGGTTGAGCCGTCCGTCAGTGATAGGGATATTGATGCTCACGCCCGTTATGATGCACTTTGCATGGGCCGCCATATCGTCGGAGCCTTCAAGGACATGCCGATAGTCAGGCATATTCTCGGGAACGAGCCGGTCATAGATAGTCTCCATGCCTCCCCTCACATCTGAATCCCAGTTCTCACAAATGCTCAAAGCACAGCTTGTATGCTGCACGAAAATATTGAGCAGTCCCATCTTTGGCAACTGTGGCAGATGGCTAAGTACCTCATCGGTTATAAGATGGAAGCCGCGGTGATGTGGGTTTAAAGTAAATGTAATTTGCTGGTTCATAATTATTCTTGACGAACAGATTCTTTAGCCGCTTTCTCAAATTCTTCTTTTCTACACGGTTTGCGAAGTATCCAGTATGTGCTAGAGTCGCTTCCCCCAGCTCCGTTAAATACAGCTCCTTCTGTTGTTGACCCATGTGAATATAGCTCCCAACCTTTGGAGATAAAATACATTAAAGCTCCAGCAGGTGTTGTGAAAACGATGCGTTTACCATTCTCGCCACGAAGTTTCTCAATAGTCTTACCATTGTCAACAGTGACCTTGAATCCTTCATTCTTCAATTTGCCTTCAAAGTTGACGATGTTGTAGATATAGTAATGCTTTACCTCCTGTGCATTTGAGGACAGCGTCATTGCGAGAATCATGAGAAGTAATAGTACCTTTTTCATATTGTTCTTAATGATTATCCGCATTTACATGTAACCTTCGTGCCATATAGTCGATGTCCAAAGGAAGGTCTATAAGAGATAGCCGCTATAACAAGTCGATCAAAGATTCTATC
>DAWDCC010000142.1:0-2657 GCA_052355365.1 Prevotella sp. | reverse complement strand
TTATGATAGGCTGGGCCAAAATCTGACTTTTGACACAGCCCCTTAGGGAAGGGCCTCCTATTTATATATCAGCGTGGTCCACCTCTCCGGTGCCATGATGTCTGCTGCCGCCTGCTGGATCTGTTCTGCTGTCACGGCGTCGACTTTCTCGTAGAGCGCGGTGACGTCTTTCTCCCAACCATAGTGGAGGAAGCTCTTGCCGAAGTCCAGGGCAAAGTTCTCACGATTGTCGCATGCCACACCGATCTGCCCTTTGATCTGCTTCTTCGCTGCGTGGAGTTGTCGCTCGGTCAACGGTTGATCGATGAACTTCTCCACCACGCCACGCGTCAGCCGGAGGCACCGTTTGATGTCGTGCTCGTCACAACCGAAGTACACGCTCCATATTCCCGTATCGCCATAGCTGACCATTGTGCTCTCCACCGTGTAGACGAGTCCGTTGCGCTCCCGCAGTGCGAGGTTGAGCTTCGCGTTCATTCCCGGTCCGCCGATGATGTTGTTGAGCAGATAGAGCGCGATTCTGCGGTCGTCATGCACGTCGTATGCTCTGTTTCCGACCATTACATGTGCCTGATGTGTCTGTTTATCAATGACATACGTGTCGCCAGGCAACAATTCATCTTTTTGTCGCAGTTTGCCTTCCAAGACGTTTTCGGTCTTTTCGTCTTTTTGTCGCAGAAGGTCGCTGACGCCGCTTTTGACCTCTTCCTCTTTTTGTCGCTGTGGCTCATTTGAGCTTGCTGATGCCATAGATGAGGAAGAAGCAGAAGAAAGTAGCAGCCGGTCTTGATCTGCACCCTTTTGAGCGCTCAGGTCCTTCGTCGCTTTGTCGAGCAGACGCACGAGGCGGTGGAAATCCACGTCGCCGTAGGCGAAGAAGATGGCATTGCCGGGACGGTAGTAGCGGCGCGTAAAGCGCAGCGCGTCAGCGGTGGCATAGCTGCGCACGCGGTCGGCAGTGCCGAGGATGTTATGGCCTAAGGGATGACCACGAAAGACGAGATTTTCAAACTCGTCGTAGATGAGTTCTGCGGGCGAGTCGTTGTAGCTCTCGATCTCATCACAGATCACCTCCACCTCCTTGTCGATTTCCTGCTGGGGATAAGTCGAGTGGAAGACAATGTCGGTGAGCAAGTCCACGGCCCTGGGCATGTGGTCCTTGAGGATAGCGGCATAGTAGGTGGTGTCCTCCTTGTTGGTGAACGCGTTGAGGTCACCGCCGACACTCTCCAGACAGTTCAGTATATCAAGTGCGTGTCGCCGCTGTGTGCCCTTGAAAGTCGTGTGCTCGCAGAAGTGTGCGAGCCCCTCTTCGCCGGCGTCTTCGTTGCGAGAGCCGGCGTTGATCTGATAGCCGCAGTAGACCACGGACGCGGTGGAGGGCAGATGGATGATGCGCAGTCCGTTGGACAGCGTAGAGGTATTATATTTCATTTCATCTGCAAAAATACGCAAAATCCCTTTGATTTATGCTATATTTTTCGGATATTTGCACTTTGAAAATCACCCTAAGGAAAATAAATACTAAGTATGCGAAAAGTAATAGGAATAGGAGAGACGGTGCTCGACATCATCTTTAAGCATGAACAGCCCATCGGTGCTTACCCCGGAGGGTCGTCGTTCAATGCCATCATCTCGTTGGCGCGTTCGGGTGTGAACACCACTTTCATCAGTGAGACCGGTAATGACCGCGTGGGACAGAATATCGTTCGTTTTCTCAAGGACAATGGTGTGGACACCACCAACGTCAATGTCTTCCCCGAGTCGAAGTCGCCTGTCTCGCTCGCCTTCCTTGACGACAACAACGACGCACAGTACATCTTCTATAAAGATCACCCGCACGATCAGCTTGACTTCGTATACCCTGATATCCAGCCCGACGATATTGTCATCTTTGGCTCGTTCTTTGCCGTTAACCCCGTCATCCGTCCGCAGATCGTCGGACTGCTGGACTATGCGCGCAATCATGGTGCCATCATCTACTACGACGTCAACTTCCGGTCGTCACACCGCAACGAGGTGATGAAGATCACGCCCAACTATCTCGAGAATCTCGAGTATGCCGACATCGTGCGCGGCAGTCATGAGGACTTTGAAGTGCTCTACAAGCTCAGTGATCCCGACAGGGTCTACAACAGCGAGATCTCGTTCTATTGCAAGAAGTTCATTTACACTCAAGGTGCCCTTCCAGCGGAGCTGCGTGCCGACGGCGGTTTCCGCAAGAGCTATCCGGCCATCGAGGCGCCTACGGTCAGCACGGTGGGTGCCGGCGATAACTTCAATGCCGGACTCATCTATGGCATGGTGAAATATGGTATCACGCGTGAGGACATCGAGCGTGGCCTCACCGAGCAGCAATGGGACAGCATCATCGTCTGTGCCCAAGAGTTCTCCGCCGCTGCCTGTCAGAGTCTCTACAACTACATCTCCAAGGAGTTTGGCGAGGAGAAGCGCCAGCAGCTTGGTCAGAGAGCATAAAGAAGGTTGGCGGGGCATCCGTCCGTCTTTTTCTGTCATCAGCCCCGACGTGAGTCTTGCCGCTATGGTGAGGCGATGTCGAAACTCTGCATGATGCGTCGTAAGGTTTGTTGCGGTGCATCATGCTTTTGTTTGACCAGCATGTGTACCGGCTAACGGGTGCAAGTCCCGAACAGACC
>DAWDCC010000141.1:0-2721 GCA_052355365.1 Prevotella sp. | reverse complement strand
CAAGTTTTCCTTGCTCAGCTTTTTTATGACAATACGTGAATGCCGATACGCTTACTTGCCGCCGTAGCTTTGTGCTTTCTTCTGGAAGAGCTGCAGCTCTTCATCGTTGAGTCTGACTTTGCAGACATTGTTCCTGTTGGTATCGTTCATCTGTTGAAGTTGTTAAAGTTGGTAGTTATTGGAGATTGGAATTCACATTGGGCAGTCTTTGAGTTCATGGCCTCTTCATATTTCAAGAGATAATCCGGGAGTTGCTACCGAGATTTCATCCCCAGCTCCGCTGGCAAGTGACTTTTATGGTCATACGACGGCGAATGCCTCGTGTGGCCACAAAAGTACAACTTGCTATTCCCAATTGACTGCCGTAGCGGTATGTTTTTCGATATATATGGCATAATGTCTGTATTTAGTGATAAATGACGGTTTTTCCTCAATTGTTGGGCGATTGCAATTATCCGCAAACTCAGTATTTTACTGGCTCAAACTATGCGATTGATAAATTTTATCATGTGATTGTTTTTATCACGTGATTACTTTTATCACATGATTACTTTTATCACGTGATTACTTTTATCACGTGATTACTTTTATCATGTGATTACTTTTATCATGTGATTACCATGATAAACTTTATCATTTTACGCAGATAATCCCTAACTCAACGAGGGGGAAAGATAGTTTGGATAGATAAGATTGAATCTATCTACAGATTGCTCTGATTGATCAGATAGAATCTATCTACAGATTGCTCTGATTGCTCAGATTGATTTTATCTTTCCCCAACCGTTGCGGATTCTCGAACATAAAGCAATATATTTGCTCAAGCAAGTTGTTTGCCCAAGTGAGATATTTGCGAGTGCAATATGCTTACTCAAGCAATATGTTTGCGCATGTAATTTTCTTGCTCAGGCAATATGCTTACATGAGTAATATATTGACATAATGCTTTGCCACAACGTCAGGACATCAACGGCTTCGGTTTTCGCTTGACTTCCGACTGCAAGGCTTTGAGATGCCTTTCAGCCTTGCAGTCGTCAATGTTTGTCGGGCCGGTGTCAGGATAGTCGGTATCGCCGCATCCTCCATTGGTAATCCACTTCAGCAGCTCGTTCTGGAAGAAGTAGAGCTTGTTGCCTCGCTTGTGGAAGGGTATCTTCCGTTTCGAGGTCATGTCGTAGATGGTCGATGGACTCTTGCCGAGCAGCTTGCTGGCTTCTGTCATGCCGATGGGTGTGTGCAGGCTCGCACAAGACGCACCGCTGGTGATGGATGACAACATGGCGATGATGGTGTCGCACTTCTCATGGAGGGATGCCAGTGCCACCGGCATCCCGTCAAAGGTAAATGTTCTCATGTTAGTAGTTGATTGTGAGGTTGATGTTCGGTTTTCCATAGTATCAAAATGTTAGTCTGTTAGAATGATAGTTTTCTATTCTGTGAGTATGTGAGAATGAGATAATGTGAGTCTCATTTCAATGAGATCTTGTTTGTCGCGTCCCGTTTGAGGGAGCTGACCACATCCGTATAAACCTGCGTGGTTGTCACGTCACTATGGGTGAGCAACTTTGAAATGGTGTAGATGTCCGTGCCGGCCGCCAGCTGCAGCGTGGCGAAGGTGTGGCGGAAGCAGTGGAAGGTGATGTGCTTCGTGATGCCTGCCGCATTGAGCCACTTCTTCAGGTGATAGGCCACGATGCCCGTGGTGAAGTCTTTGAACACCTGACCGTCCTTCCGCTCTCCGCACAGCTCTACTGCCTCGTCGCTGACAGGCAGGAAACTCTCCTTATGCGTCTTCTTCGTTCGGAAGTGAAGCATCCAACCGCCATCGGCTGACGGCTCGATGTTGTCCCATTTCAGTCGGATGATGTCGCTGATGCGCAGTCCCGTGAGCACTGAGAACAAAGCTGCGCGTCTGAGCACTTCACTCTTGCAGGGAGTAGCCGAGAGATGTTTCACCTCGTCGAGGGTCAGAAACTCCCTTGGCGTGCTGTCGTCCTCAGCCTTCTCCAACTTTGTGGCGATATTCTCCTTGAGCTTGCCATCCTCGAAAGCAATCCTCAGCACCGCCTTCAACTTACACAGACAGTTGTTGGCTGACGATGCCATCATCAGTTTGCCGTTACGGGCACACTTCTCCGACATGAGGTAGCCGAGGAACTTCTGGCAGTATTCTGCCGTGATGTCGTCGAAGCAGCAGCTGCCGCCACAATAGTCCTTGAAGTGACCGAAGGCTGTCTGCCAGTTGTGCCCGTATTCATTCTCCTCCATCTGCTTCTCGAAATAGTCGAGGAAGCTCTCGCGTCCTTTTGCCCGGTCGAGAAAACCGAACTGCTCGTTGATCACAGATTCCGTGCGGCGGCACTTGATGAGTTCCGCCTTCTTCATCATCGAGCGGTTATACTCCTGCTGGAACCGCTCCGTGGGGTTGGCATAGATGTATATGCCAAGATACTCGCGCCGTGTCATCCGTCCCGTCCGGGGATGGCGGATGGCAGGGTAATAGTCAAGGTAGAGTGAGACCTTGCCCTTTGCCAACTTCCGTTGGCGCACTGTTACTTTTGTACAAAGATTTGTCATAGTTATTTTTCTTTTCTTATGTTTCAATTTAATGGTCCAAATGTTACTTGTGTCTTGCCGCCGTCTCCATGCGGTTAGGCAAATAGATTGTAAGCGTCTCGGCATTACCGTATTTCAGCCTCGCTTAAAAGTCTGTACCTTTGC
>DAWDCC010000140.1:0-2867 GCA_052355365.1 Prevotella sp. | reverse complement strand
GACCTTGATGTCCGAGCAATAACCGCTGCTCACCGGGATGGACTACCATCGTCTTTTAACCGATGGCAAAGATAGGGAGAAAAAGCGGAACGGCAAAGAAAATGGCGGAGAAAATTGAGCAAAATGAGCAGATTTAACAATTCAAACGGCAAAATCTACCGAAAATTGCCTATCTTAGTTCGGTGTGTGGTTTTTCAAGATAGATATGCAGGTTACCAATATCGTATCTGTTTACGATACTTACAAATATCCAAATGAGCAAAGCAAGGGCAATGGCCCCCAACACGCTTTGAATAACCCCGTGCAAATACTGTGTTCCCAAAGACGGCTGCGTCTCTCTTATAACTTTTATAACTTTCCTTAGATGCTCTTCCTGTTTGTTCTGATAGTCTGTCTCTATTTGACTGGTCGCATCAGCCAAAACATTGTTCGTAAAATCATGCAGAATAGAGTCCGCATGCTGCCTGTACTCTTCTATTCGGGCCTCAGTACAACAACTGGAATGAAATGCCTCTATTTCATCCTCCGTAGGTTCCCTTCCCCTTTCCTTCTTGAACTTATCAAGGTAGGAAATCTTATCAAATTTATAAATCGCATAAGCGATATGCCCTTGGATATCGCTCTTGTCCTTAACAAGGCTACTGAAAAGATAATTATATTTACGAGCCATTATTTTCTGACATTAGCCTCCCATGCCTTGGCATAAGCCTCCCTAATCTTTTCCGCAGAAATACGTCCATGATATTCACCGCCACTATAATGAACCGACAAATGAATGGCATCCCCCCTATGGATAGGGGTGCGTTCTGCAGCCTTGTTAGCGATTGTCCGCTCACAAGCCCTGCGTATGGTTTCTTTTGATATAGTGCACATAAAAAATATAGTTATAATTGAATGCTCAACTGCAAAGTAAGGCATTTTTCTCGAATCATGCAAAACTTTGAGCAAAATTATCGTTAATTTGCTCAAAATAGCAGTAGGAAGAAGCCGTGAACCCTATTAATTCAGCAATTTCAGCCCCGTTTCCTTGCTAAAACCGCCCGAAAACACTATCTTTGCGGTATGGAAATAGAAAAATTGAAACACCGCTTAGCCACTTTGGAGAACATCGTTCTCATTGAGAGTATAGCCACCGCATTGATGGCTATCAGGCTCATCTTCCTCAGCTTATAAGACAGACAATCCAACTTATCAGCACCCCAATTGTAGCTCAAGGCACTGATGATGGAGACTACCGCCTTCATCTTTACAGTTCTGTCCCAAAATCTTTCTTTAGCCGCATAGTGCTCTACTCCTTTATCAGCCACCTTGTCACCCTCTTTCGTCAATCGCAGAATCTCACCGTCCACGATGATGAATTTCCAGTTGTCCACGAGGTCGTGAAGCACGAACTCCGGCTCAGCGGCATAGTCGTAGGTGTCGTGAAGGCTCATCAGTATCTCGTCCTTGCTGATCCATCCTCCTTTCTCCATCATCTTCGAGAGTATGAAATCGGCATACTCAGCATTCTTTCCTGTCAGTTGCATAATATTCTGTTTTTAGTGGTAAAAAGCCTCCCACGCATCACGCGCAGGAGGCCATTTGCCGGTGGCGGTCATCCCCCGGCGGTGTTGAAATATTAAACAGTGACCGTTTCTATATCTTTTGCAAGGCGGCGCAGGCCGCTCTTGATTTTCTCCACCTGTTGCGGACGCGGCTTGCTGATGCCGGAGGCATAGTGGCAAAGTTGCTTCTGATTGATGCCTGTAATGGTCTGCAGCGCCGAGTAGGAGAATATACCCCGGTAGTATTCCAAGAGACTCGCAATGTCGAAGTCATAGACCAGCTCATACTCGCCATCAAATACCTTGGGGTATGGCTCGCCATCCTCCCGCTTCCCCTCAAGCCAGAAATCAATGCTTTCCTGAACCTCCTTCTTGAAGTTGTCGAAGTTCCCGCTACCTGCCACCACCCATCCGGGTATAAGGTCGCATGCACAGCAATAGCCTGTCTCAGTCCTGCCAACGTTTACAACTACTTTTTCCATATCTTTCTTTTTTAATGGGTTCTTTCTAAAAGGTGGTTGAAGAGATTCTCTTCCAGCCACCTCGTTGAAAACCAAATTAGTGTCCTTGTCTTGTGAAAGGCCCGAGGGCCAGGGGAAGTTCTCAGAACTTCAACCCTGATTGCCGCTCGAGGCTTTTGAGAAGGAAACCGCAGATGGTCTTGCTTTCTTTGCCGTCAACCGTCACAGTCCCTTTTTTCACGGGATGCTTGAATTGGCGGTGGCTTCCTCTCTGACGGACTTCATACCATCCGTCCGCCTGAAGATCTTTTAGGATCTTGCTTAGTTTCACTGTTTTCATAGAACACTGTTTTGAAATTTCAACACTGCAAAGATAACTATTTTACTACTAACAGCCAAACAAAAGAATAACTTTTTTACTATATCCCTAAGATTTAACATACCCATTACAATCGAAAAAGCCCCCCACGCATCACGCGCAGGAGGCTCCAAAAGTTCTTTTACATGTAATTGCCTACTTCTTCATGAAGCATTCAATTATTGTTGCGCCGCCAGCCCGGCGGCGGCTTTTGTTCAAAACGGCTATACAGTGGCCGGGGCTGGAATGCTTTCAGCAGCACGACGGATGCGGTCACTGAGGTCGAGGAGTGCGCCTTTCAGCAGTCCGGCTTCATCCTCAGTAAACCCTCCCTTGCCGCCATTGCCGTCGATGCCGTACATCTTATGCTGGAACCATGGCACCGACTTGTCAAAGTAAGTGCGTGCTATCTCTCTCCATGAAACGGCGAGGTAGATGTCACTCATCCGAGCCTTCATGTCGGTGATCTTCTCTGCTTGTTTTGCTGCTACTTCCATATTTATT
>DAWDCC010000139.1:0-2886 GCA_052355365.1 Prevotella sp. | reverse complement strand
GTACAGACTTTTAAGCGAGGCTGAAATACGGTAATGCCGAGACGCTTACGATGCAATGAATGGAATGAAACTATGATGATGTCACATACTATAATACCGTGGGCAACAGAGTGGTTATACTTCTATGAAATTTGGGTTGCTACTGGAGAATGGTATGGCGGAGGACATCACTCCTCTCCATCTACAGAGAAGACGAAAAAAGCTCTATAGAACTTAAATGCTATCTATCTGTAAATAACTCACATTCTCACAAGCTTTTGATAGCAGAAGGACAAATCAAGTAGGAGATAAGCACCTTTGTTTAGTATTTACCTCCTACTCGATTGTCTTTTTCTTTGTGAAGACTGCAAAAATTATAGTATCTTTCCTATAAAGTTTTCTATTGGAAGGACGACAACCTTAAGTTTGGCATTAGCGAGGTCAAAGTAAGCAATTACCAGGTTCATATGACAGACCTTGAGCGAAGTGTGTGTGATGCTGTCAAGTACCGGAATAAAATAGGCTCAGCTTTGTTCTTTGAGATTATTCAGAACTATACATAGCGCAAAGATCGCAACCTAAGCCGCCTGTCAGAATACGCAAAGAAATTGAGAGTTGAAAAAACGATAAAGGAATATATGACTATTGCATTGGGAGAATGACAAAACATAAGACCTACTGGAAATCAGAAAGGATATGTGAGGTTGCTTCATGTGAGGCTACATCAAAAGCTATGTTGAAAATTCTATAGGAATATTTGGCACTCTCGAAATAATAACCTAACTTTGTCGTTGTAAATAACAAGATAGTGATATTTGTTAGCTATATGAGAGGTAAATATCAATTAAATGAATATTATAGACTATGGCAGATTTATATGAATATTCAACACCGGAACTGGTCCGTCTGCTTGGAAGCAGGTTCAAAGAGTACAGGCTGCGCTGCAATCTCACTCAAAGGGAAGTAGCGGAGAAGAGCGGTATCGGCATGACCACCATCCACAAATTTGAGAGCGGATCCGCCAACAACATCTCGCTTGGAACATTCCTGTTGCTGTTGAAGGTCGTTGGCCGTATCAATGCCCTGGAGGAATTGCTGCCCGACTTGCCACCATCACCCTATCTTATGCAGGGTTATGGCAAGCAAACACAACGTATTAGACATTCAAAAGACTCAACGTTATGATTACAGTACTAAAGGTGATATTATGGGATGAAGAGATAGGCCGGCTTGTGTGGGATACCCGTCGAAAAATCTCATACTTCAACTACAACCCCCGCTTCATTAAAAAAGGCCTTGACGTCGCTCCGCTCGTCGCTCCACTCAAGGCATACGCAAACATGCCTATGTGGGGCGAGGAAGGAAAAATCTACCAGCGACTTCCGGCCTTCATTGCCGATTCCCTGCCTGACTCATGGGGTAACCAACTCTTCGACCTATGGCGGCAGCAGCACCATCTCTCCAATGCTGACATAACTCCACTTGATAAGTTGTCGTTCATCGGCAAGCGAGGTATGGGAGCCTTGGAATTCCAGCCACAGGCATCCAGGGAGCACAGTCCAAAGAAAATAGACATGGCCTCGTTGACCGATCTCGCCGAGCGCATCTTCTCTGAAAGAGAGAATGCACGCATTATGCCAGGTGAGTCTATCACCATGCAGTCTTTGCTGACTGTCGGCACCTCCGCCGGAGGAAGGCAGCCCAAGGCAATCATAGCAATCAACCGAACCAGCGGAGAAATCCGCAGCGGTCAGATAGCCGGGCTGGAGGATTACGACTATTACCTGCTGAAGTTCGGCAATACTGAATACAGCTCAGCAGAGCTTGAGATGACCTATTATGAACTTGCAAGGAAATCAGATATTGACATGATGCCATCACGTCTGTATTCCGTTAATGGCAAGAAACATTTTATGACCATGCGCTTTGACCGCAGAAACGGCAAGAAGGTCTTTACGCAGACTCTCGCAGCCTTATGTCCCGATGCGGACAGCTATGAGAAGCTGCTGGCCGTTTGCCGCAAACTCCACCTGCCAGAGTCGGACTGCCAGGAGGTATTCCGACGTATGGTGTTCAATATCCTTGCCAACAATACTGATGACCACAACAAAAATTTCTCTTTCATCATGAGTGAGGACGGTACGTGGAGCCTTGCCCCTGCATACGACCTTACTTATGTGCTGGACTTGGGAGGCAACCTTCCCAATGAAGACCATTGCCTGTTCATGCGTGCCAAGCTCAGTAACATCAGCCGGGAGGACGCTGTGGCATTTGCACATGACAACGGCATACAAAGACCCGATGCAATCATCAGGGAAGTGGCTGATGCCTTGAAGCAATTCCGTGCGATCGCAGAGAAGAATAAAGTAGGCGCAAGATGGATTGGCCGTGTGGAGTCTACCATTCTCGGCCATCTGAGTGCATGGGGTGAGTATGATAAGCCAACAGTATTTCTTCCCTCAGAGATCAATGGACACAAGATTTCTGATATTAGAATCGAACAGACTTATAGGGGCAACTATCATCTGTTAGCAAATATAGATGGTGCTGAACGTAAGTTCGTCATTGGCAAGAATAAAGAAGAGTATGCTGAAATAGAAAGGACCGGTATTGCTAATTTCACTTCCGATCAAGTCTTTGAAATGGCCAAAAGATTCTTTTCATCTACGTTGGATCTAAAATAAGATAGCAGTAGAGAAACACGAATAAAATACCTTCTGTAAGATTTAGCGCTACAGGAAATATTTGTGATTTACCACAGAAATTTCTTGTAACATGATAATGGCATTGAAAATGACTATGTGCAGCATCCCTAACATGAATAGTGCGGTGTGCAAGGTCTATATAAATATATAGGGTGTCCAGTTAGATGTTCCGAGAAACAGAGGCTGATATCACCCGTTGAGT
>DAWDCC010000138.1:0-2991 GCA_052355365.1 Prevotella sp. | reverse complement strand
CTTTATTAATGATTGAAAGGTATTTTAGTCATAACATCACCACACAGAAAGTTTTTCACACGAATGTCCATTAATGGATCATGTATTTCTCATAAATAATTCGTGAATAATTTGTGGTGAATTGATGGGCATCCAATATTCAACAAAACATAACCTATTGCTCATGAATCATGCAGGTTAAGTTTTTATGGTTACTTTTTCTCCCCGATCATTGCCAGGCAGAGCTTCTTTTGCAACACGCGGGCATCGAGGACACTCATGTCGTTGTCCATGATCGCGAAGGCCAGTATGTGGCCGTCGGCACCCTGACAGAAGCCGGCCAGCGAGCTGATGCCATAAGGATGGGAGAGCGTACCCGTCTTGCCACGCACCAGTCCTTTGAGTTTTGGGTCGCTGAGCTCGGCGCGCAACGTACCGTCTACACCGGAGATCGCCAGCCACGTATGCAGCTTCTTGCGGATCGCCGGACGCTGATAGCCATAGCGGAGTACGGCGACGAGGACTTCCGGCGACAGATGGTTGTAGGTACAGAGGCCACAGCCGTCGTGGATGACGATGCGCTTATCCTTCAGTCCCAGGCTGTCGCGCACGAAGCCACGGAGATAGTTCACGCCGACGACGGGCAGGTTGCCGCGCTTGTCGAGGTGGTAGCCGATGGTATAGAGCAGCGACGTCGCCTGCGTGTTGCTGCTGTTTTTCCACATCTTCTTGATCACGTAGTCCACCGGACGGCGGAAGCGGAACAGCGGGCGGGCGTGGCGTGTCAGTCCACCGTAGACCACCTGACTGTCAGCAAACTGATAGCCAGCCTGCCGGAAGGCTGTCACCACGGCTTTGCGCACCTTCTGATCCCCTTTATACAGGATGCCGTAGCGCGAGAACGACAGATCCCACGGGTACCAGTGGCGCTCGCTCGTCACGGGTTTGTGGAGCACCAGGTCGAGCACCAGCTTGCCGTTGAACTTCTTGATGCCGCTCTTCTTCAGTGCCTGGGGAAACATCATCAGGTCTGGCTCGTTGAGCTGCGGGTCGAGTTCTGCCTTGAAGATGACGTTGCCCTGCAACGTGTCTTTCTTCATCTTCCCCGTCGTCCATAACGAAGTAGGGTAGGAGTAATCCGTGCCGAGCAGATGGAGTCCGGCCACGCCGGTAATCAGTTTCAGGCAGGACGCCGACGACATCGTCACCTTCTGTCTCTCACTATACACCGGCTTGTCGGCCGTGAGGTCATAGACACAGAAGCCGAAGAGTCCTTTGCAGCGTGGTGCGGCGGCGAACTTCTTCAGTCGGGACTGCAGGGCCGTGTCCACTGGAATGTTATTGCTTTGGTTCTGTATAGCTGTCTTGCCGTTGTTGTCTTTCTTGCCGCCGCAGGAAGCGAGGACGAGGAGAAATAAGAATAGCAAGCTTTTGCCTGTTGGGAAGGATGGAAATAGTCGGGTATTCATTTCTTTGTTCTTATTTTTTAGTGGAGCAGCATCCATTCATCATTCAACATTGATCATTCACCATTGAGTTAAGTCAACATTCAACATTGATCATTCAACATTCTTGACCGGTTCCATATGTATGCTGATAAACGTTTCCTGTCCGAAGCGGTTGCGCAGGCGTTTCTCAGCACTGGAGACGATCTGATGCGCTTCGACCAGCGTCAGGTCACCGGGCATGCGCACGTGCATCTCTATGGCGATATGACTGCCGATGCGGCGCGTGCGCAGATGATGGATGTCGCTGAGCCGCTCGTCTTCTGTGACCGTGCGCTCGATGTCTTTCTCCATGGCTTCGGGCAGACTCTTCTCCAACAGCTCACCTAAGGCGCTGGACATCAGCTTCCATGCCGTGATGACGATGAGCACGCTGACGATGACGGCGGCGATAGGGTCGAGGACAGCCCATGACGGTCCCAGGGCGATGGCGCCGCCGATGCCGATGGCAGTGCCCACCGACGAGAGCGCGTCGCTGCGGTGGTGCCAGGCGTTGGCGATGACGGTCTCACTCTCTATGGCGCGGCCCGTACGCACGGTGAACTGGAAGCACCACTCCTTCAGAGCGATGCTCACCAGAGCCGCTGCCAGTGCGATCCATCCCGGCTGTGTCAGCGGATGACCTTGCAGTGCGGCCCAGATCTTCACCACGCCGCCGTAGCAGATGCCCAGACCTACGACGAACAGCGCCATGCCGATGATGGCTGTGGCGAGCGTCTCGTATTTGCCGTAACCGTAGTCGTGGTCCTCGTCCTGCGGCCGGGCGCTGAGCTTCATGAAGATGATCACCACCGCGTCGGTGAGCAGATCGCTGAGCGAGTGAATGCCGTCGGCGATCATAGCGGACGACTGTCCGATGATGCCGGCGATGAGCTTGAAGATAACCAGTATGATATTGATAGCCGCACCGTAGAGCGTCACGCGTGCGGCCCGTTTCTCTCTGTCTGATTTCATGGTACTAACGATCAATTGATAAACAGTCGCAAAAATAAGCATTTCATCTGAGACTACCAAGATAAGGATGGATTTTTGGGGCGGGATTAAGAAATAATGTGTATCTTTGCACAACATAAAAGCATATCAGCATGAATAGAACACAACTTACCGATGCCGTAGCTGCTTCGCTGCAGGTGTCGAAAGCGCAGGCCGCCAACTGTATCAACGCTGTGCTGGGCGCCATCGCCGACAATCTCACCGAGGGAGATCAGGAGGTTGCCATCCCAGACTTCGGACGGTTCTTCGTCAAGAACGTAGCCGCAAGACAGTATGTCAACCCTACTAACAAAGAGAAAATCATGGTAGAGGCTCATGACAGGCTCGTCTTCAAACCTTCCGACAATATGGGCTACTACTCCCGTAAACACGTTGTTAACAAGTAAAAACGACGCTCGGGAGACCTTCTTCCTTCCATCTTCTTACCGCAGCCGTCCAAAGTTCCTGAGGACTGCTGCGGTTTTTGTTTGACCAGCATGTGTACCGGCTAACGGGTGCAAGTCCCGAACAGACC
>DAWDCC010000137.1:0-3032 GCA_052355365.1 Prevotella sp. | reverse complement strand
CAGCTATTGGCGGACGGCTTTAGCTTTTACGCCTTAGCGCAAATTAGTACAACAAAGAGAAAAGCCACATCACAACGGCTCTGAATCAGCAGATCACAACCTTCAATACGGCATATGGAGTCAAAGGTAAGCCCCCTGGCTATGATAAGATAGACGTAAAATACAAAGACCTCAGCTCATGGCAAACAACCATCGACTTGACAAACTATGCCAACTCTTTGGGTTCGACACGCATGAACATCATGATTGGGAAAAGCAAATCAGAAACCCAATCCACTAAGTTCTACACGAAGGAAGCTAAGGACGTTACGGTGAGTCTCAGCGACGGCACCACCACTACCTGGGCTGTCGCAGACCTGAAGCCTCAGCTTACGCTCGTCTACACCCTTGCCAGCCACACGCTGACCGTCACCGACGCTGGTGCAGCTACACTTGTCCTACCCTATGAGGCAACGATTCCAGAGGGTGTCAAGACATATACGCTGACCTATACCAGTGGCGACGCAGCAACAGCTACAGAGCTCTCCGGCACCATCCCGGCCAACACGCCGGTGCTCATCAATGCCGAAGCCGGCGACTACACCTTCAACGCCACAGAAACGCAAACCACCAAGGCCGCCTCTCCTGTCAGCGGTGTACTCACTGGCGTATGGGTAGAGACAACTGTTCCCGAGGGTTCATACGTACTGCAAAACCAGAATGGCACCGTAGCCTTCTACAAGGTCAGCAGTTCAGACATCAAATGTCCGGCCAACTGTGCTTATCTCACAGCTTCCGCATCTGCTAAAGCTCTGTCGATCAGCTACGGAGGTTCGACAACCGGAATCAGCAATGTCGCTGTGAACAAAGCCGATGGTGAGGTGTATAACCTGCAGGGCGTTCGCATGAAAGGCAGCTTGAAGAAGGGATTGTATATCCAGAACGGTAAGAAGTTCGTCATCAAATAGTAATATCATCAACACTTTAAAACAAGAAACATCATGAAAACATATATCCAACCAGCAGTCAAGACAAAGTCGATAGATGGAGAACAGGCACTGATGAATACATCACAGCCTATCGGAACCAACGTGTCAAGCACCCCTGCTGACCCCAACAAGCCCGTACTCAGCAAGCAGTTCAACTGGGATACCGACGACAGCCAGGAAGGCTCCTCCTGCTATTCCGTCTGGGACGAATAAGCGTCGAATCACAAGTAAAACAACACTCTCAAGTGAGTGATGTCCCCGAAAAGGGACATACAGAATAATACCAAGTCACTGAACACGAAAGGACAACAGTATAACTGAAGTCCTTGCATGTTTGTGACTTGGTATTGTCATTTACCATCATTGTTTCCTTATTATTTCTCTCTATGAACGCAGAGGAAAGTACATGATGGAGTAGCCTTTGCACTTTAGCGGGGAACCAGACATTGCTGTAAAAAATAGCTTGCGCGTGTGGTTTATTCTGCCTCCACTTCCCACTCGTCCACCGTATGCTTATCAGCATCGAAGCGGATGCCGACCTTCACCACCCGTCGGCCGTCGGTGAGATAGGGCTTGGCATAGCCGCGGGAATCAATCTGCTCAAGGGCATGACGCGCTGTGTCGCCCACCTTCAGTTCCATAACGTAGATGGAATCGGGCATGAAGATGACCATATCCACGCGACCGCTTGCTACCTTCACCTGTGTGCGCACGTAAACATTGAGCATGGAGAAGATGAGGTAGAAGGTGTATTCGTAGAAGCCTTCCTTCGTCTTGGCCTCGGCGAGCTTCTGCTTAAAGCCTTCGACATAAGGGATGCCGGCAAGGTAGGACTGCATGTGGCTCATGGCCGAGTCGATGTCGCCCTGCTTGAGTGCTCTCCAGAATTTTAAGGCAAAGCCTACTTGCACATCACCGCTGTTCAAGCCTGTATAAGTAGGCAGCAAACCATTGACATAGCCTACGCGTACTTCCTGATTGGGAATGGACAAGAAGTAGGTCTCGCCTTCCGGATCGTAGTCCTTAATCGTGAGGTAACCGCTCTGATAGAGCAGAGGCAGAGCATCCTTCATATTCTCTGTAGGCTGATCGAAAGCCGACTCAGGCACATCGAGCGAATCGAGTGAGGTGATGTCGGTATGGAAATGCAGCATCTGCTTGATGAGGAAGGTCGGCGTGCCGGAGGCAAACCAATAGTTCTTCAACAATCGGTCGCCTAAGGCATTGAGCAGACTGAAAGGATTGAAAACAGCATCAGCACCGCCGGCGAAATGATAGCCGTCGTATTTGAACTTGATCTTGGCATACATCTCTTCCGGAGTCAGCTTGAAGTCCTTGGCCATTTCGCAGACGTCCTCTTTAAAAACAGTCTGTACTTCATGTTCCATAAAACCACAGATGGTGGCAAACCTTGGGAGCAAGGAGACATTCTTCAAGTTGTTGATAGTAGAGAAGATACTCAGCTGCGAGAACTTCGTGATGCCGGTGATGAAACAGAACTTGACATACTGCTCATTAGCCTTGAGTGGCACATAGAACTCCTGCATGACCTTGCGCATCGCGTCGAGCGTAGCCTGGTCGTGAAGTACATCGAGTAAAGGAGCATCGTACTCGTCGATGATCACCGCCACCTGTTTGCCCGTTTTTTCCTGCGCACGATGGATAAGGCCGGTGAGCAGTTTTCCTGGAGTTGTCTCGTCATCCTCCTGTCCATAAACCTTTATCAACGGTTTCATCATCCACATCAGCGTCTCACGAAGTTCTTCTGCGCTGTCCTGCCCCTTGGCTACACTAAGATCGAGATGAAGAACCGGATACTGCGTCCACTCCTTTTCGAGCTCCATGATCTTCAATCCTTTGAAGAGCTCTTTATCGCTACGGAAATAGGAATCTAAGGTCGATGTCAGCAGTGACTTGCCGAAACGTCGGGGACGGCTCATGAAAACGAAAGTGGCATAGTGTGCCAATTCCCATACCAAGTCGGTCTTGTCGACATAGACAAAGCCATCCTTAACCCAACTTGCAGCCTATGCTAATGTAACTTTTTGATTCTCAAGTGTCGAT
>DAWDCC010000136.1:0-3148 GCA_052355365.1 Prevotella sp. | reverse complement strand
AGTCTTTTCCATCATTGTTGACTTTACGTGTCAACCTTATTTAAAAAAAGACACAAGGCGAAGCAGAGGATGACCAGGCCATTGTAACACCCTTACCAGACCGTGGTAATGACGTTACCAAGCCGTTGTATGACGATTACCGCGCCGCGGTAACAGCCTTAGAAGGTATGGTTCATCCTACGGGAGGCGTGACCTCTGATGGCAGTACGCTGGAGATGGCCGTCAATGCCTTTGAGAAGCTGTGGACGGCACGCTTTATGCAGCTCCATGCCAACGAGGAAGTGCTCAACCGGCAGTTCATCGACATCTATGGCTTGCAGGACGAGCTCACACCCGACGTGCCCCTCAACGAGATCACCATCCTGCAGCAGGGAGAGATAAGCATCGAATAGCCTATGGACGAGAACATCATACAGTCGCTTCTTGCCACGCTTGAGGAATACCATCGATTGGGCATTGCTGAACAGATAGACTATCAGAAGTTCTACCTGTACTCTATCATTACGCACTCTACAGCCATCGAAGGCTCCACGGTGACGGAGATAGAGAACCAGCTACTCTTCGACGAGGGCATTGCCGCCAAGGGCAGGACGATGGTGGAACAGCTGATGAACCTCGACTTGAAAGCCGCCTACGAGGAAGCCATGCGGATAGCTCCGAAGCGCGTTCCCTTCTCTACGGAGATGCTCCAAGGCCTGTCGGCACTGGTCATGAAGAATACCGGCAGCAAATACAGTACGTTGTCGGGAGAGTTTGACTCCTCAAAAGGTGAGTTGCGAAAGGTAAACGTTACGGCAGGAGTAGGCGGACGCTCCTACCTCAACTTCCTAAAGGTGCCTTCGCGGTTGGCTGACTTCTGCCAAAATATGAATGAGCGGCAAGCACAGCTGAAGGACAACAACGACATCATCGCGCAGTATGCCTTGAGCTTCGATGCCCACAACCTGCTTGTCGCCATTCATCCCTGGGTGGACGGCAACGGCAGAATGTCGCGACTGGTGATGAACTATGTTCAGATGGAATATGGTCTCGTACCTACCAAAGTGCTAAAGGACGACCGTGCGGAATATATTCAGGCATTGGTCGACTCGCGCGACCAGGATTCTTTGGAGCCGTTCAGGGACTTCATGTTCCGCTCGCATCTTAGAAACCTGCAAGCGGAGATAGCCGCTTACAAACAGAGTATGCAAGACGACGTGACGATTCCTGCTACCGAAACGCAGCATGTCGTAAAAGATGTCGTAAAAGATGTCGTAAAAGACATTCTCGCTATCCTGAAGGCGCGCCCTGAGAGCACGGCGGCAAGCATTGCCGAGCAAGTGCATCTCTCCAACCGGCAGGTGCAGCGCATCCTGGCTCGTCTGCAAAAGGAGGGCTGCATCGCACGGCATGGAGGAAGAAAGGAAGGATATTGGGAAGTAAAAAACTGACAAGAACAAATGACAATGGAAGCAAACAACCAACATATTAAATGGCACAACGACGTGCTCATCAAGCAGCTCATCAGCTACCTCGTAGGCGTGTGCATGGGCCGATATCGCCTTGACAAGCCCGGACTGCACATCGCTTATCCTAATCCGTCGGCAGAGGACTTGGCGGCTTACGACTATCACGGCAAAAAGATAGTCATCGACGATGATGGCATCATCCCGTTGCTGCCTCACGACAGCCCGTTCAGCGACAACATGCTCAACCGCCTTTCTACGCTTGTCGGCGTTGTCTTCGGTGAGGACCATCTCACCGATAATCTCAACTATATGGAGCGTTGCCTTGGTGAGACCTTGGAGAAGTATCTCATCAAGGATTTCTGGAAGGTCCATAAGAAGATGTATCAGAACAGGCCTATCTACTGGCTGTTCAGCTCGAAGAAGGGTGCCTTTCAGTGCATCGCCTATATGCACCGCATGGATGCCTACACCGCAGAGCGTGTCCGCTCGAACTACCTGCTGCCTTACATCGACTTCGTACAGCATAAGATAGAGGCTCTCGACAGTCGCAGTGCCGAGCTCTCCACTGCCGAGAGCCGTCAGCGCGACCAGCTCCGCAAGACCCTTGACGAGTGCCGGGAGTATCACGACCGCCTGCAAGTCGTAGCCGAGCGTGCCATCAGCTTCGATCTCGACGATGGTGTGGTCGTCAACTATGCCAAGTTCGGTGATGTGTTAGCTAAGATAAAGTAAAATGTTTGACATTTAACATATTACCATATCGATAAGAATTTGCAAATATGAAGATATATCATTATACGAGCATTCAAGCGTTGGCTCTGATTATTAAAAATCAGACCATTCTCTTTAATCGCTTAGACAATGTTGATGACCTTGAAGAGTCTCAATATGGCTCAGGTCCTAACAATGTAAAACTCGCTAAATACGAGTTTGTATCTTGCTGGTCAAAAGAACCTTCAGAAAACATTTCACTATGGAAAATGTATGCAGGCTTCGGCGGAGTACGCATTGCTATGGATGAAGATTTGTTCGTATCATACTGTTTGGCACCTGGTAGTCCATTCAAATCATATTATAAGCAACTTTTTAATATCGAAAAAGACTATTGCGCAACTGCTGTCAATAACGAGGTAAAGTTGTATGATGTCACATACTGTGATGATCCGGAAAATAAGATCAAAGAACTTATAAAACACACTAACAATGGTGGCATTGTTCTTAATACGAGTGAAATTGGCTTTTACAAACGTAAAGAATGGGCATTCCAGAAAGAATCTCGCTTCAAAATAAGCATATTTCCCTCTGATCCATATGTTTTTGTAAAAGACCCTGCCTTGACAAAATCTTTCATGGAAGGCTCGATAGTTAATGGTATAATAGCTTATACGGAGAGTATTAGACGGTCAATAGATAACAACTACGATCCTAAAGTACAACGTATCTTTATGCCCATTAAGAAAGAGGCTTTAGATAGTATTGAGGTTATGCTCGGTCCATGCACAACAGAAGCTGATAGAATAATAGTGGAGGCTTTGCTACAAGGGCATAAAGATTTCAAAATAACAAATAGTTATTTCAGAGGTAAGATTAGAGATAAAGCTAACTAAGCTTCAAACTTCCGTAAGTGCACACTTGAATCAATTAATAAGTAGGGTGTCCAGTTAGATGTTCCGAGAAACAGAGGCTGATATCACCCGTTG
>DAWDCC010000135.1:0-3195 GCA_052355365.1 Prevotella sp. | reverse complement strand
CAAGTATTCCTTGCTCAGCTTTTTTATGACAATACGTGAATGCCGATACGCTTACTCAGAAAGGCACTTTGACCATGTAAAACTACCGAGTTGATGGCATCAACTCACCGTTTTCATCTCCTCATTGTGCAATTTTGCTGTTTTCACTCTCCTTTTTGCGTTATTCTCTCTCACCGCTTTCTCTAGATTGAAAGTTCTCGCAGTACTACTTTTGTCAGAAAAAACATCAAAGGAAAAACACGGCTTCGTTGCCTTCGTTAAACAGCAGGTCGAGGATGCTGAGGTTAGGCAAGAAGCCGAACTTCTGCTTGTAGACCTGGTAGTAAGGCTTGGGCTGAAAGTCAGCATCGGGCAATGGATGCTTCGGACGGATTACTTCACGATAATCGGCCCATTGTATACGATTATCAGCGATTTCATCGGTAGGAACTAAATTATCGTTGTAATTCTCAGCGGCGGTGGAATCGGGCAATTTGATGTACTCTCCTGTTCGCCTCAGTGTGGGATGGATGTCCAACAACTCGCACATCTTTTCCGTGATGGCGAGGTCGTAGTCATAGAGAAACTGCCACCTTTTCTCGAAGAAGGGGCGTAGGTCGTCGGCATAGAACTCGAAGAAAGGACTCTCGCCGTAGGCAGAGAGGAGGGCATTCCAGTGGAGATGGCACCAAGCACCATGGTCGCTGATGCGTATGTCGCGCATCTCGCATTTCAGGCCGTCGTAGCGCTCGATGGGAACGGTAAGCGCCTGTGTGCCCTGCGTCGTGGCGATGACGCAGCGGTTGCGATAGGTCTGCTTGATGAAGTTGTCGTGTTGCTCGATATAGCAGAGGCCCGATCTGTTGAGCTTCTGATACCATTGTATCGGGCCGAAATATGTGGCGGTAAGGAGAGTACGCAATGTTGAATGATGATTATTGAAGGATGAATGAAGCACTGGACCGCTGCACAACAGCGGCAAACCCAACGGTTGCACGCAGAAGGCAAGACGCTGCACGGAACCGCTGGGCACCTTATGGCGCGAGGCGGTAGGCCTTTCCCACGATCTGATGGAGATGCACGAGGGTCTGTCCCTGCCCGGTGTTGACGAGATAGATCTTGCAATCCATGCAACGGCACTTGTGGCAGCAGCGCAGAGGGATGCGGAAGCGGTCCTTGTCCAGCCGTATGGTGTCGCCGGGAAGCGCCTCTATGCGTCCGATGTTCATAGGGCTGTCAGCATAGCGGCTGGTGACATGCCAGTCGGGATAGTACAGCACCAGGTCACCCCTTTGGAAATTGTCATGCACCAGCTTGTTCACCACCACACGATCGCCCTTATGGTATTGGTTACCGAACTCAGAGGGGAGTGTGCAGACGGCAAAGGCAAAGGCATGCACGGCCACCACGAAAGCAGTGGCGAGACACAGCGCAATGACAAATTTCAGCGTTTGCTTCAGCAAGATCTCTATATATAATAAGGAGTGAACCAAAACGGAAGAGCCACGGCACGCCATGATGGGCGTGTCATGGCTGACCGATATTACTTGATGTTGTCTACCCAGCGGAAGAGCCGGTTCCATCGGATGCCACTGAAACCATGGCGGTCGGGATCGGAACTCCACCAGATGAAGATGGGCTTGCCCACGATATGATCTTCAGGCACGAAGCCCCAATAACGTGAGTCCTCGGAGTTGTGGCGGTTGTCGCCCATCATCCAGTAGTAGTCCATCTTGAACGTATAGCTGTTGGCAGGCTTGCCGTTGATATAGATGCGGTTGTTTTTCACCACCAGCTCGTTGTGCTCATAGACACGGATGGGTCGCTCATAGATGGCGATGTTGTCCATGTTGAGCTTGACCGTGGCTCCCTTCTTCGGAATCCAGATCGGTCCGTAGTTGTCACGCGTCCATCCCGTGACCATGTTCATCGGGTAGAGATCACCGGTGACAGCGTCATTGACGATATGGATGCTGGCTACGAGATCCTTGCGGTGGGAGAGATAGTTCACCGCGTGCTTGGTCAGCGGCATGGCACCGCCCTGATTGAGATAGCCCAAGTCTTCCATGGAGATGCCTAAGTCTTTCAGTACGTCGTCGGGAAGATCACGCTTGAGCTTGACATGATAGAAGTACTGCACGTTGTCCGGCTCTTTGTTGGGTTTGCCATTGAGGTAGACGATGCGGTTCTTGATCTGCAGTGTCTGCCCCGGCAGACCGACGCAGCGCTTGACATAGTTCTCGCGGCGGTCGGTGGGACGGTGGTCGATCATACCATATTGCACTGGGTTTTGCTGGATATAGCTGCGGCCCAGGTTATAGATCATATTGAAGTAGTCGAGTTGTCCCTGGCGGTTGAGCGTTGCCGGATTGACGGGATTTGGAGTCTGATTATGGTAGAGTTCCATACCATAGTCGTAGCACATCGTGTAGTAGCTGTTGGCGAACTGCTCCTCGGTGAGGATGGTGTCGCCGGCAGGATAGTTGAAGACTACGATGTCGTTGAGTTTCACATGGCCCAAGCCTTTCACGCGACGATAGTCCCAATGCGGCCACTCGATGTAGCTCTTGGTATGGATGATGGGCAGCGTGTGCTGTGTGAGCGGCATGGTGAGCGGCGTCTCAGGGATGCGGGGACCGTAGCTGAGCTTGGAAACAAAGAGGTAGTCGCCCGTGAGCAAGCTCTTCTCCAGCGAACTCGACGGGATGACATAGTTCTGGAAAGCGAAAAGGTTGATGAAGTACACGGCCACGAGGGCGAAGACCAGCGCGTCGACCCAGCTCATGATGAAGCGCACGGGACCCTCGGCGTCTTTCCACCAGGCCCAACGAATTTTTTTGGTGATATAGTTATCGAAGATAAACGGGACGATGATCAGTCCCAACCAACTCTTCACCCACAGGAGGAAGAGCAGATAGAGCGCAGTGACCACGCCAAACTTGATCCACTGCTTCTTCATGTTCATCTTGGCTTTTTCCTTATCTATCATATACTAATTACGAATTACGAGTTATGAATTACGAGTTACGAGTTACGAATTTCATCAATTACGAGTTACGAATTCCATCAATTACGAATTACGAATTTTATCAATTATGAATTACGAGTTACGAATCGCTCTTTCCCCTCCCCTGGGAGGGGCTAGGGGTGGGCCTGAGGGGTCCAGGGGTGGGCTAAAACTCAAACAGATCGCTCGTGGTGAGCAGTCCCTTATGG
>DAWDCC010000134.1:0-3204 GCA_052355365.1 Prevotella sp. | reverse complement strand
ATTTCTGAAACATCATTTAACAAAAGGGTCTGAGATAGCTGCAAGTTGGGTTAAGTTGACTACTTTGAGTCTTATTTTTAATGTTGGTTGACCCAGTTAAACATTACTTTTATATTTGGTTGATACGTCTGCGGCTTAGTCACGATTGTGGTTGACACATCCGCTGCGTTAGCAAAATACATAACAGAACAAGATACTCTTAATGCTGATGACAGCAATGGTTGTAAACGCACAGACAAAAAGCGCTGTGCAGGAAGTTCGTGACTATCTCCACGAGTGCGGTGTATTCTACATTGCCACAGTGGATGGTGACCAACCTCGTGTTCGTCCGTTCGGAGTGGCGGAGGTGTTTAACGGCAAGCTCTACATCCAGACTGGAAAGAGGAAAAAGGTATTCAAGCAGATGATGGCCAACCAGAAGTTCGAAATTACTGCTGTGAAGCCGTCCGGTACCGAGTGGATTCGCATCAGTGGCAAGCTCGTCAACGACGACAGCCGGGAGGCGAAGGCTTATGTGCTTGACAAGAATCCGGAACTGAAGGGAATGTACTCTGCCGATGATGACAACACTGCAGTTCTGTTTATCGCGGAAGGTGTCGCTCAGTTCTGTTCTTTCTCAGCTCCTACAAAAGAGATAAAGTTCTGATGGTACAGCAAGTAGAATTTATGTTGAAGCTTCTGCCCCGTGGCTTCCATCTGATAACCGACGAGGTACTCCGGCAGCTGCCACAATTGCCTAAGGCGGGACTGCTCAACCTCTTTGTGCAGCATACAAGCTGTGCATTAAGTATATGTGAGAATTGGGATCCGGACGTAAGGAGTGATATGGAGACTATCTATGACGGGCTCGTTCCCGAGAACATGCCAGAGTATCAGCATGTCCTTGAAGGTTCCGACGATATGCCGGCACATGCAAAGTGTATCATTACGGGTGTAAGTATCAACATTCCCATCACTAACGGAAAGCTCAATCTTGGCACATGGCAGGGTATCTACCTCTGCGAGTTCCGCAATGACGGTGGAGCACGGAAGGTAGTGGCAACGATAGTTGAATGAATAGAAACTTGACAAAAATAGAAATGAAGTTTACATATTATACTCGCATAACATCCAGGTACCCGGTATTATGCACAATCATGCAGAGAATGTTTTACTGTTCTATGATTGCCATGCTATTGAATCCAACCTCATGGCTATTCTTGTCCTCTCCAATGACAATAGTGATAAGCCCGCAACTTGTTGGGTTGTGTTTATGCTTTGCCATGCTATACTTAGTTCCATATCTTGTCATTGGGAGTGCAATATGGTATTGGCTAAGGAAGAAACCATGGCCGATGCAGACTCTTTTGATATGGTTTTCGGTGAATATTGTCATATTATCAGTCATATTACTTTTTAGTCATATGACTATGATTCCAAGCGGCAACGGACCTAAGTGTCTGTCGCCATTGGTTCTTATTATACCAGTGGCGTCTGTTGTCGGGTCGTTGTTGTCTACTATTCCTATTTCGTATTATTGTAAACATTACCATCAAGAACTTACACAAACGCATCTGACCGATGAGAATAAAGTGTGAGTGCATCAAAACATTTCAAGCAATGAGATATAAAGACTTGTTCATAGACTTTGACGACACGTTGTACGACACTCACGGCAACAGCATGATTGCGCTGAGGAAACTCTTCGACGAACGGCATTGGGAGAAGATTATGCCGTCCTACGAGGCGTTCAGAGACGCGTACTTTGCAACTAACGTCGATGTGTGGGCGAAGTATGCCCATGGCGAGATAGACCGTGACACGCTGATCGTGGAGAGGTATCGCAGGCCGGTTACGGAGATGGTGAAGGCATGTGGCGGCGACACGTCGTGGGTTACTCCAGAGTGGTGCGTTGCCGTCAGCGGACGCTATGGCGATATCATATCGCAAGAGTCTGGTACCGTACCGGGAGCGAAGGAGCTCTTGGACTATCTCAGAGGTAAAGGTTATCGGCTGCATATCTGCAGCAACGGCTTCCACGAGGTTCAATTCCGCAAACTGAAATCCGCAGGGTTGGAGGGCTATTTCTCGACCGTCATTCTCAGTGAGGATGCCGGCGCCAACAAGCCCCGCAAGGAGTTCTTTGACTACGCCTTCACCAAGACTGGTGCTCAGCGCGAGACGACCATTATGATTGGTGATCACTACGCCACGGATATTGCCGGAGCCATCAATGCTGGATTAGACACCATCTTCTTCAACCGTTGGAATGTTGACCCACATACCTTGGACAGACAACCGAACTACATCGTAGATAAGCTGATGGAGATAGAGAATATTCTATGAACATGGCTTCATTGTCCATTAATAAAAAAATATGGATTGAATAGTGCTAAACAAGTATAAAATTGTTTTTCGTAACAGATTGATTATCAGCAATAGTTACCTATAAGTAAGAGTCTTACTTTTATGTGCCTTCTTGCAAGAAACTGAAACTGTTGGTATCTTTGCTCCTGCAAACAAAAAGTAAGTAAACGTAAAAAGACACTATTATGAAAGAAACTAAGAAAATTGCAGAAGGCAAGAATTTCGCAGCCGTTGATTTCGGCAAGATGAGTGACTTAGGTGAGTATGTCCTCGCGATGGGTGATGTAAAGATTCCCGGTAAGGTATTTGGTGGCCAGGCTCTCGGCACAAGCGGCTCGGAATTCTCATTTCAGATTTATGCTCCCGGTCAGGAGGGCGGTTTCTACCATTCCCATAAGACTCATGAGGAACTCTACTTCGTGTTCAGCGGCGAGGGTGAGTATCAGGTTGACGGCGTGAACATTCCGCTGCAGGAGGGCAGCGTGGTGCGTGTCTCACCGGAAGGCAAGCGCACCATTCACAATAACGGAACGGAACCGATGGTTGTGCTCTGTGTCCAGTATCGTGAAACACTGTTCACACAAGATGACGCTACAGATGGTGTTATCCTACAGGAGCAAGTGAAGTGGTAATAAAGAATACTTTCAAACACTATACCTCGAGTCCGTGGCGGTTGTTGCGTATAAAATGCACCGGATATGATAAGAAATCAAGTTGTAGATCCACTGTTTCCCAACTGCCCGATTAGGAATGTACTTTCAAGGATAGTCGATCGCTGGTCTTTGCTTGTGCTGTTGACCCTACAAGGCAGTTCGCAGCCCATGCGCTTCCGCGATCTCTGTAAGGCGATACCCGATG
>DAWDCC010000133.1:0-3287 GCA_052355365.1 Prevotella sp. | reverse complement strand
CTGCCTAATTTATGATAGGCTGGGCCAAAATCTGACTTTTGACACAGCCCCTTGTATTTATATATACACTACATCTATGCTCAAACCATTCCGCCACATCAGTCTTTTGGTACTCATCCTTCTTTGCCCTGTCGCAGCATGGGGACAGAAACAGGCCGTGCGGTCTGTATGCACCACACCGTCCGACGTGCTCTTCCCCCTTGACAGCGTCAGGCTGTTGCCCTCACGCTTCACCGACAACATGCGACGCGACTCAGCATGGATGATGTCTATCCCCGTCAGCTCGCTGCTTCACAGCTTCCAAACCACCTCCGGCACCTTTGCCGGTAAGGAGGGCGGCTACATGACCGTGAGGAAGTTGGGAGGTTGGGAGTCGATGGACTGCGACCTGCGCGGACATATCACGGGACATCTGCTCTCCGCTCTTGCCACGCTCTACGCCCAGACCCATTCCGATGCCGTCAAAGCCAAGGCCGACAGCATCGTCAATGGACTCAATGACGTACAGCAGGCCTATGGACGTGGTGGTTATCTCAGTGCCTTTGGAGAAGGACTCATCAACCGCAACATAGAGGGTAAAAGCGTGTGGGCTCCGTGGTACACGCTGCACAAAATCGCACAGGGGCTCCTCGACCAATACACGCTCTGCCACAACGACACGGCACTCGCCGTCGTCGGACGCATGGTAACCTGGGCTTACAACAAACTCAAACCGCTCAACGACACCGTACGCCGCCGCATGCTCCGCAATGAGTTCGGGGGATTCAACGACGCGATGTATCAGCTCTACGCCATCACCGGCAATGAGCAGGCACTGTGGCTGGCCCGATTTTTCTATCACAATGACAAGGTGGATCCGCTGAAAGCCGGATACACTGACTTAGGTACCAACCACGCCAATACGTTCATTCCCAAGCTCATCGGTGAGGCACGGCAGTACGAGCTCTTCGGCGATACGCTGAGCCGCAAGGCTGCCGAGACGCTCTTCTCCACACTGGCCTACCGCCATGCCTTTGTCACGGGCGAGGTCTCCGACCATGAGCATCTCTTCAAACCAGAAGAGCAGTACAAGCATCTCTCTGGTTACGACGGGGAGAACTGCTGCACTTTCAACTTGCTGAAACTCGCGGAGCATGTCTATGGTTGGAATCTCAGCAACACAAAACAGCGCGAGCGCATCACCGGTTATTACGAGCGGGCGCTCTACAACCATATCCTCGGCCAACAGGACCCGCAATCGTCCATGGTCTGCTATTTCACACCATTGCTCACCGGCGCCTACCGTCTCTACTCCACACGCGACAGCAGCTACTGGTGTTGTGTGGGCAGCGGCTTCGAGAGTCATGTGCGCTATGCTTCAATGATCTACGGACGGCAGGGCGACAGCGACCTCTTTGTCAACCTGCTCATCCCGTCCACACTTTCCTGGCAGGGTACGACGCTCACGCAGCGTACCGATTTCCCCCGTTCAGGTCATGTGGAATATGTGATCGGCGGATGCTCCCGTACGTTCACGCTCCATCTCCGTCAGCCACAATGGTCAACAGCGATGACCGTCACGGTCAACGGCCATAAGGCTAAGGCCACCAGCCGTCGACATTGGCGTGCCGGCGACCGCGTGACGGTGGACTATGGCATGGCGCTACGCGAGGAGTCCGTCCGTGGCGACAGCACACGCTTCGCCGTACTCTATGGTCCCATCGTACTCGCAGGACAGCTCGAAACTGTGGCGCATCCGTTCAGCGATCCGAAGAAAAACAACGACTACTACAGTTTCGACTTCCACTTACCAGCGGACTGCGTCCGTCGTTCCTTTCTGCCGTCGGCCAGCGCGTTGCGTCGTATCAGTCCGCTGCACTACAAGACTCTTTCCGACATCACCCTCCATCCCTTCTACGATGCTCACCACGAACGCTATGTCGTGTACTGGAAGAAGAAATAATAAGAAGCCTCACCAGCCTCACCCTCTCTCCGGCCTCCCCCCCAACCCCTCTTTTTTTGCGTAGTTTCTTCTTCCCATTCGAATTAATGTCGTAATCACTTTAAAACAACAACATATATGAAAAAGATTCTACTCCTCGCAGCCGTGGCTGCACTCTTCTCGTTTAATGCCCAAGCACAGGACACCAGCACAGGAACGTCCTATGCCGACACATGGGTGAACCAAAGCTCTAAGACCAATAATGGCAAGAGCAACACGATAGAGATCAGGACCGACACGAAAACACCAAATTATTTCTATGGCCTAATGGCTTTCTCATTCACTAAGCCCAATGAAGGCAACACGGTCACCAAAGCTATGCTGCGCCTGACCACACGCTACAAGAAAGGTGACTCCGCCGTAGAGCTCTACGATCTCAACTCCGCCTTCGACGAGGGTTGCACCTACGCCGATGTCGCTGACGCTATCACTGCCGCATTGGGCAAGGGTCCCGCCAAGACTTTCAAACTCAATAGCTATAACCAGTGGTCACCCACGGATAAGCAGGTCACTTCCGAGTTCTCTGCCGTCGACAAATGGCAGGGCAAAGTCGACATCACTGCTCTCGTGAAAGCGCATGCCTCAGAGGGTGCCGTTTACCTCCTGTTTAAGAAAGCATATGATCAGGGCAACTCCAGTCAGATCTACACAAAAGAGGCTACCGACGTAACCAACTCTACGCTTAACTTCACCTTTAAGGCCGATGACCTCAAACCGCAGCTCACCGTAACCTACGGTCCTGATTCCTCTACCGGCATCAACAGCATCGCCACAGGCAAGGAAAAGAAAGAAGGAATCTACACGCTCACGGGCATGCGCGTCTCCACCATCTCCCAGCCGGGCATCTACATCGTCAACGGCAAGAAGGTGGTCGTAAAGAAGTAACAACACATAAATCGTTATATCATGAGAGAAACAACTAAATCACAGAAAGTCATACTCTTGGGCAGTCTGATGTTCGCCATGTGCGCCACATCAGCCGTGGCTGACGACATCACCAAGACGGAGACTACGGTTGCTGACACATGGGTGCGTAGCGACAAAGAAGCCAACAACAGCACAGCGAACGCCGTGGAATTGCAGACTGTCGACAACACAAAATGGTTCTACGGACTCTTTGGTTTCAGTCTCCCCGGCAGCAACTACACCATAACAAGTGCTCAGCTGCGCCTAACAACAGAGAGAGTAAAAGGCGATGCCGGCATAATCGTCTATGGCTACGACAACGACTTCGCAGAGAACACCACCTACAACTAAAGAGGTCTTCGTGTTGGCCTGGAGGAACGGAAGGCCAATATGAAGACCG
>DAWDCC010000132.1:0-3333 GCA_052355365.1 Prevotella sp. | reverse complement strand
GTCTTCATATTGGCCTTCCGTTCCTCCAGGCCAACACGAAGACCTCTTTAGTTATATGCACTGTGATATAAATTAATAAGCTCTTCATTGTTTACAGAACATAATAGACGCTTAAAGGCCAATCTATATAGTACAGACTTAAACTTGCTGCCAGAAAGGTTGTCAATCATGTTTAGGAGTATTACATGATTGGACTTATGAAATAATTGTACGAAGATTGCAATGAATACTGCAGAAGCAGTATCATCCAAAACAATTATGGACTCGCATTGCTTTACTATCAGCGATATATAGATACTTCTTATAACCTTAATCAGATTCCACAGAATAGAACCAAAATGCGGATAATGCACTATTGCCCGAAGACGATGCGGTATTCCATTCACCCGCAATAGGACTCCTCTGCTTTGAAGAGTTCTGATAAGATAATGAGACTTTGTTTTGAAGTTCATTACCAAATAAACCCTTTTGACCATAAACTTATATTATTATTTTCATAAATTAGCCCAAAAACAAAGATATCCTTTTGGAGACGAACTTCATCATAAACTATTAATTATATTTTGTTGAAATTATTCGAATAGAATTGAAACGTATACATTCCTCAAACTAGCCCAGAAAGAAAAACTTAATATTTAGTTTATACTTATTCTGAGAATCTTCTATTCACCCTTGATATATTATAAATTAGTTATAAGTAGGCACAAATAGTAAATTCTCTTGTAAATCAATTTGTGCCTACTTCTCCAACAAGAATTAATTATACAAGAGTGTTCTGATACCAATCGTAGAGTTTCTTCACACCATCTTCGATTTCCACCTTGTGGTGCCAGCCGAGACTGTGAAGCTTGCTCACGTCAATGAGCTTACGAGGTGTGCCGTTGGGTTTGGATGCATCCCAAACGATTTCACCCTCGAAACCAACAGTGTCTTTCACGAGGTTGGCTAGTTCTTTGATCGTGAGCTCCTTGCCCGTACCCACGTTAATGTGGCAGTTGCGAATCTCACCAAGTGATGGGATAGCACCGCCACGGCCTTCTGAGTTGTTGCGGTTCACCTCACCGTCGGTCTTTACGCCATAGAACACCGAAGAGTACTTCTCAATGCCGATGATGTCGCTGAAGTCGACGTTGAGCAGCACATGCACCGATGCGTCAGCCATGTCCTCTGACCAAAGAAACTCACGCAACGGAGAGCCATCGCCCCACAACGTCACCTTGTTGTTGTCAATACCATAGAAGTCGAGGGCCTTAAGGATGCGCTCCTTATCGTTGTTGCCGTCGACATTCTCCTTACCGATGATCTCGGCGAGCTTAGCCGGTGGGTTGATGGGGCGCTTGTTCATATCCGTACGGATCGCATCCCAGTTGTCGTCGTGGATGAGCTTAGCCAGATAGATCTTACGCATCATGGCCGGCATCACGTGAGAGTTCTCCAAGTGGAAGTTGTCGTTGGGGCCGTAGAGATTCGTCGGCATTACGGCGATATAGTTCGTACCGTATTGCAGGTTATAGCTCTCGCACATCTTCAGTCCGGCAATCTTTGCGATGGCATACTCCTCATTAGTGTATTCCAACGGTGAGGTTAGTAACGCATCTTCCTTCATCGGCTGTAGTGCGTTCTTCGGGTAGATACATGTCGAACCGAGGAAGAGCAGCTTCTTTACATGATGTTTGTAAGCCTGCTCAATGACATTGCACTGCATCTTCATGTTCTGCATGATGAAGTCAGCGCGATAGATCGAGTTGGCCGTTATTCCTCCCACGAACGCAGCCGCGAGAACGACGGCGTCGGGATTCTCCTCGTCGAAGAATTTCTTCACTGCCAATTGGTCAGTGAGGTCCAGCTCCTTGTGTGTACGACCAACAAGATTGTTGTAGCCGCGTTGCTTCAAATTGTTCCAGATGGCCGATCCAACCAAACCATGGTGACCGGCGACATAAATCTTTGAATCTTTCTCTAACATCTTACTTTACTATTCCTTTCTCAAGATATTCCTCAAGGTTCACCCGTACTTTAGCAGCAGCATCGTCGGCAGCTACCTTTTTCATGTCACTGTCAACCATGATCTTGACAAGTTCCTCGAATGAAGTCTTCGATGGATTCCATCCGAGCTCTGCCTTGGCCTTTGTCGGGTCGCCCCAGAGGTTGACAACATCAGTCGGGCGGTAGAAGTCGGGCGACACCTCCACGAGCACTTTACCGGTGGCCTTGTCGATGCCTTTCTCGTCTGCACCCTCACCTTGCCATTCCAATTCAATGCCTACATAATGGAAGGCGAGTGTAGCGAACTCACGGACGGTGTGCTGTACGCCTGTTGCGATGACGAAATCATCCGGCTTCTTATTCTGAAGTATGAGCCACATACACTCCACATAGTCCTTAGCATATCCCCAGTCACGACGGCTGGAAAGATTGCCGAGGTAGAGCTTGTCCTGCTTGCCCTGTTTGATACGTGCGGCAGCCAAAGTTATCTTACGTGTCACGAATGTCTCTCCGCGACACTCACTTTCATGATTGAAGAGAATACCATTGCAGGCAAACATATTGTACGCATCGCGATACCCCTTTACAATCCAGAAGCCATACAGCTTGGCCACGGCGTAGGGGGAATAAGGATGGAAAGGAGTATTCTCGTTCTGAGGTACTTCTTCCACCTTACCGTAAAGTTCGGAGGTAGAAGCCTGATAAATACGACAAGTATCTACAAGACCACAGATGCGCACAGCCTCCAAGATACGCAGCACACCAACGGCATCAACATCAGCTGTGTATTCCGGTGAGTCAAAGCTTACCTGCACATGGCTCTGAGCCGCGAGATTGTAAATCTCAGTAGGTTTCAACTTATCGACAATGCCGACTATTGACATAGAGTCACCGAGGTCAGCATAGTGCAAGTGAAAGCCTTCCTGTCCTTCAAGATGTGCGATACGTGGTCTGAAATCCACCGATGAACGACGGATGATACCATGCACGTCATAACCTTTACTCAGCAGCAGCTCTGCCAAATAGCTGCCGTCCTGTCCTGTAATGCCCGTAATGAGGGCAACTTTTCTTTCTGCCATTATATATGTTTTATATACGTATAAGGATATTCAACATTAAAATTTGTATATGTATTATTTTAGTCGATATTCGAATCTCTTTCTAATTCTAAGAGACCATAAAATTTAAAAGATAACTGCTACTTACCTAATGATTGTATTTGAGAATTCAATAATTGGTAGTCATAAATTTCATTCTAAATTGAAATATATTAATCATGTTCACCACCAATTTAGGCGCAGCGGATATTTTCCGTGGGTGAGAACTGGCCTCTATCCTAGTACAGTG
>DAWDCC010000131.1:0-3699 GCA_052355365.1 Prevotella sp. | reverse complement strand
AACACGAAAGTAGGAGATAAGCACCTATGATTAGTGTTTACCTCCTACTCGATTTCTTTTCCTGACCATGGCTTCTCATTGTGAAGAAGTGAATTAATGCCGTTTTTTTATCCTCTATTTCGCGGTGAGGGCTCTATAAGACAGAATGATTTTCAGGCATTTCGATTTTTTCTAAAGTAACTTTTGAGGGCTCGTTTTTTTTTAGTAACTTTGCATCATATTATCAATACACGGAAACATAAAATCATTATATAATGAAGATTTCTTATAAATGGCTCAAGGAATATGTTGATTTCGACCTGACGCCACAGGAGACAGCGGACGCGCTTACTTCTACAGGTTTGGAAGTTGATGCCTTGGAGGAAGTTCAGGCAATCAAAGGAGGATTGAAAGGTCTTTACGTTGGTAAGGTGCTGACGTGTGAGATGCATCCCAATAGTGACCACTTGCATATCACAACGGTGGATCTCGGCAAGGGCGAGCCCCAGCAGATCGTCTGTGGAGCTCCAAATGTGGCAGCCGGACAGAAAGTCATCGTGGCTGACCTTGGCTGCGTGCTCTATGACGGTGATAAGGAGTTCACTATCAAGAAATCAAAGCTTCGTGGTGTGGAAAGCTACGGCATGATCTGTGCTGAGGATGAGATCGGAGTGGGTACTGATCACGCTGGCATCATCGTGCTCCCTGATGACGTTGTCGTCGGCACGCCCGCAGCTGAATACTATCATCTTGAGAGCGATTGGGTGATTGATATTGACATCACTGCCAACCGCGCCGATGCTCTCAGCCATTATGGCGTTGCTCGTGACTTGTATGCCTGGCTCATCCAACGCGGCTACAAGACCAGTTTGCATCGTCCCGATTGTTCACGTTTTCATGTCGACAACAACGACCTGCCTATTGAGGTGGATATTGAGAACCATGAGGCCTGCAAGCGTTATGCCTGCTTGAGCATTACAGACTGCGATGTCAAGGAGAGTCCTAAATGGCTTCAGGACAAGCTGACGGTCATCGGTCTCCGTCCAATCAACAACATCGTAGACATCACCAATTATATCATGATGGCTTATGGTCAGCCGATGCACTGCTTTGATGCCGACATGGTCAAGGGCCATAAGATTATGGTACGTACGCAGCCCGAAGGCACAGAGTTCATCACGCTCGACGGTCAAAAACACATCTTGGGCGAACACGACCTTAGTATCTGCAATGCCGAGGAGCCGATGTGCATCGCCGGTGTCTTTGGCGGCAAGGGAAGCGGTACCTATGAGACGACGAAGAATGTGGTCTTGGAAAGCGCTTATTTCCATCCGACATGGATTCGCAAGAGTGCCCGTCGTCATGGGTTGAGCACAGATGCCAGCTTCCGTTTTGAGCGTGGCATCGATCCCAACGGCACCATCTACGCTTTGAAACAGGCTGCCATCCTCTGTCAGGAATTGGCTGGAGGCAAGGTATCGATGCAGATCAACGATGTCTATCCGGACCCGTTACCCGACTTTAAAGTAAATCTGAAATACGAATATTGCGACAGACTGATTGGTAAGCAGTTAGGTCATGATACCATCAAGAGCATTGTCAAGAGCTTGGAGATGCGCATCGACCATGAGGACGAGGAAGGACTTGAGCTCACAGTACCTGCTTATCGTGTGGACGTGCAGCGTCCCTGCGATGTCGTAGAGGACATCCTTCGCATCTATGGTTACAACAACGTGGAGATACCTACTCAGTTGAAGTCTTCGCTGACTGTTGCCGGTGAGGAGGATAAGGATCACCGTCTGGAGAATATCATCAGCGAGCAACTTGTGGGTTGCGGTTTCAACGAGATTCTGAACAACTCTCTGACGAAGACCTCATACTATCAGTCCAATGAGCTCAATGCTTATCCTTGGGAAAAGACGGTGAAGATTATGAATCCGCTCAGCACAGACTTGGGCGTGATGCGTCAGACGTTGCTCTTTGGCGGCTTGGAGTCGCTGGCCCGCAATGTCAACCGCAAAGCCAAAAATCTCCGCTTCTTCGAGGTCGGCAATGTCTACAGCTATGCTGCTGAGAAGAATACGTCCGAGGCTCCTATCAAGGCCTATTCCCAGGACTATCATCTCGCCCTTTGGCTGACTGGTAAATTTGTTGAGGGCTCTTGGGCACATGCCGATGAGGACACCTCTGTCTTCCAGTTGAAGGCTTATGTCTACAATATTCTGAAGCGCGCCGGCGTAGCTTCGCACATGCTTGTCAAGGCTCACAGCGAGAACAACATCTTCTCAGAAGGTATCGCACTCAACAACCGTGCAGGCAAGACACTCGTCAACTACGGTAAGCTCACCCACAAGGTGCTGGCACCGCAGGGCATTGATCAGGATGTCTTCTATGCTGAGTTTGACTGGACTGGCATTCTGAAGGCTATCAAGAAGAATAAGGTGGAGTTTAAGGAGCTCAGCAAGTATCCTTCTGTTAGCCGTGACCTAGCTCTGCTGGTCGACGGCAATGTAGAGTTTGCTCAAATCGAGCAGATCGCCTATCAAAGTGAGAAAAAACTTTTGAAGCGTGTCGAGCTCTTCGATGTCTACCAAGGCAAGAACCTGCCGAATGGCAAGAAGAGTTATGCTGTCAACTTCATTCTTGAGGACGAGGAGAAGACTTTGAACGACAAGCAGATCGATGCGATCATGAAGAAGCTAATTCACAACCTCACCACAAAGCTTGGTGCTGAGCTGCGATAGGGTAGGTCTGCCATGCAAAGCGTAAAGCAAAATAGAGAATCAAAAATAATATAGTTAAAGATTTAAGCTACGAGATTAGCTACATTACTTTTCAATTATGGGAAGAGCATTTGAATACCGTAAAGCTACAAAGCTGAAAAGATGGGGCCACATGGCCCGTACGTTTACCAAGTTGGGCAAGCAGATTGCCATTGCAGTCAAGACTGGAGGTCCTGAGCCGGAGAACAACCCGACGTTGCGTGCCATCATAGCCACTTGCAAGCGTGAGAACATGCCTAAGGACAACATCGAGCGTGCTATCAAAAATGCAATGGGCAAAGACCAGAGCGACTACAAGGAAGTTTCCTACGAAGGATATGGCCCTCACGGAATCGCTGTCTTTGTAGACACTCTGACGGACAACACGACCCGTACGGTTGCTGATGTGCGTTCAGTATTCAACAAGTTTAATGGTAACTTGGGTACGCAGGGCTCCTTGAGCTTCTTGTTTGACCACAAATGTGTGTTCACTTTCAAGAAGAAGGACGATACCAGCATGGATGATCTGATTCTGGAATTGATCGACTTCGGAGTGGACGACGACTTTGACGATGATGAGGAATCCGGTGAGATCACCATCTACGGCGAGCCGACAAGCTTTGGTGACATTCAGAAGTATTTGGAAGAGAACGGCTTCGAGATCACCAGCGCTGAGTTTACCCGCATTCCAAACGATCTGAAGGATGTCACTCCCGAGCAGCGTGAGACAATCGACAAGATGGTTGAGCGCCTTGAGGAATTTGATGACGTGCAGAATGTCTACACGAATATGAAGCCTGAGGAGACTGCCGAGGAGGCAGAATAACATTGTGGGCGCACGAAGCATATTAGCTTTAAAGCTATATATTCGCAGCCATAGCACAGCCATCTTGTATGGCCAAGATAAAAGGGGCTGTGTCAAAAGTCAGATTTTGGCCCAGCCTATCATAAATTAGGC
>DAWDCC010000130.1:0-4043 GCA_052355365.1 Prevotella sp. | reverse complement strand
TACCATTTACCTTGTAACTGTTTGATAATCAGGCTACATTTTATTTCCACATGAACAGCGTCGTCCGCCAGCTCTTGGAGCAGAACACCGACGTGGTCATGGTCGATACCGGCGACAGCTATGAGGGTATATGCCGCTATTTCAAAGGTACTTACATCAGCTATTCAAAGGAAAAGCCCATCTCGATGAACCCGTTCAAGATTACGGACACCGAGTACGCCCAGAATTTCGGCGAGAAGAAGAACTTTCTCAAGTCGCTCATCTTCCTCATCTTCAAAGGCACCGAGGCACCGACCAAGATTGAGGACAAGATCATCAACCAAACCATCGTCGAGTACTACGAGTCCTACTTCGCCCCCTTCAAGGAGTTCACCGATGTCGAGCGCGACCAGCTCCGCAAGCGCCTGCTCCTTGAGGACAAGAAGAACGGCACCTACGAGAAGCACAGCAAGGAACTGGAAGAAAAATATAAACATACGGAGTATGAAACAGCCACCTCTACCGCAACATCCGAAGATCCATCTGCCTTTGGCGGACCGGATAGTGAATACGATCCTCTCCATCCTGCTGCTGACCGTGGTATGGCCGGTGATGGTAATCTACGTACTGCTGAGGAAAAGGAAACTTACGCAAGAATAAAGCGGAAAGTGGACAAGCTCCACGACCTCATCAACGACAAGGCCGCCACCGACGGCGAGAAAGTCGCTGCCAACCGCCAGCTCATGCGCCTGATGCCGCAGCTCATCGAGGGCAACTACCTTATCACCATCGAGAAACGTATTGACCGTATGGAGCGACAGCGACAGAAAATGAATGTCAGTGAGCTGAATTTCAACAGCTACTATGAGTTCGCCTTGGAGCGCATCCCACAGATTATGAGGGAAAAGAGCATCAACTTCGACATCGACAACTTTGCTGCCATCCTGGAGCAGTTCTATAAAGGCGGTGAGTTGGAGCACACGCTGAACAACGACGTGGATGCCAGCCTGTTTGATGAGAAGTTCATCGTCTTCGAGATTGACAAGATCAAGGACGACCCCGTGCTGTTCCCCATCGTGGTGCTCATCATCATGGACGTGTTCCTGCAGAAGATGCGCATCAAGAAAGGCCGCAAGGCACTCATCATCGAGGAGGCATGGAAAGCTATCAGCTCACCGACCATGGCGGAGTACATCAAGTATCTCTATAAGACGGTCAGAAAGTTCCACGGCATCGCCGGAGTAGTAACACAGGAGCTCAACGATGTTATCGACAGCCCCATCGTGAAGGAAGCCATCATCAACAACAGTGATGTGAAAATCCTCCTCGACCAAAGCAAGTTCAAGGACCGCTATGACGACATCAGTGCCATCCTCGGACTTACGCAGGTGCAGAAGCAGCAGATCTTCACCGTCAACGCCCTCAACAACCATGACGGGCGCAGCTACTTTAAGGAAGTGTGGATCTGCCGCGGCCAGTACTCCGATGTTTATGGCGTGGAGGAACCGCCAGAATGCTACTGGGCCTACACCACCGAACGAGCTGAGAAAGAAGCCCTGAAAGTCTATGAGCGGCACTACGGTGACATCCAGACTGCCATCACGAAAATTGAGGAAGACCGCAAGCGTCTCGGCTTCAAGCGTTACCTCGACTTTGCCGTGCAAGTCAATCAGCAACAAAGAGTTATTGATAGTGGTTTAAGTATTTCAGAGAGCAGTTGAATAAAAACTTTAACCCCTTAACCAAGTATGCCATGAAGAAGAGAATGATAAGAAAAGCCGCTGCGCAGCTGGCACTTTCGTGTGCATTTTCCCTCCCTGCCTCCGCCTACTGGAAGACGGTCGCAGACCCTTGGACGACGGCGCAGGTTACTGCCAACACCACCGCCCAGTCAATAATCGAGAACAAGCACAACGAGCGGCTGGACACCATATCTGAAAAGAAGAAGAAAACGCTCCAGTACACCGCTGTGATGGAAGGCATCAAGGAACTCTACCAGCTGTCGATGACCAACGTCAAGGGCTTCGGCGAGGAGACCGTCTATTACAAGGAAATCTTCCTCCTCAGTGCCGACATCCTCTCGGGCATACCCACGGTGACCAAGTTCATAGCCAAGCACCCGGTGAAGAACTCCATACTTTGCTATAACGAGCTCGCGGATGTCGTCATCGAGACAGAAGGCCTTATCCACGATTTCATCGACATCGTGAACAACGGCAAGGTACGTCTGCCCGACAATCCCATCATCCGCCAGAAGATACCCGATGGTGGCGGGCGCTACAACATGGGTCAGGGCGACGGTTATAACTTCATGGACCGCTACACCCGTCTGACGCTGGCCAACAAGATCTACTCGCGTCTGTTGGAGATGAAGTACAAGATGGACGTAATGGTGATGATGTGCGAGTATGGCAGTTGGAACGATGCCTTCTATACCCTCGACCCCGTGACCTGGGCCACGGTCTTTGAGACCAAATACATCGCAGACGGACTCATTCAGGACTGGAAAGCTCTCTGAAAGCCTTACCAAGTAACACCGACTAAATGAAAGGAACATCCCATGAGACCAAGAATCATCATTGTGCTGCTCTCGGCACTCATTCTTCTGCCATGTCCAGCCTTCGCCTTTGACTACCCCAATGACCAGCCGACCATCGAGGCTCTGATCTCGTTGCATAAGCTCATTAAGAAGGAAGAGGAGAAGTCCCTGGCACAGGTGACGGCGAGCTATGGCGAGCAGTCGCTCATCACCAAGGGTGCTGAGGGCTTCAACAATGTGCGTACGACCCTCGACACCAAACTCAGCAACGCCCACAGCTACCTCATCCTCGGTGCAGCCCTTGCCACGACGGGCACCGATCTCTACCAGCTTATCCGTGACTATGCCGACTTCACCGTCAACACGGGCAAGCACGCCTTTAAGAAGCCGATGGTGGCATGGTATTATACCGAGGCCAACCTTGCCTGTGCGCGGGAGGTCAAGAACATCAAGCGGATGTATGCCACACTGGTGGCCAGCGGCATGAACGTGATGAAGGCAAGCATGGACGAGAAGCTCAACCTTGTCAATGAGCTCCATGGCTATATCACCAACATGCGCGGCATCATTGACCAGGCCAGCCTGTGGTGCAGCATCGTCGTTATGGGCGGTTTCCAGTACGACTATATCTGGGACATCCTCAACAGTGAGGTCACTGACGAGATAGCAAGGCAAGTGATTGACAAATGGAATGCGGCGTCATCCGTCTGACAGAGCAAAAGAGCACCTGATCAATAAGAAATTCTCATAAACACGACAACCCCATGAAAAAGGCATTACATATTACTCTGCTATCAATAGCTCTCGCTTTCCCTGTTGGGGAAAGTGGGACCGCCTGTGCACAGAAGATCGTCCACGACAAACAGAAGGAGAAACAGTGGCGGAGCATGGAGACCGGTCCTTGGGACTTCGCTCCGGACTGGTACTATTACTTCCTCCACAAGAAATACTCAGGTGCCGAGACCTATTGGAAATGGTCCGGCTTCAAGTCGGGCTACCGCGTCCGTTTTAAGGAGTATAAGTCCAACGTCAAGACCATCATGCCGCGCCGTGTCGCTGCCGAGGAGATGGAAGCTGAGAAACTCAAGAAAGCTGAAGAAGAGCGTGCCAAAATCAAAGAGATGCACGACGAGGAGGTGGTACGCGCCGCAGACCGTAATGTAGACCTTGTCTATTCCACTTTCAAGGATGACTTCGCCCGTATGCAGGGTTCTATCTCGGAGGGTCTGACCTTCTGCCTTACCAAGAGCAAGGGAAAGATGTTCCCGCAGGTCGATGAGCTCCGCCGTCAGAATGATGTCATCTGCCGGAACATCTCCTATATCCACAAACAGGGCATCGGCAACGAACTGGAGAATGCCAAGCGTGAGAAAGCCTACATGGAGTACAAACGGCAGATGGAGGAAATCGTCTCCCGTGTCGCACACCTTGTGGGAATGGCGCAGCAATACTACCAAAAGTAAAAAGGTAAAAAAGTTACTATGTTTGCAAACGCTAACGAAGAATTAAGACCATTGGATATTCG
>DAWDCC010000129.1:0-4050 GCA_052355365.1 Prevotella sp. | reverse complement strand
AAGCTTTATTAATGATTGAAAGGTATTTTAGTCATAACATCACCACACAGAAAATACTTTTTTCATAATTACAAGGGATTTAGAATGTTATTATTTATATAAACGTGATTATCTGTTATTTATTGCTGGTGCAATTCTTTATTTCTGCCATTAAGGAATAAACATGCTTGACGCTTTCCAAACCAAAGGCATGATTATCCTTGCATCTGCTTTCAATCATATCGGCAAACACCTGAATTTCGGAGAAGAACCCTTGGGAAACAATCTGGTTATTCCCAATCGTTGGTACAAAACCATTCCTTCCGTATAAATTGACAACGGTTGCATTATTTTGGAAGACCTTTTCCAAAGGGATTCCCCATATTGCAGAGTGTCTTGGAGAAAAATCAAGTCTCTCCATTCTTTCCAATATATATTGTCCTCTGTCCGTACTAATACTTAATTGTTCCTGTGCATCCTGCCAAGAGTAATCTGTTGATAGTTCCAGCATCCCCATTATACCTTGATGCTCCAACACAATGAATAAGGTCTGGCCACCATCCTTACTGCGCATTTCCTCTGCAGTCTTTACCTTTGCTTTACCAAAAAGAAACGTAACATAGTCAAGGGGATGGATGAACAGATCGAGCAGGGCATCACCCTCCGGGTATAACCCCGTAAGATAGCGATAATGATAGTGCCGTTTCCCCTCACTTCTCAATTGCTTTTGCAGGATTTGAGTGGCTGGGGCAAAACGTCTTTGCAGTCCGACAACAATATGTTGTGCTCCATATAGTTTGACGGTATCGGTCAAAGCCTTTAGTTCCCTTTCGTTCTCACACGGTGGTTTCTCTATAAATAAGGATTTCCCTGCTTTAATGACTTCGTTTGCTATATGAAAGTGCGAATGTGGATTAGCTGCCACAAAGACCCCTGAAACCATATCATCATTCAGAATGTCTTGTGAAGAAGTCGTACCTTTTACTCCCTTGTACTTTTGGGAAATTAGCTCGGCTTTCTTCTCAGAGGTGCAGCAGATGTATTTCAATGGTAACTGAAGATATTGTATTACAGGTAACAGATTGCTGACACAATGATTGCCAAGGCCTACAAGAGCATACTGTTGGGTGTAGATATGATTCAGTTCCCTTATGCTCCGCATACTCTTGCATCTGCCGATGATTTTGTCTATATATCCCATAGTTTATGCTGTTATTTGCTTGAAATGTTCCTTATAGGTAATTTGCGTGTTGCTGGTCCATTGATATTTCCCGTAAAACAATTCTATCAGCCGCTTGGGAAATATTTTCTCCAGATTCCTTAACAGGATAATATCATACTTTCGGTGATAGTTGATCCAGCATTGATTACACGCTTTGGAGTGTTGACACTGAATCTTGCAGGTTTCCTTTGAATTGAATATCTCGTCAAGTGTGTTCTCATGAATATTGCCCAAGATCACATCTAAATTCTGGCACAGGGGGACATCACCATTGGAATGGATGACCAACTCACTGAAAATGCTATGGCACCGAAGTTTCAGCTTGTTGTTCTTCCATTCGTCATACAAAGCTACAAAGTCAAAGTTTTCTTCCGTTTGATGTATGGATGAAGGTATCTGACGGATGAAATCTGCATCATTGGCTTCCATCAGGTCTTGGGTCGTGTCAAAGAATGACATCGTGCTGTAAATGCCAATACGTACGTCTATGCTATATTTCCTGGCACAATCTATGACATGCTTCATATCCTCAAACGAGTTCCACGGAGAAAGGCAAAACATCAAGGAAATAGGGACAATATCCCTACACGCCTCTATCACTTCGAAAACCTTATTATATCCATCCCTTCCACGCATATAGCGATAGGTTTCCTTGGTGCCGTCAAGTGAAATATACAGGTGCTTGGGGTGATGATTTTTTACGGCAGAAATCACCTTGTTTACCGCAAGACAATTAGACAGCAAAGTATAGTTGGGGTGATGAACGTCAAACCATCCCAATATCTTGTCCGCTTCGGGATGAAGGATAAACTCACCTCCTTCCAAGCCGACCATTGTGCGCTTTGTTACACATTTGCTGTTCATTATCTTGATGATGTCGTCTAATCTTAGATTTTCCGCAGGTTTCTTCCAAATGGAACAGTGCTTGCAACGTGACTGGCAACTTGTAGTGGCATATATCATCAAGGAAGTAAGTTCCTTATGCCGTCTGCGTATTACATTGTTGGCAAATATAATTCCGTTGTGGATGTAGTCATAAATACTGTACATTCTTTCTTTCGAGTTTTGTCTTTTATTGTTAAGAGTAGAAAACTACGAAAAGACTGCACAATATTTATGACTTTTTCTTATCTGTTCGTTTCATTTACCAAGTAAGCCGTAATCCAAATGGTACCGTTATGATGAACGGATGTTCTGTGCGGTAAGTTTTAAGGGTACTACCATTTCCGAAGTAATAGAACATATTAGGCTCTAAATACAGACTAAAAGGCTTGAATAGCCTATACTGCACACCGATACCTAAGTTCACAGACCACTGATAACGTGGCTTGATGTCACCCTTCAACGTGTAAGAAGAGTCGGACGTTATGATATACTTTTTATATAGTGAACTATGGACAGGCATCTCGAATGTCACTCCTCCAGTTGTATAGGCATTGAAACGCCCCTTGCCCCATATATGATAGGTCAATCGCAATGGTATGCCCACATAATCGACCTTCTGGGTTTTCAATAAAGTCGCACCATGAAACTCACTCTCAAAATCAGACTTCAACCTTGTATAAGTCAATCCTGTGCCAAAAGTCCAATGGGAACTTAACTGCTTGTTGAGCGACAAGCTAAAGGTTCTGGGGCGGTAGTGATGCGCCTTCTCACCTAAGGAAGCGTTGCCTTCTGTTGCATTATTCAGTGCTATCCATGACATTTTTGCCCTCTCAACGGAATCCATCAGCGCATTGTTCCTGGCTAAATAATTTACATAATCATCCCATGTATATAATTTGGCCGCAGTCCCACCGTTAGCATAATCTATTACTGATAGGTAGTTCAAATTGGACATGGTTCCATTTGCTCCGGCATTAGATGAATAGCCGAAGTTAAATGTCCATGGGTATTTCTCCTTATTGCTGACACCAGGCGACATACTTTCATTCAATGCCATCATTTTTTCTTCTGGAATTTGTGGAATATGGAGTACGGATTCTTTGGTACCGATACCCTTTATAGTCAGTTGTTTCTGTATAGAATCCATGTGGAATACTACTGTCTCATGTCCGAATTCCACACTTTCTGTTATTACCTGTGACGACTTCTTTTCAGTAGGGACAGTTGTTTCAGCCAAAGTATGCCCATCCTTATCATTGATGCTTGATGGGATCAAGTATGTTGGTTGCGTATTCTTTCTATAGGCTCTTTCTCTTTGAGCCCGTTTGGACTGCTCCTGATGAGTGGTTACTGCTGTAGGCTTGTTATCAGAGGTACTGACAGATTTGTGCTTCGTAACGAAATAGATATAGACAGGAATCAGAATTGGAAGCAAGAAGAGCATCCAATAATTAATCAGTATGGTACGCAACATTTTCTTTGCTCGAACCAATTGTGAAGATGAACTGTGAGGATTGATACCAAGCAGTTCTCCTATTTCCTTATGGGAAAGGCCATCCAGAACCGAGAGCTTAAATATCTCCCTATACCCCTCTGGTAGCGATTCTATTGCCGACAACAACAGCTCAAGTCCTATATTCTTTTCTTCCTCGTCTTCTTCGCTCAAAGGTTCTATACACAGACTATACAGAGGAATGTCATCATTCTCTGCACTTTGCAGAAACCTTAAAGCAAGGTTTCTTACAATGGTTATCATCCATCCCTCCAATTTAGAATTGTCTTTCAGCGACTTGATAGAGGTGAAAATAATGATGAACGCATCGTGCAGAATATCTTCGGCCGTACTTTCATCTTTCACATAGTGCCGGCATATTCGCATTAACTTGCCTGAATATGCCTTATATAAATTGGGCGCACTGGATATTTTCCGTGGGTGAGAGTTGAGAGAAACTCGAACATACTTG
>DAWDCC010000128.1:0-4115 GCA_052355365.1 Prevotella sp. | reverse complement strand
ACGAAAGTAGGAGATAAGCACCTATGATTAGTGTTTACCTCCTACTCGATTGCTTGGGGTGGACGAATATCGGACGATTTTGGTTAAGTTTGAAGTAAATTCACCTGGCCAGATTTGAGTTCCATACTGTTGATTGGTATACCTCCAGCAGTAACACAAATGCAGATGATCTCTCTTAATAAGAAAAAAAGAGAATCAACATTCAGAGAGTCTTGGCAAATTTCATCACATCAAAGTACCTTTCTGACCTACTCAAAAAGGCTTTTTGACCTCATCATCTCACCTTTTTGATGATTTCATACCGCTATTTTCTTGTTTTCATCAGACTCTTCTCTCAAAAAGCTTTTGCCGTACTCTCTAGATTGAAACTTTTTGCGGATATGTTTTTGTAAGTGATTTTTCGGCTTTCTAAATGTGGCTGTCCTTCCATCATTTCTTACCTATTAGACGTTTTTAATCATGGGAGGATAACCTCATTTAACTTTGGGTATTATCTTTCAGTGTTTCAAAATGAATACTATTCCTATATTGCTATGGCTAATTACATTATTTTTATTAATTTTGTAGCAGTCATATAATAATTCTCATCCATCATTGACCAACAAGAGCAGAACGTATGTTGCCATCGACCTGAAGAGTTTCTACAGTTCAGTGGAGTGTGTCGCCAGGGGACTTGACCCGCTGACGACCAACCTTGTCGTGGCCGACGTGAGCCGTACGGAGAAGACGATCTGCTTGGCCGTGTCGGCCTCGATGAAGGCTTACGGACTGGGGGGCCGTGCCCGGCTCTTCGAGGTGGTGGAGAAGATGCGGGAGGTGAACTATGAGCGGCGCAAGGCCATCGGCTTCAAGCCGTTCACGGGAAAGTCGTATCTTGCAAAGGAACTGGACGAGCATCCCGACTGGGAGGCAGACTATATCGCCGCCACACCACGGATGGCGGAGTACATCAGTGTGAGCAGTCAGATCTATGGTATCTACCTCAAATATATCGCGCCGGAGGACATCCACGTCTATTCCATCGACGAGATCTTTGCCGATGTCACCGACTATCTGCATTCCTACAAGATGACGGCGCACGAGCTGGCCATGACGATGATCCGCGATGTGTTGCGCTCGACGGGCATCACGGCCACGGCGGGCATCGGCAGGAACCTCTACCTCTGCAAGGTTTCCATGGACATTGTGGCCAAGCATATTCCGGCTGACAAGGACGGTGTGCGCATTGTCGAACTCGACGAGATGAGCTACCGTCGTATGCTGTGGGACCATCAGCCGATGACTGACTTCTGGCGCTTCGGCCGTGGCATCGTGGCAAGGCTCAGCACCATCGGCATTGAGACGATGGGACAGCTCGCGAGGATGTCAATAGACAACGAGGAACTGCTCTACCGTATGTTTGGCGTCAACGCTGAGCTCATCATCGACCACGCCTGGGGATGGGAGCCGGTGACGATGGACTATATCAAGGCTTACAAGCCGGAGACCAACTCCTTGGGCAGCGGACAGGTGCTGCAAAGTCCCTACACGGCAGAGAAGGGCCGTGTAGTCGCCCGTGAGATGGCCGATGCGCTGTCGCTCGACTTGGTTGACAAGCATCTCGTGGGCGATCAGATAGTCCTCACGGTGGGCTACGACCGAGAGAGTCTCACCAATCCCGCTATCCGCGCACAGTACCATGGTGAGGTAAGTACCGACTGGTATGGCCGCAGCGTACCGAAACATGCACATGGTTCCATCAGCCTCAATCACCCTACATCGTCATCAACTCAACTTATCGATGCTGTCACACAACTCTATGACCGTATCGTCAATCCCATCTTGTTGGTCCGGCGGCTCAACATCACCGTCAACCACGTCATCAGCGAGGACGAGGCCAAACGACAGCGACAAAACACGCCCGTACAACTCGACCTCTTCACCGACTATCAGGCGGAAGCCGAGAAGCAGAAGCTGGAGGACGACGCGGCTGCCAAGGAGCGCCGTCTGCAGGAGGCTGCGCTGAAAATCAAGAAAGAGTTCGGCAAGAACGCCCTGCTCCGTGGCTTGAACTACACTGAAGGGGCAACGCAGAAGGAAAGAAACAATCAGATTGGAGGACACAAAGCGTAAGGAGAAAAAGTACCAAGGAGGTACGAAGTCACTTGGAAAAGAGGCATGACATGAAGAAAAGTCACTTGAAAAAGTGGAATAAGCACAGAAAAGTCGCTTAGAAAAGTGGATTTACTCTTTGCTAATTGAAGGGAAAGCAGTAAATTTGCACCTAAAATCGTCCACATCTCATTATTTATGGAACCACTTAAAAGAAAGATAGACAGGACCCTTGTGTCATGGAAAGCCATGGCAGGGCACAAGCCCCTTGTCATAAAGGGTTGCAGGCAGTGTGGCAAGACATTCTCTGTGATGCAATTCGCAAGGAAGAACTACAAGAACGTAGTATATCTTAACTTTGTGGAGCATGACGACTACAAACTTGCCTTCGAGCAGTCAAAGGCTGTTGACGATATTATCATGAATATCTCTGCCATGATTCCAGAAACAGTATTCAAAGAGGGAGAAACGTGTATTATCCTTGACGAGATACAGGAATGTCCTAACGCCCGTGCCTCTTTGAAGTTTTTCAAAGTCGACGGCAGATATGATGTTATCGCCACGGGCTCTCTTCTTGGAGTAAGAGGCTATGGTCAAAGGGACGCCAAAGCATCCGTTCCTGTAGGTTATGAGCATATAGAGGAAATGTTCCCACTAGATTTTGAGGAATTTCTATGGGCTATGGGCATTACACCGCAGATAATCGACTATGTATCTGAGTGCATGCACGATGCAAAGCCTGTGGGCACAGCCATCCACCAACGTTTGTCACAGCTCATGCTACAATATTGCGTGGTGGGTGGCATGCCAGAGGCCGTGGCGGCCTTCCAACTGCATCACAACATGGGGGAAGTGCTGAAAATACAGCGTGATATCGTTAGTGGCTATGAGGAGGATATGCTGAAATATGCCGAGGAGAAAGATAAGTCTCGAATACGTGAGTGCTTTGAATCCATACCCAAACAACTTGCCAAAGAAAACAAGAAGTTTCAATATTCCCTCATCCACAAGGGAGCCAAAGCCTCACAATACACTGGCAGCATTCAATGGATTGAAGATGCGGGCATCATTACCAGATGCTATAATCTTCATATTACTGAACTTCCTCTTGATGGCAATGCCGATAAGGACTCGTTCAAGGTGTATATGGCCGACACAGGCCTCTTTGTCTCCATGCTTGAGGACGGCACTCAGTTTGACATTCTGCAAGGCAATTTGTTTGGCTACAAGGGCGCTATCTTTGAGAATCTCGTGGCAGACATTCTGCATAAGATGCGACGAAAGCTTTACTATTTCCGCAAGGATAGCGGGCTTGAGGTGGACTTCGTCATACGATACAAGGGGGAATGCGTGCTGCTTGAAGTAAAGGCTAAAGACGGCAATACGAAAAGTACGCGGACTATATTGAACCATCCTGAGAAATATCATGTTTATCATGCCATCAAGTTGGGCAACTACAACGTAGGTGAGAAGGACCGCATGATGCCCCTGCCTCTCTATATGGCCATATTCCTATAACCTTCAAAAAATGAAGAAGAACCTACATTTTTATTATATAGTATTGTAATATGATGAAGATCATCCGTTGGACATTCGATAAACTTGTAATAGCGGAAATTTACTATCTTGATAATAATTCAAGAGATATAGACGTTGAAAAGATTTACCGGTCAATGTTTGGTGTAACAATGCTGTTCGTGTACGGTATTGGTATATTTTTAGGAATATATATTCCAGCCTTAGTTATACCAGTAGTTCTTTCGTTTGCGTATCCTTTTGTTCAGGAAAGAATTCTAAAGAGAAAGAGTTACGTTGAGTATTTGATAGAGCTATATAAGAGCATGCCTCCAGAGGGGAAAAAGAGGCTGGCCAAGCAAGGCTGGTATTATCGCTGTCTACCCATTTTGGGATATGCGATTATCCTCATTATGTTTTTTATTTTTCGTTTCCTGAAACCAATACATCCATAATTTTTTCTGTGTGGTGATGTTATGACTAAAGAATGTTAATTTACTTGTAATGAT
>DAWDCC010000127.1:0-4190 GCA_052355365.1 Prevotella sp. | reverse complement strand
ACACGAAAGTAGGAGATAAGCACCTATGATTAGTGTTTACCTCCTACTCGATTTTTCCCTTTTGAAACTAAACTCCCACCGTATCATGTCCCCGGAGGGGGAAATCCGTGTGAGAACTCGTCAAGGTCATCATATCGTCGCATACTTAGTGATATTCAAGGAGTGTCCCTTTCAGAGACACTTACTTCCGTATCACCTTCTTTCCGTCGCTGATGACGATACCCTTATAGTTTTTGTCCACACGCTGTCCGACGAGGTTATAGGTTGCGCCGTCGTTTACTTTCTTGGTTTGCACCGTACTGCTGATGCCGGTGGTGATTGGCGTGAAGGTGAAAGCGTAGAAATTCAGTGAGTTAGTAGGATAGGTAACATCTATCGTGCCTTTGTCCACGGCTACAGAGACGATAGGATACACCTTGCTTTCGTTACCGTCTATGGTGATCGATGTAGCGTCAGATTCCTGCACCACTTTGTTGTACAGCTCCTTCCCGTCCTGGGTGAGCACCAGATTGCGGTCGGTTTCACCGTTTTTGCCAGTGCGGACACATATCTCTAAGGTGCCGCTTGATGGAACAGCGATGGACATGCAGTTTGCAGAACTGCTTTTACCGCCTGACTTCAAACGAAAGGCGTAAGCTGTGTTGCTTTCTGCCGTACCAAAGCAAGCTTTGTTTTCATCAACGACCACCTTACCTTTCGTATCTGTCACGGTCAATGAGAATCCATCGAGCGTGCTGGTGATTGTCTGTCCGTCCAATGATCCAGCTGTCTTCTTCTCAGAGAACGAGATTGTGGTCTGTGCGTTGAGTGCCAATGCGCAAAGGACCAATGCTGCGAGAGTAAAAAGCTTCTTCATAAGCGTAATTTTTTTAGGTTTATTATTGAATAAGGATTGATTATTTCGTAGTGCAAATATAGCGTAAAATCAGTCACCATCCAACTCTCAAGTGCGTGAAACCAAGGCGTTTGAACGAAATTACGACAATTTAGAACGTAGTTACGAAAACCATCACGATAATAGCTTTGCATTCATTTCTGCCTTCAATGGATTTTTCTTAATTTTGCCATCGAGGACATGAAAGGAAACGATCACCTAAATTAAACCATATGAAGAAACGATTAACTCTTGTTTTTGCCATGGTCGCCCTGCCCTTTGCGGTGTGGGCAGACGGCGGACAGACAGTCTCTGTCGACGGCACTACTGTGAATAAAACCGTGAAGGAGATCACCTTCAGCGGTACGGATGTGGTACTATCCTTTACCGACGGCACTACGCAGACGGCGGATATGTCCACCGTGAACATCGCTTTTGACACTACAGCCGGTATCAAAGCCGTGAACAAAGACGCACGCCGGACTGCTGACGGCCGCATCTTTTCGCTCTCAGGTCAGTATATGGGTAAGGACAAAGCCAAGCTCCCTAAGGGTGTCTATATCATTAATGGGAAAAAGGAAATAAAGAAATAAGGAGGAGCAGACGATGAAAAGACACATACTCAATACGTTGTTACTGCTGTTCGCCCTCTTGCTGCTTCCCGGCTGGGCATGGGCAGATGCTTCCTGGAACTTTACTTCCACGCCATCAACAGACGAGGCTGCTTTGAAGGCAGACGGAACCAATTGGACCTACACGACAAAGAACAATCGCTATGCCAACAACCAAGCTGTCGCCGACGCGCAGCTCACTGCCAACGGCCAGACGCTGACGATGACATCAGGACTCTATTTCACGTCCAACGCAGCGGGGAATATTCGTGTCGATGTGAACAAGCGCTTGGGTCTGAACGGTGCGGGCATTGTGGTGCACATACCGAATCTTACGGCCGGATCTACCGTAAAGGTGAACTTTGGTTCGTCATTAAGAGACACAGAACGCTCGTTGAAGCTGACCAATCTCAGCGAATCGACTTTCTCAAGCAGCTCTAACACTGGAGAAGACTTTTCGGCCACGGTGAATGCAGACGGTGAAGTGACGCTCACTACTACCGGCGGCGTTTACCTCTTCTCCATCACGGTGACGGAAAAGGGTGGCTCTTCTTCCGATACGAAAGCCGATATTTCTGACCATGCCGTGGCCTTTGACAGCCAGGCTAACCAGGCACTGATCACCAACAGCAACGGCAGCCTGAAATACTACAATACCGCTGACATCACTAAGATCGCCATTGACAAGGACACTGTTTATGTCCATGGATCCGACTGGCAGGATGTCTATTACACGCCCAAGAACGTGAGTTTTGCCAAGGCCACAGGCAGCAACACAAGTGGAAAGGTAAGTAATGAGGACGGTAAAGTGGAGATCACGGAGGCAAAGGGCTGGCTGGAGTCGGCCTACGTGAAGTTTAAGAAGTTTAGCGACTACACGCTCTATCACGTATATATAAAAGGTGGTGACTTCGCATCCTACACGCGCATCGATTCCATGCTCGTGCGCAGCTATGGCGAAACCTATCGTGCTGACATGGTAGGACTCAAGGCCGGAAACTACGACATGAAGGTAGTGCCGGTGAGCAAAGGCCAGGAGATGGAGGCAAACGCCAACGAGGCTACGGACATGACGGTGCAGAACTACGACCGCTCGGGCTTCGCGCATCTCGACAATACGGGTGTTGGTGCCTACAACGACGAAGGATCGCTGAAGTCCGATGCGCGCGTCATCTATGTCACGGCGCAGATGGCAAAGACCGTGACCTGTGAGGTGAAGACCGGATCCAAGGCTACTAACGTCGCTACGTGTACGGGTTTGCAAGCTATCATCGACGCTTATCAGAAAGGATACGAGACGCGGCCTCTCGACGTGCGCTTCATTGGACTGGTGGAGAAAAGCGATCTCGACGCGATCTCCTCGTCTTCTGAGGGCTTGCAGATTAAGGGTAAGAATGCCTACAGCAATCTCTATATCACTTTGGAGGGCATCGGCGACGACGCGACGCTGCGTGGCTTCGGCTTGCTGTTGCGGAATGCTGCCAATGTGGAACTGCGCAACTTCGCCATCATGCGCTGTATGGATGACTGCGTGTCGATAGATACTGACAACAAATTCATCTGGGTGCATCATCTCGACTTCTTCTATGGACAGAAGGGAAGCGACGCTGATCAGGCAAAAGGCGACGGCACCACGGACATCAAAGACGATTCGCAATATATCACTGTGGCTTACAATCACTATTTCGACAGCGGTAAGTCGTCGCTCTGCGGCATGAAGAGTGAGTCGGGACCGAACTATATCGACTACCATCACAACTGGTTTGATCACAGCGACTCGCGTCATCCGCGTGTGCGCACGATGAGTGTGCACGTATGGAACAACTATTACGACGGATGCGCGAAATACGGTGTGGGTGCCACGACGGGGGCGAGCGTCTTTGTGGAGAGCAACTATTTCCGTGCCACGAAGGATCCGATGCTCATCTCTCAGCAAGGCACGGACGCCAAGGGCATCGGCACCTTCTCGGGCGAGACGGGCGGAATGATCAAGAGCTATGGCAATGTCTATGCCGACAAAGGCGCAAGTTCTAACTACACGCCGGTCACGCAGCACGAGAGCGCTACGAGTTTCGACTGCTATGAGGTGGCTTCGCGCGACGAACAGGTGCCCGGTAGTGTGAAGACGCTCGTGGGCGGTACGACTTACAACAACTTCGATACCAACAGCACACTGATGTACACTTACAAGCCCGACGCCGCCACTCAGGTACCTGCTGTGGTCACGGGATGGACGGGAGCAGGCCGTTTGGACAAAGGTGACTTCAAGTGGACGTTCACTTCTTCCGATGATAGTTCGTATGCTATCAATGCTGCTCTCTCTGCGGCGATAGACAGCTATCAAAGCAAGATGGTCGGCATCTCGGCAGAGTGACACGTCTTTCGCAGCCCCAACGGGGCTGAAGCATGGGTTCTCTGTTGGGGCCTGACTTATCCATATCAGCAAATTGCTCTCTCTCCGAAGATTGTCCTCGGAGGGGACACACCGTGAATATCCCCGGGTCGTCGAGCTTTTGTGATGGCGAAGCCTCACAAAAGCGAGCGACCTGGGGTAGTTCGTGCATGGGGGGATGTCCTCGGAGAGGACTCACGTGTACGTATAAAGTAACTCATTATTTCATCGTTTTGACGCATTCCTTCCTTGTTGTGAAAACTTTCTGTGTGGTGATGTTATGACTAAAGAATGTTAATTTACTTGTAATGAT
>DAWDCC010000126.1:0-4211 GCA_052355365.1 Prevotella sp. | reverse complement strand
GTATCGCTCAAGGTGACTCTTGTACTTGTCTTTGCTTGCCATATTCATAATAATTTGTGCGCGCAAAGGTACAGACTTTTAAGCGAGGCTGAAATACGGTAATGCCGAGACGCTTACGATGCATAAGGGCTTTTAATTCTTCTTCAAATAGATATACTTAGGATACTGCCCCATCACGAACAGCGTGACGGGACAGATCCATACGCTTCGATGGAAGTTCTCGAAACCAGTTGTGTCGTAATCGGCTCCATAGAAGAGGTTGCTGTAGGTCTTGGTCAGGAGACTATATCCTGAAAGGGAAAGGGGATGTTTGCTTGCAACGACCGCAAGACGAACGGCCTGTCTGCCATCCGCCAAGTAGCTGCACACCTTGTCGGCACCACCGAACATCGCAAGATTCTGTTGAGCGAACGGCCAATGTTTTTTGTTGGTCGCCTAATCACTATAATAGTTTTTTCAAATCCTCCATGTCAGGCAGTGCATCACGCAGCTCTTTGGGCAGTTCGCTCGAAGTACGATAGGTGGCCACGCCCATCGGCTTGGAGGTGTCGCGGAAAGACAGCTCCACGATCTTGTCGCTCTTGGATTTGCAGAGGATGATGCCGATAGATGGATTCTCGCCAGGCAGTTTCACGTACTCGTCAAGAGCAGAGAGGTAGAAGTTCAACTTACCAGTGTATTCGGGCTTGAACTCGCCGCGCTTCAACTCAAAGGCTACAAGACTCCGCAGCTTACGAGAGAAGAAAAGCAAGTCTATGTAATAGTCATGACCTTCAACTTCAAGATGATACTGGTTGCCCATGAAAGCGAAGTCCTTGCCGAAGGCCATGATGAAGTTCTTGATGTTCTGAATGATACTCTGCTCAATCACCCTTTCGTCAACATCTTCCGGGTCTTCGATGTTGATGAAGTCAAGCAGGTATTCATCCTTGAAAGACTGTAAAGCCTTCCGCTTAAAATCATCGTCGGAGATAGTGTGGTCGAAGTTAGTTTGATGGATGGAGCCCTCTTTGTGGTAGAGGTCGGATCTCAGTTGGCGCTTTAATGTAGTATAGTTCCAAAAATCATTAGCACTCCTGTGAATATAAAACAGTCTCTCCTCTAATGTCTTCACCTTCGTAAGAATCTCCATGTGCAGTGAAAAGCCAACAGCCATGAAGTCGTCTATGGGAAATTCGGCAGATGGCATCTGCCGAATTACATAATTCATTGAGGTATAGCTGCTTATTAAATCGTCAGAAGTCATCTGACGATTTATGCACGGGCTCCACTGCTCGTAAAACATACGCATGTTTTTGATGTTGCGGGCAGAGAATCCTCGCAGCCCCGGCAACTCCTGCTGCAGTCCTTTGGCGATGGTCTCAATGGCGTTGCTGCCCCAATATCCGTCACGACTATGGGCGGAGACGTAGCCACCAACGGAGTAGTAGAGCTTCAACAGCTCTTTGTTGGCCTGCTTTGCGGCAGCATAGCGGCTCTTGAGTATGGCACTCTTGATGTCCTTTACTGCCTGTATATATTCTTGTGAGATATGAGCGATTTCCATATTAATCCGTTTTGCGTACAAAGATAACAACTTCCTCCCAACTTTGCAATGAAACAATCTGGAAAATACAAACTTAAACCAAAACGAATGGAAATGAACGGAATCGACCAGCGCCGAACGGTAATAAATCTGCTCTTATCCAATGGAAATGGAGCAAATATGGAGCAAATCGGGAAAAGAAAAATCGCTAAAGTCTTTGTTTGTAAGGCTTTAGCGATTATCGTGATGTGATAAGGGTACCCAGACTCGGGCTCGAACCGAGATGCCTTGCGGCACTGGTGTTTGAGACCAGCGCGTCTACCTATTCCGCCATCTGGGCATGCGCGTAAGAATACGCAATGATGTAAATAGTGAGCGCAAAGGTACAACATTATTGGAGAAAATCCAAATTTTTTAGGTTAAAAGTTTAAAGGAAGTATAGGAGGAAGGAGAGGAAAAGCAAAGAAAAAGGATTTTTTCTTTGCTATTTCACTCGTTTGCAGTATCTTTGCAATGTATAAACAACTAATATGACAGATATTTGCTGCATTGGGCATATCACCCGCGATAAGATCATCACGCCGGAGAGCACCGTCTATATGGCTGGTGGCACCTCTTTTTATATGTCTTACGGCATCAGCCGACTGCCGAAGATGGTGAGCTATGAACTGGTGACAAAAGTGGGAAAAGGACAGTTGCCGGAAGTGGAAAAGATGCGTCAGGCGGGCATTGACGTACGCTGCTATGACAGCCGACATACGGTGTACTTCGAAAATAAGTATGGTGCCAACTCCGACAACCGTACGCAGCGTGTGCTGGCCAAGGCGGATCCGTTCACGCTGGAGGAGATGAAGCCGTTGGAGGCGAAGGTGTTCCATCTGGGTAGCCTGTTGGCTGATGACTTCTCGCCCGAGGTAGTGGAGTATCTCTCTACCAAGGGCCGTGTGAGCATTGATGTGCAGGGTTATCTGCGCGAAGTGGTTGGCAAGGAGGTGTGCGCCGTGGAATGGAAGGACAAGAAGCGCATCCTGGCCTGTACTGACATCCTGAAACTTAACGAGCACGAGATGGAGGTGATCACCCATTCCAAGAATCCGCGGACCGTGGCCTTGCAGTTGGCTGATATGGGCGTGAAGGAGGTGATCATCACGCTGGGCAGCTATGGTTCGCTGATCTATTGTGAGGGTCAGTTCTATGAGGTGCCGGCATATAAGCCGCAGGTGCTCGTCGACGCGACGGGTTGCGGTGATACCTATTCCACGGGTTATCTGTGGATGCGCATGCAGGGTGCAAGCTGCGAAGAGGCTGGCCGTTTCGCTGCCGCTATGTGCACGCTCAAGTTGGAGCATAGCGGTCCGTTTGACAAAACCTTGGCGGATATCCACCGTGTCATGCGCAGGAAGTGAAGAAAAGCGCTGATGGCTCGGTTCAACCATCGTTTCTTGTATTGTTGATAAAACTGACAAAAAACGGCTATTTTTTAGGCGATTTTCTCTACTAAGGGGCTGTTTGCTCTCATTTTTTCGAATTTTGGAGCTATTTTCATAATATATTGATATTCAGATGATTATAGTTCAAAGTTGAGTTTTCCCCATTCTCTTTCTATTGAAAAGCGGAAGGAGCATTGCAAAAACACTGGTTTTTACTTGTGAAAGTACCTTTCTGATGTGGTCATCTCGGTACTTTGACGAGAAATTCTCTAGAGAATTTTTGGTCAGAGAGGCTTGATGACCGCATCATCAACGGAAGATGTGCCTCAAAAATGGCTGAAATGGAAAAGTAAGGATGGAAAAATGGGTGTTTGGTGCTCGCCGTTTTTCTAGAATGAAAGTGCGTCGTGACATGGTTTTGTAAAGAAGAATGTCGGATATAGAATGGCCATACATTCTTACGGACACAACGGGATATTGACAAGCGGAAGGTGCATTAGAGATTTTCTTGGCGGTTATTCTTTCAATCATGACATCACCCACGCTCCCGTATTGTGGAAGCGTGGTGAGCGTGTAGAAGGCGAAGATGCTTGTTTGTGCCTCATGCGGCTTTCTCGCCGAGCTTGCGCCAGATGTCGAGGAAGGTAGCATGGTCGACTTTATGGTCGTATTTCACCACCACGCCGGCATCGCGAAGCAGGTCGTAGGCTTGTTGGCTGATATACTCAGCCCACACCTCCGTAATTCCCCCGTCGACCATCATCTTGGCGGCGGAGCGCCCCACGGCTTTGACTGCGAGCTTGGCTTCGAGGAAGAGTTCGGGTTTCTCATTCATCAGATTATATAGGTGGCGCACGCCGTGACCACCGAAGGAGTGGATCTTTCCTTCATGCAGGATGACGAGAGAGGCCTGCTTATCGTTGAGCGTGTCTATCAATTCTTGCATCATAGTCGTAGGGTCTTTAGTTGTTGACTTATCAATATTGCCAAAGAATCACTTCTGTGGCTTCATTGGCAAAGATAAGTGTTTTTTCGTGAAGGTGTATGCCTAAAGACCATCTTTTTTCTTGCGTTCTGCACAAAAGGCACAAAGAGTGCAAAGAGCAGAGCAGCCTCTCCCCCTATCCCTTCCCAAAAGGGAGGGGGAGTGATTACTTTCAAGAAATAAAAAGAAAAGGCGTGGCTTCTCCTATGAAAATGAAAAATGAATATCCGCAATCATCCAAATCAGTAAATCCGATGCTTGAAACTCGTCC
>DAWDCC010000125.1:0-4482 GCA_052355365.1 Prevotella sp. | reverse complement strand
GAACCAAGTCTTACCCTTATGGAGCTTAGGGTAAGTAAAACCTAATATTTGATTATTAGTAAGAAGTTCTTTTTTTGTAGAGCACATTTTTTTAACATTGTCCGCACAGACGCAGCCAATGCAATCCTTGTACTGTCCCAGTTTTGTCCGACCGGTTTAACGGAAATGCCCGCAAATCCTTTGATTAGAAGGATTTACGGGCTGTTTAGTTGCGGAGGCAGGACTCGAACGTGCGACCTCCAGGTTATGAGCCTGGCGAGCTACCAACTGCTCCACTCCGCGATGTTAGCTAACTGAGAAAATGTTTATTTCTCAATTGCGACTGCAAAGGTACGAGGATTATCCGAAACTACCAAATGTTTCCGAGAGAAACTACTGATAATTATTACTTATTAACAAATACAGATATAAGAGTAATTAGAGAGACACACATGATTATTAAAGAGCAATACACATCAATTATAAAGGATAGAACAGCCTTGATATTGGTATTGTGGAATATTGCAGCAAACTCTGTCGGAAGAAGGACTGTGAAAAAACAAAATGATAAGAAAATGAGGCAAAGAATAATAAATCGCTCTTATGATTTTGTCATCTCAGAAAAATCAGTTATTTTTGCACACAGATTACGAATGTGCAACATAGTGTGCACTAAATAGCAGAAACAACATGTCAATCTCAAAGACAAGGCAGAAATTAGTGGATGTGGCGAGACAACTCTTCGCCAAGAACGGACTTGCCGGCACGACGATGAATGACATTGCCGTAGCATCGGGCAAAGGCCGCCGCACGCTTTATACTTACTTCAACCGCAAGGAGGATGTCTACTACGCTGTCATCGAGTCTGAACTCGAACGGCTGAGCGACAAGCTCGACGAAGTGGCCGCGAAAAAGATTCGGCCACAAGACAAAATCGTAGAGCTCATCTACACCCATCTGAGCATGATCAAGGAAACAGTGGTGCGCAACGGTAACCTGCGCGCTGAGTTCTTCCGCAACATCTGGACGGTGGAGAAGGTGCGCAAGAATTTCGACGAGGACGAGATTGAACTTTTCCGAAAAGTATATGCTGACGGAAAGGCCGACGGAGAGTTCGACATTGACAACGTGGATCTTGTTGCCGATATCACTCATTATTGTATTAAGGGATTGGAAGTGCCTTTTATCTACGGACGGCTCGGCCATGGGCTCACCGAAGAGACAAGCAAGCCGCTCGTGGAGAAAGTCGTCTACGGAGCGCTGGGCAACAAGCATAACAGTTTGATGAAATAGAGCATGGACAACACAGAGAACGACATTCGCAACAACGAACATAATTCCAATAACAAGGAGGAACAAATACTCATCAGTGTCACAGGGCAGGACCGCCCCGGACTGACGGCTCAGATCACGAACATCCTTGCCAACTACGACGCTACAGTGCTCGACATTGGCCAGGCCGACATCCACGCCACGCTCTCCTTGGGCATTCTCATCCGTATCGACGACCGCTCGTCGGGTCAGGTGATGAAAGAACTGCTCTTCAAGGCCAACGAACTCGGTGTGAACATTGGCTTTTCGCCTGTCACCGATGAAGAGTATGAGGATTGGGTCAACCGACAGGGCAAGAACCGCTATATCCTCACCGTCATCGGCCGTTCACTCTCCGCGCGCGACATCGCCGGTGCCGCAAAGATCGTAGCAGCGCAAGGACTGAACATCGACTCTATCATCCGTCTCACGGGTCGTCCGAGCATCATGCACCCCGAGCGCAACGTGCGGGCTTGTATCGAGTTCTCGCTCCGTGGCACTCCCGAAGACCGGCAACGCATGCAGGCTGAACTGATGCAACTCTCCCAGGGCATGGGCATCGACTTCTCGTTTCAGCGCGACGACATGTACCGCCGCATGCGCCGTCTCATCTGTTTTGATATGGACTCCACGCTCATCCAAACCGAATGTATCGACGAACTGGCCGAGCGTGCCGGTGTCGGTGACAAGGTCAGAGCGATCACCGAGCGGGCTATGCGTGGCGAAATCGACTTCAAGGAGAGTTTCACCGAGCGCGTGGCACTGCTCAAGGGCCTCGACGTGAGTGTGATGCAGGACATTGCCGAGCACCTGCCAATCACCGAAGGCGTACCCCGACTGATGACAGTGCTCAAGCGCTGTGGCTACAAGATCGCGATACTCAGCGGTGGTTTCACCTATTTCGGAGAATATCTCCAGCGCAAATTCGGTATCGACTATGTCTATGCCAACGAGTTGGAGATAGGCGAAGACGGCAAACTCACCGGTCACTATGTCGGTGACATCGTCGACGGCAAGCGCAAAGCCGAACTGCTGAAGCTCATCGCGCAGGTGGAGAAAGTCAACCTCGCGCAGACAATCGCTGTGGGCGACGGTGCCAACGACCTGCCGATGATCACCGAAGCCGGACTGGGTATTGCCTTCCACGCCAAGCCTCGTGTTCAGGCTGGTGCACGGCAGAGTATCAACAGCCTGGGCCTCGACGGTGTGCTCTATTTCCTTGGATTCAAAGACAGCTACATCGAAGAGCCAAAGCCCATGGAGACAAAGGGCTAACACAATATGACAATCACAAAACAAGAAATGTAATCTATAAAATATTGTAAGACATGACAAAAGCTATTATCACGGTAGTGGGCAAGGATGCTGTCGGCATCATAGCCAAAGTGTGCACCTATCTCGCCGACAACCAGGTGAACATCTTGGATATCACGCAGACCATCGTAGACGGATTCTTCAACATGATGATGATCGTCGACGTGACAGACACACAGAAGACCTTCGAGCAGGTGAGCAACGAACTTTCCGAGATCGGCAAGAGCATCGGCGTGCAGACAAAGATACAATTGGAAGAAATCTTCAACCAGATGCACCGCATCTAATCATGGAGGAATAAGACGATGATAGACCTATCAGAAGTCCTCGAAACCAATAAAATGGTCGAAGAGGAAAACCTCGACGTGCGCACCATCACCCTGGGCATCAGCCTGCTGGACTGTGCTGACGACAGCGTAGACGCATGCTGCGAGAAGATATACAACAAGATTACCACATTGGCCCACGACCTGGTGCGTACGGGTGAGGAGATCTCGCGCGAGATCGGCATCCCCATTGTGCATAAGCGCATCAGCGTCACGCCTATCTCACTCATCGGTGCTTCCTGCTGCCACACCACGGGCGACTTCGTGAAGATCGCCCAGACCTTGGACCGTGCCGCCGCTGCTGTGGGTGTCAACTTCCTCGGTGGCTTCTCTGCACTTGTCAGCAAGGGCATGACACCCGCCGACGAGCTCCTCATCCGCTCCATTCCACAGGCTCTGGCCACGACAGACCTTGTCTGCTCAAGCGTCAACGTGGGCAGCACCAAGAACGGACTGAACATGGACGCCGTGAAACTCATGGGCGAGATCGTGCGCCAGGCTGCCGAGACCAGTGCTGACCGCCAGTGCATCGGTCCGGCTAAACTCGTGGTCTTCTGCAATGCTCCTGACGACAACCCGTTCATGGCCGGTGCTTTCCATGGAGTGAGCGAGGGCAACGCCGTTGTCAACGTCGGTGTCTCCGGTCCCGGCGTAGTGAAATATGCATTGGAACAGATGGACCGCCGTGCCCGCGAGAATGGCGGTCGTGAGGCAAACTTCGAGACGCTCTGTCAGACCATCAAGAAGACAGCTTTCAAGATCACGCGTGTAGGACAATATGTAGCGCAGGAGGCCAGCCGCCGCTTAGGTGCCGAGTTTGGCATCATCGACCTCAGTCTGGCACCGACGCCGGCAGTCGGAGACTCTGTTGCCGACATCTTGAAATGCATCGGCGTGGAACAGCCGGGTGCACCGGGTACTACCGCAGCTTTGGCATTGCTCAACGACCAGGTGAAGAAGGGCGGCATCATGGCCAGCTCTTATGTCGGCGGACTTTCCGGCGCCTTCATCCCCGTCAGCGAGGATCAGGGCATGATCGACGCTGTCAACGCAGGAGCACTGAACATCGAGAAGCTCGAAGCCATGACCTGCGTCTGCTCGGTAGGACTCGACATGATTGCTATCCCCGGTGACACCCCTGCCACCACGATCTCGGGTATCATTGCCGACGAAGCCGCCATCGGTATGGTGAATCAAAAGACCACTGCCGTGCGCATCATCCCAGTAATCGGCAAGCGTGTCGGCGACAGCATCTCATGGGGCGGTCTGCTTGGCCATGCTCCCATCATGCCGGTCAACACCTTCTCTTCCGAGCGACTCGTCAACCGTGGCGGCCGCATTCCCGCTCCCGTCCACTCGTTCAAGAACTAAAAGGGGACCCAACCCTATTCCACTATACAGTAATCCCGGGCAACGTCAGTGTTGTCCGGGATTATTGTTTTATAGACTATCTGCAAATCTGTGAGGGACATGAACATTATGGTCTTCAAAAGTGCAAGTTGTTGTACTAATTTGCGCTAAGGCGTAAAAGCTAAAGCCGTCCGCCAATAGC
>DAWDCC010000124.1:0-5217 GCA_052355365.1 Prevotella sp. | reverse complement strand
GATTGTCCAGGCTGTATAAACTTTGCTAATTTGGATGATTGCGGATATTCATATATTTTTATGCAAAAAAGTTCCGTTTTGTTTTGCCCGTATTGTTTTTTCTCTTATCTTTGCAACCGAGAAACAATAATATGAGTAAGAGAGATGAGAAGGTTTTATTTTGACACATTCACCAAACAAGCCCTGTCGGAACTACACCGATACAGAGCCGTTATGTTTAGTCCTACAGTGGTCGCATAAGCGCTGAACCCAAAGAATAGGGTGACAGCATTCTCCGACCTTGCAAAAAGTACACGTTGATGTGTACACCTTATTATATATATCAGACAACCACTAAATATGATTACTATGGAAAAACCGACCATTCAAGAAGTAGAGACTTGGCTCATGAAACTCTACACCACAAGCCAGGAGAGCATCACACCGGCTGAGCGTCGCGAGCAGAACATGTATGCCACCATGGTGGAAAAGCCCAGTGACAAGAAATTCCTCGTGAAGATGCTCGACGAGAGCTCACAGATTCGTGACGACCGCAAGTTGGCCAAGCGTATCAAAGTGCTCATTGACGAATATGGTGTTCCGGAGTTTCTCAATGCCCGCGACCGTCTGCTCTTCAAGATATATCAGTCGTTTGGTTACCACTTCTATCCCATTGCCATCCCCATCATCAAGAAGCGGTTGCGTATGGATACTTCACGCGTCATCCTCGATGCCGCGCGACCGGCTCTGACCAAGCACTTGGCTGAGCGCAACCAGGAGGATATCGGACAGAACGTCAACCTGCTCGGTGAGGTGGTGCTCGGAAACAAAGAGGCCGACCAACGATACTACAACACCATCGAGGCACTCAAACAGCCCGACATCAACTACATCTCGGTGAAAATCTCAGGTATCTATGCACAGACCCACGCACTGAACTACGAGGAGGCTTTCCCTGAGCTGGTGCACCGTATGTCCACGCTCTATCAGACAGCCATCGACTATCCTTACATCACGCCTGAGGGCAGGAAGGAGCCGAAGTTCGTCAACCTTGACATGGAAGAGTACAAGGACTTTGATATGACCATCCGCGTGTTCCTCACCACTCTGTCCAAGCCCGAGTTCCTGCACTATTCTGCCGGTATCGTGGTTCAGGCTTATCTGCCCGATGCCTACGGTTTCCAGACCAAACTGCTGGAGTTTGCCAAAGAGCGTGTGGCCCGTGGCGGCGCGTGGATCAAGATGCGTATCGTGAAAGGCTGTAACCTCGACATGGAGACCGTCACCTCGTCGCTCCACAGCTGGCCGTCGCCGGTCCGTCCCAACAAGACCGAGGTCGACGCTAACTATCTCCATATCATCGAACGCGGTCTGCTGCCCGAGAACTCACGGTGCCTCCACATTGGTATGGCATCGCACAACCTCTATACCATTTCCTACGCTTATCTGCTGACACAGAAATACCAGACGCCAAAGGACACCTTCTGCTTCGAGATGCTTGAGGGTATGGCCGACCACGTGTGGCGTGCACAGTCCAAACTCGGCAACCACGTCGTGCTCTACGCTCCGGTTGTCCACGACAAGGAGTTCCTCTATGCCGTGTCATACCTTGTCCGCCGTATGGACGAGAACACGGCACCGGACAACTTCCTCACCCACTCGTTCAACCTCAAACCGGGCACAGAGACGTGGGAGTTCCTGCGCAAGCAGTTCGAGGACGCCTATGCCATCAAGGACAAGCTCAACCACACGCCGACCCGAACACAGGACCGTCGCAAACCTTACATCCCCATCCCTCCACAAGACGTGATGGTCAACGAGCAAGATACCGACTTCGACCGTGAGTGCAACCAGGAGTGGCAGCGCGACATTTTCAAGAAGTGGAAGAGGAGTCCTGCCGACAAGCCTGACGTCATCCCCACACAGATAGGCAGCAAGACCGTCGTCAACGACAGCTGCTATAAATACTACGACCGCTCGCAGGACGAGGATGTGGAGATCTGCGAGATGTCAAAGGCCAACGCTGCTCAGGTGGAAGAGATCGTGAAGATTGCTGCCGCTGATCCGGGTCACTGGCGCGACACGACGATAGAGGAGCGCCACAAGATCATGTACGATGCCGCCAACCGCATGGGCGGCCTGCGCGGCAACCTCATCGGTGCCATGTGCGCCATCACCGGCAAGACGGTCGTAGAGGGCGACGTGGAGGTATCGGAAGGTATTGACTACTGCCGCTTCTACACCACTTCAATGAAAAAGTTCTATGCGCTGCAAGATGTCGACATCAAGGCCAAGGGCACCGTGCTCGTCATCTCACCGTGGAACTTCCCGTGCGCCATTCCTTGTGGCGGTGCCGTGGCCGGGCTGGCTGCCGGCAACACGGTCATCCTGAAGCCCGCCTCTGTCGCCGCTCCTGTAGCCTGGCTCTTTGCCAAAGCCTTCTGGGATGCCGGTGTGCCGAAAGAGGCTTTGCAAGTCATCATCACTGAGCGCAACGCTCTCGACAAGCTCACACAGGCTCCCGAGATCAAGCATATTATCCTCACCGGAGGCACCGACACCGCACAGTCGATCCTGCGCGCTAAGCCAACTACTCCGCTGTCGGCAGAGACCGGTGGTAAGAACGCCATCGTCTGCACGGCATCGGCCGACATGGATCACGCCATCATGAGCGCCTGCCACTCAGCCTTCAGCAATGCAGGGCAGAAGTGCTCTGCCTGCTCGCTCTTCCTTGTGGAGCGCTCGGTCTATGAGCGTGAGGACTTCCGCGAGAAGCTCCGCGACTGCGCCACAAGCATGAAAGTAGGCGGAGTATGGAACGCCGGCAATGTAGTAGGTCCGATGATCACCAACCACAACGACAAACTGCTCCACGCCATCAACAACCTGGAACCGGGCGAGTTCTGGCTCGTGCCGCCTCACTTTGTCGACAAGCGAAGCTATATCCTCGCCCCGTCGGTGAAGATGGGAGTAAGCCCGCAGAACTATTCTTTCCGCACCGAGCTCTTCGGCCCTATGCTCTCCGTGGCTCCGTTCGACACCTTGGAGGAGGCCATCAGCCTGGTCAATGGTCTTGACTATGGTCTGACCTCAGGTATTCAGACACTCGATGAGAATGAGCACCGCCTGTGGCGTGACTCCATCATGGCCGGCAACCTCTATATCAACCGGGGCATCACGGGCGCCATTGTTAACCGTCAGCCCTTCGGTGGCATGAAGCTCTCAGCCTTTGGTCCCGGCATCAAGGCCGGTGGTCCGAACTACTGCCAGCAGTTTACTATCATCACCGACAAGCCGGGCTCAAAGACCGACTATCGCACAAGCTATGCCGAGGCATGGGAGAGCGAGTTCCGTCATCCTCGCGACTGGAACCACATCAGCGGTGAGGAGAATGTCTTCCGCTACTTACCGCTCAAAGGCGGCATGGGTTTGCGTCTGTTCAAGGACGACACTGATGAGCAGGCGCTGATGGTGGCCTTGGCCGCTCACATCTGTGGCACTCCGCTCACAGTGAGCTGCGACGCCGACGACAAGCGCCCCGACCTGCAGGATAAGCTCGCAAAGTTAGGAGCACGCCTCAAGCGTGAGACACTCGACAACTTCATCGATTCCATCCCCGATTATGAGCGCATCCGCACTTGCTCGCCCGACATTCCTGAGAAGATATATCAGCGCGCCGCCGACACCAACAAGTTCATCGCCACCGATGTTCCCGTGAAGAACGGCCGTGTGGAGCTCATCCACTACCTCAAGGAGCAGAGCATTGCTTTCGAGTATCATCGCTATGGCAGTGGGCAGGACAAGGCTCCAAAGATTGAAGAAGAATTCCAGACCAGATAGATAAACCAAGAAGGCCTATAGATCCATAACTACCCCGATCCTTAGGTTCATAAACTTCCGCCCCCTCTAACTCTTCCTTTTTAGGAGGGAGTCAGAGGGGGGGATCTGTAGATTTATAACAGGGAGTCCTTGCATCTTTCATAACAATAGCAGGCCACACTAACGCCGGAGCGTTAACACAGTCTGCTACTTTGAGGGGCCGATGCACCGCCCTGGCAATCAAAAAGAATATAATCAATGAATGGCCATAATGCACTCCTATAAGTTGAACTTATAACCGAAAGTGAACTGGAACACGCTGTTCTTGCAGTCGGTGTTCTCAATGGCGTCGGTCACCCCCCAGTTATAGCGCATATCCCACACAAAGCGGTGATATTCATACGACATACCAAGAGGAATAGAGAGACCGCAACTGCTTGTGTTCCAACCATCATCACTGACGTTGAAGTCCGGCTGCAGACCTACTTTCATAGCCAAACCCGGTGCCACATAAAAATTGGCCATGGCCGGAATGTTGATGTAGTTGAGCTCGATACCATCGCATCCCTGCATGGAAAAGAGAGCACCTGCGGTAAAACTAAACTTGCGGTTGACAGGAAACTCAAACTCGACTCCTGTAGCCAGTCCAACACGCGATCCTCTGCCGCTGACATCAGTCAGGTCGGCCACATTGAGTCCTATTTTAGGCTGAATGGTAATGTTGTTAGTGCGACGTTGCGCTAACATAGGCGCTGAAAGCAGTAGTATCAGCAGTGATAAAATTATTTTCTTCATAAAAGTTCATTTTATGTTATCTTCCATGCGAGCAAATATACGAAAAAACACCCAAGACTCCATCTTTTGTTGTGACAAATTAACAAATAAATCACCAAGCGTAACTACTCAGCGAATGCATTTCAATCCCAACTTGGGATAAATCCTACGCTCAGGAGATATGTTTAAACGTCTATCAATCAGCAAAGTAAGTATGAAAAATAGTTCTATTTTTGTTTGCTTATCTCAGCTATTTTTCGTACCTTTGTATCTATGAAACAGGCAGTTACGGACATAGCCGATGTGCAGAAAAGCATGAACGAGAAGCTGGGGTCGATGCAAAAAACCATCGATTCGCAGCATGATACTATATGCAATCTTAACCGTAACATCAACAAATTGAACGCCGAGGTCAGCAAACGCAATACGATAATAGAGGATCTTAGAAAGCGTCTTGCAAAGTACGAAACACCAGACAAGAACTCAAACAACAGTAGCACGCCACCTTCCAAGGAGAAGATGAAGGACGAAGTCGTCCGACGCACTAAGACGCTACGCAAAACGAGCGGTCTCAAGCCAGGCGGACAAGCTGGTAGGGTGTCCAGTTAGATGTTCCGAGAAACAGAGGCTGATATCACCCGTTGA
>DAWDCC010000123.1:0-5338 GCA_052355365.1 Prevotella sp. | reverse complement strand
TTGAACATCGACTATATGGCACGAAGGTTACATGTAAATGCGGATAATCATTTTTTTTAATATGAAAGCAGTATGATGACGCATGAACAAAGGTGGACGATGATGTGGCAGATGTATATGGATTTTCTGCACGACAACAAGCGACGGCCATCGAAATATCAGCTGGAAGAGCGGGACTTGGTCAACTGGGCCAAGCATAACCGTAAGTTGGTCAACAAAGGTGAACTGAAAGCCGATCGGAAGGCACGCTTTGACCAGCTCGTTGCTGAGGCTGAGAAATATCAGCGTGTCAATCAGCACCAGTATGTCAATGGTGAAAGTACACATGAACAAGCCTCACCCCAGGCTGTTGTGGGGTGAGTCTCTATTTCTCTTCGGCTGCCGCCTTCTTCAGCGCATTGTATTTCTGTAGATGCTGTTGTGCTTTCTCCGCAGCTGCAATGGCGTTGGGGTTGGTGGGTGCCTCCTCGGGAGTGATGCGCATGGTGCCTGCCGCGTTGATCAGATCCTTCACCACCTCGCCGCCGACGATGAGTCCGGCTGCTGCGGGGACAAAGGCATCGCTGGCGGGGATGTCGCGTCGCTCAGTACACTTGCGCATATCCTTGTTGGGGCAGATGCAGTGGAAGCGGCAGGAGATGGTGTCGTCATCGATCTGCTTGAGCGGTTCCTCGTCGCTGTAGACCACCTTGAGGTGAGGGATATGCAGCCGGCGCAGCTTCTTGCGGATGACCTTTGCCAACGGGTCCATCTTGGTCTTGTTGATGTCAGCCACCCGGAAGGCAGTGGCATCGAGCTTGTTGGCAGCTCCCATGCACGAGATGATGGGGATGTGGAGAGCATAGCAGCGCTTGATGAGCTCAAGCTTAGCGGTGACGGTGTCTACGCAGTCCACGACATAGTCATACTCGCTGAGGTCGATCTCGTCGGCGTTGGAGGGCATGTAAAACATCTGATGCTTATGCACGATGCAACGGCGGTTGATGTCATGGATACGCGCCTCGGCCACGTCGACCTTATGCTGTCCGACGGTGGAGATGAGCGCATAGATTTGTCGGTTGACATTGGTGAGGCAGACGCGGTCGTCGTCGAAGAGATCTATCTCGCCCACGCCGCTGCGCGCCAACACTTCCACCACATATCCTCCTACGCCTCCGATGCCGAAGACGGCTACACGCGAGCCGCTGAGTGTGTCGATAGCGGGCTTGCCAAGAAGCAACTGAGTACGGGAAAACTGATTTTGCATCTTTGTATTCCTTCTAATACCTATTATTAAACAATAATGTGTCTTATATATAAAATAATGTGTTCGGGCTGCAAAGGTACAAAAAAAACGGGAAACGACCAAGCGGCCGTCACCTTCTTGGCTGTTGCCGGAAATAGGCCTTGATGTCGTTGTCAATATCCACGAGGCTGCGTTTGCCGGTGACATAGGGCTTGACGAGCATGGTGAGCACATATACGGCGCACCCTATCAGTGCCGCCGCCGCAAAGTTGAGGATCTCGCTGTGGATGAGTCCGGCACTGAGAAAAGCCACCATCACGATGATGGGAACGACGGCCAGCAGCCAGTCACCGGCGGTGTTCATCTTCAGGGCGTTTTCTCTCTCCTGTCGCAGATGTTGCGGAGCGCGGGCGATGAGCTCTGTTTTGTGCTCAGCCCAGTATGTCTCAAAGTTGTCGTTGTTTTTAGCTTCCATGACGTTGATGATTAGCATTGCAAAATTACGTGAAATCTTTGAGAGTAGCAACAGTTTTTAGGGTATCTCTTGTCTTTTTCGCAAAATCCATGATTGAAATTTTGAAATCTTGCATTTTTTATGTAAGTTTGCATCAATAAAAGTGCTAAACAGCGATACTATGAATATATGTGTTTTTTGCGGTGCCCGTCCCAACTTCATGAAGGTGGCGCCAGTGATTCGTCAGATTGAGAACCTACGCCGTGAGGGCAAGCCGGTGGAGAGTCAGATTGTCTATGCCGGCATTGCCAATGACCCGACGCTGGAGGACGGCCTTTTCAGCGACTTGGGCATCAGACGCCCCGATGTCTTCTTGGGTGTGGATTGTGTCAATCTCAATGAGCTCACGGGGCAGGTGATGTCTAAGTTTGAAGTCTATCTCCAGGATCATCCCACGGACGTGGTGGTCGTGGTCGATGACCTTGCCTCGACGATGGCAGCGTCTATCGTCACGAAGAAGCAGGGCATCAGGTTGGCGCACATCGCTGCCGGTACGCGCAGCTTCGACATCAGCATGCCCAAGGAGATCAACCGGCTCGTCATCGACGGACTGAGCGACATCCTCTTCACGGCCGGCATCAGCAACAACTCGATAGCCAACCGCGAGGGCGCCGAGCTCTCCAAGGTGTATATGGTGGGCAACATCCTCATGGACAACCTGCGCTATTGCCACACGCGCATCGAGCAGGCTACGCTGCCCGACGAGGTGGCTCACGTGGTCACGGCAGAGGACGGCAGCCTGAAGCCTTATCTGGTCTTCACGATCAACCGCAAGGCGCTGCTCGCTGACAAGGATAACCTGAAGAAGATGATCACGGCGCTGACCCGTGCAGCCGGCGACACCACGATCATCGCACCGCTGCGGGGACTGGCCGTGGAGACGATCATGGGACTGGGATTGAGAGAGCATCTCGATCTGAAGAATTTCCATATCGTCAGCCCGTTGGGCTACCTGGCTTTCGCTCGTCTGACGCGTCATGCCGGTGGCATCATCACCGACAGCGGTAACGTGGCTGAGGAGGCTACCTTCAACCAGGTGCCGTGCATCACGCTCAACAGCTATACCGAGCATATCGAGACGGTGAAGATCGGCACCAACGTACTGGTCGGCGAGGATGCTGATAAGCTTGAGGAGGCTGTCGGCAAGATGGTCAGCGGACAGTGGAAGCAGGCCGGCATCCCCGACAGATGGGACGGCCGCACGGCAGAGCGCATCGTGGAGGTGCTGATCAATGAGTAAAATGCCCTGCGGGTGATAAACCCTCATGTGAAAAGCTATCCAAGGATAATGTAGGCGAAACATTTATTGTTGAAAGCGATGTAACCGCGTAACTCAAGTATAGTTTGAGTTACGCGGTTATATTTTTTTTCTGCTGATCAACAAATGCGAAACGACTATTATATTGTATCGAATTCGGTACATTTAGAGAAACGTTCTTTCACCAACTCAAACTTGCTGACATTTATAAGTTTGCTAAGTACCTGAATTTATTGTCAGTTGCGAACGTCTGTCATCCTTTAAGCGACATGTTTTCCACCTTACTAACCGAGATGTTTTGCTAACTTTGCAACAAGAATTCCTTTAGCAAAAGAGATTAATCAAAACCAAAAAATAAATATGCAACAATTCAAGCTGATCTTATCGCTGCTGGCGATGCCATTGTTCATGATGGCGCAAGCCCCGTCGAAGACATGGAATCCCAATCTTTCGGGCGGGCATTATCAAAATCCGATCATCAATGCCGACTATAGCGATCCAGACGTGTGCCGCCATGGCGATGATTACTATATGACATCATCGTCGTTTGCTTGTTTTCCCAGCCTTCAGATACTCCATTCTACCGATTTGGTCAACTGGTCTATCGTTGGTGCAGCATTGAAAGACCATTACCCCGTGCTGCCACAATACCGTGGGACAGATCTTGATTATCGCAACAAGATACAGCATGGCAATTACATGTGGGCACCGTCGATACGTTACCACGATGGTTGGTATTATATCTATTGGGGTGATCCTGACCAAGGTATATTCATGGTTAAAACCCAGGATCCGCGTGGCGAATGGTCTGAGCCGGTGCTTGTCAAGGAAGGCAAGGGACTGATCGACTGCTGTCCACTTTGGGATGATGACGGACGCGCTTATCTCTCTCATGGTTGCGCCGGTTCACGGGCAGGAGTGAAGAGCGTGCTTTTCGTTGCACCTTTGTCGGCAGACGGCACACATGTGACAGGGCCGTCGCGCATTGTCTACGATGGACATGAGAACCAACCGACGATAGAGGGTACAAAGTTTTACAAGCATGGTGGCTATTACTACATTTTCTCTCCGGCCGGTGGTGTGAAATACGGTTGGCAGGTGGAACTCAGAAGCAAGTCGCCCTACGGACCCTACGAGGAGCGTGTCACGCTGGCGCAAGGCAAGAGCAAGGTCAACGGTCCACATCAGGGAGCGTGGGTAGATACTCCATGTGGTGAGGACTGGTTTATCCATTTCCAAGACAAGCATGCTTATGGACGTGTCGTGCACCTGCAGCCCGCTCAATGGAAGGGCGGCTGGCTCGTCATCGGTGACGACAAGGACGGAGACGGCTGTGGTGATGCAGTAGCAACATGGAGGAAGCCCAAAGTCTCTGCACTTTCTAAAGATATAGTCTTACAACCGGCAGAGGATGATGAGTTTGACAGTAACGAGTTGGGATTGCAATGGCAGTTTGAGGGACCATGGAGCCACTATTGGTATTATTGCGATGCCCGCAACTCGCGTTTGCGCCTCTATGGCCCGCAGCAGCCAGAAGACTTCCACAATATCAGCGATCTGCAAAATATGCTGCTGCAAAAGTTGCCGGCAGAGAACTTCACCGTAGTGGCCCGCATGAGGTTCATACCCAATCCTGATTTCAAGCCCAAAAGAGAAGAGGGAGGCTTCGTCATCATGGGGCAGGACTATGCGGCAATAAAACTTGTGAGCACCCCGGAAGGATGTGTCCTCCGTTACGTAGTCTGCAAAGGCGCACAGAAAGGAAAATCAGAAGAGACGATTGAAGAGAAACCTGTCGCTTTGGTACCTATGCCGCGACCCTACACTCAGAAATATGCTGTCGATGACATACCGCAGCCACGGGCAGCTACACCTTATATATATGTACGCGCAAAAGTATGGAGCACGGGAGTCGGCAATGGCATCAAGGCACATGCTCAGTTCGCCTACAGCACAGACGGAAAGAAGTACACGGAACTTGGTCAGCCCTTTGACATCGTAGAGGGAAAGTGGATTGGAGCGAAGACTGGCTTTTACTGTATGCGTCCGGGAAAGAAAAACGACGCACCGTTTCTCGACATCGATTGGATAAGATTCACCAAATAATCTGCTGCGCCGGAAAGAACATGCCTCACTATCAAATTGTTCTTTTCGGTGCCTAAAAATGCTATTCTTACGACTATTCCACCAAAAAATCCACTCTCGGACAATCTTTACTCCCTAATTTTGCAGGCAGAATACAAAAACCTAAATATATATGATACAGTTTAGACATTCAATTTCTATTAAGTAGGGTGTCCAGTTAGATGTTCCGAGAAACAGAGGCTGATATCACCCGTTG
>DAWDCC010000122.1:0-5465 GCA_052355365.1 Prevotella sp. | reverse complement strand
GGCATCGCGAAAGGATTTTTATGCGGTTTTCATTTTTAGCGGACACCAATATATAAGATTATACCTATTGAAGTTAAGGCTGAGCACAATATCAAGGCGAAAAGCTTGTCGGTCTACCGTAAGACTTATACCCCCGATGTCTCTATACGTCTTTCCACACTTAATATGCGGAAAGATGACGACCTGATAAACATTCCTCTCTATTTCGCGGATAGGATAAAAAATATATTGGACCAAATCTGATGTTTCCCGTAACTCCACGACGACAGCTACGCCAGCAGAATATATACTGCGCAGGCGGCGAGTAAAACGGCCATAATGCGGTCGATTAGCAGCGGATGGGCTGTGAAGAGACCATGCAACGTGCTGCCGGCAAACAGATAGACAAGGTTGGCACCGGGGCCTGCTATCTCAAGCAGGGCAGCGACGAGGAGAAGGTTAGGAAGACGGTTGGAGTAGGGCAGTACAAACGTGGTGTAGACCATCAGATCAAAGAGAATGATCTTGGCATTGGTGAGCTGGACAATCATTCCCGAAAGAAATGTGCAGGTCTTGTCTTTATCAGCAGTCTTACCCGAGCTACGGAATATCTGCCAGGCAAGATAGAAGATATATGCGCAACCGACGTATTTGAGAATGACGACATAGTGGCCCATCATCGTACCCATCCAGTGGGTGACGAGGGCTGCTGCCACAGCTGCGATGGTGAATCCCGTCAGCAGTCCCAACCACATGATGAGCGCTCTTTTCACCCCATTGCGCATAGAACAGTGGAGCGAGAAGAGGTTGGCAGGACCTGGCGTGTATCCGACCAGGAGAATGGCCAACAGCAGAGACGGAAAAAGAGACAACGGCATGATGGCAGCGGTACTTTCTATGGTTAAAGGATCTCTAACGCGATGGCAGCGCAGGCCTCGGCATCAGCGAGTGCATGGTGATGGTTCTTGAGATCATAGCCACAGTGTGCGGCAATGATGTCGAGGTTGTGGTGCCCGCCAGGCCATACTCTGCGTGAGGCGATGAGCGTGCAGTAGAATGGATAGTCGGGATAGTCCATGCCATACGTGCGGAAGACAGCTTTCAGACAGTTTTCATCGAAAGCCTTGTTGTGAGCCACGAGTGGCAGGTCCTCGATCATGGGCTCTATCTGCTTCCACACGTCGGGGAAGATAGGCGCGTCCTCTGTGTCTTCCTGACAGAGGCCGTTGACGCTGGAGCAACGCCAGTTGTAGTAGTTGGGCTCGGGGTGGATGAGTGAGTAGAACGAATCGACCGCCTCTCCGTTTCTCACGATCACCACACCCACAGCGCAAACACTGGTGCGCTCGAAGTTGGCGGTCTCAAAGTCTATGGCTGCAAAGTCTTTCATGGTTGTTGAATGGTTGTAGCGACGAAGCAAGAGATTTATTTCTTCCTGCCGTCTATTTATTATTAAGGCACAGCAATGGCTTGACACTGTCTTGGATGCGCTTCACGATCATGTCGAGCATCTTGTGGCGAATGAAGTTGTCGGCGGTGATCATGACGATCTCGCGTTGAGGCTCCGGCAAGGCGAAGGGCCTCACCAGTCGCTTTTGTGAGTCTTCCAACTGTGAGATAGCCATCTCGGGGATGAAAGTCACGCCCTTGCCATTCTCCACGATTCTCATAAACGTCTCGATACTTCCCAAGGTATAGGCTTTCTTGCTGGCCGCAGCTGATTTCAAATGACAGAACTTCACGAGCTGGTCGCGGAAGCAGTGCCCCTCGTCAAGTAGCCATAGAAACTCCCCGTTGAGGTCGGTAGTTTTTATTCTCTCTTTGGCGAACAGGGGATCGTTTTTTGAGATATAGGCAAAGTACTTCTCTGTATAGAGATGCGTGCTGTTGAACATCTCCAGTCCTTTGATCTTAGCCAGAATGCCGGCATCGATGTCACTATTGAGCAGAGCCTGCTTCATGTCCTTGGTTTTCATCTCAACGATGCGCAGATCCATCTCGGGATGCTCCCTCATCAACTGCGGAAAGAAGTGGGGGATGAGGTAGGGAGCGATAGTCGGAAGCACGCCGATGGTGAATGTCCCGAGATAAGTATCCTTCTCTTCCTCGACGATTTCCCTGAGGCGCCGGGACTGATAGAGCACCTCTTTGGCTTGTCGGATGACAGCCTGTCCAGCCTTGGTGGTGATGATGGGCTGTCGGTGCCGGTCAAAGATCTTGATACCCAACTCGTTTTCCAGTTTCTGAATCATGGAGCTGAGCGTCGGTTGCGTGACATCGCAATAGTCAGCAGCCTTGGCGAAGTTGCCTAAGCGGTTGAGGGCTAAGATATATTCCAGTTGCTGTAGGGTCATGTCTTTTGTCTTTCATTTTTTGTTCCCCCCTATTTGCGTAGTAGGGCCTGCATGAATATCTCTTGCAAATATCGCAAAATTATCTGAGATGGACAAGAATTCCTGGAATTAATTCACATACTCTTTTTGTTGAAGGCGTCTTTCGATAGGAGAGGAAGCGTTTATTGTCTGTTAAAAAAGTCTGCTGCGTGCTGACTTCCTTGGATATGTTCAGCTGTACAATAGAAGGCAGAGAGATGATGGAATACTTCTTTCGAATGGGTAAAGATACACAACAAAAGACTGTCACGATTTACTTCGCTTCTAGAGAGAAGCAGAGAAGCTTTTTGAGGGAAAGCCATGTTTGCAAAGAGCAAAAATGGGTGGCTGAATGCGAAAATAGCATGATTATAGTGTCATCTCGGCTTTTTCTCACTGTAAAACTACCGAGATGACCGAGTGAAAAAGGTAGTTTGATAGAAAATTCTCTAGAGAATTTTCTATCAGAAAGGTATTTTTGCAAGATGAAAAAATGTAATGTTTATTCAAGTTCTTAGTAGTTAGCCAGTTAAGAATGTTGGCGAGAATTGAAAAATCACGTCCAAAGACATGCTTGCTCGAAAAGAACGCCTTCTCGTGGCCACTTTTTTGTCAGTTTATCAAACAAATGCATTCTTTTTACTTGGAAGACTTTTGAGTATGCCATAAAAATATTATCTTTGCAACGACATATTAAAAACTTAATCATTCAGAGAGATGAAGAGACTTACTATCCTTTTACTACTGGTCATGGCGATGGTCCTGACGGTGAGTGCCAACAATCAGTCCAACGACAACATCCGGCGGGGTGACTCCTGCATGGCGGATTACGACCTGAGACATGCCCTGGAATATTACCTCAAAGCTTTGACCAGTGACGGCAGTGCCGCCTTGCGCATGAAGATCGCCAACGCCTATTATCGCCAAAGCAACTATGCCAAAAGCCTCGATATTGTCGATAGACTGCCCGCTGATTCACTCGACCATGATACCATGCACCATCTGTTTGACTGCTGCAAGGCACTCGGACTCAACCATCGGACAATAGGATGGGGCGAGGCTATTATCAAGCGGTGGCCGATGGACGGAGAGGCTGTGGCCAAGCTGGCTAAGGAATACTTGCTTTCGGGACTGACTGACAAAGCAGAAATTGTCTGTAACAGATTTTGGCTGAAAGACGAGACCTGTATGGCTGTCAATGATATCATGGCCGACGTATATATGGCCCAGCGGCAATGGGTATTGGCCAAGGACAGCTATCTGTTACTCTTGCAACAGGGCGACTCCACTTATAAGAATATGCTCAACCTTGGCGTGAGCTACGAGCGACTGGAGCATCCGGCAGAGGCGCGGAAAGCTTTTGATGTAGCCATCGCCATGTCGGACTCCGCAGTAGCCGCTCCGCTTTATCATCAAGGAGTGGTACTCGGTGCCTTGGGCGATTACAAAGCATCGACGGACTGCTTCCATCGTGCTCTGCAATTGCTGCGACCCGACAGTGCGGTGATGTTTTCCTGCTATCGCGGTTTAGCTGAAGGCGAATATGCCGGGCAGGACTATCGTCGGGCTGTCGATGATTTCGTTCAGGCAGAAGGCTATGATCCAAACTCTATCAGTACACCTTATTATATAGGCATTTGTTCTGAAGCTCTCGGCAAGAAACAGGAGGCCAAGGCAGCCTATCAGCGTTTCCTGCAGCGGGCAGTGAAGGTGGAGGAGCCCAACAAAGAACTGAGGAAGATGATGGCGGATGCCAGGCAAAGGATGGGGCGGTGAGAAATGAGAGGATCCGAGGCTATTCTTCTTTGATTTCTGAAAACTTGCCCCAGTTCTTGTCAGCGGTATAAGTTGCTTCGCAACTATTGGGTACGTATAGCGTACCTTTAGCAAGTTGCTTGGTGGTAACTATTCAGCGATAGGTACGACAGAGCTATCCGTAGCACCAAACAGTGCTCGGATTGCTTCAAATGGCGTCTGCTTATGCTTCTTCGCAGTTTCTATGATGGAATGCAGGTCAAAGAATGCATCTGCACCTAAGTCCGACCTAAAGGTACCAGAGTTCTTCAATTTTATCTTCAACTTTCTAATGCCGCGTTCGCTTGCATTGTTATCAGAAGGAATCAGAGGATCCTCCAGAAAGTTGAAGATGTAATCCCTGCATTTTATCAGACCGTTTTTGAGACGTTGAAACTGTTCCTTAAATTCTTCCAAATTCTTTTTGAGCAGAGCGTCAAGCCTTTCGAGCCACGGTTCTTTTTCGATACACTCGTTAGGCCTTGTATTTCTTTCGTGGATTGCCTCCTTCAAAAGTTTTTCAACTTCTCCGGACCATTGCTGTGTTGTGTCGAGTTCGTTCAGATATTGCAGCTCTCTAAGTATATGCGCAAGACAAACCTGATGGTTCAAGAAGTGCAAGGCAAAATAGGCACTATGGCGATCTGTTACTGCTATCATTCTCTCAAGGCTGTCACCAAAACGACTTTCCAATTCCTTCGAACTTCTTCCTCCTGCACGGAATAAGAGAGTAAAATACACGGTCTGTGCTATCCAAGCCCAGTCCAGCCGCTTATTACAATAGCAGCCCGACTCGTCGAAGCCAACGACCTTTGACTGCATAATGAGTTCCTTAATTCTGTCAATAGTAGGCTTCGCTTTTGTCTTGGCCTCGTTTATCCAGTTAACCATAGAGCCCTCGCTTATCGAAAGATTGCATACTTCGAGCAAGAAGTCGGCAATACGTCCATAAGGCAGAAACTGTACTACCGAAAGATAGACGACAAGGCTTTTGACAGAAGCGTCATAGACGACGGCATTTGTCCCACGTTTCCTTGCAACGTGAGATTGGATTCTTGCGCCGCACTTACTACAGATGGCAACATAATGCCTGATTTCTCTTACTATGGGCTTCATTTCTGGAAGTGATATACCTGTGTAACATAATCCAATACAAGTTCACTATCTTCGAGCGAGTTGCCGCATTCGTTACAGTAACTAGGGACTATGTTTTCAACGAAATCTGGACTTTCAGTTTTCAAAAGTGTACTGCCTTTGTGACCAGCTTGTTAGGGTGTCCAGTTCGTTGTGCCAATTTTAGCTCACTTTTCTGAGCGTCTT
>DAWDCC010000121.1:0-5745 GCA_052355365.1 Prevotella sp. | reverse complement strand
GACGAGTTTCAAGCATAGAATCTACTGATTTGGATGATTGCGGATATTCATATAAGATAAAGAAGACAGTGGCTATGAGTATGGTGACGAGAACGCCTAAGATATAGTTTTGTATAGTGCGCTCGTTGCGACTCTTGTAGAGCTGATCCTCATATGCAGACATGATAGTAGGCAGCCTTCGCGAAATCTCAAGGATACGCAGACGATTGTTGTAGAACTTAGCATCCTCCAAAGAGAGATTGATGTATCGTGATGATTTCCCGGCGTTGTTATGGTCTTTTTCAAAGTAGTACATGGCAAACTCTTGTAAAGCCAGGTTCTCCTTCAGGGGTATGATTTGGTCGGAAATGGCAGAGCGGAGGATCCAGTGCTCGTATTGTTGCATGTTGCCAAAGTGTTTATAGCACTGTGCCAACACGTAGGTTGCAGAGGCATATACCCTTGTATTTTCTTTTGTCAGCTCAATAGCCTTTTTGTAGAATCTCATTGCAGCCTTGAGGTCGCGGTCTGCATAGTTCTTATACTCTGCATTGAGATAGTACCAGTTGGCGGTACCCTTGTCAGCGTATGCAATGGCATGGGCGATAAAGTAGTTGCGCTTGCGGTCGTAGACGGATGCAAACTCATTGCCGTCGCTGTATCCGGACCAATAGTTGTAAAGCCACATCCCCGCCCAATAGTATTCATACTTCATTTTTCGGTCAAAGCCGGTGGTGTCTATCTTGTTAAACACCTTCTCGCCTTCACTGTAGCAACCGTTTGTGGCCAGTAGCACAGTACGGTGCATAAGCGACAGCGCTTCAAGACGGTGGTTGCCTATCTGCTTTGCCAACTTATACTCGCGCTCGGCATATACCATGCAGGAGTCATATCGAAAGGTATAGTATTCCTCGTACATCGCTTCATAGAGCGACAGTCTTTTCCGGTTGTCGTTGGCTTTTGCAATCCTGCTTCTCAACAGATCCAATCGTTTCTCCTTGCGTTGGATATAATCGACGCGGTGATCCAGCACGCTGTCAAGGCGCGCAAGCAACATGTCGTTTGTCGTTGCATGGGAAACGACAGAAACTAAAAGGCACAGTAGGGTAATTATGATGGTCTTGGTCATGGCTTTCATTGTTTCAGTTGCAAAGATAATGTAAATAAGAGATAGAGCAAAGGAAAATCGAAACTTTATTCGATATAACACTATGGTAAATGAGCTTAAATTGCAGTATGGCTATTTAAATGTGACTTACTTTTCATGGTAACACGCATATAGCTTATATTTTTAGTATTCAGATAGTTATCTTTTGTTCTTAGTGTCGTTGTAGTTTACTTTGGCGTTACCGGTCGCTTCAATAGTACTCTTTAACTACTAACTTTGCACCCAGAATTTACCGAGGACCAATCCACGATTATCTAAACAATAAAAGTTAATTTTAAAAACCTGAAACATGACTAAGCGTTTATTTCAGTTGTTGCTTGCACTCTTCTTTGTGACAGGCACTGCGATGGCACAGACTCTCACTGTGTCGGGCAACGTAAAGGACAAGCTTTCCGAGCCAATAGTCGGAGCAAGTGTTATGATTTCCAACACTACTAAAGGAACCGTCACTGATCTCGACGGAAACTTCACTATCCAAGCCCGCCAAGGCGATGAGCTCACCATCTCCTACATCGGTTTCAAGACCAAGAAATTGAAAGTCACGGGCTCTTCTCTCAATGTGACGCTTGAAGAAGAAGACGCTTCGCTCAACGAAGTTGTCGTTGTTGGTGCTGTAATGCGCAAAAGCGACTTGACGGGATCTGTGGCGATGGTTGATTCGAAAGTGCTGGAGCAGCGCCCTGTTACAAGCGTTAATGAAGCTATACAAGGCCGTATGCCTGGTGTGTCGGTTGTTGCCAATGCCAATCCGGCCGATGACAGCTCTATTAAGATTCGTGGCGTGAACACGATCAATTCGGGTTCAGATCCTATTTATGTCGTCGACGGCCAGGTGATGGATAACACCTATGGCGGTTTTAGTAGCATTAATCCTAACGATGTGGAGAATATCCAAGTACTCAAGGATGCAAGTGCAACGGCTATCTATGGTAGTCGTGGTGCCAATGGCGTGGTGTTGATCACTACCAAGAAAGCTAAGAAAGGTGAGGGACAAGTCAACTATGCAGGCTTTGTCAGCGTGACCAGAAAGAGTCACATACCAGAGACCATGAGTGCCCGTCAGCTTGGTGACTTGCGTATCGACGCTTTTGCTAACGGTTATATGATGGATCATCCTACTGCTGATCGACAGTCATATATCAATAATACTCTCCTTGGCGCCAATTTGGCCTTTAGCCCTGATGAGTTGGATACATATAATAGTGGACGTAGCTACAACTGGATTGACCAAGTCCTCCGTACTGGCGTGCAGCAGGATCACACGGTCAGCTTCTCAAATGGAATGGAGAATGGCAACGTCTATGCTTCTCTGAATTACAGTAAAACTAATGGTATTCTCGGTCACAGCAACCAAGAGAAATACAATGGCCGTATCAATGCTGACACTCAGTTGAAGCCTTGGCTTAAGATCGGTACAAATACCAGCTTCAATTACACGACGGATCATATGCATGACAACACGGTATACACAAAGGCGCTCAATGGCAATCCTCTTCTTGACTACGCTCCGTATGCTGATCCCGAAACCATGCATACTGCTCCCTACGAATACGTCTACTATCAGGCAAATAATTCCAACTACAACAACGAGTTCAACCCGTTTGCAATGGAAGAGGTGCAGTATAAGCGTAACCGCCAAACTCTGTCCTCTACCAACTATTTGAACATTAATCCCTTGGAGGGGCTTAATTTCCGCTCCACCCTTGCCGTACAGATCAGTAACCAAAAGTGGATGGAATATATGCCGGGCAATTCGCCTACCAGTGTACGCAATGAGCCGCAGACTGAAACGACGGGTGACGCAAATGCTAAGCATGAGCGGTGGACACGCACCAATTGGCAGTGGGATAATACATTGACCTACGATCACACGTTCAACAAAGTGCACCACATGAATCTTCTCGCCGGTACTTCGTTTACCAAGACCAAAGGAGACTATACTAAGGCTAAAGGCTATCGTTTTGCAAGCGATGATTTAGGCTATAAGGATCTTGGTGCCGCTTCGAAATTCGAAAGTACAGAGATTGGTTCCAACTTCTATACTCAGACTCTGATGTCTTATCTTGTGCGTGGCAATTATGTCTATGACAATAAATACTATGCTACCGCTACTGCACGTCTTGATGGCTCTTCGAAGTTCGCAAGTGGCCATAAATGGGGTCTTCTTCCTTCTTTCTCTCTCGCATGGGACATCCGTCAGGAGAAATTCATGCAGCAGGTCAACTGGCTGGATAAACTTAAGCTTCGCGTGGGATACGGTGTTTCCGGTAACCAGGATATTGAAAACTATGTTTATTCTTCATGGTACAAGATGATTGCCTTGCGCAGTTCTGTCAATGGTTCTACTGTAGGTGCTTCATCAATTAGCCGTAGCACTAATCGCGGTACAGAGTCTCTGACATGGGAAAAGCAGAAGCAGTTTAACGTAGGCCTTGATGTTGCGTTCCTCAACAACCGTGTGAATGCCAGCTTCGACTACTTCAACACGGTCAACGATGACTTGCTTATGCAGCATTCCTTAGCTTCCACGACGGGTTACAACACCACATGGGAAAATATAGGCCAGGTAAAGAATAATGGTGTAGAGTTTAACGTTAATGCTGCCATTATCCAGAACAGCAAACTCCAGTGGAACGCTAATGTCAACATCTCTCATGACAAGAACAAAGTGTCTAAGCTCTATGGCGATGTGACAAGCATCCTGAATGGCACTGAGCGCGAAGGAAATATCTTCCTCAACAAGTCTCTTCACACTATCTATACACTCAAGACTGGCGGCATCGCCACTGAGAGCAACCGCAGCCAGTGGGAAGGTATTAACTACAGTGGACATACCGTAGGCCTTGGCGACTTGTTCCCTCTTGACATCTCCGGCCCTAATGGCAAGCCTGATGGTGTTGTGAATGAGTATGATAAGACCGTTGTGGGTAAGACAGATCCAAAGTGGTATGGTGGTTTCTCTACAGACGTAACATACCAGAGATTCACCCTCAATGCAGTGTTCAACTATCAGCTTGGCGTGAAACGGATTTCCAACTGGTATGAGAGCCTTATTAGCAGCTATGGACTCAGTCAGGCCAGCACTGATCTGCTTGATCGTTGGTCGGAAACCAACACTAACGCTAAATTCCCACGTGTCGTCACCAACACCAGCAGCTACAATGGCTATAAGCCCTATGATATGGATTTCAGTGTGCAGAACGCCGCATTCCTGAGGCTCTCCACTCTGTCTTTGAGCTATAATTTCGACCGACAGCTCATCAAGAGTTTAGGACTTAATGCTTTACGTCTTTACGTCACTGCCAACAATCTCTTTGTCGTCACTGACTATAAAGGTATGGATCCTGAGACTGGCGATACTGGTTATCCTCCTTGCCGCTCATTCACTTTCGGTATCAATCTGACCTTCTAACTATAAACAATAAACCATACGACTACAATGAAAAAGATCGTTATATACAGCGCAGCTATGGCACTTGCTTTGACATTCACTATGTCATCATGCAATAACCAGCTCGACCAAACCAATGAGACCGCACTCACTAAGGAACAAGTCTACAGTGATATGGCCACAGCAGAGAAGAGTGTCCTTAACATTTATTCTGCATGGAAAGAAAACTATCGTGATGAGCGATGCTGGCTCACGCTTGTCGGAACGGACGAAATACAGGCCGGTGCACTGACAGCCTTGAAAGAGCAGACGACAACATCGGCTGCTTGGGATTGGAACTGTGGCTATCTGAATTCCGAGAATACCAAAGTCAAGGATTTGTGGGACTATCGTTGGCCTGTCATCGCTGAGGCTGCTGATGCTATTCAGGCTCTTGAGAATACGAATCCTCAGGCGGGCAGCAAGGGTGAACAACTGATTGCAGAACTCAGCTTCATACGTGGCTTCCTTACTCTGCAGGCTACTACATTGTGGGGACGGGTACCCATAGAGGATGGAAACGGCGACAACAGTCGCAAACCTCTAGCAGATGTCTGGAAGTTTATCATTGATGACTTCACACGCGCCACTAAAGGTGCAGAGACCATTGACGAAGGCCGTGCTAACAAATATGCTGGATATGCTATGCTTGGCAAGGCTTATATGAGTGCGTCCGAAGAAACAGGATTGCGTGATTATCAGAAGGCGGCTGAAGCTTTTGAGAAAGTGATTAACAGCGGACGGTATCAGCTGGACCCAAGCTATGCTGATCTCTTTGCTTACGACACTAAGAATGAGGCGATGGAAGTCATCATGACTCAGACGTTCTCCAACGCCCGAGGATATGCCAATCAGGTGCAGTTCCAGATAGGTAGCCGTGCTGTGCAAAACTGGTTTGGTGACGGATGCTATTTCTCTGGCTATGATCATGCAGTGCCTACAGCATACGCTTACAGCAGTGTAGAGGATGGAGGCTTATGGGAGAAGGGTGATCAACGCCGTAATGCCTCGATACGTTATGATTTTACCTATGGAGGCGTAAAACCAGATTTGAGTACGCTAACTTGGGAAGGGCTGGGCAATGACTATGACGAGCTGAAACCGCATATCAAGAAAAATGATTATCCGCATTTACATGTAACCTTCGTGCCATATAGTCGATGTTCAA
>DAWDCC010000120.1:0-5877 GCA_052355365.1 Prevotella sp. | reverse complement strand
GAGAACGCGAAAGGTTTTACCGACTTTTTTCATTTATATGCGGATAATCATTTTCTTGAATATCACGAGCAGACCAGGGTGCCTCTTTTTGAGGAGTTGCAGTTTGTGGAGCAATACATGTATATCCTCACCATACGTTACAGTCACCATCTTCAGTCATCTACATAGGAGAGCCACCTTCTGAAAAGAGTATTGTGCCTTTCTCATTACAGCTGCTTCTGGAGAATGTCGTCAAGCACAACACCATCACCTCGGAGAAATCTATGACCGTGACAATAGCCTTTCTTTCCGACGGCTTTTGTGTCAGCAATCCCATTCAGCCACGTCCGGTAGGGCAGTCGACACAAATAGGTATCAGTTATCTCAAGAACTTATACAGACACTATCATAAAGAGGTTCTGGTCAAGAACGATTCTCACAAGTTTGAAGTGTTTATCCCATATTTACCCGCATGAAATATATCATCATAGAAGACGAAGCGATGGCAGCCGACTTGCTACATGAAATGATAGCAGAGCTCCGGCCGCAATGGACATTAGAAAATAGCATGCCAACTGTAGCTAAAAGTGTGGAGTTTCTCAAAAGCCATGATGTGGACCTCATTTTCATGGATATTGAATTGGCTGATGGCTCTGGCTTTGATATTTTCAACTATGTTGACATCAAGACACCTGTCATCTTCACCACCGCCTACAGTGAGTACGCCATCAAAGCGTTCAAGCAGAACAGCATAGACTATCTGCTCAAACCAATCGCCCAGGATGAGCTAAAAGGGGCACTGAACAAGTTTGAAAGGATGGCGGATTCCTTTTTGCCACATCACTTGCCGATGTTCCGTGACTTCTCTGCGCCTGCCAGCAGACGTATCCTCATCGAGACCAGCAAAGGCTACAATTTCATCAATCTGGACAATATCCTGTTTTTCTGCAATGAAGACCGATATATCCTTGCTTATACCCAGGACGGACATAGTGCCATATCCAGTTTCAATAACATGGAAGAAGTAATGAACAAAGTAGCCGGCATGGACTTCTTCCAGGTTTCCAGAGCAGTGGTGGCCTCCATCCGCTCGATCAGCAAGGTGGAAAAGGATGCGAATGCACGCTTGAAGGTGACTCTCAGTGCGGGCAGCTCTGTTCGCAAAGTTTTTGTCAGCTCAAGAAGAAAAGCCCTCTTTCTGGAATGGCTCGGAAAATAAAAAGAGAGAAGGCCACACAGAAAGAGGGAATATTGAAAAGCGAACAGACAAAACAACAGGCAGGCTTTCGCCCGCCCATTGCATAGAGGCACTATCGTATGACTTTAGTGGCACGGACCACATGTCCATCCACCATCTCTTTTTTAATAGCCACACCTTTATAGGAGCCTTTCAACTCACGACCATTAAGACCATAATATTTCACTTTAGTAGCCTTGCTATTAGCCATAACGGCAGAGATGGCAGTAAGCGGCTCACCAAAGTATGCCATTTCGGAAGGATAGTCTTTTCCATCATAATGATAGACCAGCTGCACGCCGATACTCTTGTATTGTTCGATAAAATAGTCGAAAGAGACCACATAGTCATTTCCACTCTCCCACTCGGTGAAATAGAATCCGTCGTTTTTGGTCACAGGAATAGCTGTGGTGTCAGTCTTGATACTCCCATAATCGTCGGCCTTGAACGTGTAGGCCGTGGTAGAACCGTCTACAAAGACGCGATAATAAAGGTTTTCAACTGGCATGTAGTCGCCGTTGACATCTACCTTGGAAGCATTGAATTCAATCCACCCCTTGCCGTACTCCTCGTCGTAGTCGGCACTCTTACTGACATTGATAACCGGTTTCTGAGGTGTCTTAGGACCTTGATGGAGCATAGTGATCTTCGGACTGATGTATGATGCGATGAAGAACACTCTGTCGGGGCAGCAGTTCACCATCAACACGGAACTGTCGCTGGTGTCTGTTGAGAAAGTCTTTGTTGCGGCATCATAGTCCATTGTGAATGAGGGGGCAAACTCATAGTTGTAGGTATCATAGCTCCCACCCCAATAAGGATCTTCTGAGAAACAATACCATAAGATGCGCCGATGGCAAACATATAGTGATTGAGGCTTTCATGCTCACCAAGATACTGATTGGAAAGGAATGTGGCCTTATTGCCGATGATCGTACCCTTGATCCATTGCTGATCATCATCGGTATAGGGATTGCGCAGATATACTACACCGTCTTCAATGATGGCTTTGCCCGGCAAGTATTTGCGATTCTTGTCTTCATCAGTGCAAGAGAAGATGATGTCCTCAGCTTTGGCCTTTTCTTCCACAGTGGGCTCCATACGCTGATAATCCATCCTGCCCACGGCAATATGGCTGTCGCCATAACCCGTCCATCCCAGCGATTCGGAAACAAGACCGATATACTGATCTCCAAGCTGTATGAGCGAATCATTGCGGTAAACAAATCGCAGCTCGTCACGGGTCTTGCCATTGTCAAGTGTGTCAAGTACCAATTGCGATTGTGTGTACTCACCTCGGCTGGCAACATAGTATTTCATGGGATAGGCATAGAACACGGTTCCGTCCTCGTCACGAAGAATAGGCTGCGGGAAGTGTGCTACTAAGGTATCACCCCCCTGCAAAGTCCATCTTCATCCATGAGCCCGTGTAAGCACGACTGAAAGGATTGAAGAGATACACGCTCTTACCATCTTCGCTCACAACGATTTTCGACATAGATCCACGATCATCACCATCGACCATGCCCGTAAAATTGTTGAACAAGAAATAATGGCTACTGCGCATCAGCTTGTCATGAAGTTCTCCTGCCGGCTGAGTTTCTTGGACATCTGTGTTTAAATTTTCGGACGAGGGTGCATGAGATACCCGGCTACTGGAAAGCATCGGGACTTGTCCACGGGACATCAGCATGGAAGATGGGTCCATGCCATTCTGTGCAGATACATTGGTCAGACATGCTGACAACAGAAGAGATAAAGTAATTGATCTTCTCATAAGCTATAATAATAAAATTTATCTTTCTGCTGCAAAATTATAGAAATTATAAGAAACAAGCCTTTTCTCGTTTCATTTATTGTGCGAATGCATTGTTTCAGTGCATGAATGAAAGAATAAGCTACATGAACTTCACCACAAGCATTGCTAACCTAATCGGCAGTTGACCGGTAGACTTTCACCACACCCCCCATCAACTTCGTTTCCGAGTTAGACTCTGCCTACGTCTGCATAGCCTTAAGTCAATCTTAATGAACTCTTAAGTCTATCTTAAGCAAAACTCGCCGGATAGGCAGTACCTTTGCACACAAAAAAGAATTACATTTGCAGGGAAACGATCTCTGCGATTTTTTCACACTTCATTCAGGATTGTCAACATGGTAGATTTACAGCAGTATATGAGCGGAAGCATCCGCAATATCATGACTAAGGCATACAAAAATGTGCTGAAGAACCCACGTCAGGCGAAGTTCGCCTTCAAGATGCAACGTGTGTTTGAGAAATCGGAAAAACGACGCAAGAAGATCGAGGAGGCTGAGGGACTGAACGTGCCGCCCTTCCTCATCACCAGCATCTCTACGACCTGCAACCTGAGATGTGCCGGCTGCTATGCCCGCGAGAACGGCATCGCCGACGACCCGGGAAAAAGCACACGCGCCACGATGACGCCGGAGCAGTGGAAGCACATCTTCGAGGAATCGGCCGAGATGGGCATCAACTTCGCATTGCTGGCAGGAGGAGAGCCCATGATGCGCAAGGATGTGTTGGAGAAAGTGGCGGAGGTGAAGGATATGATTTTCCCGATCTTCACCAATGGTACACTGATCGGTCCGTCCTATATTAGTTTTCTGAAGAAGAACGCCAACATGATCCCGGTCCTGAACCTTGAGGGAGCTGCCAACGTGACGGATGTGCGCAGAGGTAAAGGTGTATATAAAAAGGTGATGCATGCGATGGAGGAGCTTCATCAGGAAAACCTCTTCTTCGGTACAAGCATCACCGTAACCACTGAGAATTTTGCCCAGGTAACCTCTGATGCCTTTGTGGACCACCTCAAAGAACTGGGCTGCAAGATGATCATCTATGTAGAATACGTACCCACGGAAGCCGGCACCGAGCATCTGGCCTTTGGCGAGGGAGACATAGCACGGATGGAGGCCGTTCAGGATCACCAACGCGAACGTTTCGACGACATGATCATCATCTCGTTCCCAGGTGACGAGAAACACATGGGTGGGTGTCTGGCAGCCGGGCGCGGATTCTTCCATATCGGACCCGACGGTGCCGCGGAACCCTGCCCGTTCTCTCCCTTCAGCGACAGCAATGTGATGACACTCGGCGTAAAAGGCGCATTGAAGAGTCCGCTATTCCGGAAACTACGTGACGTGCGCCTTGTAGGCGGAGAGCATACCGGAGGCTGTGCCTTGTTTGAGCATCGTGACGAAGTGGAACAATTGGTGAACCAGGAAATACAAAATTAAGAAAGTTATGAACATAGCAATCAGGTATTACAGCAAGACGGGCCACATGAAAAAGATGGCCGATGTGGTATCAGCGGTTGTCGGTGTGCCCGCAAAGACCGTGGACGTGCCTTTGACCGAACCGGTGGACACGCTCTTTCTTGGCAGTGCCGTATATATGGCAGGTATCGATGATCGTATCAAGCAATTCATTGATACACTCGACAGCAGCAAAGTGAAAAACGTGATATGCTTCAGCTCAACAGGCATCCTAAAGTCTTCTTACCCCCAGGTGAAAGCCTTGTTGGAGAAGAAAGGCGTCCATGTCGATGAGCGGGAATTTCATTGCAGAGGACAGTTTACATTGATGCATCGTGGACATCCCAACACCGACGACTTGCAAAATCTAAAATCGTTTGTGGAAGATCTGGAAATCGCTTGATGTAAGCGACCTTTCGTTCTAAAGTAAGATGTTGATGTGGTCAGCCCGGACAACCCAAGTGTTGCCCGGGCTTTTTTATGTCAGACTCGACAAGTAAATCCACTGAACTACGATCTTATCAAAAGAAATCATTATCTTTCCTCTATAAAACCTAATAGATTTCCGGGCAGGAGTAACTAAAACAAAGGACTTTGGCCAAGTATTTTTTTCAATGGCGCATAACATCCCACACCCGCGCTTAAGCGCGGATGTGTGGGATTATCATACTTTCCTCTTCGAGCTCGAGGCTCAAACTGGCTTCCATGGCCACCCGTGGGATAAGTTAATTTGCAAGCGAGGTCAAAACCATCACAAAGATAATAGCCTTTCCATGAGTGGAATATCGTTGTCACCCGTTTGAAGCGGGCGATTGGCGATCTTGTTTTTGGAAGTCAACGTAATCCGTCTTGTCGTGGATTACATGCCATGCGGCAACTAACAACTTTCTGGCCACGGCCACAATGACCTTCATCTTGTTTTTCCTTCTGACTTGCGTCTGGTGATAGGAGAATCGGCTGAAGAAACAGTCCTTTGTCCTGCTTGCGGCCCATGCGCACTGAACGATGTTCTTACGCAAATAGACATTGCCGTGAGTTATGCGACGTGACTTGAACTTTTTGTTGGACTCGTCGTTTCTCGGTCTCAGCCTACTCCAAGCTGCAAGATGGTTGGCCGTCTCGAATTTGCTCATGTCCGTTCCGATCTCTGCGATCAATGATGTGGCCGTCCGCTCCTTTACTCCTGGTATGGTCTGCAACCGTCTCAACTCGTCAGGATATTTCTCCTGACATATCTTCAACATTCTCTCAAGGCACTCCTGCTTGTGCTCCTCGGCCAGGTCAAGCTCCTCGCGCAACTGCCTGAGCACGTCTATCTCCGCCTGTGATATTTCATCGTACACTCGGCAATCCATTGCGCGTCAGCGACATCGCTCTTGTGCCCG
>DAWDCC010000119.1:0-5961 GCA_052355365.1 Prevotella sp. | reverse complement strand
AAGCTTTATTAATGATTGAAAGGTATTTTAGTCATAACATCACCACACAGAATGAAAACTGACAAAAAACGGGCTCTGAGAATAGATTCTTTTCCACGAAGACCTCCCTTGCTCTGATTTTTGCGAAAAATGAGACGTTTTTGCATGTCACTGATAGTCAGCCTGTTATGAGTATATAAGGTTTTTACTAAAATGGAAGTGCCTTTTTCTCCGAAAATTCTCTAGAGAATTTTTCATCAGAAAGGCTTTCTGACCTTGTCATCTCGCCTTTCTGATCGTGTCATTACGCCGAGATGACAGCATCAAAATACCTTTTTGTGCCCATGAAAGAGCAAAAATCGATGGAAGAAGTCTGGCTTTTGTCGATTTTAGGTCGCCGAGTTGATTTCCCGCTCTCTATATTGTGAGTGAAAGTTGAAGGTGTTTTGTAAAGAAATAGCAGAAAGATTTAAGTTGGGTTGAAAGGTGTCTGTCGTTGCCGTTTTCTTTTAACGCACCATCTTCGATGGTATCAAGAATATACCCGAATATCGAGAATATATATTCTTTATATTCGGGTATATTCTTTATTCCGCGTAGCGGAGCGTTAACAAAAAGATAGCTATTGTTCTTTGGGTTATAAGTTTTGATGTAGCAAATAGGAGGCAACGCGTCTCGCGTTGCGATTATCTTTGCAAATATGACTCAGTTGCTGAATTCGTGGATAAAGAGCTCCGTGTGTTTTTGCGCATAGAATGCTCGTGTGCCCCCTCGGGGCACCTCAGTGTTGAGGGGTGCACGAATGAAAGAGCCCCGTACTGCGCTCGTTCCTCGCTTGTACGGGGTTACCTATGGGGGCACTGATGCGTTGTCGGTATTGCCATTCCCTCCCCTTGGGGAGGGCTAGGGAAGGGCTTGGGCTCTCTTATTTGGCTCTCTTTAGTCTGCTCGTGAGCTGGAACAGGGCGGGAAGGAAGATGCAGAGCGAGAAAAGCAGGCTGAGCATCATCGTGGTATGGTTGCCGTGGAAGAGATCGATGAGCTTGCCGTCATTCATTTGCGGCAGCATGTGGAACATGACAAAGGCCACCGTGTTGTTGACCCAGTGGAAAGCCACACCGGGAACGATAGAGTCGGTGCGGTAGTACATCCAGCCTAACAGCAAGCCAATGAGTGCGGCATGGACAAACTGCGGGACATTCATGTGTACGGCACCGAAGATGAGCGCCGAGATGACGATGGCCACCCAATGCCATTTGCGGTCGAAGAGCTTCAGCAGTGTGCGGAGTATGGCACCGCGGAAGACGAGCTCCTCTACCAACGGTGCCAGAATGCCGATGGTGACATAGCCGAGCGGCTCGCCCATGATGCTCTCAAAGAGTTTCTCAGTGCTCTCCGGCAGTGTGATCTCCATGCGCTCCACAAGCCATTCCGACGGCAGGATGGTGCCAAGGGCAAGGAGTACTACCCATGTCAGCGCCGTCCAGGGTCGTGTGGCCAGCCAATCACGCTTGACAGGAGCCCAGTGGCAGACGACAAAAAGACAAAAGGTGAGGACGCTGCTGATGGCTGTGGCAGCGACCAGTTCCTTGCTGTCAAGTCCCAGCGCACCGGTTTGGAGATGCTGGCTGATGGCCGACCAAGGTGTGCCGCCGATCCACATGGCGATGATCGCGACGGCAAAGGTGACGACCAACTGGATGAGCAGAAACAGGATGACGTATAAGACGATGTTGGCTATATCGTGTAATAAACTTCTTTTCATGGGTCGAATGACTGATCGAAATATTTTTTTATGGGTTGTTGCTGAGCGTGACCGGCTTCAATCACGGGATGTCGGCACGATGGTATCATGGTGGCGGAACCGCTCTTCTATGTCTTTTCTGTCTTGACGCAATTGTTGGATGAGCTGCTCGACGTTGTCGAATCTGCGCTCGTTGCGGATGCGGCAATAGAACGAGAGGAGCAACCGTTGGCCGTAGATGTTGCCCTCGAAGTCGAATATGTTGGTCTCCACGGTCTGATGGTGCCCGCCGAAGGTAGGCCGCATGCCAATGTTGGTCATGCCCGGCCGCAGCGTCATACTACCCTCGGTGCGTACTTTCACGCCGTAGACGCCGGCGGCTGGCAAAAGCTGAGTGAGGCTGGAAGGGACGAGGTTGGCCGTGGGGAAGCCCAGGCGGCGTCCCTCCTTCACGCCGTCCACGACTTTGCCCTCTATCGTGTAGGGATATCCCAGGCACTCGTTGACCATCTCTATCTCGCCTGCCTGAATAAACGAGCGTACCACCGACGAGCTGATTTTCACGCCGTGGAGTAAATAAGGCTCGCTCTGCACCACGTCGATGCCCATCTCGCGGCCGTAGCGCACATAGTCGCTGAAGCCCTCGGTGCGGTCGTGGCCAAAGCGGTTGTCATAGCCGATGACCAATTGCTTAACACGAAGCTGCTGACGGACAATCAACTCCATGAACTGCTGGGCACTCAGCGAGGCCAGCGCAAGGTCGAAATGCACGACCACGACGTAGTCAACACCGGTGCGCGAGAGCAGTACGAGCTTGTTTTCGAGTGTGGACAGCAGCTGAGGCTGATAGTTCTGTTGCAATACCTGACGGGGATGTTGGTCGAAGGTGATGACCATCGACCGCAGACCACGCCGACGAGCTTCGTCGGTGACCTGCCCGATGAGGAAGCGGTGACCACGGTGCACGCCGTCGAAGAAACCGATGGTGGCCACGGACGGCTCCAGGTCCTCCGTACTGTCTTTGTCTAAATAGATGGTTTTCATGCTTTGGCCTCCTTGATTCGTTTGATGGCCCGCCATAGCTCACCGGCAATAAGTACCACGGATGTGGCGACCGTGATGATGAGCCATTCCTCGGCACTCAACGGTTGCGTGCGGAACATGCGACCGCCGAAGGTGACGATGAGCCATTGTCCAATGAAGATCAGCAGCAACACGAGCAGCAAGCCGCCGTCGTGGCGCAGGTTGTGGAAGGCGCTGTGTGTGGAGCCTAAGCACTTCGCGTTGAAGAGATTCCAGAACTGGAGCATGACAAAGGTGGTGAAGAACAGCGTCAACTCGTGTACGTCGATGATGCTGCCCACGCCATGTCGCTCGCACCAGATGAGGAAGACAAACATGATGGCGAAGAACATGAAGCCGCAGCCGAGGATGCCGCGTCCCATCGACTTCGAGATGATGAAGTCGGAAGACTTGCGCGGCTTGTCCTTCATCACCTCCCGCGAGGGTGGCAACGAGGCCAGAGCCATGGCGGCAAAGGTGTCCATGATCAGGTTGACCCAGAGAATCTGTGTCACAGTGAGCGGCATCTCCGTGCCGATGATGCTGCCGCCGAGGACGAGCAGTAGGGCGCTGACGTTGACGACGAGCTGGAAGAAGAGAAACCGCTGAATGTTTTTGTAGAGTGAGCGGCCCCACATCACGGCGTTGGCGATGGAGTGGAAGCTGTCGTCGAGTAGGGTGATGTCGGAAGCCTGCTTGGCTACCGACGTGCCCGAACCGAGTGAAAGTCCCACGTGAGCGTGGTTGAGAGCCGGCGCGTCGTTGGTGCCGTCGCCGGTGACGGCAACCACTTCGCCGTGCTTCTGAAGGAGTTGCACGAGTCGCTGCTTGTCGGTAGGACGGGCACGCGACATCACACGGATGTCCTCCACGCGGTCGTAGGCTTCCTCGTCGCTCAGGGCGGCAAAATCGCTGCCGGTGATATGCCAGCGAAGTTCTTCGGCCTTCGTGGTGTCTTCCTTGGGCCAGATACCGATCTGCCGGGCTATCTCTACGGCTGTGACTGAGGTGTCGCCGGTGACAACCTTAATCTTAATGCCGGCGCCACGGCAGGTGGATACTGCCGAGGGTACGTCTTCGCGTACAGGATCGCTGATGGCGGCGATACCTTGGAACGTGTATCCGCCCTCTTCACTGAAGTCGCCGTCGCGCCAGGCAAAGGCCAGCGTGCGCATGGCCTGACGCTGATAGCCCAACAGCACTTCGCGCAGGTGACTCAGCTGAGGCTCGGAGAGACCGCACAGCGAGGCGATGATCTCAGGCGCTCCTTTTATATATGTCCGCTCCTTGTCGCCACGGACGATCGTGGTGGCCATGTATTTCTTTTCTGTGGAGAAGGGAATCTGACTGTCAACGGGCTGCGACGCTCTCTGTTGCTGGTAGTCCTTGCCCTGCTGTTGCAGCCACATGAGCAAGGCCCCTTCGGTGGGGTTGCCGATGGGCGTGTTGTTTTCGTCGAGTTCTGCCGTGGTGTTGGCAGCAACAGCTTCGGCAAATCCGTCTTTTATCGCGGCGCTGGCTTCTTCTGCTTTGACGAGGTGGTCGCCCTCAACGAGCTGGATGTCGTGGACGGTCATGCGGTTTTGGGTCAGCGTGCCCGTCTTGTCGGTACAGATGACGGTGACGGCTCCCATCGTCTCCGAGGCGTGCAGCTTGCGTACGAGGTTGTTGAACTTCAGCATCCGACGCATGTTCAGCGCTAAGGCCAGCGTCACGGCCATCGGCAAGCCTTCGGGTACGGCCATGACAATCAGCGTGACGGCCATCATGAAGTAGTTCAGCACCACTTGCAGCATGGCGAGATAGTCGTTGGTGTGCCAAAGACTGTTGGTGAGAATATCGTGACCGAGGAAGATGACAAAGGCGGCAATGGAGACGCCGGTGCCTACCTTGGAGATGAGTTTGGCCAGTTTGTCGAGCTGAAGGTTCAGCGGAGTCTTGGTCTGTGTGGCTTCCGTGGCCTCTGTGGCTACCTTTCCGATTTCGGTGCTGTCGCCGACACGTGTGACAACTGCCGTGCCACGACCGTTCATCACCATCGTGGAGCGAAGAATCATATTCTTGGGATAAGCCTCGGAGGAATGTTGAGTGTTGAGTGATGAATGTTGAATGGTTGCGTCAGCAGCCTGTTGCTCTTGTGTGTCCGTCACCGACTTGGAGGCCAGCGGCTCGCCGGTCAGACTCGACTCATCGATTTGCAGGTTAACAGCTTCCACGAGGACAGCGTCGGCGGGCACCTCGTCGCCCGTCTCCACCAGGATGATGTCGCCCACGACAACGTCGCGGCGAGGCACTTCCATCACCTTTCCGTCGCGTCGTACCTTCACGGGCTGGTCCTCGTTGATGGCGGTGAGCACGCGGAACTTGCGCGCGGCGTCGCATTCAAAGTAGAAGCCTACCGTCGTGGCGATGAAGATAGCGATGAAGATGCCCAACGTCTCCACAAAGTCATGCTCCACAAAGGCCAGCACCAGAGACACCAGGGCGGCTATAAGAAGAATCTGAATGATAGGATCACGGTATTTGTCGAGATAGAGCTTCCAAAGGGAAGTCTTCTTTGGCGGGGTGAGCACGTTGTCGCCATATTGCTGTCGGCTGGTTCTCACCTGCCCGTCGCTGAGCCCTACATGCGGGTCAGTGTGTGGTATCTGTTCGCTTTTCATCAATTTCTGCTTCTCTGTGTTTATTGCTTGCAAAGATAGTCAAATTAGCCCTAACAGCCAATATAGTGAAGACTTATTATCTACTTTTCACAAAAAATATTTGGCTATTCGACTGGAAACTTGTATCTTTGCACCACAAATCTTATCGGCCTCTTCGGTCCGCATAAGTTGGACTTGTAGCTCAGTTGGTTAGAGCAACAGACTCATAATCTGGAGGTCCTAGGTTCAAGCCCTAGCTGGTCCACACTGGAATATCAAGCACTTACAAATATTTTGTAGGTGTTTTTTCTTTTTAGGGTGACCTTCAGGAGACCTTTTTAAGAGCAAAAAATGACGAAAAAGCCCTATGCAATCTAAAGTAATTACATAGGGTTTCTTGTGATTTTCTTCGGGTGCTTTTTAGCAAGTAATCAAGTTAGTTTTTCGGAGTTTCTTAACACGATATCAAAGAAGTGTATTATAGGCGCAGCGGATATTTTCCGTGGGTGAGAACTGGCCTCTATCCTAGTACAG
>DAWDCC010000118.1:0-6199 GCA_052355365.1 Prevotella sp. | reverse complement strand
TCACTGTACTAGGATAGAGGCCAGTTCTCACCCACGGAAAATATCCGCTGCGCCCGTTTCTTGATATCTGTAACAAACGGTGGCCCATGCACTTCCTGGTCACGGATACAAGCCAGTAAGGCAGCACGGAGAGATACTGGTGCACTTTGATACTTTCGTCGGACTTGTAATAGACAGGCCTGATGTCAAGGCCACTTTTGAGTGTATGGAAGATCTTGTGTAAAGCTTTACATAACGTTTTTCATGTGTGATTATTTCTTTTTCAGAACTTTTTGATGGCGGCCATCATTGATGGACGTCTCCGATACACTTCTCTGAAGAAGACAGCAAGCTGGTGGGCAGCAGCTTTTCCGCCTTTTAGTTTTTGCATGCATTCCATTGAGGCGGCAATGGGTGGATATTTGTCCACGTCGGCCTTACCGCTGGCATCCTTTTTTAGCAACTCTACGTACATTGACAGCAATTCCTCATGGTGACAACTGTCGGTATATTGTGAATAGTGGTCGAGTGCGCCCGTGCCGTACTTTGAATGAGCCTTGATAAACTCGTAAAGCTTCTCTGTCTCTTTTTCTTCCACATAGATGTCAGCTAAATTACTCTTACCCAAAGAAGTAGCATCAAGGAAGGACGTGCCGGCAATCAGCTGTTTGAGCCATTGCTTCCATTTGTCCTTGGGTATCAGGACTTTCAGCTTGTGATAGTACTCAGCATTACCACGACTCCTGACAAATAAATCACGGGCTGTCTTTATTTGACCGGGTTTGTTGCCCTGTAGTTCATAGATTTCGAGTAGTCGTTCTGTCCACATGCTATCTGACCAATACGGTCCCCGATTGCTTTTCATGTCTATGCCTCCTTTGGCATATTCGACCGCCTTGTCATACTCCTTTTGCTCCACAAGTTTGTCAACGACGATCTTGCGGATTTCAGGAAGACGGATATACTTCTGCTCCTCTTTGTCGGCATCAGCGTCCTTGCCCATTTGACGCAACAACGCTATCTTCCGTTCAGCATAGACATGCAGGTTGTAGTCGTCTTTTTGTGACTGAATTTGTTCATCAAGAAGTCTTAATCCTTCCTCATCGGAGAGTGCTCTTCTGGTGACTTCCAGCTTCAAGTCGTTTAAATCAATGAGATCGTAATCAGCCAAGTCACGGTTGGAAAGGTCCTTGACCTTTTCTACGATATGTTTCTTCAAGTCTTTTGAGATGGCAGGGTGGCTGATAGCATTGAGCAGCAAGTTCTCTGCCTGCTCACATTCATAGTGTCCATCTATATTTTCGTCTTCATAAGGGTCAATCTCATTTTCGTCGAAATTATCACATAACTGTCGGATGAACTCCATGGCGATGGTTGCGGCAGCATCGGCATTGCCAAGGTCAAGCAGCTTCTTGCCTTCTTCGATGATCTTATTTGCTTCGTTGAAGATAGCCTCCCAGTCTGTAACCTCGTAGCTATTCCATCTGTTACCAATATCCTTCGTCTCGCAGAAGGCATCGGCCATTTGACCGGCATAGTCGGAAGCGGTCTCTGTGTTGTGTAGATACTTCTTGGCGAGATAAGCTCCCAATGCTTCTTGGAAGTCTTTATTGCCTTTGGCATATTCAAGGGAAAACATGACGAGGTCTCCCCGTGTAGCAAGTTGAAGCAACTGCTCTAAATCTTTGGGTGATGGTGTGCTGCTCATGTGTTTTAATATATTTTTTTCGATTATTATTTCTTAAACACCTTGCCACATTTGGTGCATTGGCAGTACTTGCCGTCTTGTTTGGGCAATACCAGCAAAACGCCACCAAGTAGTACAAACGGAGATATGATAAAACCATATAGCCGAATAGTCGCAAGAGCCTCCACAAAATTAGGCAGGATTAACCCCGCGCAGCCAAGAATCATCAAGACAACACCAAGGAGGATAGCAGGTATTGATCTTTTGCCCTCTTTGTTCCGTAAGGCTTTGATCTTGTCACTCCCACAATGAGGACACCATGGCAATTGTTCTGAGCGAGACGCTTTTATCTCCTTGAGAATGCGCAGACTTTGCTCATGGTCTTTCTTGAACACCCTCACCTCAATGCCTGGATTCGGCCCGTATGCGCCATACGCAGGGTCGTTGAGTTCGTCATGAAGCGAAGCGGTGATACCATTGCTCGCCAACTTCGAGACGATCTCGTCGGCAACAATCGTGTTGTCGCACTTGGTCAAAGTAATGATTTCCTCGTTCTCCATAATTGTAATAGTTTAGTGTTGAAGTTTATCTCTGCCACAAAGATACGTTATTTTTTCCGTATTTGTCCGGTTGTAGCTCAAAAAAGTTCAAGAGCCACCATGTTTCCTATTTACGAGAGTGAGATAACGGACAGGCTATGGAAGCTATCGCAGGGGTAGCCAAGAAGATGTTGTCCGCAGGATATATTAAACAGGCATGGATACTCCTTCCAAGGAGAAGACATCAGAAGTGGAAGTTGAGCGTGGCGGTCAAGTCGTGGAAGTGGTAGGATCCGGATTCCTCAGGGTAGTCTTTTTCCAGATTGAGCAGTCCGACATGCCCTTGCAGTCCCAGTCTCCAGTGCTTGCCCAGTTGGTAGTAGATGCCGGGCTGCAGACCAAAATCGAACGACCGGTAGATGTCCTTGTCGTTCAATGGATGGTAGGGATTGGCATCATTATAATATTGGTTGTTGGAGGCAATGAAAGAGAACACGGGGCCGCATTCCACCACAAGTCCGCTCTTACGTGGATTGGAGAGATGATATTGGATTAGGACGGGAACATCGAAGTACGAGCAGTCGTAGGAACCTATACCTTCCTCGTAATCTCCTACTTCAAACTTCGCACGATAGCCGATGCCCGGCATGACAGACCAATGGCGCGTAAGATAATAGTTCAGACCATAGCCAATATGAAAAGCATAGGGGTCATCTACGCCTTCAAAAGAATGCGCACCACCTAAACCTATGTAGATGTTGTGTTCGAAATGTTTGTCTTGTCCTGAAATAGGAAGACTGAGCAACATGGCTACACTCAGAGTAAGCAGCACTCTCTTAAATAAACTTGTCATTCTACAAATTAGTTTTTATGTGAATATCGATTCTGATTCTGGCATGCGGTCGTGGCAGTCAAATTGGCTTCCTCATGCGCCATCCTAATGACTATGACGCAGCGTGAGGGCAATATCCCCCCTATGCCGGACGAAAAAATCTCGTACTTTTCTCCCCTTCGTTGCTCATGTATGTCTGCTGCATTGTCCGCATTGGTCTCTTTCTGCCTTCTGTAGGCTTTTCCCTATTCGCCCATAGGGAAAAGTCTATAGTAATTATCCCCACAAATGGCTATCTTTGCCGTGGAACAACGTAAAAACGACAAATATGAAAACCAGATCGGCCAGACAATTCTTTCTCGTTTGCCTGATGCTGCTGATTGGCAGCTTGAGCATGATGGCAAAAAGAGCCCACATTGAGCGGGGCATGACCAAACAACAGGTGACGAGCATCTTGGGTCAGCCCGACAACACCAGTTTTGATGAGAATGGTGAGACCTGGGAGTATTTCAAAAGTCCACTCATGAGCAACTACACCAATCGCATTGTAGTTTATTTCGGTAGGGACGATCTGGTGAGGGCCTGTCAGTCCTCTACTATCGATTATCATTCCAACACCCCCCTGGGCTATGGGCGTCGCCCCGGTGCCTATCCGGCGGTGCCCGTGCCGAATCCCGAGTGTTACGGTCTCGATGACGAGTCGTTCACGATATTATATAATAAGGTGAGGGACGCGAGCTTTGACGACAACCGCTTTGACCTTATCCAAGTAGCTTGTCTTGGCTGTTGGTTCAGTTGCAGTCAGGTGGCCGGTTTGCTCAAGCTGTTCTCGTTCAGTGATGCCAAGTTCAAGGTGCTGGGCATGATGGCTCGTCACATTACAGATCCGCAGAACGCAGTCGAAATTTACCGGATGTTTGATTTCTCCTCAGACAGGGACAAAGCCGCTGAGATTATGGGAGAACGATAGCACGGCTGTGACGCGTTTTGCGACTTCGCCGAGTAACATTCCCGATCTGGTGCTGCTCGACTGGATACTGCCTACAATGACGGTATGGAGGTGTGCCGTCGCATCCGGGAGATGGATGAGTCTTTTCGGCCTGTCGTCAGGACGGCAACACGCTCATCGTGTTGTCGCACTTGGTCAAAGTAATGATTTCCTCGTTCTCCATAATTGTAATAGTTTAGTGTTGAAGTTTATCTCTGCCACAAAGATACGTTATTTTTTCGTATTTTGCCCGGTTGTAGCTCAAAAAACACTGTCTGCAGAATATGACTTATCTCCCTAACCATGTTTTCAGCGCCGAGGCTTTCTCACGACTGCACAGCACCTCGGTATCGGGATAGTTGGCGAGTCTCACGCGCAGCTTACTGCCAAACCATGTTTTCAGTCCGCTCACGGCATGGATGCTGATAATGGTCTGTCGGTTGACACGAAAGAAGTCGCGGGGATTGAGCTGACTCTCTATTTCTTCCAGTGTCATAGAGATGCAGAAGAAGTGACCTGTGGTCAGATAGAGCCGTGTGTCTTTGTATTCTGTGCAGATGTGGCTGATATCGTTTACGCTCACCACTTCATATCCATCTTTATAGGGAACGAGGAAGCGCTCGCGATAAGGATGGCTGTTCTGCTGCATCATCGCGAGAATCGATTGCAGATGGGTGTTGGTGGCACGCAGGTTCTGTATGCGGTTGAGCGTGGCACGCAGTTCCTCATCATCGACCGGTTTCAGCAGGTAGGCGATGCCATTGTAGCGAAACGCCTGTAGTGCATATTCGTCGTAGGCTGTAGTGAAGACGAGCATCGACGAGGGACTCAGTTCGCTGAGAGCGTCGAAACAGAGGCCGTCAGCCAGTCGGATATCTGAAAAGACGATATCCGGAGCTTCGGTGCCCTGATGGCGATGAAGCCAGTCGCACGTCTCGTCGATGGTCTCCAAAGGGCCTTCCACCAGCATGGTGGCGTCGTAGCCAAGGAGGAGCTTCTTCAGCCGGTTAAAGTTATGCTGTTCGTCTTCGATAATCAGGACTTTCATAGTTTTGTGGTTGAATGGATGATAGGGATGGTCACCGCATAGGTAGTGCCATCGTTGTGGATAGTGATGTCTTGATGAGCCAACAGTGCGTAGCGGTCGCGGAGGTTGCGCAGTCCCACACCGGTGGAGGCTGGTGAGGGGGCTAAAGGCTGCAAGAGATTAGTGACGGTGATGGACGCTTCATCACAGCTCACGGTGATGGTGAGCGGGTGGCTTCTGCTGTGGGCGTTGTGCTTGATGGCATTCTCCACGAGCAGTTGCAGGGAGAGTGGGGGAATGCTGCCCAGAAGCGCTTCCGCGGGTAGGATCACACGCACCGCATCGCCGAAGCGGGTACTGACCAGGGAAATGTAAGCGCGGAGCATGCGCATCTCATCTTCTACACTGACCAGGTGCACGTTCATATTGACCAGTTTGTAGCGATAGACCTTTGACAGACAGTCGAGGAAGCGGTGAGCACTATCGGTGTCGCAGTCAATGAGGTCGTCGAGAAGACTGAGGTTGTTGAAGAGAAAGTGAGGATCTACCTGACTGCGCAGGGCCATGAGCGAGTTTTCGAGACTTAGTTCCTTTTGTCTGACCATTTCCATCTGAAGGCGGTTGCGGCGCTCAGCCTCTTTTCTGTAGGACTGCTGAAAGATCCAGTTGGCATGGATGGACGACACGAAGGTGGCAATGAGACTGAAGACATAGATTGACTTGGAAGAGTCCTGCTGCGGGATGCCGTCGATGGAGGTGTAGACCAGGGCCATGATCGTGTTGGCGGCTAAAAGAAGCAAGGAGTAGACAAGCAGCTTGCCAAGATAGTGCTCCAAAGGATGGAAGATGCGGATGAGTATATGGTTGAGCGTCAGCGACACGCCGATGAACACCATCATGGACAGGCCGTCTAACACGAAGTTTTCCAAGTGATAGTTGCCATCGAAGGGAGACTGTCCGCCAATGATGTCGAAATAGGCACAACTCAGTACCATCGCCGTGAACCACATCACGGCGAAGAGAGCCAGGTTGCGGAGCGAGAAAAGTGAGTGTCGGGTGTTCATAGCCATTTGTCTATTGTCATTCCACCTTGCAAATTTAGATAAAATTCTCGAGTTATAAGCCAGTCGAGATAAAAAACTTAATA
>DAWDCC010000117.1:0-6233 GCA_052355365.1 Prevotella sp. | reverse complement strand
ACGAAAGTAGGAGATAAGCACCTATGATTAGTGTTTACCTCCTACTCGATTATGGTAATTATTTGCCTCCCCCCGGCCCCTCTCTAGCTCTCCCCGAGGGGAGAGAAATGCTATACCATACCATCCTCTCTTAATTTATGCTCTGTGGGGTATTGCGGTCCTCTCCCCTTGGGGAGGGTTAGGGAAGGGCTCGAGGGAGGGGCTTCTTATAATAATTTCTATTTCATTTCGTTATCCTTATTGCTATGCAATGGACGGATAGAATCAGACAGGTAAAGATCATTCTTGTGGTGATGGCAATTGCAATTGCCGTGGCCTCCCTTGTCGTGTCCCATAGCATGACGCGTGACTTGGAGGCGCAGGAACGAAGCCGCATGGAAGTGTGGGCTGAGGCCATGCGCTCGCTCAACCAGGCTGACGAGAATACAGATCTGAATCTTGTGCTGAAAGTGATTAACGACAATAATACGATACCCGTCATCGTGCTCGATCGTAAGGGGCAGGTGACGGACTTCCGCAATCTTTCTATCAATGCCTCTTCCCGTGCTGACAGTTTAAGGAAGGTCACAGAGAAGGGACTTGAGCTTTTGGCAATGAACCGCAATATACGTATCTTCCTCGACGAGCGACATCGCGATTATATCGATGTGTGCTATGATGAGTCGTTGATGCTGAAGCGTCTTTCCTGGTATCCCTATGTACAGTTGGGAGTGGTTCTTCTCTTTGTGGTGGTGGCCATCTTTGCGTTGCTTACTTCTAAGCGTGCTGAACAGAATAAGGTGTGGGTGGGACTGTCGAAGGAGACTGCCCATCAGTTAGGAACGCCAATCTCCAGTTTGATAGCTTGGATAGAGATTCTGAAGGAAATGTATCCCGACGATACGTTGATTCCGGAGATGGACAAAGACGTAAAGCGCCTGCAACTCATCGCAGACCGCTTCTCTAAGATCGGTTCTGTTCCGGCACCGATCCCTACCAATCTCTTGGAGTTGTTGGGACATGTTGTCGACTATATGGACCGCCGTACCAGTAAGAAAGTGATGATACTTACCGATTTCCCAGAGCATCAGGTGATTGTGGATCTCAACGGTTCTCTCTTTGAGTGGGTGATAGAAAATCTATGCAAGAATGCTGTGGATGCCATGGGCGGCGAGCAAGGAATTATCACACTGAAGGTAGAGGAGTCCGACACGTGGGTATACTTAGATGTGAGTGACACGGGTAAAGGTATTCGCAAACGTAATATAAATAATGTGTTCCGTCCTGGCTTCACCACAAAGAAACGAGGGTGGGGATTGGGACTCAGCCTTGCCAAGCGCATCGTGGAGGAATATCATCATGGGCGCATCTATGTCAAGGAGTCGGAGGTAGGAAAGGGAACGACTTTCCGGATAGAGTTGCGTAAGTGCCATGCATAGCCGTTGTTATCAATCCTCTTTTAAGAAAGTTTTTGCAGATTAATTTGACACTATCAAAAAAAAGTAGTAACTTTGCACACCAAATGTGATATGTCTGTTTGTGATATGTCTAATTTAGAGCAGTTTAAGATAGACCTGAAAGGCTTGTCGGAAGGTGACAATGTCTTTGACTTCGATTTGAGCGACCCTTACTTTGAGGCTATTCAGGCCCCGACAGTAAAGCATGGTCGTGTGCATTCCTCGTTGACAATACGTCGTACGGGGGACGTGTTCTATTTGGATTTTCACACAGACGGCTTTGTCATTGTTCCTTGCGATCTCTGCTTGGAAGATATGGAACAGCCCATTGAGAGCGATGACCATCTGGTGGCAAAGTTTGGAGAAGACTATTCGGAGGATGACGACCTCGTCACGGTCAGAGAAGACAACGCTATTCTCGACGTGTCGTGGTTCATCTATGAATTTATCGAGCTCAGTATTCCGCTCAGGCATGTGCATGCACCTGGAAAATGCGACCCTGCCATGATGAAGATTCTGAAAGAACATTCGGCCGCCCGAAGCGGTGATGAGGATACGGAGCCTATGGATTCCCGATGGGCAGCATTGAAAAAGATAAAAGATAAAAATTAAAGATTAAACAATTATGGCACATCCTAAAAGAAGACAGTCTAAGACTCGTACACTCAAGCGTAGAACTCACGATAAGGCAGTAGCCCCCACGTTGGCAGTATGCCCTAACTGCGGCGCTTACTATGTCTATCACACCGTTTGCCCGACATGCGGTTACTATCGTGGCAAGGTCGCTATCGTTAAGGAAGCAGCTGAGTAATGGGAAAGATTAACGCGATAATCACAGGTGTTGGCGGCTACGTGCCTGACTATGTCCTCACCAACGAGGAACTGTCGCGCATGGTAGATACCAGCGATGAGTGGATTACTACGCGTGTCGGCATCAAAGAGCGCCGTATCCTCACTGAGGAAGGCCTTGGATCAAGCTATATGGGGCGCAAGGCTGCCAAGCAGCTGCTCCGTAAAACAGGCGTAGATCCGGATACCATTGATGCACTCATCGTCTCGACAACGACTCCTGACTATCCTTTCCCCTCTACGGCAAGCATCATCTTGGGTAAGCTGGGACTGAAAAACGCTTTCGCCTTTGATATGTCCTGTGCCTGCTGTGGCTTTATCTATGCCCTTGAGCAGGCTTGCTCGATGATTCAGAGCGGCCGTTACAAAAAGATCATTGTGGTATCTGCCGAGAAGATGTCGTCGATCGTCGACTATACCGACCGACAGACCTGTGTGCTCTTTGGTGACGGTGCCGGCGCAGTGCTCGTGGAGGCAACTGAGGAAGAGGGCGTCGGCTTCCAAGAATCGTTCTTGCGTACCGACGGTGCAGGCCTGCCCTTCCTTCACATGAAGGCCGGCGGCAGCGTATGCCCTCCCTCGCATTTCACAGTGGACCATCGTCTGCATTATATCTATCAGGAGGGACGTAACGTGTTCCGCTATGCCGTGACGGATATGAGCGATGATGTGGACTACATCATGAAGCACAATGGCCTGACGGCTGATGACGTGGACTGGGTGATCCCGCACGAGGCAAATCTGCGTATCATCGACGCAGTGGCCAAGCGCGCTGATCTGCCGATTGAAAAGGTGATGATCAACATCGACCACTACGGCAATACCAGTTCCGCTACCATTCCTTTGGCTATGTGGGACAACGAGGCTAAACTGAAGAAGGGCGATAACGTCATCCTTACAGCTTTCGGAGCCGGATTTGTTCATGGAGCTATGTATCTGAAATGGGCTTACGATGGTGCTGCTGCAACAGCGGACAAAAAGTAAATCGTGAGATCCTTCATTCATAACAACAGAAAAACGCATCCTTCTTGTTATAGTAAGAATGCGTTTTTTTGTTTGTTGATATTGTATGTTTAATTAAAAGTACTTATGCATAAGGCCGGTTTTGTAAATATCGTAGGAAACCCCAATGTTGGTAAGTCCACACTGATGAACCAACTTGTCGGTGAGAAGATCAGTATCGCCACGTTTAAAGCGCAGACGACCCGTCATCGCATCATGGGCATCGTCAATAAGCCCAACATGCAGATTGTCTTCTCTGACACTCCCGGTGTGTTGAAACCTAATTATAAGATGCAGGAGATGATGCTGGCATTCTCTGAGTCTGCCTTGGCAGATGCCGACATCCTGCTCTATGTCACAGATGTGGTGGAGAGACCGGAAAAGAATCTCGACTTCCTGGAAAAAGTCAGGGAGATGAAGATCCCTGTGCTGTTGCTGATCAACAAGATTGACGAGACCGACCAACAGCATCTCGGAGACATTGTGGAGAAATGGCATGGTCTGTTGCCCAATGCTGAAATTCTGCCGATCTCGGCTCAGAACAAGTTTGGCATAGACATGCTCATGAAACGTATCGAAGAGCTGTTGCCCGAGAGCCCTGCTTATTTCGACAAGGACCAGCTGACCGACAAGCCGGCAAAGTTCTTTGTTTCAGAGATCATCCGCGAGAAGATCCTGCGCTATTATGACAAGGAGATTCCTTATTCCGTGGAGGTCGTCGTGGAGCGCTTCAAGGAAGACGAGCATCACATCCATATCAATGCGGTCATCTATGTGGAGCGTGACTCGCAGAAAGGTATCATCATCGGACATCAGGGCGCTGCCTTGAAGAAGGTGTCGTCGGAAGCTCGCAAGAGCCTCGAGAAGTTCTTTGGAAAGGCGATCTACTTGGAGACCTTCGTCAAAGTCGACAAGGACTGGCGCAACTCTCAACGAGAACTTGACCACTTCGGGTACAACCCGCAATAAGAATGTTGAATGTAGAAAGTTGAGTTAAGTCAACATTCAATTTTTATCATTCAACACTGCAAAAATTCCCCTGACTGTATGGCTGGGTGCACTCTCCTTCGGGAGGGCCGAAGAATGTTAAACTTCAGAAATCAAACAACGAAATGGCAAATTTAGTAGCTATCGTAGGACGCCCTAATGTGGGAAAGTCCACACTTTTTAATCGTATGACCCAAAGCCGCAGGGCTATTGTAAGTGATGTGGCCGGTACCACGCGTGACCGTCAGTACGGCAAGTGCAGTTGGAACGGCAAAGAGTTTTCCGTCGTAGATACGGGCGGCTGGGTTGTGAAATCAGATGATATCTTTGAGGATGCCATCCGCCAGCAGGTGAAGGTCGCCACAGAGGAGGCTGACCTGGTACTCTTCCTGGTGGATGTGGAGACAGGCGTAACAGACTGGGATGAGGATGTAGCCTTGATCCTGCGCCGTGCCAAGCTGCCGGTCATCCTTGTGGCAAATAAGGTTGACAATAGCGGCAACGCTTACGAGGCCGCTGAGTTCTATCGACTCGGACTGGGAGATCCCGTCTGCGTCAGTGCGGCCACGGGTGGCGGTACGGGTGATCTGCTCGACTTGATACTGACCAAACTGCCAAACAATGTCGATGAAGCACCCGAGGAGAATATCCCGCGCTTCGCTGTCGTCGGTCGCCCTAATGCCGGTAAGTCGAGCTTGATCAATGCCTTTATCGGTGAGGAGCGCAATATCGTCACAGATATCGCCGGTACCACGCGTGACAGCATCTATACACGCTATACCAAATTTGGCTTCGACTTCTATCTCGTCGACACCGCCGGCATACGCCGTAAGAATAAGGTAAGCGAAGACTTGGAGTTCTATAGCGTCATGCGCAGCATCCGTGCTATCGAGAACAGTGATGTCTGCATCCTGATGATTGATGCCACACGAGGCATTGAGGCACAGGATATGAACATCTTCCAGTTGATACAAAAGAACAACAAGAGTCTGGTTGTAGTGGTCAACAAGTGGGACTTGGTGGAGGACAAGAGTCAGAAGGCCATCGATACCTTCAAGAATGCCATTCACAACCGTATGGCTCCCTTCGTTGATTTCCCCATCATCTTTGCTTCCGCACTGACTAAACAGCGTATTTTCAAGGTGTTGGAAACCGCTAAGCAGGTCTATCTCAACCGTGAGACACGTATCGGTACGACGAAACTTAATGAGGTGATGCTGCCGATCATCGAGCAGACACCGCCACCTTCTACAAAAGGAAAGTATATCAAGATCAAGTATTGCTCGCAGTTGCCCAACACGCAGATACCCTCTTTCGTGTTCTATGCCAACCTCCCGCAATATATCAAGGAGCCCTATCGTCGTTTCCTAGAGAATAAGATCCGTGAGAACTGGTCGATGCATGGTTGTCCGATCAATGTGTTTATCCGTCAGAAGTAAGATGCAGAGAATATGGCGATATGTGGCGTTGGCCGCTATCTTGTTCTTGCCTATGGCATGCAAGAAAGCCCCGACGCCCTCCGAGATAGCCGCACATGCTGCTAAAGGCTATTACGACCAGCTGTTGGCTGGGAAGTATGAGGATTTTGTGGCTGGCACATACATGCCCTATAAGATTCCGGACAGCTATCGCAGACAATTGGTAGACAATGCCCGGATGTTTGTGGCGCAGCAGGAACAAGAGCATCGTGGCATCAAGAAGGTAAAGATTCTCGATGCCAAGGCAGATACGCTCAAGCATGTGGCAAATGTGTATTTGATATTTGAATACGGAGACAGCACGCACGAAGAAGTATGTGTGCCGATGGTGGAGAAGAAAGGCGTATGGTATACGCGTTGATGTTACCCCATCATATAGGGAAATATAAGAATGATAAACGCTTCCTCTCACAATGGAGGGGAAGCGCTTTTGTTTGACCAGCATGTGTACCGGCTAACGGGTGCAAGTCCCGAACAGACC
>DAWDCC010000116.1:0-6251 GCA_052355365.1 Prevotella sp. | reverse complement strand
ACTCAACGGGTGATATCAGCCTCTGTTTCTCGGAACATCTAACTGGACACCCTATTTATTTGTTAACATGACACTGAAAAATCGTCCGTTTTTTCGGTAATTGCGTACGAAACTGCCTTCTGTGCCATGCTCTTTCAGTTTCTTGCTCCTTCCCCCTAATCTTGTTTTCCTTTTCGCCTACAGTTCAATACTGTTCTGCGAGTGGGATTTTCTTGTAAAACGGCTTGTTTGTTGATGGTCAAACGTTCGTTGTATTTTTGGTCAAACGGACGTTAGACATGTAGTCAAACGTTCGTTTGACTTTTGGCTGACGTTCGTTTGACCATCGGATAAAAACGATTTTTTCAAGGAAAGCACACTTTAAGCCTTTGTTTTTTCAAGATTTTGCATGGATTTGCACGAAAGTGGTCGGTAGCTATTCGTGCCGAGAGGTATTGTTCTTCCACGAATCTCCACGAATCACCACGAATGCGTGTCGATTGTGATTCGTGCAGATTTGTGTAGATTCGTGGATAGAAATTTCTATTGAAAGTCAAGATTTAGTGCCGTGTTTCTGCCCCTTATTCCTTTTTTCCTAACCTTATTTGGCTTTTCATCTACGGTTCTTTAGTGTACCTTTTTTCTATTTGGCATAATCTTTGTAACTTTGTAAGCGATAACACATATACACAAACAAATCCTGAGATTTAGAATTTTATGGATAGAATACACGATTTGAGTTTCGGTGGTGAGCGTCCGTTGTTCGGTGCCCACGACACTGTACTGGAGAATATAACCATCACCGACGGTGAGTCGGGCATCAAGTGCTGTCACGATCTGGAGTGTCACGACAGCAAGTTCTATGGCAAGTACCCTTGGTGGCACGTAGACCGCAGCCTCATCACGAGCTGCTATTTCGCCCCCGAGAGCCGCTCGGCCATTTGGTACAGCAACGACATGAAGATGAAGGACTGTGTCATCGACGGCCCGAAGTTCTTCCGCGAGATGCATAACCTGGAACTGGAGAACGTCACCATCAATGATGCCGACGAGACATTCTGGCGCGTGGACGGACTGAAAGTCAAGAACGTCACCCTGCATCAAGGCACCTATCCTTTCATGTTCTGCAAGAATGTATATGTCGACGGGCTGACCTCCGACGCTAAGTATGTCTTCCAGTATTGCGAGAATGTGGAGGTGCACAACGTCAAGATCACCACGAAGGACAGCTTCTGGGAGTGCAACAATGTCACCGTCTACGACTCGGAGCTCGACGGCGAGTATCTGGCTTGGCACAGCAAGAACATCAAGTTGGTGCGTTGCCATATCAGTGGCGAGCAACCGCTGTGCTATATGGATCATGTCACCTTGGTGGACTGCACCTTCGACAAGGCATGCGACCGTGCCTTTGAGGACTGCTCCAATATCGACGCCGACATCAAGGGCGCGATCACCAATGTGAAGAATCCTATCTCAGGACGTATCGTCGCTGACGAGATCGGCAGCGTGACCTACAATGAGTTTGCGAAAGGTCACGAATGTGAAATTAGAAAAAGAGAAGACAAGTAAAGCCGTATGAAATACGATTTCGACAAGGTGGTGCCGCGCCGTGGTACCAACAGCTATAAGTGGGACTTGGTGAAGCAGGACGATGTCATCCCACTGTGGGTGGCTGACATGGACTTTGCCGTGGCGCCGCCGATACAAGAGGCATTGCGCAAACGCATGGAGCATCCCGTGTTTGGCTATACGCTCGTGCCGGAAAGCTATTACGTGGCTGTTATCAACTGGTTCGACCGTCGCCACAACTGGCACATCGAGAAAGACTGGATCATTTACACTTCCGGTGTGGTGCCGGCCGTGAGCTGCGCCATCAAGGCGTTTACGTTGCCCGGCGAGAAGGTGCTGTTGCAGACACCTGCCTACAACTGCTTCTTCTCTTCCATCCGCAACCAAGGCTGCGAGGTGCTTGAGAATGAGCTCGTGCGGGAAGGCGACACCTATCGCATCGACTTCGACGACTTCGAGCGTAAGTGCGCTGACGAGAAGACGACGGTGTTCCTGCTCTGCAATCCTCATAACCCTTGCGGCCGCGTATGGACCAAAGAGGAGTTGCAACGCATGGCAGACATCTGCCGCAAGCATCACGTCAAGGTCATCAGCGACGAGATCCATTGCGAGATCATCATGCCGGGCTATCACTTCACGCCTTTCGCCCTTGTTGATGAGGACAACAGCGTGACGCTCAACTCACCGTCGAAGAACTTCAACATCGCGGGCTTGCAGATTGCCAATATCATCTGCAAGAATGACGAGTGGCGCCGCCGCATCGACCGCGTCATTAATATATATGAGGTGTGCGACGTCAATCCCTTTGGTGTCATTGCCTTGCAGGCTGCGTATAATGAGTGCGGTGACTGGATCGACGAGATGAACCAGTATGTGTGGGACAACTATCAGTATCTCAAGCGCTTCGTGCTGGAAGAACTGCCGCAGGTACAAGTTATCCGCATGGAAGGCACTTATCTGGCCTGGCTCGACATCATGTGCTACGAGCTCTCGTCCGATGAGGCTACCCAACAGCTGTTGCACGATGGGCGCGTCTTTGTCAGCAGTGGCACGCTCTACGGCAAGAAAGCCGGTGAGGGCTATCTGCGGCTCAACTTAGCTTGTCCGCGCGAGACACTCAAGCAAGGACTCGTGCGTCTGGGCCGTGTGCTGGGTCAGTATGCCAGCGATGATCATGAGTATGGATGTCCAATGTAAACACATAGATAGATATGAACGAAGTATTGCAAGCCATTAAGGAGAGAAGAAGCATCCGCCGGTTCAAGGCTGAGCAAGTTAAGGATGAGGAGTTGAACAAGGTGTTGGAGGCTGGCACCTGGGCACAGACAGGTCATGGCAGTCAGGATCCTTGGATCGTGGCTGTGCAGAATCCCGAGCAGCGTGCCACACTGTCAAAGGCAAATGCCGAGATCATGGGCACGACGAGTGATCCCTTCTATGGCGCGCCCACGCAGGTCTATGTCTTTGCTTCCAAGGACAATGAGAACAATGTCAAGGATGGCAGTCTTGTGCTGGGCACGATGATGCTCGCTGCCCATTCCATTGGCTTGGGCTCGTGCTGGATCAATCGTGTGGACAAGATGTCAGAGCGTGATGACGTAAAGGCCTTGATGAAGGAGTGGGGGCTGCCCGACGGACTGGTAGGCATCGGCTCGCTGGCTCTCGGTTATCCCGCTGCAGCTCCGCGTCCCGGCAAGCCACGCAAGGAAGGATATAGCAGAGTCGTCAAGTAGTGACCTGGCTCTAATTACCCTCAAGCAGTTTAGGGCCTGTTCTGCAGCGGAAACTGCTAAATAAATAGTATGTAAGGCGTATCAAGTCCCCCTTAGGGAACATGATACGCCTATTTTGCATTTCTGCACAGAAAAGCCTCCTACGCATCACGCGCAGGAGGCTTCAAGAGTTCATTTACTTCATGAGATAGCCGAATCAGAAAGAAGCGGCTATTAAATCTTTCTTGATGGTACTAAAGCATTTCGAGAGTTTTTCATAGGTCTTCTCACCGGCTTTCTTGCATCCACTGCTGTACTGGCGGAGCAATGATGGATTGATGCCGGCACGGCGCGCCACCTCGTTTACGTTGAAGTAGTCGAAGTAGTTGAAGAAAGACTGCAAGTCATACTTATACTCAAGCGTCCATTCCCCTTTGATGTCGCCTGCCTCTCTTGCCTCTTCCAGACAAGTCTTTAAATCATTCTTTGCTTCCTCTACGGTAGCTCCGCTGCCGTTGAAGCCGCCATCGCCAATCTCAGTGCTGCACCAGTAGTTGCCATCAGCACCTTTTTCCACTGTTACGATTGCTCTTTTCATATCTTTCTGTTTTATGTGTTCTTGAAAAAGAGTTCATATCCATCAGAAAAGAAGTGAAATCTGTCAGGGGAACAAGCCCCTGACAGTTTTCTTTAGGCATTCAGCTTTCTAAGTATCTTGTTTGCCGTTCCCGTAGCAATCTCTTTGCTGTGTCGCGGCACCCATTCAAACTTGCCAGTTTTGGGATTAACCCATCTGTCATGCCTTGAACCGTTTCGAGACAGGACGCATCCCGCGTCTCTCAGTCTCTTCTCTAATTCGCTTCTTTTCATGATTTCAATGAACTCTTTGTCGTATTGATACTGCAAAGGTAGCTAAAAAGTTATAAAGTGCCAAACATTAGCATAGCTTTTTTGCTACCTATTATAAATTTTGCATTTCTGCATAGAAAAAGCCTCCTACGCATATGCGCAGAAGGCTCCTATAATTTTTATGCTATTAGAATCTGATGCCTATGGTACCGGTCAGTCCGCTGAAGTCTTTGATTCCGGTTGTATGGGAAGCAGAATAGCGGTATCCTAAACCTATATAAGGAGCCACACGATGACCGGAGTAGTTATGGTAAAAGAGGACAGATGCACCATAGGAGGTGTTCTTCCAGTCTGCATCGCCGACACTGTTCGTTACCGACAGCTGTAAGTCAAGGGCCTCGGGCGACTTGATTGGATTGGTAAGGCTGAAGGAAAGTCCACCACCTAAGTTCAGGCTGCGGTCAAACGTGCGTGTGTCGTTTTTGTCGAAGAGGTGCAGGTTGCTTTCACAGCGTGCGAAGAGCGTCAGACGTGGCAGTACATGGTAGCCGGCATCGACGGAGAGGCTGGCGTTTTCCCATCCCTTGTATTTGGTGGTAGCCTGTCCACTGATTGCTAACGTGTAGTTGTCTTTGAACTTGTGGCTCGTTAAGTCTGTGTTCTGAGCGGCAGCCATTAATGGGAGTAATGCAAAGAGAATAATAGATGCTTTTTTCATTGTAAATCTTTTATTTTACTATTCGTTCAAGAGATATGATCCTTTCCATTTCTGCAAAGTTATGAAGAAAAAAGAATATCGAGCAGAAAAACCACTTCACATTTACTTCACAATTTGTATTATACTGATAAACAGGTATATGCATAAAGGCTTGTGAACTTATATTTCATTGATAAACTTGTCGAGATCTTCGGCTTTTCCCTTCTTTTTGAAGATTTTCATATACAGTCTCTTTCTCGACATCGTGATAGACGATTCGGCTCTACAAACTAAATTGGCGATTTCAGCAGGTGTATAGCCTAACTTTATCAATGTACATATTTTGTATTCTATGGTGCTGATCCTTGACAGGCTTGTCAGTTTTGTTTTGAATGAAGGCAGGTTCTCATCCATCCATTTGTCAATTTCGTACCAGTTATCTTCAGATGCAGGCTTGCCTTGTGCAAGGTTGTCGTTGATGCTACTGCATATTTTTGATTCATGGAATCTTTCTATCATTGCCGGAAGACTTGTAAGATGCTTTTTGCTTCCAGCAATGATTTCTTTTAATTTCTCCATCTGTTGCTTTAGCTGGATGGTCTTATACTTCTGTCGTATATAGATGGAATAGCTAAAGATAGCAATAACTATCAATGTCATGATAAGGAATATCAATTCATATTCCTTTTGCTTGTTTTGTGCGCGCAACTGACTATTCTCTTTCTCTCTCAGGCCATAGTCATAGTAAGATTGAATACGGGATACGGTTTCCAAGTCTGTTCTTTCGGAGATCGTATCACCGCATTCTACATATTTCTTTAAAAGAAAAGAAGCCCCAGAATCTTTCAGTTTGCTTAATCTTTCGAGTAACCTAACTTTATAAATTTGTTGCTGGTCATAGAGATTCCCCCCTTTTAAGACTAAGTTCTGGAAATAGAGCATAGAGTCCCTCCTGCCTATTCGACGATAATATTCAGCAGCTATCGTATGGTATCCGCTCATATCTTCTTGATTGAGATAGTGAGGATAAAAATGATAGTATTTTCTTGCAGAGTCTATGTTTAGACTTTCGTCGAACGTATAGAACAGCACCAAATTGAGGTTGAGCCGTGAAATCATGGTGGAATCATGGCATTGCATAGAAAGGGAGAGGGCCCTTTTGAACAGTCTGACGGATTTCTCCTTATGATTATCTATAATGCTATGACCCATGTCGCGTAAGTCGAAAGCCATTCCGGACGTGTCTTTGCTTAGAGAGTCGCAGATAAAAGATTGACGGAAGAAAGTGTAAGCTTTGTCGAAATCACCTTGGTAATACATAATGTAGCCCATCTGTGCATTCGTAATGCCTCGAAGGCGCACATCGTCTTTTTTGTTTAGTTCATCCAATTAGGGTGTCAAGTTTGTAGTAAACAATCTTTGCCAAAAACGGGTTGATGTCTAGC
>DAWDCC010000115.1:0-6679 GCA_052355365.1 Prevotella sp. | reverse complement strand
TATTAGGTTTTTTATCTCAACTGGCTTATAATTCGGAAATTTTATCTAAATTTGCAGCAGTATTGAACCTAAACGCAAAACTGATATGGCAACAACTCTCATCCTGATAGAACTGCTGATCGTCCTGGTGTTCATCTTTATTGGTGCACGTGTGGGCGGCGTAGGCTTAGGCATCTATGGCATGCTCGGCACCTTCATCCTTGTCTATGGCTTTGGCCTGGCTCCCGGAAAGGCTCCCATTGACGTGATGCTGATCATCCTTGCCGTCATCACTGCCTCGGCCGCTCTGCAGGCTACGGGAGGACTGGAATATCTCGTGGGGCGCGCCGCGCTGTTTCTTCGCCGCCACCCCGACCATATCACCTACTATGGTCCGCTTTGCTGCTTTGCCTTTTGCGTCTTTGCCGGTACGGCACACACCAGCTACAGCCTGCTGCCGATCATCAGCGAGATAGCCCAAGCCAACAAGACACGCCCGGAGCGACCGATGAGCCTCTCGGTCATCGCCGCTTCGCTGGGCATCACCAGCAGTCCTGTGTCGGCTGCCATGGCTGCCATGATCTCTTCTGATCTGCTCGGCGGACAAGGAATAGAATTGGGAACCATCCTTATCGTCTGCCTGCCGGCCACTGTTATTGCCATTCTGATAGCGGCGTTTATCGAGAACCATGTCGGCAGGGAACTTGTCGATGACCCCGAATATCAGCGGCGCGTGCGTGCGGGACTCATTGATCCCGAGGCCGATGCCAACAATCTCAAGGAGGCTGAGACCGAGCATAACCCACGTGCGCTGCGTGCTGTGTGGGCTTTCTTCTTAGGTGTAGCCCTCGTGGTACTCTTTGGCTTCGTGCCCTCGTTGCGCCCTGAAGGTGTGACGATGAGCGAGACCATCGAGATGGTGATGATGAGCGATGCCATCCTCATCCTGCTTGTCGGTAAGACCAGTGTGAAGGAACTGCCCAAGGGAAACATTTTCATGGCGGGCATGAACGCTGTCATCGCTATCTTCGGCGTGGCGTGGATGGGTTCCACGTTCTATACGGGTAATGCTGAGGCCATCAACCATGCGCTCTCCGGTATGGTTGCCACGGCACCGATGCTCTTTGCCGTAGCTCTGTTCCTGATGAGCATCATGCTTTTCTCTCAAGCCGCTACTGTCACCACGCTCTATCCTGTCGGCATAGCGTTGGGCATCTCGCCTTTGCTCCTCGTGGCGATGTTCCCGGCTGTCAACGGCTACTTCTTCCTACCAAACTATCCCACGGAGGTAGCCGCACTGGAGTTTGACCGCACGGGCACCACTCATGTGGGCAAGTACGTCATCAACCACTCCTTCCAACTTCCCGGCTTTGTCACCACCTTTGTCTCCATCGGCGTGGGCTATCTCATCACCCTACTCTTGGTCTGATATTTATACATTACTCATTATACATTACATTACGTCTATGAAAACAAAACGCCTTTCTCTGCTTCTGCTGCTCTTCACCTTTGTGGTGTGTCTCGCAGCCAATGCCAAGCCTAAGATCAGAATTATTGCCACCGGTGGAACCATTGCCGGCGTGAGTACTTCCGCCACCAACTCGGCCTACAGCGCCGGACAAGTGGGTGTGCAGACGCTGATACAAGCCGTGCCGCAGATGCTTGACGTGGCGGATGTCAGCGGCGAACAACTCGTCAACATCGGGTCGCAGGACATGAACGACAATGTGTGGCTCAAACTCGCCAAGCGCATCAATGAGTTGCTCAACAACGAAGGCTACGACGGTGTCGTCGTCACCCACGGTACTGACACGATGGAGGAGACCGCCTACTTCCTCAACCTTACCGTACACAGTGACAAGCCCGTTATTCTCGTGGGCTCCATGCGTCCGTCTACAGCGATCAGTGCCGACGGTCCCGGTAATCTCTATGCCGGTGTCGTCGCTGCCGCCAGTCCACAGTCGGTAGGCCGTGGCGTGATGGTGTGCATGAACAATCTGCTGCTCGACGCCAAGGATGTCACGAAGATGCACACCACCGACGTGGCTACCTTTCAGGCTGCCAACTTCGGTAAGGTGGGCTATGTCTACAATGGTCAGGCCATCTACTGCCGCGACATCACCAACCTCCACACTAATAAGAGCGAGTTCAATGTCGACAACCTCACCTCACTGCCGAAGGTAGGCATCGTCTATGGCTACGCCAATTGCTCACCGCTGCCCATGAAAGCTTTTATGGACGCCAACTTCGACGGCATCGTGCTCGCCGGTGTCGGTGATGGCAACTTCTACAAGGATGTCTTCGACGTGGCACTGCAGGCTCGCGCCAAGGGCATCAACATCGTACGCTCCAGCCGTGTACCCACAGGTCCCACCTGTCTCAATGGTGAAGTCGACGATAGCAAATACCACTTCGTCGCCGCGCTCACGCTCAACCCGCAGAAGGCACGCGTGCTGCTCATGCTCGCACTCACCAAGACGCGCGACTGGCAGAAGATACAAGAGTATTTCCAGAAGTACTAAAGCTACACATCATTTCATCTTAATCCTCATCTCATCAATAACCAATAACCAATAACAGTCTACCACCATGAAAAGAATGATGACATTAGCGGTCGCGCTTATCCTTGCGATGGGTGCTGCCGCCCAGGGAGATAATGTCGGCATGGGCGGTTCCGACGGCAACTATGCCAGTCTGGCCGAGCGCATCGCCAACATCGAGAAAAAAAACGATGCCTTCAACGTCTACTTCAACTATGCCGCCTCGGCACAAGCTATTTACGACGGGCATACGTGGAACAGTAAGTTGGCTAACAAGCAACTGAGACTCGAGATCAAAGGCAACATCACGCCACAGCTTTTTTACCGCCTGCGCCACCGCATGAACAAGGCCAACACGGCGCAGGGTGAGGACAACTTCGCCAAGGCTACCGACATCATGATGGTGGGATATAATGTCAACGACAAACTCACCGTCATGGGCGGTAAGATGTGTCAGATATGGGGCGGACATGAGTTCGACGAGAATCCAATGTATATCTACCAGTATTCCGACATGGTCGACAATATGGACAACTTCATGGCGGGCGTCGTGGTGGCTTACCATCCCGTGCCCTCACAGGAAATTGCCGTGGAGGTGTCGGATGCCAACAACGGGAAGTTCTCTGACGAGTATGGTGCCGGCGCTGTGGCTGTCACGGGGCGCGGCGACGGCATCCGCCAACTTGAGAAGAGTAACAACCCGCTGACCTATATCGTCAACTGGAACGGTAGCTTCTTCGGCGGACGCTTCCAGACACGCTGGAGCTGGGGCTTGCAGACGCAGGCGCGTCACGAGTACTCTCGCATGTGGATCTTCGGACAAAAGCTCAACTTGCCTACCGTGCAGTGGTATGTCGACTACATGGGGGCATGGGACGGACTCGACCGGCTGCGCATCGCCACCAGTGACCTTGGTGCTTTCCTCAACGGACGGGAGAATGCTTACTTCAGTGACGTGCACTACAACTCTTTGATCTCGAAGGTCAATTGGCAGTTTGTGCCACGGTGGAACTTCATGGCCAAGGGCACCTATGAGACAGCGAGCGTCAGCAAGATCGAGCAGCTCAAGGACTACCGCAAGTCTATCGGCTATCTCGCCAGTCTGGAGTACTATCCTGTCAAGGATCAAGACCTGCGCCTCTTCCTCGCCTATGTCGGACATCACTACGACTTCAGTCGTAAATGCGGACTTGAGGACTACAGCACCTCGCGCATCGAGCTCGGCTTCATGTATCGCATCAAGTGCTTCTAAATTCCACCCATAGACATTGCGACAGCAGGGATCTGTGAGAATCTGTGAAATCTGTGTGGCATTCTATGCCTTCAGACTTCTTGAAAATGTGTGAGGGTCTTTAGTTGCATCTACTATTTCTGGTGCGTTTCGTTATTTGCAAAAAGGCGAATGTTTTTTGTAAATAGATTCATGCTAAAATACCTAACTTTGCAGGCGTAAACAATAATCATTTCATCAACCATTCACAATTACTACTATGGCAGAAGAAAAGAATTACAGAGTGGAGTCTGATCTCTTAGGCGAGCTCAAGGTGCCCGCTGAGGCTTACTATGGTGTGCAGACGCAGCGCGCCATCAACAACTATCATATCTCGCGCAAGAAGATGCGTGACTTTCCCGACTATGTCATCGCCATCGCCTATGTAAAACTCGCCGCCGTGCAGACCAACCACGCGTTGGGCACAATCAACGACGAGATCGCAGGCGCTATCTCGCAGGCTTGCCGCGAGATCATTGATGGCAAACTCCACGAAAACTTCCCAATCGACATGATGCAGGGCGGAGCCGGTACGTCGGTGAACATGAACGCTAATGAGGTCATCGCCAACCGTGCACTGGAGATCATGGGCCACAAGAAAGGAGAGTATCAATATTGCTATCCCAACGACCACGTCAACTGTGGACAGTCGACCAACGACGTCTATCCAACGACCATCCGTCTGGCCATCATCCGCATGAACAAGACGCTGGTCGGCTCGCTCACCGGACTCATCTCGGCATTCCGCTACAAGGCCGACGAATATCGCGATGTCATCAAGATGGGACGCACGCAGTTGCAGGATGCTGTGCCTATGACCTTCGGACAGGAGTTCAATGCCTATGCTGACAATTTGGAGGAGGAGATCCTCAACCTGGAGCGCAACGTGAAGCTGCTCCATGAGATCAACATGGGTGGCACCGCCATTGGCACGGGGCTGAATGCTGTACCCGGTTTTGCCAAGCTCTGCGCCGCTAACCTCAGCAAGCTCACCGGTGAGAGCTTCGTCTCGTCGCCCGACCTCGTGGAGGCTACACCCGACACGGGAGCTTATGTCAGTTACTCGGGAGCGCTGAAGCGTCTGGCCGTGAAGATCTCCAAGATCTGCAATGACCTGCGCCTGCTGGCTTCCGGTCCACGCTGCGGCTTGCATGAGCTCAACCTTCCGCCGAAGGCTCCTGGTTCCAGCATCATGCCCGGAAAGGTCAACCCTGTCATCCCTGAGGTGACCAACCAGACCTGCTTCAAAGTCATCGGCAACGACACCACCGTGACCTTTGCCGCTGAGGCCGGTCAGCTTGAGCTTAATGTCATGGAACCTGTCATCACCGAGTGCCTCTTTGAAAGCCTCTGGTGGCTCAGCAACGCCATCACCACGCTCACCGACGAGTGTGTGCTCGGCATCACTGTCAACAAAGAGCGTTGCTACGAGATGGTGAAGAACTCCATCGGCATCGTCACTGCCCTGAATCCCTACATCGGCTACAAGAGCAGCACAAAGATTGCCAAGGAGGCTAACGAGACCGGCCGCTCGGTCTACGACCTTGTGCTCGAGCACAAGCTCATGACCAAGGAAGAACTCGACAAAGCCCTCGACCCCAAGGAGATGCTTGAGTCGCATAAGTTCCTCACCAAGCATCTGTCGTCGAACTGACCGTAAAGACACACAAGAAATGCGGCCCATCCCTCTTCGGGGTGGGCCGCTTTTCCTGGTGTGGCGGGCATGAACAGTCTTAACTGATTCAAATCCAGTCGCGGATATTTACCGTCAAGCGAAGCGAATGGCAAATCGTTGCCGTTGTAATAGTTGAGATTGTAGAAACGAGAAACTTTTTGAGAAGTCTGAATGTCAGTCAGGTACAACCATGATGCAACCGACATTGACAAGATGCCGTTGGAAGAGCTTGATGTGTATATGCTAATCCCCATATCTACTCTATTGTAAAATAGCACAAAAACGAGGGTGTATCTGAATTTTGATGCACCCTCGCTGATCTATTATTTTGTTATTATGGTTCTTCAAGAATCTGATCACAATCCTTCCAGTATTTTTCGGACTTGTATTTATCGACACACCCTTTAGGGACATAGAGGCTACATCCTTTTGTAATGAATCCCTCTTTCAGAATAGGGGGCACCATCCATTCAACATGAAGTTCCTTGGTATGAAGTCCTGCAAAAGCCCTGTCTCCAATATACCTTACCGATTGAGGTATTGTAAAACATGTCAATTGGTTACAGTCTGCAAATGTTTCTTTTCTTATATACACCGTATTGGAAGGGATTGCTATATTAGAACACGTACTTCCAAAGAACATTCTTTCAGAGACGGACTTCTCTGTGTCATTGAGGCGACCGCTTCGGTTAAAGTGGGTATTTGAAAGATCCAATGACTGTAGGGCATATTTCTTTGCTAAATTGGCAAAATAGCTCATATCTCCCATATCCACTAACCCGTTTATAGACAGATTCCTGATTCTATTCAAGTTGTCAGTGTCTTGTCCGAATATCACATTTAAAGGATCACGGTCTGTCACAAAAGGAAGAGTGTACTCTTCGTTTGCTTGAAAAGTTCTTGGTTCCTGTCGTATTTCAAAGTTCCTTGACTTAATCCGCTGGTCACTTCCGACATGTTGAAATAAAAGAGTTGTATTTCTCCCCCAACCAGTGTTGAGGTCAATGTGGAAATGCAATGTGGCTTCACCATTGGCTGATGGCTCTATGTCTTTGCCCACGTCCCCATGTATCCAATCGGCATGTCTGATATGAGCAGAATCGCCGTGTCCGTCAATTCTCAGCACAAATGCTGTTCTAAAAGGACAGTTAGCCTTTACTTTCTGAATTTTTGATTAATTTGTAGCGATAATGTCTAATCTAAAGCTAATTATCT
>DAWDCC010000114.1:0-6862 GCA_052355365.1 Prevotella sp. | reverse complement strand
GTCTTCATATTGGCCTTCCGTTCCTCCAGGCCAACACGAAGACCTCTTTAGTTTGTCTTTGACAAAGATGCACAAAAAGAAACAGAGAATAATAGTGTATTGAAATTAAAATGCAACTGGCTTAAAGAAGATGGTAACTGGGCATACACTATTGAAGATCAGGGTGAGAATGGCAGAATAGTTGGGCTTGATGAATTAACAACAGACGATGTATATTGCAAACCTTACTTTACCAATGCTAATGAACTCTACTTCAAAAGTCACGAGCAGGCTCATAAAGAATTTGAGAAGACTCATTCTATAACAAACGAAGAACTCGCTCATAAGACTGAAGAGGCATGGACTGAAAGCGATGAATATCAAAAGGCAATAGATGAAATGAAGGCTCATAGTTTATCAGCAACAGCCTTCACCATCAAAGGTCTTTGGGGCTTTAAATATGGAACTACTGTTCTAATAGCTCCTGTATTCACACAAAAGCCAATAGAAATTAATGACGGAAACTACCAAGTTTACCAAGATGGAAAATTTGGTATTGTCAACAAGTATGCCCAAAAAATCATAGACTGGAACATCGCCCTCGATTGCGACGCTGTTAAATATGATCAAGCTAATAAACGTATATTCTTTGAAAAAGATAGACTTTGGGGAGTTGCTGATAATAATGGAAATATTCTAATACAACCTGAATATAAAGAAGTCTGTAACTGGTCAGAAAAAATATATAGAGTAAAGAAAAGGCAATGGGGACTAATTGATATTAACAACGCCCTTGTACTTCATTGTCATTTTAGTTCTATTGGAGAACTTACAGATGGCAGAGCATTAGTTAAAAGAGCCCATCCTAAAGATGTTCTACGAACAGTTTCTGGATATATAAATGGTGAGGGATGTCCTATTATTTCCCAAGAAATAAGGCAAGTAGATGCAAATTCTGCTATTCTTGAACTTGGACTATGGGGATTAAAGGGATTAGATGGGAGAGAAATAATTCCATGCCAGTATGATTCAATAGAATACTGGTCAGATAGCTTATATAAAGTTGAGCTCAATAATAAGTGGGGAATTATTAGAATTCCACAAGGAGATTATTTGCTAAAAATAGAATATGACAGAATAGATAATTTAAAAGAAGGTAAGGCTACGATCTTAAAAGGATCTATCATTAGATCGATTGATAAGGATGGAAATGATGTTGTCCAAGAATCAATACCATTAAAAGGTGGGCTCCTGAAAACTAAAATTTCAGGTAAATGGGGTATTGTTGACAATAATGGAAATATTTCCATTCCACATAGTTACGATGAAATTGGATCGTTCCGCAGCAGATTAATAGGAATTATAAATCAACATGTCATTAAGCTAAATGCGGATTATGATTATCCTATACATGTATGTGGAAAATTCTTATCATCGGAAATTGGATGGATAAATGTTGATATAGCTGGCGTAAAATGTAGGGTTAACAAAATAAATATGATGAAGTATAACGTACAATCGTTATTTGGCTCAAATAATGAATGTAGGATATTAGCTTTCATGAATATTAATTTTGGAAACAAGCAATATAATCTGCGAGTTTTACCCAAAAATAAACTAAATATCACATTATCTCACGGCGACAAAGATTCCGACTTCTCAATTGGCGAAACCTTAGTAGGAACCGTCAAAGCATCTAAAAGAAACAACAGAAAAATAAGTCGGCTCATGGTTAAGTTTGATGATGGAAGAAAGACGAAAGTAACCCGTCAATTATTCATAAGAAGTCATCAAGATATTACTTTCTATAAGATAGGAAGTAAAATAAAACTACGTAAGGTAGGGTTTAATGATGAGTTTGATCAAACTATTTGGAAAATATTATAGATAATAATGGTTCAAGAAAGAATATACAGTTACTTTGACCGCAACCCGCAGTTGCATGTACTCTTCATCTTTGACAAGATGGAGATGATACGGGCAGAGCTTTCCACAGCCGAGTGGAAGGAAGGTTACAGATATGTAATCTTTGACGGGGCGTGGTTTAATGTGAAATACAATATAGAGCATACCTGGAAAGACGAGAACGTGGTGTTGCTCTTCTCTGATATTTCATATCCGCATAGTGAGCAGCAACAACTTCATTTCCCCTTGATGGACTTGCTCCGTGCGAACATGGAGTACAAAGAAGAGGACTATGCCTCATTCATGCAGCAGTATGGATTGCCCGACATGTTTGCTCCTTTTGTAAAGAGACACGTTGCCGAGCTGACAACATCGAAGGTGATGAACATCATCGGTGACTACTATCATTCCGAAACATTCTCGCAGGACTTGGTGTTCCGTGGACTGATAACAGGCTATCTCGGAGAGAAAAGGCTCTTGGATTGGCCAACTATCATTGTCAAGTTGATCATCCTTGGCAGTGAGAGCGAGCAGAAGAAGCGTATGGATTTCTTCAACCGTTTAGAGAAGAACATTGATGTCAAGAACGCCCTTGACAACAAACTGACCTCGCTGTTCGGCTTCAGCTATAACGCTAACTCAGAGACGAAAGTAGAACGCATAGCAGAATGCCTGAAATACAACTGCATGACACAACTGCTTGATGCCGCAAATGCTGACAACTACAAGCAGTACAAGACCACTAATGCCGTGATTGTTCAGCTGAATAAAATTTATGAGGTTGGTACGCAAAACCGGCAATACAGTATGAAGTTCGGAGAGGCTATGAAAGAATTGGCTTCCGGCATTAAGGAGGAGAATGTCATCGAGTGGTATGGCATAGACGCACAGTATTTCTATATGACAGAAGCCCTTGGCTGGCCGATATTAAAAGAGGTCGCCGAGAAGCAACTAGCATCAGACCCTGACGCCGTCGTAGAAATGATGCGCAAGCTCTATGTTAAGATGCCGATGGACTCTACCATCCGCATAGCCATCCGCTTTATTGAGCAGGTAGCACAGTATTACCAGACGACTAAGAACGTGGATACGCTGAAGTTAGACACACCTGACCAATATGTCAGCCGCTATACATCGGAGTTGTATCGTTTTGACTTGTTCTACCGCCATGCACTTGAGTGTTTTCACAGCGTCATCAAGGATACGACACCAATAGACGATGTTCTGGGCAGAACCAAGCAACAGCTTGATATGGACTATGCCAAGACCATCAACCTGCTGAATTTGGAATGGCTGACATGCGTGAACGAAAATCCCAAGCATTTTGAGAGCATCTCCATTCCGAGACAGGCTGACTTCTATCATGATCAAGTGGACAAGGGCATCCACATGGCTGTCATCATCAGCGATGCTTTGCGATATGAGGTAGCAACGGAAATGATGGAGGAGCTGTCGAAAGAGAAACACATTGCCACTCTGGCTCCGATGCTTGCCATGTTGCCTACAGAAACAAAATATTGCAAACCGTCTATGTTGCCACATCACAAACTTGAACTGCAAGGAGCTGAGATGACCGTTGACGGTCTGCCAGTGAGCAGCATAGACCAACGTACGGAAGTGCTAAGTCACTACGTAGACAACGGGGCGTGCATCAAATATGAGGACTTGATGAATAAGCCGGCTGCTTCTTATCGCGAATTCTTCAAGCAACATCACATCGTGTATATCTTCCACGATGCCATCGATGACGCTGGGCATAAACAGAATCCATTTGAGGTAATACGTGCCTGCAAGCAAGCCATTACAGAATTGACGACGCTTATCAGCAGACTTCATGCTACTTGGAATGTTTATGACGTGCTGCTCACTGCCGATCATGGCTTCCTCTATAATGACATTGAGTTTGAGGAAAAGGACAAGCATAATGTTACCGACGAGTCAGTTGAGAAGAAGACCCGCTATTATCTGACACATGATGCCAACGTAGTTGAAGGTATCAGCAAATATCCATTGCAAGAAGTGTCTGAAATTCAATCTTCCTCTCAAGTATATGTGGCGGTGCCGGATGGTACTAACCGTATGGCTGCCCAGGGCGGTTATCAGTTCGCTCATGGCGGTGCCACGCTTGAGGAAATGATTGTGCCGGTCATCTACAGCAAGTTGAAGAAGGTGAACAAGACCGAAAAGGTAGAGGCGACGTTGATGAACCATAACCTCAACATGGTTTCAAGTCGTTTGAAGTTTAACCTTATCCAGTCGGAAGCAGTGTCCATGACAAAGATGGAGCGGGAGTTGATATGCTGCGTGTATGACGGCGACAAGAAGGTGACAGAGGAAAAGAAGGTGACACTGAACAGTCCTGACAAGGACAACCTCAACAACCGCGTCTTTGAGGTGACCCTTGACTTGAAGGTCAGCAATGCTTCCTCTATACTGCAGCTCCGCATCTACGATGCTGATGATATGCTGAATCCTTATATCAAGGAGACAGTGAAGAATAATACATTCATTGAACAAGACTTTTAGGAGACGACACGTCTCGCGTCGCTTTAAGAAATAAAAATATGACTCTGCAACAAAAGATATTGAATAGCTTCCTCGGACGTGTTGTCCGCAAAGACCTTGCCTTTCAGGTGAAGGGTGGATTGCCTGTACCGACTTACGTCTTGGAATACCTCTTGGGACAATACTGTGCCACTGATGACGCTGAACAGATCGAAGAGGGCTTAGTCAAGGTCAAGACTGTCATACAGAACAACTACGTCCACCGCGCCGATGCCGAGCATGTGAAAGGTATCATCCGAGAACATGGCAAACACCGCATCATAGACAAGGTGACGGTGGTGCTCAACGAGAAGAAGGACGAGTATAATGCTTCCTTTGCTAACCTCGGACTGACAGGAGTTCCTATCGGAAATGAGTATGTGGTGAAGAATCCGAAACTACTTTCCGGCAACGGCGTATGGTGTATCGTCACGGTGGGGTATCTCACTGGTGAGGACGTGAAGGTGCGCTGGGAGATTCAAACGTTGAAACCCATTCAAATCTCACGTATTGAACTGGACGATTTTACCTCACAGCGCAAGAACTTCACTACCGACGAGTGGATAGACTTGCTCATGCATACCGTGGGCTTGAACCCGGAGGTGATGAACCGTCGCGAGAAGTTTATAACGCTCGCCCGACTGTTGCCGCATGTGGAGAACAACTTCAACTTCATGGAGCTTGGTCCAAAAGGAACGGGTAAGAGCCATGTGTTCCAAGAGCTATCGCCCTATGGCGTACTTGTCAGTGGTGGTGACGTCACCTCGGCGCGACTGTTTGTGAAGATGAGTGGCAATAAGGAGATTCTTGGCCTTGTAGGCTATTGGGACGTGGTAGCATGGGATGAGTTTGAGCAACAGAAAGGCCGTGCCGTCGATGCTGTGCTGATTGATACCATGCAGAACTACCTGGCCAACAAGAGCTTCAATCGAGGCAAGGCCACCCATGAGGCAACGGCCTCCATGGTATTTGTAGGTAATACGAAGCATACTGTCACCTTCATGCTCAAGAACAGTCATCTGTTCGAGTCCATCCCGTCATCGTTTATCAAGGGCGCCTTCCTCGACCGCATCCACTTGTACAATCCAGGATGGGAGATAAGAATGCTCAAGAAGAGCAGTTTCTCGAAGGGTTATGGTCTCATCACTGACTATTTGGCCGCTGTGCTCCATGCGCTGCGCAATACCAACTGGACCAACCAACTCGACAAATATGCCAAATTCGATGGCTCACTGTCCGAGCGTGACCATCTTGCTATCCGTAAGACGTTCTCTGGCATGATGAAGCTCCTCTATCCCGACGGTAATATGACCGACGAAGAAGCTTATGAACTCGTAGATTTCGCTGCCGAGGGCCGCAAACGTGTGAAGGATCAGCTTTACCGCATTGATGAGACCTTCTGTGCAGAGCCGGCAAAGTTCCAGTATGTCAATTTGAAGACTGGCGAGGCGATGAAAGTAACGACACTTGAAGAAGTGGAGAACGGCATAGACCTCGAAGCCGCTTTGTTCGGCAATAAAGAGGTGAAGGAAGATGATGGCTTGCCCAAAGAGACACCAGAGGAGTCCATAGATAGTCCCAAGTCAGAAGAACCCGCCTCTAAAGAAACCACAGAGTCAAGCGAGGAACAACGCACAAAACGTCCGCGTATTCCCGTATTGCGAGAGTGCATGAAGACCATACGCATGAACCAAAAGGGCGTGACCTATCGCAACCTCTTTGGGGACTATCTGTGTACGGCCCACGAAATCACCGTAGTGGATCCATATGTCCGTGCTCCATTTCAGATAGACAACTTCATAGAACTAGTGCAGACAGTCAGAGAAGTCAGCCTCGACCCCGAGAACCTGAAGATCCATCTGAGCACACAAAACGATGACGACAAAATCCCGGAGATCATCGACGATTTTGAGGGCTTGCAAAGTGAACTGCAGGCTGTCGGCATCGACTTCTCCTGGGACTTCAAGGCCGATCACGATCGCTGGATACTCCTTGACAACGGTTGGAAGATTCTTCTCAGCCGAGGCCTCGACATCTACGAAAAGCCCGACCGATTCTCTCTCGCCAATATCCGGCAGAGTGAGCGCAAGTGCAGAGCGTTCACGGTGACATTCTCAAAAAAAGTTCAACCGATTAAAACAAAATAATATGGCTAAATTCAAGATCGGAGATGCCGTACAAAAAGCAAATGACAATTCCAGAGGAGTAATTGTAGGTGTCATGCCAGCAAGGCGTGGTCGTCAGTTATACCAGGTAAATTGGAATAATCATACAAGCGACGAATTAGAAGCAGACTTATTGCCTGTTTTTGATTCGTCAGACCCATATGAGCGTTGTGCATCTGGCATTTTTGACTCGTATGCCGAATATTCAAAAAAGATTCTGTGTGGTGATGTTATGACTAAAGAATGTTAATTTACTTGTAATGATCGAT
>DAWDCC010000113.1:0-6901 GCA_052355365.1 Prevotella sp. | reverse complement strand
GCATCGCGAAAGGATTTTTATGCGGTTTTCATTTTTAGCGGACACCAATAATTCTATAACTTGTTTCCATAATCACCTTTTATTATTCTAAAAGCGGCACGAAACGTTTGCTACATAAAATATTTTTTGTAGCTTTGCAAGGACGAGAACGTGTTGAGTCATCAACAAAAAGATTTAAGCCATGAAATATCCCATAGGAATACAGGACTTTGACAAGATTATCAATGAAGGATACACTTACGTTGATAAAACGGAACTCATTTACAAGTTAGCACATGAGGGAAGTTACTATCTCCTGCCCTACTATGCTCATACCGGCAGCGAGGGGGCGCCGATGTATGTCCGCAACTAAGCGGTATCATAAAGACCCAAGAAGAAACAGAAGCAAATATGACAGAGAGTACAGAAAGCAGTAACCTGCTGAATTTGTTCACGGAAGTGAAGGATACCGTCATCCGCCGCATACGTGGTCGGAAGAAGGATGTGGCCCTTGTGCTCTCCAGTGGAGGTGCACGCGGACTGGCGCATATCGGTGCCATTGAGGAACTCCTTGACCGTGGCTACCATATCCGCTCCATCGCAGGCACGTCGATGGGCGCACTCGTCGCCGGCATGTATGCGACCGGCAACCTCGATACCTTCCGCTCATGGATGAAGACGATCGACAAGCGAAAGATTCGGGAGCTCACCGACTACTCGCCAAGCTTGGACCATCTCGTCAAAGGCAAGCGCATCATCGACACGCTCAAAACCATCGTCCCCGACACTGACATCGACAAGCTGCCCATTCCTTATGCCGCCATCTCCACAGACTGGGAAAGCGGCCATGAGGTGGTCTTCCGCCACGGTTCCCTCTATGAGGCCATCCGCGCGAGCATCTCCCTGCCAGCCTATTTCGAACCCATGCACCTCGGCAACAAGTTGCTCATCGACGGAGGCACAACCAATCCATTACCTCTCAACCGCGTGGAGCGACATAAAGGCGATTTGCTCGTGGCCGTCAACGTCTGCGGGCATGACTATGAAGGAGAATTAGAGCTAAAGCGCACCGCAGAGCGTCAACGTATGGCTTCCTCGCACGCCCTGAAACTGCTCAATCGTATCGTACCAAATGGACTGAATCTCGACTTCAACTACTTCACGTTGCTGAACCGTACTGCCAGCATCATGATTCATCAAAACGCACAGCTCATGCTCAGACTCTGTCCTCCTGATATTCTTTTAGACATCCCCATGCGCAGGTTCAACGGTTCTGACTATGACAAATCCGAGCGTCTCATTGCCATCGGACGTGCAAGAATGAAGAAAGTACTTGATGACTATGAAGAATGACAAGTCTTAAACATAAAACATTAATCACTTTTCAACAATCGAAATCATGAAAAAGAACATTATGTTAGTCATGGCCGTAGCTGCAATGCTGTTTGCCAGCTGCGGAGGAAGCAAGACAAAGTCTGCCGCCGAGGCTACAGACTCAACGGCAACAGCCGACAGTACGGAACAGGTAGACACCACCGCTCTTGCTCCTGAGACCAAGTCCACACTCAACGCGCTGACCGCTCAGGCCTCAAGTGCTATCGGAAAGAAAGATCCCAAACAGGTAACCACAGCACTGGCAGACCTGGCAACCACCTACAAGACGCTGGTCAATGCCGGAAAACTCGACGAAGCCAAGACCTACGGTGCTGCCATCAAGAAATTCGTCAAGGACAATGAGCAGGCCCTGAAGAGCGTTGCTACCAACAACACGACCATCGCCGACCTGATCAACAGCATCGAGAACCTGCCCACGACAGCAGCCACTACCGCCGACGAAGCCAAGAAGGCTGTCGCTCAAGATGTCGTGAACCTCGCCTCGCCTTACCTGCAGAAGGGTGCCGCTGCCAAAGCCGCCATCGATGCCGCTCCCGCCACAGCCAAGGCTGCTGCTGAGCAGGCTGCCAACAATGCCAAGACCGCAGCTGAGAACAAGGTCAACGAAGAGGCCAACAAAGCTGCTTCCAAAACCAACGAGGCTGTGACCAAAGCTCAGAACAAAGCTGCTGAAAAGGTCAACAAGGCTGCCAACAAGGCTAACGACGCTGTCAACAAGACTGCCGGAAAGGCACTGAAGGGACTGGGACTGTATCATCGTATAAACTTCAAAGCCCCCTTGCAGCAACGATGCTGCAAGGGGGCTTGTATGTTATATATATAATAATGTGTAGTCGTTATCGGATTCTGTCCATCGAGCGAACCAGTTCCTCATCAGCCTTGATGCCACGATAGGCCAAAACGAAAAGAATCAGCGCCACCAAGGGCAGGCAGCCGGCAAAGCGAGGATGGAAAGTGCCCATATCCTTGAAAAGGTGCAGAACACAGAAAGCATAATAGCCATACCACACCAGACTCAGCACGATATTCGCCACACAGATCTTCATCTGCATCTTGCGCTTCTTGAACAGAGGAATGCAGGCCAGCGTCAGCGCGCCCGTGATAACCAAGTCGACGAAGAGCAACGGATGAACCTGATAGCCACCGTTGGCGTAGAGCCCAATGTTATAGAAGAGCGCCGGAACACCCATGCCCTTTGGCTCGATGGCTCCCAATGGCAGACAGAGGCAGACAATGATGGCTGCCAGTGCCAACAGCAAGAAGACAGTTTGCTTGCGTTGTATCATCAGATCAGATCATCTTTACGCTCGCTGTCAGCGGCTACCTCGTCAGCTGGGTTTCTCCAGTAGATCTTACCTTCGATAAACTCCTGTGTTGCCAGCAACGACGGCTTTGGCAACTTCTCGTAATAGCGGCTGATTCCAATCTGCTCACGGTTCTCAAACACTTCCTCCAAAGAGTCGTTGTAAGAAGCAAACTCCGAGAGCTTCTTGCTCAGGTCTTCCTTGATCTGAACAGAAATCTGGTTGGCACGCTTCGAAATGATTACGACACTCTCGTAGATGTTACCAGTTTCTTTGCACAAGTCCATCACATTGCGTGTGACGGTGTTGGTCGGAGCATTTGATTTTCTATAATCCATTCTATCTATAGTATTATCTATTGTTGTTTATCTTGTATTGACATTCCATAGGGTGACTGGCGATCAGTCCTTCGCCGTGTCGGTTATCTTCTTGCACTTAGCAATATATTCTTCGGCAAGCTTGCGCTCCTTTGAATCAGGATACTCATTGACAAAACCATAGGCCTCGTCCTCTGCATCTTGGAAGCGCTCCATCTTCTTCGACTCCACGCTCTGCTGTGCCAGTTCATATTTGCTCTTCAGGATCAGCAGGGCGAAGTCCTCGCGCCGCTTGGTATAGGGATAGTCCTTCAAGGCATTCTCTGCCGTGACGATGCAAGCCTCATAGTTGTTGCCACCGTCGGAGCAGTTGCCGAAATAAGTACCGAGGTTGTAATACAACTGAGCCGAATAGAGTTCCTTCTCCACCAGCTTGTCCTGTAAGTCAAAGAGACGCTTCTGTGCCGTCTCCTTCATCTTGGCGTCGGGGAAAAGGTCGAGATAAGCCTGAAAAGCCGCTATGGCCTGCAAGGTCTGGCTCTGGTCGAGACGGGGCTCAGGCGTAGACATATAGAGACTCTGACCGACATAGTAGTAGGCCATCTCAGCAAAGTAGCCGCGAGGATAGCTCTTGGTGTACTTGCTGAAAGTCTCGGATGCCGTTACGTAGTCACGGCTGCAATACTCTGCCATGCCCAACATATAGAGGCATTCCTGAGCGTCGCGGCTGCCCTTTTCCGGAACGATGAGATCCTGGAGAAGCGTAGTAGCACGGACATACTTACCCTCGGCAAAGCACTCCTTGGCGTATTCATACTTATAGCGGTAGTCAGTTGACTTATACACTCGGTTGAATTCTTGCGCACAACTGGTGAACAACAAGACGAAACCTAATGTAAGGAGACACGTTTTCTTCATATCTACACTTTTGAACTGCAAATTTACATATAAATATTTTATTCACAAAGGCATAGAACATTTTTTAGCATAAAATGTACGTGCAATGCCATAAAAGTCGTATATTTGCACTTATGAATTTCCAACTTACTTCAAAATACAAGCCAACAGGCGATCAGCCGCAGGCCATCGACCAGCTCACAGAAGGCATCCGACAAGGCGACCCCGCACAGGTGTTGCTCGGTGTCACCGGATCGGGCAAGACATTTACCGTGGCCAACGTCATCGCCAACGTCAACAAGCCCACGCTGGTGCTGAGCCACAACAAGACTTTGGCCGCACAGCTCTATGAGGAGATGAAAGGATTCTTCCCCAACAATGCCGTGGACTACTATGTCTCGTACTATGACTACTACCAGCCCGAGGCTTATCTGCCGACAACGGACCTATATATAGAGAAAGATCTATCCATCAACGAGGAAATCGACAAGCTGCGTCTGGCCGCTGTCAGCGACCTGCTCTCGGGGCGTCAGGATGTCATCGTGGTCTCGTCAGTGTCGTGTATCTATGGCATGGGCGGTCCCGTGGCCATGCAGGAAAGCGTTATCGACATCAAGCAGGGCGAGAAAATCGACCGCAACGTGTTTCTGCGCAAGCTCGTCACCGCACTCTATGTCCGCAACGACATCGACCTGCAACGTGGTTGCTTCTCGGTGAAGGGCGACACGGTAAACATCGCCATGGCCTATAGCGACAACATTCTGCGCGTAACTTGGTGGGACGACGAGGTCGACAGCATTGAGGAATGCGACGCCGTGACCATGCACACCTTTCAGCGCTTCGAAGACTACCATATCTATCCCGCTAACCTCTTTATCACCACTCAGGAGCAGACCAACAGCGCCGTGAGTCATATTCAGGACGATCTCGCCAAGCAAATCGACTACTTCAAGGAGATGGGTGATGACCTGAAGGCACAACGCATCAAGGAGCGCGTGGAGTACGATTTGGAAATGATCAAAGAGCTCGGCCATTGTTCGGGCATTGAGAACTACTCCCGCTATTTCGACGGCCGTGAGCCGGGGCAACGTCCTTACTGCCTGCTCGACTTCTTCCCCAAAGACTATCTGATGGTCATCGACGAGAGTCATGTCAGCGTACCGCAGATCAGCGCAATGTACGGCGGAGACCGTGCCCGCAAGCAAAACCTCGTGCAGTATGGCTTCCGCCTTCCGGCTGCCTTCGACAACCGTCCGCTGCGCTTCGAGGAGTTTCACGAGATGATCCACCAGGTCATCTATGTCTCTGCCACGCCGGCCGACTACGAGCTTCAGGAGGCCGACGGTGTTGTCGTGGAGCAGCTCATCCGACCCACGGGACTGCTCGACCCGGAGATAGAGGTGCGCCCTTCGGAGAACCAGATCGACGACCTGCTTGACGAGATCCTCACCCGTAGCCACCGCGACGAGCGCGTCCTTGTCACCACGCTGACCAAGCGCATGGCTGAGGAGCTCACCGAATACCTGCTCAACCACGGCGTGAAGGCCAACTACATCCACAGCGACGTGGCCACGCTCGACCGTGTGCAGATTATGAACGACCTGCGCGCCGGTGTCTACGACGTACTTGTCGGCGTGAACCTTCTGCGTGAGGGTCTCGACCTGCCGGAGGTTTCTCTTGTTGCCATCCTCGATGCCGACAAGGAGGGCTTCCTGCGTTCTCACCGTTCACTGACGCAGACTGCCGGCCGTGCCGCCCGCAATGTCAACGGCAAGGTGATCATGTATGCCGATACCATCACCGACAGCATGCAGAAGACCATTGACGAGACGGCCCGCCGCAGAAGCATCCAGCTCAAATACAATGAGGACCACCGCATCACACCCAAGCAGATCATCAAGGCCATCAAGAGCTCTATGCCGCAGACCAAGAGCGAGGAGACGAGTATGCGCCGCGCCACCGACAAGCCGATAGCCTACAGCGGACCGGAGGAGACTTCGATGGTGGCTGCCGATCCGATCATCCTGCACATGACACGCCCGGAGTTGGAGAAGAGCATCGCCAACACCAAGACCCTCATGGAGCAGGCTGCCAAGAACCTCGACTTCATCCAGGCTGCTCAGTACCGCGACGAGATCGTAAAGCTTGAGAAACAGTTAGAGATGAAAGGATAAGGAGAGAGCCTCTATACCAAACAAACGTTAAAACCGACACCCCGCCTTTGTAATACCACATTATTTCGTAACTTTGCAATATTATAGGCAAACTTAGGATTATGAAGAAAATCATCATCGCATTGCTGGCCTTGCTGCCTTTGGCATGTATGGCCCAAAACACATGGGAAGCACCTGCCGTAGACTCCACGCAGATCAAGGCTGAGCAGGCTCAAAAAGCCAAAGTCGAAGCGCAGAAAAAACTGGAGGATGCCAAATATCTCGCCGGCGCCGTACCCGAGATCGACGGCAAGGTGATCTTCACCCTCGACCGCGACGTACCCGGAAAGACTGCCGACCAGATCTATTCCGCCGTCTACGCTGCCCTGCAGGCACTCACTCAGGAGCAATGCGAATTCCCCAACAGCAAGATATCCGTGGTCAACAAAGGCGAGCACACCATTGCCGCCCGCTACAAAGAGTGGCTGGTCTTCCAGAGCTCCTTCCTCTCGCTCGACCGCACCGTGTTCAACTATACGATCATCGCCAACGCTACCGACGGTCACATCCACTGCACCCTGGAGCGCATCTCCTACCAGTATGAGATGGACCGCGGTGACTCCGAGGGCATGTCGGTCAAGGCTGACGACTGGATCACTGACAAAATTGCACTGAACAAAAAGAAGACCAAACTGCTCAAAGGCAGTGGTAAGTTCCGCCGCAAGACCATCGACCGCAAGGACAACATCTTCGGCAAGATCTGCAAAGCCCTGCAGATCAAATACTGATCCCTTCCCCCTGCCCGGGGCGGGGTCGTGGGCCCGCGCGCCGGGGGGCGGGGGGGGGGGGGCGGGGG
>DAWDCC010000112.1:0-7263 GCA_052355365.1 Prevotella sp. | reverse complement strand
AGTTTTCCTTGCTCAGCTTTTTTATGACAATACGTGAATGCCGATACGCTTACGAATAATAAGACCTACAGCAAAATGCTGCACTGATTTACTATGTTGTTGGGCAGGAAAGTCTAAAAGACTTATCTGCCCAACTCTACGATACTGCGTATCTTCACACGCCCTAAGATTAACGACATCACCAAAGCAATGTTCAAATAATAGCTACGATTATGGATGGTTTACTTTGTCCCGAATGTGGATGCCCGGAGGTTGTAGTCTATGATGACGGCACATGCGAATGTCAAGTCTGTGGATTTGTGGGGAGAATAGATATGTTCAGAAACTAAGCAGCATTGTACATTCTAACGATAGTTGCTCTGTTCCACAAGATTTCCGTCGGGGTCTCTGACATAGAGGTTCATCATGGCTCCGTGTGCTCCATGACGCTCAACAATATCCGTCAGAGGTGTGATACCTTTGGTCTCTAATTCTCGTTTGACGGTTTGCAGGTCATCCTCTACTATCAGGCAGAAGTCCTGCGAGCCATAAGCTGGATTTAGTGCAGCTGGCTGAAATTCACCTTTACAGGTATGGATAGATATTTTGCCACCGGGAAAGTATAGGTTGTGTTGGCCTTTACTTTCCCGGTGTTCCATGCCTATATTCCAACATAGAAATCGAGACACGTCTGCAAATTCTGTGTAGTGATTACGAAATGGTCGATATTCTTTATCCTCATAGCCTTCGTTTTTTATGGGTACAACGTGAACACTGAACCATGGTCGCCCTCGCCATCATAGTCTGTTGACAAAGGCATCTGTGAGCAAAAGGATGACAGGGAGTCGTCGGGAACGTGCTCATTCAACTCCAAGTGAAAGGAGAAAGACGGACGGTCGTAGTGCAAGTCCCATAGGGAAAAGCCAAGGGAGTTGACCGCTGCCGTTATCTCGTCCTGTATCTGCCAGATGTCTTCGTAGTTCATGGGCTATTTGTTGTGTGGGTGGTCTTCTGCTGCCATATCCGTCTGTGTCTCTTCGTCATGATGGGTGTAGGTCATGGGGACGGTTTTGCCTTGCAGCCGTTCTTTGAGCTTCGTATTGCGCTCAGTGACGGTGACGTGGCTGACGGCATACCATAGGGCACGCTTCTGACCGATGACAATGCAGACTTTCTTGGCACGGGTGACGGCGGTGTAGATGAGGTTGCGCTGGAGCATGACGTAGTTGGTGAAGTGAAGGGGGATGACGACGATGGGATATTCGCTGCCCTGGCTCTTGTGGATGGTCGTGGCATAGGCGAGACTGAGCTCGTCGAGTTCCGAAGACTCGTATTCCACAGACTTGCCGTCGAAGCTGACAGTCAGTGTACGATCCTCCATGTTGACAGCGGTGATGAGTCCGATGTCGCCGTTGAACACTTCCTTGGTGTAGTCGTTCTTGAGCTGCAGCACGCGGTCGCCTTTGCGGAACACGAATCCGGCACGGGTGAGGCCATTGCCGGTGGGGTTGACACGCTGTTGGATGGACATGTTCAGACTGTTGGCACCTATGGCACTGCGCTGCATGGGCGTGAGCACTTGTATGCTGCTCCGTGGTACGTTGTAGGCTTTCGGCAGACGGTGGCTGATCAGGTCGACGATGGTCGAGGCTATCTGCTCGGGCTCCTCGCACGCCATGAAAAAGAAGTCGGACTGCTTGCCGTTGCGGATGTCGGGCATCCGTCCCTCGTTGATGGCGTGGGCGTTCATGATGATACGACTGGTCTGTGCCTGACGGAAGATACGGGTGAGACGGACAACGGGGACGACGCCTGAGTCGATGATGTCACGAAGCACGTTGCCCGCACCGACACTCGGTAGCTGGTCCACGTCGCCGACAAGCAGCAGGCGCATATCTGACGGAACGGCTTTCAAGAGGTAGTTCATCAGCACGATGTCGATCATCGAGCACTCGTCGATGATGAGTGCGTCACCCTCCAACGGGTTCTCGTCGTTGCGTTTATAGCCCTCGGCAGGATTGAACTCCAACAGCCGGTGGATGGTCTTGGCTTCCATGCCCGTGGCCTCGGTCATGCGCTTGGCGGCACGTCCGGTAGGTGCGGCAAGGAGGATGTGGAGTCCCATCTCTTTGAAAGCGGCAATGATGCCGTCCTCGGTGGTGGTCTTACCTGTACCTGGTCCGCCCGTGAGCACCATGACCTTGTTGTGGACAGCGGTGCGGATGGCTTCCGCCTGAAGGTCATCGTAGGTGATGCCGGTCTTCTTGCTGATAGCGGCGATGTCGGGCTCTTTCTCGAACATGTTCTGCTGGCGGGTGGTCAGGAGTGTCTTGAGTTTGTTGGCAGTGCCCACCTCACTGAAATAGAATGGCGGAAGGTAGATCGCCTCGTCCTCTATCTTCAGATCCTCATCCGCTATCATCTTGTCAAGCGCGGACTCGATAGCAGTCTTCTCGGCTTCCAACAGTTTTACACCGGCATTCACGAGCTGATCACGGTTGGCATAGACGTGACCCTCGTTGGCAAGTTGGTTGAGGGTGTAGAGAATACCGCTGCGGCAACGCCGCTCGTCGTTCTTCCCATAGCCCATCTTCTCTGCGATGGAGTCGGCGGTCTTGAAGCCGATGCCCCAGATGTCGTCGGCGAGACAATAGGGATTGGCCTTTACCTTGTCGATACTCTCCTTGCCATAGGTCTTGTAGATTTTGGCGGCATAGGCGGTGCTGACACCGTTGCCCTGGAGGAAGACCATCACATCTTTGATGTCGAGTTGCTTCATCCATGAGTCATGGATCTTCTTGATGCGCTTGGGTCCGATACCATCAACCTCTGCCAACCGCTTGCTGTCCTTCTCGATGATATCGAAGGTGTCCATTCCGAATTTGGCGACAATGAGCTTGGAGAACTTCGGACCGATACCCTTGACAAGTCCGCTGCCGAGATACTTCTCCAGTCCGAAGAGGGTGGCGGGCATGGCTTCCTCATAGCTCTCGACGACAAACTGACTGCCGTATTGCCGGTTGACCTTCCACTGACCTTCGGCGACGAGTACGGTGCCCACGGTCACGTCGAGCATATTGCCAACCAGGGTGACGAGGTCGTCATACCCCTTCACCCGTGCCTTCAGTATCGAATAGCCGCTCTCGCCATTCTGATACGTAATCCGCTCTATGACTGCGCGCAACTTCATAACTGAATACAAAAATACGAAGTTTTGGTGAGAATACAGATAAATAAACAGAAAAAGCCGGCACCATCCATATTTTGCATAGATGATACCGGCCTGACGCAGTATGATTTTGCTTATGTTACTTCACAAATAAAAAAGGGACCGCTCCAAAGAGCAGTCCCCGTGTTTCAGAGCAGAACTGAAAGCCGGTTAAGCGACCTCTATCTTCTTTGTCTCTTTCTCTGCCTTGCCCGTACGAGGAAGCGTGATATGAAGCACACCGTTATTTACCTTAGCCTCAATCTTGTCTTTCTCCACGTCGTCAGACAGCGTCAGAGCCTGCTCGTAATTGCTGTATGAGAACTCGCGGCGCAGATAGTGCTCCTTCTTGTTCTCGTCCTTCTTATCGTCCTTGTGCTCCATCTTGATGGTCAGGCAACCGTCCTTGTCAACGTTCACCTTGAAGTCATCCTTCGTGGTGCCAGGGGCTGCAAGCTCAACTTCGTAAGCCTTATCGTTTTCCTTGACATTGATAGCAGGTGCTGTGACATTCATGCGCGGCATCCAACTTGTGTTCAACATGTCATCAAAATCATTGTCAAGCCAATTGTTCATGTCACTTAAAACTGGATACATCATAAGTCAAAACCTCCTAATTATCAATTAATTCTTTATTTATCCTCAGCTCTTCCATCGTTCTCAGGTTCCTTTCGTTGCCCTCGATCGACCTCCGAGCTTCACTAACCATAAATGCAATATATGTGCCCAAAGGCCAAAGATGACAAATCGTGCCATTGTTGTCAGCAATGCTTAAAATATTTACATTTTGCTGACAATATTTCTTTTTGTTGGAACCAAGTCATTCACTCTCTCTTTACAGATGGATAAACTCCTCGAAAAGTATCCCCAACTCTTTGACTAATTAGACAGTCCATAGGGGATTTCAGGATGGATGGAATTTGAAGGACTTTAATGTAACCCCCACGATTACCAAAGACAACCTGCTATGACATGCAGGTTGTCTTTGGAGTTGCTTAGAAAATGTCGCTGATCAATGCAAAGAGCAATTTAGCCAGTTCTATCAGCACACAACCCGTCATGGCACCCATAAAGCTTGTCACAAAGTAGGTCGCCTTAATGAAGGTGTCTTCCTTTGCTTCAATCAACGGGCGACTTGGGATGGTCATGTCGTATGAATCTGAGGCATCCGACTTTGCAGTTGATGGCTGCACATTCTTTGGCAATACCACCTACCCAATGAACTTGGTTCCGATGAAGGGCTTCATACCATGTGTCTTGAAGTATTCCCTGTCCGCGTACTCGTCAAGTTCAGCTTCGCTCATACCAAAGTGCAACCCACACTCTGCAAGGGCATCACCAAGGCTTGAAATCACCATGGTACTGAATGAGGGAAGTCCAAGAAGTTCTTCCTCATTCTTCATACATAATTCGAGAACGTTACTGATGTCATTGTGATTGACATCTTTCTTTACTCTTCTCTCAAGGCTCGGACGCAACCCCAACTCTCTGATGAGAGTTAACGTTGAGCAAACTCCGTCAAGTTCAATTCTTTTCATACTGTTGTAGGTTGGTTTATCGTTGATTTACTTTCTTTCTTCTGATTTGCCTAACAGATCAGTTATCATGCTTTCAATCTCGTCGTTTACCTTTTTGAAATTTCTGTTGAGCATGATTTCCTTGTCACGCTGGCTTTTGAAGGCATAAATCTTGGGGAGGTCAATGTAGCGGGACTCCTCTCGGCGTATCTTGCCCATGTCGAAATCGGTTTTGCAAAAATACTTCGTGGTCCTGAACTCAGGGCTTTCCTCAAGGTTGATGCCACTGAAGGAGCTGCGCTCTGTGGGCGTGAAGTCACGGGCAGCCTGTCCGGCAAGCCAGCCGGTGGCCATGTCTGCGATTTTGGCGGCCGGGACGAGGTTGTCCATCTTCTCACTGATGGAGGTGCTGACCTTTGAGTCGTTGATGGTGATTGACTTGCTCGTCTGCTTTGCTTTGCCGAAGACGTCGTTCTGTGCCCACTCCAAAGTTTCCTTGTTGCGGGCAGCACCCATGAAGATGTTGCCGCAGGTGGTGATGATCTTCTGCATGCCGTTCTTGCCATAGTCAGCCTCCAACTGGGGAAGTTCCTGAAAACCGAGGGTGACGGCCACTTTGTTGCTTCGCGCAGTACCGATGAGACGGTCTATTTTGTGGAAGTAGAGTGTGGGCAGCTCGTCGACGATGATGCTTACGGGCAGGTTGTCCTTGCTGTTGATACGTGTTACGAGTCGGTTGAGGATGAGGGCGTTGAGCGAGCCGATGACCTGCTCCTTCTCCGGGTCGTTGGCGATGACAAGGTAGCTGGGGTTGGACTTGTCGGAGATTTTAAGGTCGAAGTCGTCGCCGGTGAACACCCAGTAAGCCTCAGGGGAAACAAGACGGGCGGCATTGACACGGAGCGTTCCCACCATACCTTCCAGCTGGTCGTTGGCCTTGTTCTTGTAGGCACTTTGGAACGGTGCCATGAGGGACATGATTTTCGAATCTTGCATGAGAATGTCAAAAACCTCGCTGTAGCTGCGACCCAAGAAGCTGAGCACATGGGGCATATCGGAGTACTCGCCCGTGATGGTGTCGGGTTCCACCTCGTTGCCGTCCTCATCCTCGTACCAACTGCGGGTGATGACGATTTCCTTCTGGTTGCGGTCGAGATAGCTGAAGCCGTTGAGGTCGACGAACATGCCGTCGGCATCGGTGGAGACATTGTTGCTCTCCCTATCAGTGAAGTCAAGGACTACGTTGCCCCGTTCGTCCAAAGCCTTGTAGTCGCGCCACTTCCTTGTGACGAGTTTCAGTTTTCTGCCGTCATACTCGACATAGCGGGTGAGCTTCCTGCCGTTCTTATAGCCTGTCGGGTGGAAGTTGACGAAGAAGTAGATGATGGCGGCAAGGAAGTTCTCGGCGGAGTTCTGGAAGAATGCCTCGGAGCCGCCTTTCTTCTCGCCACCGCCTTTGTTGAGGGAGGACAGAAGGGTGGCTGCTGTCTCGGAGGCTGCTGCAAGGTCGGGAATATACTTCCGCTGGATGGGGTTCACACGGTTACTGTACTCCACATCGGTGAAGTTGACGATGCGGAAGCCGCAGTTCTTGGGCAGCTTGCCCTGCTTGCGGTTCTTGCAGTACTGATAGAAGAGATTGCGGGCCAGTGCCGGGAATTTGTAGTCATAGACCATCATGGCAAAGCCCTTGGCACTGTGCTGACGGATGAACGGGTCGATGATGCCGAAGGACTTACCGGAGCCGGGCGTTCCCAAGACGATGGTGGCGCGGAAAGGGTTGATGATGTTGATCCAGCCGTGGTTCAGACGCTTCTTGTAGTAATAGACCATCGGGATGTTGACGCTGTACTCGTTCTCTTCCTTGTTACGGCTCTGCTCAAAAGACTCGTTTTCAAAGTTCCATTTGTCGTCGCCAATCTTCATGCCCAAATATTTGGCAATGGCATCGAAGCCCTGGTGGATGAGCATCGTGCCGACGACGGAGCTGAGGACATAGAGGCAGCGGTTGAGGGGGATAACCGGCAAAGGAGCCGTTGAGTGGCATATCATAGAAAATGAAGCACATGACGAGCATGGATGCTCCGGCAAGGACGGGATAGAGCACCATCGTCTTGAGGTTCCATTTCAGGCTCTTGCGTGCTCTCGTTCCTATGCAGGTAACAGTAATACAGATGAGCTCCATCACCTTGCAGACAGCCACGGAGTCGAAGACCTTGAAGCGGTGGAAGAGCTCAAGGACGAAGGCTACCATGCGGTTGTCGGAGGTGATGGGAAGGTTCATCACAATCTCTATAATCAGTATCAGATAGATGCACGAGCGGAACATGCTGTACATCTGCTGTTGTTCACGGGTTTCTTCCATAGCAAGGGGATTATCAAGGATTTTAGAATTAGAGAATAGTGCTCACGGTAGGCTTTTATTTCTCACAGATTTCACGGATTTATTAATCTGTGGAATCCGTGAAATCCGTGTGAGATTATTTACACACAAGAGGGTTAGGACGTAAGCGTCTCGGCATTACCGTATTTCAGCCTCGCTTAAAAGTCTGTACCTTT
>DAWDCC010000111.1:0-7946 GCA_052355365.1 Prevotella sp. | reverse complement strand
GCCCTCTTTCAAATACGAGAGCCCTTGAAGACAGCAATGTTTTCAAGGGCTTTTTTGTTAGATGTCGAGCTTTTCTGCTATCTTTCTTACCTTTGATGTGTAGTTTCGATCTTCCGCGTATCCAATACTTTTTAGGAATGCGTAGTAGTTACCACCGTTATATTTATATTGTACATCGTCGTGATAGGCTTTGACGGATTCTTCCCAGTTGTTGAAGGTGTAGTAGCTGCCATCGCTGGGATGACGAAGGCCAAAGAGATTGTGACTTTCCATGCAGAGAGGGCTTGAAAAATAGCCTGTCTCCAATAAGGCTTGTGCCAGAACGATTTTCTTTTCCTTCACATTGTATTTCTCCAATACTGAAAGTAAATTGTCAATGTTGAGCTCTGCAAAGCCTTGAAAGTCTTCATCAGTCATACTGGATGGCAGATACATCTCCGTTAACGTATCTGATTTCTGATCGTTTTTAGCTAGGTTGGGCATTGCATCGGGCATGATAGTATTTTGCGACCATGCGCTGCTGACCGTTGCACTCAGTAATGCTGTAAATAGAATTCTTTTTATGATCTTCTTTTCTTCCATATATCGTTCTAACGATTGTATTTTTTTATTATTGTTTTGTTGCTTTTCTTTTAACTCTCTTTTATTATCTCAGTTTTTTTGATTAATTTTGTATCAATATAGTTAGTCATTGAATTGTTTCTTTTAGAAGGATATGCGACAAGGTAAAGATCATAATAGTAATGCTTCCTTCGATCTGGGGAGCATAGAGTCAGCCTATAGCTTCTTTCATCAGAAGTATCGAGTCTATGAGTATTCTCACAGCGACGGACAGAAAGATGATATAGAATATGCTATTTCAAGCTATGTGGAGCAGATGAATCCTTCACTCTATGGGTATTTGTCCGGCGGACGAAAGGATTATCTGCTCTCTCATGCTTCGTTTGCACAGGATATGAAGGATGCTATTGGGCAATTGGAGGGTATGCTGCTTTAGCGAGTAGGGACTCTATATATATAATTAAGGTGTATGCACACTATTCGATGTTCTGTATGCTGACACCGTCCATCTTCTCCATGAACTGCATGATACGCGTTTGGTATTGATCTCGCTTGACCTTGATCTCCATGGACACTTGGTAAACGATGCCCTTAGGATTGGTGCTTTTCTGCATTTCATAGGAGTCGATGTCAATGCCTGCATCTCTCATCTTAATCAATACATTTTGAATTTTCTCTTGTTTGTCGGAACTGAATGTTAGCAGCATATTGCGTGTGGCAAAGCGACTGGAGACGAAGTGGAGCGCTTCCAGACACATCAGTACCATGACGGTTGTAGCTGCGGCAAGGACAAACATACCTGCACCGCAGGTGAGGCCGATGGCTGATGTAACCCATAGTCCGGCTGCTGTCGTGAGGCCTTTGACGACATGCTTTTGGAAGATGATGATGCCAGCACCGATGAAGCCGATGCCGGGCACTACTTGTGAAGCAATACGTGACGGGTCGTAGGACAGCTTCTGCGCTGTGTCGTTGGTCATGCTGTCAAAGCCATACATCGAGAGGATCATAAACAAAGCACTTCCGAGGGCTACAAGGAAGTGGGTGCGGAAGCCGGCCTCTTTGGCTCGGTACTCCCGCTCCAATCCGATCAAGCCACCTAAAATGGCAGCAATTGCTAACCGCAATATAAATTCCAGTGTCATAGTCGAAATTTGATACTTCTCTATTGTTTGCTGTCATGGATGATTAAATGCTGCATTCTGGCAGCATCTCGGCAATGCGCTTGCCGTTGACAGTCTTCAACACTATGCCCAGTTCCTTTCTTGGTGGATTGATCTGTACCCACTCCGGGACTTTGTCGCAGTTGATGATTTCGACATAGTGGATATCGCTGAAGGAGACGTCGCAGAGCGTCTCGCCATAGTCCTGCATGCTGTTTTCCTTGATCTTAGAGATGTCGTCGAAGCGTAGCCGTTTGTTACCCTTCCTGTCTACGAAGCCGAGGATGATCTCTTCGTCGTCGTTGGCGATGCTGGCATAGATGAGTTCCTTGCCGGAATAGCGCTTAAAGATGCGGTCACTGTCTCGGTAGAGGAGCTTCTCTACACTGGCTTTCACCACCCGTCCGTCGCTGTAGACCATGATGAGCCATGACCTTTCCTCTTCCTCATGGATGGCCAACTCTAGTCGGTAGTCCTCTGTGCGGTAGTCATCTTGTTGGAGCAATTTGTACTCATCATTGTCGATGAAACAGATATATGCTGTCGTGGGGAGGTAGTTCAGCTCGTAGTCATGGATGACATTGTTTCTGAATCGGCTGGTTTGAATCCTATCTTTGATCTCGTTGGCGAATGGCGAGGGCGCCGTGGTTGTGCCTGCATTGATCTCATGCGCGATGGGAGTGGGTGTAATGATGGCGGGGTTAGAATCCTTTGTCTCCAGTTGATGCTCCGCAGCCCATTTCTTACGTTCGATGAGGAAGGCAGCTAAATAGTCGCTATTTACCTTTCGGGCCGATTTGCCCATACGCTCGTAGTAATCGCCTTTGAGTGCTATGGGATCGGGACTGGGCAAGATCGAGATAGCCAGCACATTTGCCTTTGTACCTTCATCCCAATGAGTCTTGACATTGTGAGCCGCCTCTTGCCCTAGGTAGATGGCAACTTGATTATGAATATAATCTTCGTAGTGGTCAAGGTTACCGTTGAACTTAGGATGTTTTAGGTCTTCCTCTACGCCGCTTTCTGTACCTTGGTCGTTGACTCCGAGGTAGAGTGTGCCACCATCAGCGTTGAGGAAGGCACAGATTTCTTGAAGTATCTTAGATGTTTGCACGGCTAAGTTAGACTGCATAGAGTTCTCAGGATAGACGATGGAGGTCTTGAACTCGGTGTGGTCGTCTTCGCGTCCATAGTCTTTCTTATCACTCTGGTTGCGTCTGAGCTTGAGTATAGAGCGTATCTTTTCCCGGATCTCGTCAGCCTGAGAGATGAGTCCTGCCTTCTTTACCGTGTTGTGCGACATGACGAGGGCTGCCAGCATTTGCAGTGTCGGGTTCTCTCGCTTGCAGCTCATCTGGTAGAGGTCGTCATAGTGTTCGTCGTTGTCAAGCCAAGAGACGATGGTCATCTGTTGGAAGTCGTTGTAGAGATGCGAGTCCTGCTCAAAGCCTAAGCTATCGGCATTGTTGAGAATGGTCATGCTCTCGTTAGAGAAACTGTTATTCAGTGCGAAGTCGTTGAGCAGTTCCAGTAGCGAGAGTCGCTTGCAATAATACTGTTCCCGCTCAGAATTGAGCATGTGTGCAAGTACTCGGCAAGTGGAGATGTAGTTGTAGGCCTTGATGTAATCATCCTCGAAACTGGCGTAGGTCTCAAAGATATACATCAGTTCGGTGAGGTGCTCGGCATCCATCGTCGAGGTGAAGTCCTCGGAAGGTTCCTGTTCTTCGTCACTGATAAATACCTCGCCATGTGCAATGTTGACCATGAACTGATGGAAGGCAGCTCCCACGCTGAAGACCATGTCAGGCACATCTTCGCGGTAGGTGACATTGATATAAGGTGCCCTACCTTGGGTGGGCTTGTACACTTCGACCACTTTACCTTTTGACAATACGCTGAGAGGTATACCAGGTTCCACATCCACGGACAGTGACAGGCCATTGGTGGAGATAGCAGGGACACGACCGATGCCGGGTTGGGGATTGTTGAGCACACATCTCAACCGGCTGTTGAAGTTGAGATGCTCGATACGGTAGTCTTCCATGAAATCCACGCAGATCTCATTCATCACGAAATGGTACTCTCCGTCCTCAATGCCATCCACGACGGCAGGCAAGATGAGCGGGTAGCCGTTGTGGTAGAAATCCTCCAACGAGAGCTTCTTGCCGGGATAATAGGGTACGATGTCTCTGGCGGCATCGATATATCCTTTGATGCCTTGGAGTTCCTCGTCGATGACCTCACATTGAAAAAGAAGCTTCGTCTCATCGTCTGTTGGTCTCTTCTTCTTGATGATGATCGAAACCTCCTCGCCTGGCAGGAGTCTGCGTCTTTCCTTTTTCTTGTTGCTGTGTCTGCCGATGAAGAGCGACTTATAGATGAAATCCCACAGTTGTTTGAAGTGTGGCAGTGTGTTGCTCTTATTACCTCTGAGGTCAGCGGAAGGCTTTTCGCTGAGTCTGATGGTAAAGGCGTGCCAGAGGTTCAGACGGGTAGGCAGAGGGGTGTAGACATTCTCTGAGTTCACATCAGAGGCAGAGATAGATATCTTGCCGTCTTTGATAAGTAGTTTTGCATTGTCCGTGACGTATTCCACGGGGGCTAGTGACGAGTCGATCGTATCGGAAACCTGGTTGGTGATGATGTTGGCGGTGAGTGTGGCATCATCGGTATTGACCACATAGGCAGCCTGGTCGCCGGAGTCAGAGACGAGGTTGTAGAGCGATTCTTCTAACAGACTCTTTGGGTCAGACACTCCCATTTTACTGCAAAGGCGATAGAGAAGACTACGGTTGAGCACCACGTCAAAGAGATCACTGTCATCGTCTTCAGCCAAATTGAGCTGGAGGGCCAGGGCTTGTATCATCGTCTCGATTGTACCTTGGCAGTTGAGACAGTCTGGTGTCTCATAGTTCTTGCGGATATAGTATTCGAGCAGGGTGATCCACAGCTTTCCAAAAGGAGCACGCTTGGATAGCGACAGATCGTGCTTCCTGATGATGCTGATCATCCTTGACATGCTCTTCTGCATCAGACTGTCATCTTGCAAGAAGATACAAAGCATCGTGAAGAAGTACTCGCGTGGGTGGAAGACATAGTTGCAGCATTCCAGTTTGTTGAGTGCTTGCTCGATGTATTCCTCTCCTAAGTTGTTTTTTACAAGATCCAGCGCGTTGATGAAGAAGGAGGTCTGTTCTATGAAGTCTGTGAACCGATTCTCCAGGATGCCTCTGGAAACAGCGTCACACATGTTGAGCAGATCAGTCTGCTCAAGCACATGGAGCATACTGTTCTTGAAATCAATGAGGTCTTGCCTGAGCAAGTCTTTGTCATGATAGTCAGCGGCCATATTGGCGATCCAATGATAGCACGCGTTGTCGAAGAGATCAGGGTTGGTGCTTCCCAGGAGAAGTTCTCGCAATGAATTGCTGTTCCATTTCCTGTTGCCTAAAAGTGTGGACAGCTGGTTATCCTTGATGGGGAAGTCGTATTTTAGTGCCTGTAGGTTTTTCACAGGTTGCACTTGCATATATCTGCCTTTGATCTTTTCAACTTGGCAGATGATTCTCGGTGTGAGAGCAGGATTAGGTATGCAACTTTTGTCAAGGCGCGTGGTGAAACCATGCGATTCTTGGAGAATATAGAAATTATCGTGTGATCGTTTGATGCTGAACTCTATCTTATCGCCTTCATGATAGAATTGCCTGATGAGAGTTTCATAGTCTTGCCTGAGATGTATTCCACCGTTGAAAGACTCTTCCACGATGCAGGGGAGTGTATCGGGCACAGTACTTCTTTTCTGATACAAGAGCATGGGCAGACGATAGAGTTTGCCCTCGTCTCCATAGGTGACAATAAATTGGTGTGAGTCTGGATCCGTCCTGACGACGTTGACTGTAATTCTTTGGTTTTCTTTTCTTTCCGGTAATACCATCTTTTTCTTAAATAATATATTATGAAATATTCGTTTTTACAAATGTACGAAAAATAAATGAATCTGCTTTCGTATTAAAGGTTTTTAGCATAGAAAAAGGTCTTATTGCCATAAATGAATGAGCAATAAGACCTTTGCATCAATTACTTATCAGTGACTGAAATTCTTCGTTTGATCACGGATGAGGAGTGAGAGTGGTTTTATGCCTCGTTTTTCTTTTTTCCTGTACGTGCCTCCACGACGTTGACGACATAGTCGCCGACGCGCTCGCATTCATTGATGATGTCCATGTACATCGTACCTACGGCGTAGGTATATTTATGGTCATTGACATCAATGGTGTTTCTACTGCGGAGCTGGTTGCGATAGTTGTTAATTTCGTTTTCAATGTTGAAAGAGCGGTTGATGTCGATATCTGTCTTATGCTCCACAAGTGCATGCTCCATTTCTTCCATTGACTGGTCGGTGAGAGCGAACATCTGATGGAGATGTTCATACTGGTCGGTGGTGAACTCTTCTTTCTCGGTGTATTTACGGTTGATGGTTCTTGCGATATGATAGCAGGAATCACCGATACTCTCAAGCTCAGAGATCTCTCGCAGCATGGCGCGTACTTTGTCCTTAGTCTCGTCGCTGAGGTGGGCGTCGCTGACTTGGTCGAGGTATTTGGCAATTTCTATCTCCATGTTGTCGGCGATACTCTCGTATTTCTCAATGCGAGAGAACAGTTTGACGAAGTCGTTGGCATCCTTAGTGTTGAGCAGTTCACGCACCATACGCAACATTCTTCTCATGCGCTCGGCGAAAGAGTGGATCTCTTTAGAAGCTTCCAACACGGAGAGCTCCGGGGTCTTCATGATACCAGCCTGTATGAAACGCAGACGGAAATCTTCCTCGTCTTTGTTTTTCTTCGGTTTGATGATCCAGCAGACTACTTTTTCTATCTGTGGGATGAAGCCGATGAGCAGGGCAGTGTTGGTCACATTGAAACAAGTATGGAACGCTGCAAGTACGATGGGTAGGATAGTGGCCTTCTGTGCTTGCGTGAAACCGACTCCAGCAGGATTATAACCTACGAGGTGGCATACGCCGTTGACAAAGGGATAGAACAGAAACAGCACCCAAATGACACCGAATACGTTGAAGACCAAGTGCGCCATGGCCGCACGCCGTGCTTGTGTGTTGGCACCTAAAGCGGCGAGGTTGGCGGTGGCCGTCGTACCGATGTTCTCTCCTAAGACAAGGGCGATGCCGAAGTAGATCGGCAACACGCCGGAGGAACAGAGCAAAATGGTGATGGCCATTATTGCTGCTGAACTCTGTACAATGCAGGTGATCAGAGTGCCGATCAGTACGAAGACGATGATGTTGGCGTGACTGTGAACATTAAAGGAAGAGAAGAACTGGATAGCTTGTGGGTTGTGTTCCAGATCAAGTTCTTTGCCGGCATTGCTCAGTAGGACAAGTGCAAAGAAAAGAAAGGCAATACCGAAGAGAAAGTCGCCGATGTAGCGTCGACGCTTGGAATAGATGAGCATGATGCCCATGAAGAAAGCTGGGAAAACGACCATTGTCAGGTCTACATTGAATCCCAGTGACATGATCCAGGCGGTGAGCGTCGTTCCGATGTTGGCACCCATGATCACCGAGATGGCTTGTGCCAGAGTGAGTAGACCTGCATTGACAAAGCTGACGGTCATCACCGTGGTGGCTGAAGAGGATTGCACAGCGCAGGTGATGAAAACCCCCGTGAGCATTCCTGTGAAACGGTTGGTGGTCATTGCGCCAAGGATATGACGCAGTTGCGAGCCTGCCATTTTCTGCAGGGCTTCACTCATTACCTTCATGCCGTAGATCAGTAAGGCTAAGGAGCCTAATATCTTCATGAAGATAATCACATAGTCGCTTGTGTTCATAAATATCTGTAATGTCTGTTACGATTATGCTACAAAGATATAAAAAAAATATGTCATGTAGAATGAAAGGCTTCGTTTTTTGCATATACAGTTCTTTTTTTTCGAAGATCGCAAACAAGAGAAGATAGAAGGGAAATGCTTTTGTTAATATATAATAATTATTAAGGATGTCTGTCAAAAAACAATGGCAGTATGACAAATAAATAGTAATTTTGCATTTGCTTTATTGAAAGGGTATGGTTCAGTAGCTCAGTTGGATTAGAGCAGCAGCCTTCTAAGCTGCGGGTCCCGGGTTCGAACCCCGGCTGAATCACAAGGGGCTGTGTCAAAAGTCAGATTTTGGCCCAGCCTATCATAAATTAGGCAGCT
>DAWDCC010000110.1:0-7949 GCA_052355365.1 Prevotella sp. | reverse complement strand
GGACGAGTTTCAAGCATAGAATCTACTGATTTGGATGATTGCGGATATTCATTTTTTTTTAGATGAAACGATGGTAAATTGAAAAAAAAGACGTAAGTTTGCAGTAGAATCATAAAAGGCAGGCACAATGAAATATCCTATTGGCGTACAAGACTTCAAGAGCATCAGAGAGGACGACTATGTTTATGTAGATAAGACGGTACTGGTGTATGACCTGGTGACCCGCGGCAAGATCTACTTTCTTAGCCGTCCACGCCGATTTGGCAAGTCTTTGCTTGTCTCTACGCTGAAATATTATTTTGAAGGCCAGCGTAGTTTGTTTCATGGGTTAGCAATAGACAGTCTGGAGCATGAGTGGAAGAAATACCCTGTGTTCCATCTTGACTTCAATGGTTCTTCCTTTCAGGATGCGTCAGCGTTGCGTGATATGCTTACCACCTTCGTTGCCGGAAAAGAGCGTCTCTATGGCGGTAACCCCGACGCCATCACTCTGGGAGACCGCTTCGCCGGTGTTTTGCATGCAGCACACGAGAAGACAGGGCTCCGTGCTGTCGTGCTTGTCGATGAATATGACAAGCCTATCCTCGACGTGCTGGACACTGGACTGACCATGAACAGTGGACCGGAAGGGCAATATGTGGAGGATAGCAACCGAGAATTGCTGAAAGGTTTCTATTCTGTCTTTAAGAAGGCTGATGCTGACCTAAAGTTTGTGTTATTGACAGGTGTCACTAAGTTTGCACAAGTCAGCGTGTTTAGTGGCTTCAATCAGCCTAATGACATCAGCATGGTGTCGAAATACGATGCTTTATGCGGTATCACGACAGACGAGCTCAATACAGTGTTTGCTGACAGTATCGCTGACTTGGCGCAGGCCATGGGACGTAGTGTGGAGGAAACACGTAAAGAGTTGCAGTGCCACTACGATGGTTATCATTTCAGCAGTCGCATGACAGACATCTATAATCCTTTCAGCCTGCTCAAGGCCTTTGATAATCTCTGTATCGGCGACTACTGGTTTCAAAGCGGTACTCCAACCTATCTCGTACGCCTGCTCAATCACTGCAATGAGAATCTCAATGAGATGGTCGGGGAGTACTATGACCCACAACAGTTTATAGATTACAAGGCAGACATTGAGCAACCTTTGCCCATGATTTATCAAAGTGGCTACTTAACCATCAAGGACTATGACAGCGACTTGGGGCAATATAAACTTGACTTGCCCAACGACGAGGTAGTTAAGAGGTTTGTCTCATTGCTCTCAGCGGATTATCTAAGGACTAAGGAGAGTCCTATCACTATTTGTTCACAACTGGTAAGAGCTCTGAAAAATGGAGATTCTGATAGATACAGAGACATCCTCACGGCTTTCTTAGCCAGTATTCCCTATTCAGCGAGAAGAAAAGAGAATGAAAGAGAGCGTGAGCGCTATTTCCAATATACAATTTATCTTATCATGAGGCTGGTGAGTGTCTATACTGTTTGGCAAGAGAAAGAAACGAGCCAAGGTCGCGCCGACTTTGTGATAGAGACCGAAAAATACATTTATATCATCGAATACAAGTTAGATCGTACAGCCGAAGAGGCCCTCACCCAGATAGAACAAATGGGGTATGCACTCGAATATGCCAACGATCACCGTACACTATATAAAATAGGATGCAATATCAGCAGTAAAACAGGTACAATCATAGGTTGGTTATGCAGGAAATAGTCTTTCAAAACATTTCACAAAAGACCTTTCTCTGAACCTTGCATTCTAGAGAAGAGCAGAAGCGAAAAGAGGCCTCTCTCCATCAAAAAACAACAAAGAAAGTGTGAAAAAGCTGGTTTCTCACCATCAAAACAGTGGTTTCACTTGGTCAGAAAGGTTATTTCACACGATCATCTCGGCGTGTTTACCTTGTCAAAACGCCTTTCTGAGCAAAAATTCTCTAGAGAATTTTTGCTCAGAAAGGCGTTTTCTTCTTTACCCACTTGGCCTTTTCTTTTATCGAAAAGGCAAAATCATTATAACATACTTATTATCAACAGATTACAAAAACACTCGAAATTTTTACAAAATTCAGCAAAGTGACCTCTCGTGCAAAAGATCGCCAAAATAAGGGCCGTTTTTTGTCAATTTTCTAAACAAGCACAAACATTATAACATAGCAATCTCTTCTGCAGCAATTGGTCTTTTGACGATTCTACCATCGGCTGGCAAAATGATGTGATGATAATAGTCAGAATATAGCGAAGCCACACTATTCGAGCTGAAAACGTGATAATTGGCACTGAAACTCGTTCCGAAAATGTGATGGAAAGCGGAAAACTCGTACCGAAAATGTGATGAACTGCACTAAAACTCGTACCGAAAATGTGATAAATATGATTAAAACTCATGCCGAAAACGTGATGATTAGCTTTCTTTGCTTATCTTTGCAAGGTAGAGAACATACAGAAAGACAACATATGGAGCGACTGTTAATGGAAGAATTAAAGGTCTGGAAGGACCGGACTGATCGTAAGCCACTGATATTGCGTGGAGCCAGACAGGTCGGCAAAACATGGTTGATGAAGGACTTTGGCAAGAAGGCATTTGACGACGTTTGCTATATCAACTTTGAACGTAGCAGCGGTCTGGGTAGCCTGTTCGACGGAACCATCCAGCCGGCACGCGTCATCGAGCAGCTGTCTCTGCTTCACGGAAAGAAGATAGAGCCTCGGCGCACCTTGATCATCTTTGACGAGGTGCAGGAAATGCCGCGTGCACTCACCTCACTGAAGTATTTTGCTGAGGAGGCACCGGAATATGCTATCTGCTGCGCCGGATCTCTGTTGGGCGTAGCCTTGCATGAGGGCACTTCGTTTCCCGTGGGCAAGGTGGACTTTCTTGACCTTTACCCACTGTCATTCCGCGAGTTTCTCATGGCGTGCGGGCAAGGCGCGTTGGCTGACTCCATCCTAAACGGAAATCGTGCCTTGCAGCCTTTCGAAGAGATACTTACCGACGCGCTGAAGCGTTACTTCGTCATAGGCGGCATGCCGGCAGCTGTCAACACCTGGCTAAGCACGAAGGACTACAATGCAGTGGAGGAAGTACAGCGCCAACTCATCATGGCTTACCAACAAGACTTCTCCAAGCACGCTCCAAAATCAATGGTAGAGAAGATCAGATACGTGTGGGACAGCATACCTTCTCAGCTGGCAAGGGAGAACAAGAAATTTGTCTATGGACTCGTCCGTGAGGGTGCGCGTGCACGTGAATACGAAGATGCACTGCTGTGGCTTTCTGATGCCGGGGAGATCATCCGCACACAAAACGTGGTAAAGCCCGACGTACCCTTGAAAGCGTACACTGATTTGAAAGCCTTCAAGATATTTTTGCTCGACGTGGGACTGTTGCGATGTCTGAGCGGACTGTCGCCTAAGGTACTCATCGATGGCAGCCGTATCTTTGAGGAATTCAAAGGCGCACTCACTGAGCAATTTGTTTGTCAAGAACTTCGACTCCAACGCGGACTGCAAGCCAACTACTATTGGACATCCGGTTCCAAGGCAGAGGTAGACTTTCTCGTGTCAGACGGCATGTATGTCTATCCGCTGGAATGCAAAGCTGGCAAGACGATGAACGCCAAGAGCTTGAGAGTTTATTGCGAGAAATACCGTCCCAGACTGGCTTTGCGTACAAGTCTTTTACCCTACGAGCGCAACGAAGAGGCACACATAGTCAACATTCCGCTCTATATGCTCTTCGCTCTTTCTGCCGAGCTGGACGGCGAGTGACTTACGTCTTCTTCATAGCGATAGTAATAAAAACTGTGTCTGGGAATCGCCGATGAGGCTGACCAGCCATGCGGGACGGCGCAGATAGTCGGCACAATAAGTCCATAAGAGCAGAAACAACTGGTTTTGCTCTTGGTAGAAAAAATGGTAGGCGTAAGTCGTCTGAAAGAAGACACAGCAGGCAATGTCCCAAAGAAAAACACAGAGATAAGGTAAGAGGTGCTTAATCGCAAGGTGAGGTAAGGCGAGATTCATGGTTGGTTGAGTAAATGATACCGGGCGTTCTTGACGAGCAGCGTGCTGAGGTATCCGCGTACGGTATAGTATTCCGGTTGCCCGTTTTGGTTATGGGTGAGCAACAAATAGATGTCGTCGGGCGCACCGTTGTCGTGTTTGATGATGGTGTCGACGACGAGAGTTATCTGCTGCGGCTTTTGTTTCTCATCGGTCTGTCCGGTCTTCACGTTGAAGGCGACATTGAAGTACCCCCCACCCTCCCAAGTGCTCTCCACGGTGATGGCGTCGGTAGAGAGCGTGGCGGCCTTTTGCTTGCTCACCGGCTGCGTCACCAGCACGGAAGTGGCAGAGAACATTTGACGGGTGGTGGCATCGTAATACACCAACGCCCGATACACCGAGTCGGCCGTAAAAGCCCAGTTAAGTTTCACCGGCGTGGCGATTCTAACGGTGTCACCGCCATCTACGAGCAGATAGTCAATGGCTCCCTTGTCCGACGTATGCATCATGCAGAAGTCGGCACGAAGATAGGAATAGCGGCTGTCGCCCGACTCGTAGGAGTCGTTCTTGCACGATAGCAGGAGCATAGCTCCTGCTATCAGCATGAAGGCCGCTGTCGGTCTTGGGATTCTCATTGGCATACGAATGGTATCAGAACTTAAATGTGAGTTTGCTCATCAGCGACTTCAGACGGCTGTTCTCGGCGTCGCGCGCGTTGTAGTAGTTCTTCACGGGGTTGGCATACTGATTGAGCAGGCACTCGCGGAGGAACTTCTCGTCCTTGTTCTCGATGTCGATCTTTGCCAACTGGCCGTTGATATACTGCTCGAAGATAGAGTGCTGCTTGGGCGAATACATATCGTCGTGCTCCTTGTTTCCCTGGAGCATGTCGAGAGCGACGTAGTTGCCTGGGTACAGACGGTAGTTGTAGTGGATCTGCGTGTCGATATATTTGGCGACATTGTCGAAGAGCTGGTTCTTGGGCGTACTGGCGTTTTGCTTGCGCAGCCAGTCGTTGATGCAGGGAGCGCAGTGGTACTGTATATGTCCCTTAAAGCCCTTGATGCCCACGCTCATGCTCTCGATGTCGTCGCCCGGTGTCTTTTTCCAGAACGGGACGTCGCGCTTGAGCTGGAACTCGCGTGCTTTGAGATAGTCGCATGGGTCGTACTCATAGGAGATCGTCAGCGGCACGATATGCAGAGCGGTCAACCGGTCGATGATGCTGCCTTCGCCGCCCATGACCATCATCTTCAGGATGGCAGGCTGCGTGTGGTCGGTGGAGTCCTTGGAACGGCCCTCGCGCTGTGCGATCCACACGTTTTCGTTCTTCTCACTGATGACGAAGTGCATGTATTCCGACATGCGCTTGCTGGCCTTGTACATCTCCACGGCATGCAGGGCACGCTCCACGGTAAACGACTTGTTGATGCGCACGAGATCCTTCACCCATGGAATGGTGAGCAGATTGTCGCCAATGGCGATCTCGCACGTCGTGCTGAAGCCCACGTCGAGCAGCAGCTTGTCGAGCAGAGCAGAGTCGAGGACAATGTCGCGGTGGTTGCTCACGAAGGTGTAGCGGTGGTTGATGTTCACGCTCGAAGCGTCCATACTGCAACCGAAGCTGGCTTTGTGTACAAGATCTTGCAGCACGGGATAACAGAAGGCTTTCTGAAACTCCAGGTTGGTCTTGCAGCCTTTCATCTTCTTGCCCAAGTCTTCAAGCGACACACCCGGGAAGAGGCCTGTGAGGACTTGTTGGAACTGAGGGTCGGCCAATAGCCGGTCGTATACTTCTGGCAACTCTTCTAGATTGAAGGGGCGAATGGGATCAAATTCTGATGGAATGTTCATATTGCTTAATTTTTAGAGGTGTCTATGGTTACAGATTCGTCAATCTCTAACGCTTATCAGTCTTTCATCTCGGCGATAATCAGCTCGATGCCTAACTCTTCGATGCGGTTCCTGTCCGCAGGACGGATGTTTGAGTCGGTGATGATCGTGTCGACAGTGTCCATATCGCAGATCTTGGCAAAGCCGCGGCGGCCGAACTTCGTGGAGTCAGCCAGAACGATGATGTGCTGGGCAGCCTTGATCATCTTCTGATTGAGGTGAGCCTCGCGCATGTCGGTCGTGGAGATGCCGAAATCGAGGTCTATACCGTCCACACCAATAAAGAGTTTGCTGAACGAGCAGTCCTCGAGGATCTTCTCACTGTATTGTCCTACGACAGAGAGACTGCTGTGACGCAGCATGCCGCCGAGCTGGATGATGTCGATATTCTCGTTCTTGGCCAGTGATATAGAAGCCCGCAAGGATGCCGACACGACGGTGAGACGCTGGCTGGTGGTAATGCAGTTGGCAAACGCATGGATGGTCGTTCCCGAGGCGATGATGATGGAGTCGTTGTCCTCGATCAGCTTGGCAGCCTCCATACCGATGCGGTGCTTCTCCCCGGGACAGTAATGCTCTTTCTCGTTCACCGAGCGGTTGTTGGCAAAAGGATTGATAGCGATGGCCTTGCCATGGCTGCGATAGAGCTTACCTTCCTTTTCCAGTTCGGTAAGATCCTTGCGTATCGTGACTGACGAGACACCGAGCTTGTCGGCCAGATCAGACACGAGCACGACATTCTGCTTGAAGAACTGATCCATGATAGCCTCATGCCGCTCTTCCTTGGTCATATTTGTTGTCAACATAACAAACTTTTTCGACGATTGTTTTACAAATATACGACTTTTTCTTATTACACGTTTTGCTGTAAAGAGGTTTAACAATAAATTAACACAAAACGACATGAAAGTAACTGCTTAGCGAATCGTTTCACCTAACTAAACGTTGACAGGCTAATATCAGTCCTTCAATAAAGGAGAAGTGAAAACGGCAATCACCTACTCACATACCATAATGAAGCAGATGACTGCACGGAATAACAGGTCTTACGTTTTACTGCTAAGTCTCCCTATACGCACGAGTATAGAACCTTTAGCCTTGCACGCGTCCGGCCAGCACATCGCTTGCCAAGACATGCTTAATGTTGCCTTGTGAATCAGAATATACAACAGACTCGCCCCTTGAAGCCTTGTCACGAAGCATTTCCTGCTCAGCGATAGCCAAGCCCTCGTCCAACTTCTTAATAAAAGCTTCAGCTTCCTGATTTGACATAATCACTAATTATTTTAAATTTGTTACTGTCATTTATCTTTGTTTCCATAGACTTCCCTCCAAAGGCCACTCTTTCTCGTTGATACTGACTATTGTCGTATATAGCCCATATATCAACTTCTTTCATAAACAACCTGAAAAGGTTATCTATACCTTTAGAATATCTACGTAAGATAACATCATATGGAATATCATGTCCTCCCTTTCTTACTCTTTCAGCTACACGATCTACAGCTAATTGTGGAGAATTCAACCAGAAATAAATTAAGTGAACCATATAACCCAATCTTGATGCTTCTCTGACAAGATTTACATAAGACCGTGTAGCCAATGTTGTTTCTATAGAAAATGATTCACCTTTGCTAAGAAGATATTTAATTCTTTCCAGCATTAATCGCCCCGCCTCAATAGCCACACCTTCAGGATTAAAAGGAGAAAGTCCCTTCGCTATTTCATCTGCATTAACGAACTCTTTTACCAAAAGACTCTTTGGCAAAATGCTCATGGAAGCCGTCGTCTTGCCAGCTCCATTACAACCTGCTATGATATATAGATGCTTCACTATGTTTGGCTTTATCTATTTTCTCCTTTGCAAAAGGACTTGTCGTTGCAAAAATAGTCAATCTTTCCTAAACTGGCAAACTTTTTAATACATTTTTCTAACCTCTATATTCAAACACGAAAAGAAGGAAAAGCTCTGAGGACTTCCGATCGTAGAAACGAATCGAGTAGGAGGTAAACACTAATCATAGGTGCTTATCTCCTACTTTCGTGTT
>DAWDCC010000109.1:0-8187 GCA_052355365.1 Prevotella sp. | reverse complement strand
GGCATCGCGAAAGGATTTTTATGCGGTTTTCATTTTTAGCGGACACCAATATATACATTTATTCTTCAGTATTGTTGTTTTATAGGCAAAAATACCAAGAATAATTCTTATAGCAAAATATTCGTCCAAAGAAATAAGCATCTTAATGATTTTGCTTGTAATTCCATCCTTATCTTTTTGCTAAACATGCATTGATACCTTTTCTCTCAATCGCTTGGGCAGCTTGCTAAGCACAAGCTGGTAAGACTGGGTGATAAGGCTCTTCACCACATCACCGTCAATCTCATCAAGGAGTACATCATTCCAATGCACCTTGTTCAGATGGTAGGCCGGTCGGATGCCGTCATACTGGTCACGTAGTGTCTGCCCTTGCTCGGGTGGAAGTTTCAGCGCACAGGAAGGCTCCGGAGCATTGAGCCATATATGCAGGAAGATCTTTCCCTCAATACGGAACAACACCCAGTCCTCACCGTATGCCTGGTCCTCCGTTGTCCCTGGCAAGGACAGCGCATATTCACGTACTTCTTCGATACTCATCGACTGATGGCATTACTTCAACTGAGTGCCGTCTTTGAACGCGTTGCCCACACGCTTGCCAATTTCGAGATAGCCCAGATGGACGGGATCGAATGTCAGCAGGTGCATCTTCTCCAAGTCCGGCTTACCATCCTCGGCAAGGTACTCCTCGTTTACTCTGATGTTCAGAATCTTGGCCACTATATAGTAGCCCGTCTCCGACTCATCAATCTTCCGCTCGATGCGGCACTCCATGGTCATGGGGAAATCGGTGAATACGGGAGCATTTACCTTCTCGCCCTTTTCTACTTTCCAGCCGGTCTTGGGCACCTTGTCCTTGACCTTCTTTCCGCTGACAACGCCTACATAGTCAGCAGCAACCATTGTCTCGGTTGTGGCGAATGCAACTGTAAAGTCAGGGTTGGCATTGAGATTAACGGTAGTCTGATGGTTGCCCATCGAAATCATGATTTTGTCATTATCCCACTGCCCTGCCCAAGCGGCATTCATAGCATTGGGTATTCCGTCGGCATCATAAGTGCCGATAACGAGTACTGCTTGTGGCATGAACCACGGTTTTGGATTAAAGTTCTTCATATTCGTCTTATTCTAAAATTGTTGCTACAATGTTTCTACAGCCTCTGTCATTGCGGAACTCGCAGAGGTAGATACCCTGCCAAGTTCCGAGATTGAGCCGTCCATCCGTGATGGGAATATTGATACTCACACCCTTGATGATGCACTTTGCATGTGCCGGCATATCGTCGGAGCCTTCAAGGACATGTCGATAGTCGGGCATGTTCTCGGGAATGAGTCGGTCATAGATGGTCTCCATGTCACCCCTTACGTCCGGATCCCAGTTCTCACAAACACTCAGTGCGCAACTTGTATGCTGCACAAAGAGGTTGAGCAGTCCCGTCTTCGGCAACTGCGGCAGATGCCGGAGCACCTCATCAGTTATCAGATGGAAGCCACGGGATTGGGGCTTCAACTTAAATTCTACTTGCTGTACCATCAGAACTTAATCATAAATTTTTGGCAAAGCAAACCGCATCATCCATGTGTTGGTATGGAGGATAGTTCTCAATGCGTTTATTCTCCCGGTCATTGCCGTCAGTCCATCGTATTCTATAGCTGTTCATTTGTCCTTATTTATATACTGCATCATCAGTGTTCTGCCCGGCCATCCTGCACCGCCATGGTCGAAACCGCTGAGTTCATGAATAGGAACTTCATTGTTGCCGATACCTTCAAGCACAGCTTTCAGATAGAGGTTCTCCTCGTAGCGCCCCATCTGTTCCAATTTTCGGTCGCCCGTTATCAGCACAAGCCTTGTACTGAGTTTGCGAACATTGTTGAGAGGCGCGTATTTGTCTACTATCGGTGAAGTGAAAGAGATACCTCTCTCACGTCGAATAGTATAATGTGTAGCAGTCTGACCGCCTATCGGGAAATATCCCTTTATGCTGTTGGCATCAACGCCAAACTTCCTGAGATACGTTTTGTCAAGGCAAAGCATCAGTGTGAGATAGCCGCCTGCCGAATGACCGCTGACATAAACCTTGCTAGGATCACCTCCATACTCTTTGATGTGCTTCACCACCCATGCAACGGCCTCCGCAGCGTCCTCTGTATATTGGGGATTATGAGCTCGCGGGTAGAGCCTGTAGTTAGGTGCGACAACGGCGATGCCTTGATTCTTCAAATCGCCGGGTATATCCTTGTATCCCTCTGTCAGTCCGCCACCATGAAACCATACTATGGTCTTGAATGGGCGCTTGGCATCAGTTGGATAGTATACATCCAACTTGCACCGTTCCTGTCTGTATGCAGAAGTGTCATTGGGACAAACGTAAGAGATATTGTCAGTCTCCTTATACTTTGTCTGGGCAGATGCACTGCTCAATGTGAACAATGCCAACGCTATCGCTAATAAAGTATGCTTCATAATTCTTTTTATTTATGTATGTATTTTCTTCATTTTCAACACTCTTCAACCGGTGTATTCCTTCTCTTCACTTCCTCCTCTTGCTTCTTCCTTGCTTCCTCAATGGCTTTTTCATAGCCTGTGAGGGCGGCGAAAGGCGAGAACTGGGCAGCACGGTTATACATGCTCATCCTCGGATGCTTCGTGGAGACATGGTGCGGGAGATTGATGATGTCGTCGTAGTTTCCCATCTGTCTCCGTTATTTGATATTCCATATATCCTGCGGGGTGAAGACACCTGACTGATGCTGCTTGGCCAGACTGAGCATGGCATGGGCCACAACTTCTGTCTTCATCGGCTTCATAGAGCTGAGCAGTCCAATCTTATTGAAGAACTGGATGACCGGCACGGATATTTTCTCTATAGTCTTCGTGGTGTTCTTGCGGATCAACGAAGGTGGACGGAGAATGGAGAGTTGGCTGAAACCGAGTTTACTTACTGCATCCTCCAATTCGCCTTTCATGCGGGTATAGAAGAAGCGGCTCTTACTGTCGGCCATAGCTGATGATACGAGGACGTATGCCGGTACACCGTTATCAGCTGCTGACTTGGCAAAACTGTACTGATAGGTGAAATCAACCTTGTACTGATTTTCCTTACTGCCCGCAGCAGCTCTGTTGGTTCCCATACAGGAGAAAAGTACATCGCCCTTGACAGCGTTGCTCCACTGCTCAGGGTGGTTGAAGTCAACAATATGCACTTTCAGCTTGTCACTGGTGAACTCCGGTTTTCGTCTTACAAAGACATCGACTTGTGTTATTTCCCTGTCTTTTAACAGCAACTGTGTCAAGTCATTACCTACTGCGCCTGTCGCGCCCAATACTATAGCTATCATAATAGTATCTTTAATATGTTACAAATTCTTTCTTATTGCAATTTATCAATCAGCCTGAAGCACCAGTCGGCCAAGGGGGAAGGACAACTCAGCAAGCCCTCATTATATTGCAAGTTAAGAAATGAGAAACGGATTCTCAAACGTGGATGAAAACGTTCATTATACACCGAGAGGCTTCGCCCGCTCACGCAATTTTCGGTTTTTACCTCCACGGGGATGATGTCTGTTTCATGTTGCAACACAAATTCTATCTCTGCCCGGCTGTCAGGCGACCAGTAGTGAGGAATATCACCATTGAGCAAAGGCATCAACGATTGCAGTATCGCGTTTTCCGACATGCTGCCCTTAAATTCCGTATAGTTGGCATTGTTGTCAAGCACCACCTGGGCTGGAAGATGAGCTAAGCGGCGCAGCAAGCCACAGTCGCAGACATACACTTTGAAGGCACTGATGTCCTCGTAGGCGGAAAGAGGAAGACCCGGTTTTGTAATGTTGAATACGCGATAGATTATTCCGGCATCCTCAAGCCACATGAGTGCATCCTCATAATCTTTAGAACGTGCCCCCGGCTTCATCACTTTGTATACAAACTTACGGTTTTCCTTTGCCAACTGAGCTGGTAGCGAGTGCCATAGCGCATGGATGCGAGGAATGTCCTTCGACTCGGCATATTTGGCAAAGTCAAGTTCATAGAGTTCAAGAATGTCCTGCAGCACATTCTCAACCGTTGCCATACCTTGGTTGCCGAGCAGACTGATGACAGCCTCCGGCATGCCTCCGCACACCAAATAGCGCCGGTATTCCGTTTTCAGTTTGTTGAAGATAATTTCCGGCAGGTGCTGGATTCCTTGCAGCTCTTCTACGTATTCATAAGTCTTTCTGTCTGATGCCCTTAAAAACTCACGGAATGTTATAGGATACATCCGCATGATGCGCACCTTGCCCACGGGGACAGTCATACTACGTCTCCGTACCGCCACTCCTAATAGGCTTCCGGCTGCGATGACATGATACTCAGGCGCATCCTCGTAGAAGTACTTCAGACTGTTGAGTGCTTCCTCACATTCTTGTATCTCATCGAATATAATCAGCGTTTTACCGGCTATGATAGGAACATCTGTATAAAGCGCAAGTTCCTTGAGTATTCTTTGGGGAGACTTTGATATTTGAAACACAGATTTCAGTTCGGGTTGTCTGTCAAAATCAAACTTGGCACAATACTTAAAGCATTCCCGGCCAAACGTCTCCATCGCCCAAGTTTTGCCAATCTGCCGGGCACCCTCGAGCAATATCGGCTTCCGTCCGTTCTCCTCTTTCCATGCCTTAAAGGCTTTGATGATGTCCCTTTCAATCTCCATATCTACATTATTTAGTGCTGAAAAATGCAGATAGCTACATTTTTCTGCGGTTGTCAGTGCAAAGTTAGGCATTTTCCCGCAATTAAGGAAATGTTTCCGATAGTTTTTTTGCTAACATCTTTTCCCGGTAACCACAGAATCCTATAATTGTTTCCTTCTAACTTGTCATAACTTTTGTTTTTGCGAAGATACTCATTGAACTCATGTCACCAAGAGGAAAAGCTGAGTGATAGATGCAATGCGTTCGTAGGGTGATGAGATGATGTACACACCTGATGTTATTGAAAGGATAATATACTACACAAAATCTATGATATTCTTGTAAAGCAGGTATACTATTTATTAGGGTGTCCAGTTCGTTGTGCCAATTTTAGCTCACTTTTCTGAGCGTCTTGTTCCGTTCTGTAACCCAATTCTTGGGCAGGTGCTCGGTTGACCAGGCACTGATGTCCTTCAGTTTAACATTTACAATGCGCTCTTTGAAATTGGCGAACTCAACCATCAAATGCACTACGACTGCAAAGTTAAAAAATATTTTCATAAAAGCACTCAAAAGGGGTACGAAATTTTAATTTTTCTCTCGGACGACGGTTTATTTTGTCCGCAACCTTGGTCACGAACTGGTGGCTTATGTCGTCAAAAACAGATGATTTTGGGATATATTGCCGGATAAGGCCATTCTGGTTTTCAATAGACCCTTTCTGCCATGAGGAGTATGGGTCGGTGAAGTAGACCGTTACCCCAAGTTTCTTCGTGATGTACTCGTGACAAGCGAACTCCAGCCCATTGTCGGTCGTGATGGACTTCAGAAAAGCCCTGTACGGCATCAGCAACCTGACAACGGTCTTTGCCAGTTCCTTGGCATCCTTGCCCTTGTTCAGCTTCCTCATGAAGAGCATCCCTGTGCTCTTCTCCGTCAGGGTCAGTATGGCCCCATGGTTGCCCTTGCCAATAATGGTGTCCATCTCAAAATCCCCGAAGCGGCTGCCGTCGGCCTCCTTCGGCCTTTCGCTTATGCTGGTCCTGTTGCAAATGGCTGAGCCTCCATTGCTTACGGGCTTCGAGCGGTGCTTCAGGTGATGACGGCAGTAAAGGTAAAGTGTGCCGCCGTTCTTCTTGTCCTCACGAATCATTTTATATATGGTCTCATGGGATATCTTCATTCCCCGCTCCTTCAGGACAGCGGAAATTTGCTCCGGAGACCACTGCTCTTCTATTAACAGCCTTATCGCCTCGTCCTTGATTTCCTGCGGTATGGCACGATTGCCAGGCTTGCGCTTCTTCCGCTGATTGGCGTTCTTTTGGGCAGTCTCCCAGTTGTAGCTGCCACGGACTCCGCTGTTCCGGTTGATCTCACGGGTTACGGTAGAAGGATCCACTCCTATAGTGTCGGCTATCTTTGCCCTGCTCCAGCCGTTCTGGAGCAAGGTTGAAATGACGCATCTTTTCTGTGAAGTTAAATGGTTGTACATGAATATGAATTTGTTAATAAATGAAATAAACTGGGGTATCTTTGTCGTTAAATGATTTTAACACACACGTGGGAATACCTATGGTTTATAATATTTTAAGACTTGCGCATCCCCTGCCTTCTTACTCAATAACCTACCGCAAGCAAGCCTGGATATAATTTACTTTACATATACCTATATTTCCCATTTTCGTTTCTCGTTTCGACCTCACTTTTTCATCCGCTTGCAGTCATCATCGACTTTTATTTTGCAAAGGTATCGTGGGCAAGGAACACGGCAAACACCGGAGTAGCCTCCTATTGGCGGAAAACTTCTCATGACCCTCCGAAATCACAGATTGCGGTTTCCTGACAACTTTTCCTGCCAATTGCCTGCCTTAGTTCCTTTACCACCCACGATTGCACCATGCACATAAAAGGTTCGAGATGACGGTTACACCGGAATGATAAAAAAAAGTTCGGGTCGAAGAACAAAAAGCTTTTATAAGGTTGAGAATCAGGTTGCCCGAAATAATCATAAACTTCAAAACAAAAAGGATTATGCAATACGAAACGAATTGTTCGCAGGTTACGCAAGATGAGTGGCACTCCTTGATGAGAGGCGCAAGAAAATGCTCTTACCGCCTGTTGGTGAAGCGCATCAAGGAAGAACTGCCTATGCTTTACAACAGCCTATGCCTCAATCTCAACAATCCGTGGTGCGAGGATTGCAAACAGACCAAGACGCACTATATCTTGGTACACTCCGCCATTGAGTATTTCACCCGAAAGTAAAAGCCAGTAACACCATCAAATTACATTACGCTATGAGAATAGATTTCTATAAATTCCAATGCTTTTCCATCGGCTACCCCTACGATGTTTGCAAGAGGACGCTTGCGGAAGCCAAAAAAGCCTACCAACAGATGAAGTCCAAGGGCTATCGCCTTAACAGTGCCATCTATGGCTGCACAAGAGCTGATGACAGCATCTTCCTTTCCTTTACCTTATGGTATGAAGATGAGTTTTGCTTTGGACGGCCGACCCTCACCTATATGGGCGAGAAGTATTTGAAATGAAAGGCAACGGCAGGGACAACCACCCTGTCACAAACAAAACACGATATGAAGAACATCAAGGTTTATTGCAGGAAGCGTACTCACCGCTACTGCCACCGATGCGGTACGGAAGTGGAGTACGAGAGGCACAAGGACATGGATTACCCCTACTACTGCCCTGTATGCAACGAGAATATGTTTAAGTTCGAGACATTCAGGAGGTAAAAGGAAGAAACAACAACCAACATATAGTTTAACTTCAAAAACAAAGAAAAATGGCAAATTGGGCAAGCACAAGCTACCGCATTGAGGGCAGCAAGAGTGATTTACAAAGGGTGTTCAACATGATAGACGACTTCATGTCAGAGAGGCGGAAGCCCATTGAGGAGGACGCATCCAAGGAATGGGAGGGCAACATCGTCAAGGCGTTGGGAGCGACCGATGAGCAGGTATCGAAGAACTATCTTCGGGGCTTCATCCAAGATTACGAGATGGACGGCGACAACATCCGCATCGAGGCGGAGGAGGCATGGGGAGCAACTGACTTCCGCCATGTGCTGGCACAGCTCATTCCGGAGCTTACCGTGTACTACATCGTGGAGGAGCCGGGCTGCGAAGTCTATGCCACCAATGATGACGAGGGCAAGTATTTCCCTGAGCGATACTATGTGGACACGTGCATAGGTGGCAATTACTACAGTGACTACTTCAAGAAAGAGAAAGGGGCAATGAAATTCGCCGCACTCATGCTGGGCAGGGAAACGATAAGCAAGGAGGAGTTGGAGAGCTGGAACGAAGACCACGAGGCGGAGGGCGACTTCATCTATATCCACGAGTTCAAGTATGTGGCATAGCAAAGGCAAAGGCAGGGCTAACCACCCTGCCACTATATTCCTTTATTGAAAATGGACAGGTTTGAGATAAAGAGTAAGCGTATCGGCATTCACGTATTGTTACAAAAAAACTGAGCAAGAGAGGAGGC
>DAWDCC010000108.1:0-8354 GCA_052355365.1 Prevotella sp. | reverse complement strand
TGTCCAGGCAGTGTAAACTTTGCTAATTTGGATGATTGCGGATATTCATTAAAAAAAATATTTCCGCAATGTCTGTTTATCGGCATCGCGAAAGGATTTTTATGCGGTTTTCATTTTTAGCGGACACCAATAATACTTTTTATCATACGCAAGGCATAGCCATTGGTCTCATGCTTTTGTGTGAATCGTGTGAGATCCAACACCATACAGTTCCAGAGCGGCGATTGCTTGCATGATAGATCCATGGGCTTTTCCCCGACATCGGCAGTTTCCGTCACTACCGGCTGATTCTGATAGAGCGCGTACCACCCGGGTGCAAGGTTCATCATCCCTTTCCACTTTCCATGAAGCATCGTGTTGTATCGTTGGCCGAGAGCATTGATGCTGTCAAAGGCCTGAGAGGTTGAGGCACCTCCCATCAGCGCGGTAAGCAGCAAGGTCGATTTTTGAATACACACAGAAAGAATTTTGGCCACTGCAAGCGCTCATATTGATATAAATGCCGTTTCGCGGGGTTAAATAAGACTAAAAGATTGTTACTTCTTTGCTCTTCACACGTCTTATTAGTAAATTTGAACACAGAAAGAATACATATTATAGGGGAAACAAAAAGCTAAGTTAATATGACGAAAACTATTTTATTTGTAATATATGGCAATCGTGCATATTCGTAATTTTAAATATTATCTTATGAACAAGAATCTCACAATCGCCTTAGCTTGTGCTCTTGCGGTAGGAGCGTCCTTCACGTCGTGTAAGATGAAGAAAGGCGGTCACATTGCCGTCGATGATGACGCAGCAAAGAAAGTGTACGTGGCTCCGGGTCACTACGATGAATTCTACAATTTCGTTTCCGGTGGTTTCTCCGGTCAGGTGGCCGTCTACGGCCTTCCTTCCGGTCGTCTTATCAAGGTCATCCCGGTCTTCTCCCAGAACGCGGAGAACGGTTATGGCTACGACGAGAACACCAAGCCGCTTCTGATGACGTCCTTCGGCTTCGTGCCCTGGGGTGATGCCCACCACACGCAGCTCTCTGAGACCGATGCCATGTATGACGGTCGCTGGGCGTTCATCAACGAGAACAACACGCCGCGTATCGCACGTATCGACCTCAAGCGTTTCCAGACGGCTGAGATCATTGAGGTTCCTAACACCGGCGGCGACCACGCTTCACCGTTCATCACCTGCAACACGGAGTATGTGGTGGCAGGCTCACGCTTCTCCGTGCCTTTCGACTTCGAGAATGGCGACGTGCCCATCAAGGACTATAAGAAGGACTTCCGTGGCACCGTCTCTTACATTAAGGTGGACAAGAACACAGGCCACATGAGCCTCGACTTCCAGCTCGCCCTGCCTCCATTCGACTATGACCTGAGCCACAGCGGTAAGGGCCCTTCTGCCGACTGGAGCTTCTTCACCTGCTATAACACCGAGATGGCTCACTCCATGCTTGAGGTCAACGCCAGCCAGAACGATAAGGACTATATCCTCGCTATCAACTGGAAGAAGGCTGCCGAGCATGCTGCCAAGGGTGACTTCGTGTGGAAAGACGCCAAGTATGCCCACAACGTGATGGACTTCGCCAAGAACCAGGCTACGTCTGAGATTCTTAATAAGGTAAAGATGATCGATACCAAGAAGTTCCACGACTTCCTCTATTTCATTCCTTGCCCGAAGTCGCCTCACGGTGTCGATGTTGACCCGACAGGTGAGTACATCGTCGGCAACGGCAAGCTCTCCGCCAACCTGCCCGTGTTCAGCTTCTCCAAGATTCAGGAGGCCATCAAGAACAAGCAGTTTGACGGTGATGTCAACGGTATTCCCGTCATCAAATATGAGGCAGCCCTCCATGGCGAGGTGCAGTCGCCGGGTCTGGGCTCACTCCACACCGAGTTTGATGCCGACGGCAATGCTTACACGAGCTTCTTCATCTCTTCCGAGATCGTGAAGTGGAACCTCAAGACCTGCCAGATCGAGGATCGCATTCCTACTTACTACAGCGTCGGTCACCTCTCGGTGCTGGGTGCTGACACGAAGAAGCCTTACGGCAAGTACATGGTCGCCTACAACAAGATTACGAAGGACTGCTTCCTGCCCACCGGACCAGAGCTTTGCCAGGCTGCACAGCTCTATGACATCAGCGGCAAGAAGATGAAGCTCATTCTTGAGTTCCCGTTGATTGGCGAGCCTCATTATGCTTCCGCTATTGCCGCAGACATGTTGAAGCCTAACTCCGTACAGTTCACACGCCTGACAGAGAACAAGAACCCTTATAAGATCAGTTCGGCTCAGGAGGCCCGCGTAGAGCGTCATGGCAACCGCGTGGATGTCTACATCGCAGCAATCCGCAGCCGTCTCGTGCCTGACAATATCGAGGGCATCAAAATGGGCGATGAAGTCTACTTCCATGTGACCAACATTGAGCAGGAGTGGGATATTCCTCATGGCTTCGCTGTCAAGGGCATGAACAACGGCGAGCTTCTCGTCATGCCGGGTGAGACCTGCACGCTGAAGTACATCCCGAACCGTGTCGGCATCATGCCGATGTATTGCACCGACTTCTGCAGTGCGCTCCATCAGGAGATGCAGGGCTACATCCGCGTGAGCCCCGCAGGAAGCAATGTACCGCTGAAGTTCACAATCGACGACAAGCTGCCCAAGGACTTCAAGATCTCCAAGCCTACGACACAGGCTGGAGCAGCCAAGACCGGACACGACAGAAAGTAACTGACATATTAAAAGGGCTGTATCAGAAAGAAGAAAGTCCGAAAGTCATGAAGTTGGGTCATTATTTTAATAATGGCTGAGTGCCAAATGCTAAACAAATGACTGGACTTCTGGACTTCCGGACTTCTGAACTTCAGATACATAATTGAACAAAATCATGACACTTAATTTCAAAGGTAAAATAAGCAAAATGAGCATGATTATGCTCATCGTGGCCGCTATCCTCACTGGCATAGCAGCCTTCACGTCACTGTGGCGCATCGACATCGCCGCACCGCAGTATCCTGAGGGAATGGTGATGTACATCGGTGGTGTGAAAGGTGTTGACGGAGGCGAGGACGGCATCGACCTCGAGAAGATCAATGAGCTCAACCATTATGTCGGCATGGCACAGATTCATCCGGGCGACTTCTGGGAGTTCTCGGTGCTGCCTTACGTGCTTTTGGCTTTCGCCGTGTTCTTCTTGGTTGCAGCCATCGCCCGCAAGAAGGGTGTCTCCGTAGCTGCCCTGATTGCCTTCGGCATCTTCGGCGTGTTGGGCTTCATCGACTTCTATCATTGGACTTACGTCTACGGTCACAACCTTGATCCGTCGGCTCCTATCAAGGTGCCGGGTATGGCCTACCAGCCGCCTATCATCGGTGTGAAGCAGTTGCTGAACATGACCGTGATGTCGCAGCCTGACCTCGGAGGTTATCTCCTCGTCGTGTCGGGTCTGTTGGTGGCCTTCGTGGTGTTTAAGGAGATCGGCGTGTTCGCCGGTAAGAAAAAGGCTTGATTATGAGAAAGGCTGTTCATCTGATAGCCTTCTCCGCCTTGTTGCTTGCGGCTTGCTCTGTCAACGACAAGCCGCAGGCTATCAATGCCGGGGAAGACATGTGCGACAAGTGCGGCATGGCCATCGAGAAGAAGCAGTTCTCCTGTGAGTATATCTCTGACAAGGGAAAGTGCTTCAAGTTTGATGACGCCACTTGCCTCTTCCATTATCTGCACGATAATAATATCAACGACTCGGCAATCGCCAAAATCTATGTGGCTGACTTCAATCAGCCCGACTCGCTCATCGACATTCAGCGGGCCACACTCGTTTTGGGTGAGTTCCAGACACCGATGAACGGAGGAGTGGCGGCTTTCAAAAACGCTGCGCAAGCGTCGAAGTTCGCCAAAGACAATAACGCTATTTTGTTGGATTCATGGGAAAGGCTCAAGTTAACCCATTAGTTTATATTATCATTGTTTGTGTTTTTGTATTGACAGGTGTCCTCCCGACCTCGGCCCGCGTGCTTGAGGTAGGGCAGGGGCATCCTTTCTCTTCCATCAACGAGGCTGTGAGAAAGGCTGCGCCTCATGACGAGATAAGAGTGTTCGGGGGAAAGACCTACAGGGAGCATATCGTCATCGACAAGCCACTGACGATCATCGGAAGAGGCTGGCCCGTCGTGGACGGAGGCTATAAGACGCACGTCATTGAGGTCAGGGCAAGCAATGTCACGATCACCGGCTTGAAGGTGATGCACAGCAACCGCTCGTCAAGGCTCGACTATGCCGGAATCTTCGCACAGAATGTGAGCAATGTGAAGATCGTAAACAATATCCTCAAGGACAACATGTTCTCCATCATGCTCCAGCAGACGAGCCACTGTGCCGTGGACCACAACCGGGTGGAGAGCAATATCACGGAGAACGCCACGATGGGAAGTGGCATCCATTGCTGGAAAGGTTTTGGACTGAGGGTCACCGACAACAAGGTGGGTCATCATCGCGACGGCATTTACCTCGAGTTTTGTGAGTATTCGTACATAGCCCGCAATACGATCGACGGCTGCGAGCGCTATGGCCTCCACTTTATGTTCTCCCACTACAATACCTATATGCACAATGTCTTCTGCCATAACCGTGCCGGCGTGGCGGTGATGTACACGCACAACGTAACGATGCTGAAAAACGTCTTCGAGGATAACCAAGGCACGAGCAGCTATGGCCTGCTCATCAAGGAATTGCAATATGCACGCATCCAGGGCAACATTTTCCGGCGCAACACCGTGGGCTTGATGATTGACGGTGGCCAGGACCTGCTCGTCAAGCGTAATGAGATACGCGACTGTGGATGGGGCGTACGCCTCGTATCTGGAAGCAGTAACGACACGATTGTGCGTAACAATTTTATTGGCAATACGTTCGACATGGCGACAAACAAAAGCTATAACGGCAATGTCGTGGAGAGCAACTACTGGGATAAATACGACGGTTACGATATTGACCACAACGGGGTAGGCGATGTACCCTATCGGCCGCTGAGCCTCTTCGCATCGTTAGCTGAGCAGAATACGGATGCCTTGCTCTTCTTCCGCAGTTTCCTTATGAACCTGTTGGAACAGACGGAGAAGATCATTCCTACTGTCACCCCGGATACTTATCAAGACCATTCACCCCGTCTCAGACGTTGGGCTATATAATTCAATGCTTCCATGATAGAAATCAATCATCTCAATAAATATTACGCTCATCAGCATGTGCTGAAGGACATCAGCCTGAAGCTTGACCAGGGCCAGTGCGTAGCCTTTGTGGGGCCTAATGGGTGCGGCAAGACGACACTCATGAAAACGATTCTTGGACTTGTCACCCCTCAGAGCGGAGAGATGCTCGTCGATGGCAAGAACGTAGCGACCAATCCGGAATCCCGCTCGCATATCGGATTCATGCAGCAGAACAGCAACTTCCCTGAGAACATGAGCGTGCGCGATGTCTTCAAGACACTCATCAGCGTGCGTGGTTGCCAGGGAGAGCTCGACAAGGATTTGTATGAAGCTTATGGCATCGGGCAGTTTGAAGGAAAGCGCATGGGGGCGTTGTCCGGGGGAATGCGGCAGAAAGTGAACGCTGCTTTAGCATTCCTTTTCAATCCTGACATCCTCGTTCTCGATGAGCCCACGGCTTCGCTTGATCCGCTCTCGGCCAATATTCTCAAGGAGAAAATAAAGAAGGAGAAAGGCAAGCTCGTGTTTATCACAAGTCATATTCTCAGTGAACTCAATGGCCTTGCTACGCATATCATCTTCATGGAGGAGGGCCGTATCTTGTTCTATAAGCCTGTAGGAGAACTCCTGAAAGCAACAGGTACGCAGACAATGCACGATGCGGTAATAGATTTATTGAAACAAAACGGCTGAAATGGTGTAGACAATGGGAAAAATAACTCGAATCATTCTCCTCGACAACCTCAAGAATAAGGTCGTCATTTTCTATTTCATACTGCTTGCCCTTATGTCATGGACAAGCATGATGCTTCAGGATAACGAGACGAAAGGCGCACTGACAATTCTCAATGTCGTGCTCTTTATTGCTCCTCTGATGTCGATGGTCTACACGGTTATCTATCTTTACGACAGCCGCGATTTTATCACGATGCTTCTCTGTCAGCCTCTCCGCCGAAAGCATGTGTGGCAGAGTCTATATGTAGGATGCAGCGTGAGTCTGTTGGCCGCTTTCATCCTTGGAGCGGGAATACCTGTCATCCTTTATAGTGACTTTCCTACAGCTATGGTTCAGTTGCTCATGGGCTGTGCGGTGACGCTCGTCTTCACTTCCTTGGCTTTCCTCACGGCTATGCTCACAACGGAAAAGACGCGAGGGATAGGAGCGACGCTGCTCTTGTGGCTGCTCTTCACGATGATCTATGATGCCGTGTTGCTATTCTTCGTCTTTCTGTTCAGCGATTATCCCATTGAGAAACCGCTTATGGGTCTGCTCATGCTCAACCCCCTCGACCTCGCTCGCTTTCAGGTCATTCTTAAGATGGATGTCTCGGCAATGATGGGCTATAGCGGTGCTCTTTTCAAGGACTTTCTCGGCGATACTTGGGGCATCATTGTGTCCTCCCTTCTTCTTCTTGCGTGGATCATCCTCCCTTATGCACTCTCACAGAGACTTTTCGGAAGAAAAGACTTGTGAGAGCTGTTAATGACGTGATTCAGTTAGGGATAGAAAATTAATTATAGTGTGCAAGTTTCTCAGCAGGAATAGGATGCTCGTGTTTCTTGGGCATCCTCACCTTGAACTTATCGAATCCTTCTCCGTAGACTCCAATGACATTTGTCTCCGTGACGAATGCTTTGGGGTCTATTTCATTGATAATGCGAAAGATCGTATTGCTCTCGCGGCGCTTAGCCATGATAAAAAGCATCTTCACGTCATGACCCGTATAAAAAAACCGTGAGCCTCAATGACCGTAGCACCACGGTGAGGAAAGACAGCGATACGTGAGGCAATTTCTTTATATTTGTCGGAGATGATGAAGAACTGCACACTGCAATGCATAATGTTAACCACCTGGTCTACACAGTAAGTAGTCACGATGAGCACGACATAACCATAGATGACCTGCTCAAAGTTGTGGAAGACAAGATAAGAAGAGGAGATAATGACGACATCGCACATCATAATGACGCGACCGAGAGAGATGTCACGATACTTGTGCACGATGGCTGCAATAATATCCGTGCCACCTGTGTAACCATTGAAAGCTAAGCCCATGCCTACACCACTTCCGCAGAAGATGGCACCGATGATACTTGCCATAAACGGCTGGTCCTTGAGAAGGTGAAGCCCGCCGGAATTGCTCCGGGCGAATGTTGTCAGTGTCGTGAGCAAAAGTACGGCATAGATAGTCTTTACGCAGAAGTGCCATCCTAAGATTTTCAATGCTATCAAAAGGAGAATAGCGTTGATAATGAAGTAAGTGGTCTAGACGGGGATGCCGAAGCCCCAATAGATGACGGATGACACACCCGGCACACCTCCGGTTGTGATATTGTTGGGCAGAAGGAATACTGTCCAGTCTATACAGTAGCACGCCATGGCGATGGAGATCATCAAATAGTCGCGCAGCTCTGTAGTTAGTTTTTTGTTGGCCTTCATTTGTAGTCTCTCTTTATGATTTCACGGCAAAATTAATGCTTTTTGTTTATATCTTGCATCTTTTCTCAATAAATAGCTTTCTAAATGCTGGTCGGGATTTAAGTTTTCACGGTTTCGCCATAGATTTTACCATGACATCGCCTACTATACTTTCGGACTCAGCTCTGTCATGAACCATCTGATAAGCATAGCATACAAGCCGAGCATAGTATTTATGAAACACCGTTTTAAAAGCAGCCATATCTCCGGACTTTAGTTGGGAGATAAATAATAGTTCAGAATTAGAGGTATTCATAACTATGATTGTTCCATTTATTTATAGAGGTTGATCCATCTATTAGACACCATTTATAATCGTTGATGCACTGCAGAAAGAAGGTTGAAGGTAGTTTACTTTTTCCATTTTTATTGCAAAAGTAGAGAATATTATTAATACTGACAAATTTTAAGCGCAAAATATAGATTATGAGGGAATATGGTAGAAAGCCAATCCTAAGAGATTAGCATCAGTGTCCTTGTCCTTAGCGTAGGGGGGCACTATGGTGATGTATAAAAAAGGAGAAGGAGGCCATCCATCGGTCTCCTTCTCTTTTTTTATTGTTTATGTCTCCTATCGACATTCTGTTTTTATCCCTTCCCAAAAGCGACTGCTAGAAGTAATCACTCCCCTCTCCCTCGGAGAGGTAGGGGGTGAGGCTGTTGGGCGGGGG
>DAWDCC010000107.1:0-8385 GCA_052355365.1 Prevotella sp. | reverse complement strand
ATTTATTTTTGCAAAGCAGCAGAAAAGCTAAAAGTTTTAGCGGACACCAATAAAAAGTTTTAGCGGACACCAATATTTTTTTTTGATTGTTGGGCGTCACGGGATGGTGTGCACCCATCATCTGCTGTCTTTCTTTAGTCTGTTGGCTTGCAGTCTGTTTCTCCTCTTCCTTTTTCTCTTCTTTGTCAGCTTTGGCCTCTTTTATTTCCGCCAATCGCTTGACTGCTTGTTGCTTTCTTGCCGCTATGTGTTTGTTTTCCAGTTCATGCTCTTCGTCAGCTTTGATGTTCCATTCTTTGATGAAACTGTAGCTCGCCTTTGAGAAGTCAAAATCAAAGTCTGGCATACCGGTCTCCACGTCATCCATGCGGTAGGGCGGGTTGTTGCCTGATATGCGCTGTACTTCCACCATGGCCAGTCCTTGTGCGAGCATGCCTAATTGTGCTGCCGCGCCATAGCTCAGGTCGATGATGCAGCCACGACGATAGGGGCCACGGTCTGTGACCTTGACGATGATGCTCTTCTGATTTCTGAGATTGGTAACCTTGAGCAGGGTGCCGAAGGGTAGGGTGCGGTGGGCGCAAGTCAGACTGTCGTGATGCAGTCGTCCGCCGTCAGCTGTCCTTGCTCCCGTAGCCTTACGGGAGTAGTACGTGGCCTTGCCTTTCTGCGAACGGTGTTGCGCCGATGCTGTGAGCGTGAGCAACAGCAAGACCAAACAAGCGAGTCTCTGCGTATGCTGATGCTTCATAGTGGCAAAGATACGAAAAATATCTGAGAATCAAGTAATTTTTGGTGAGAAAGATGAAGAGTGAATGGGATGCTGTCTATATATATCGAAACTTTCTTCTACCTATCGTTTAAGATATACGGTCACTATCACTTCTCGTCCTCTCTGAAAATGTGTGGAGAAGAACGAGACGAAGTCGCGCCCTCTTGGTATTGCGAGAGCTTCATCTATAAGGCTCTGTGAGATCTGTGTGACCTTCTCACTGATTTTTTGTTGATCACGGGTTTACGCAGATTTCCACGGAAGCGTAAGTCTAAAGTGATAGGCTTTGATTGCTAATCTGTGTGCTCTATAAGGCGAAGCCTTCTCCATGTGTCTGTCTTCTATACCATATTCCATCATTGTTCCTGTTCTATAGAACTCATTTGCTTGTTCAATTCCTGCATGATGGGCAGATAGGTCATCGTGATCTTGTCAAGGATATCGGTGCAGACGTGCGATGTCTCGTTCCTGCTTTCCAGCATGTCGAACCACGGATCGGTATAGGTAATGATTCCGAGAGCAAAAGCTTGACAGATTGTGTCGCGGGAGTTTTAATATCTATGACAGAGAACCACCATTTATTGTTCTTCTTTGTTGAGGAAACTGACATTTTTCCGCCCAAATGCAGGCGATTTTCTGAACCAACACCTATGTTGCCTCAATTTTGCGAATTTTGAGAGTGTTTTTATAAATATCTGATACATAGATAGATACGGATTTGAAGGCTTTTTCTCTCCTCCAAAACAATAATTTTGCGATGAAAAATTGCTGATCTTGCCTGTCAGAAAGCCTTTCTGATGCTATCATCTCGGTAGTTTGACCAGGTCAGGAAGGCACTTTGACCAGGTCAGAACGCCTTTCTGATAGTATCAGAAAGGTACTTTGACAACGAGAGTCGGCAAAGATGAACTTCTCATTGCAGTTTTTTCTCAATTTCAGGTTTCTTCGCTCTCTAGATTGCAACTCTGTGGTGATGTACTTTTGTAAAGATTCATCAGCCCATAAAATGTGATTCTCCTGCAAGGCAAACAAAAAAGTCTGCCACGCATGTTGTTGCGTGGCAGACTTCAACTGCTGATATTCTTTTGCCCGTTATACGATGCCCTGAGCCATCATGGCGTTGGCGACCTTCATGAATCCAGCCACATTGGCACCGCGCACATAGTCGATGTATCCGTCGGGCATGGTGCCGTACTTGACGCACTGCTCATGGATAGAGTGCATGATATAGTGGAGCTTGTCGTCGACCTCCTGGGCACTCCAGTGCAGGCGCATGGAGTTCTGGGTCATCTCCAGACTGGAGGTAGCCACGCCGCCGGCGTTGACAGCCTTGCCCGGAGCGAAGAGTTGATGGGTCTGGACGAACTTCTCCACGGCCTTGGCCGTGCAACCCATGTTGCTCACCTCGGCGACACAAACCGGATGGTTGGCCAGGATGCGGTCAGCGTCGTTGCCATCGAGCTCGTTCTGTGTGGCGCAGGTGAGATAGATGTCGGCCTTCTGCTTCCATGGCTTTTTACCAGCGAAGAACTGTGCGCTCTTGAACTGCTCAGCGTAAGGCTCGCAGATGTCCTCGCCGCTGGCGCGCAGCTCGAGCATGTAGTCGTTCTTCTCGCCGCAGATGCCTTCGGGATCATAGATATATCCGTCGGGTCCGCTGATGGTGATCACCTTGGCACCGAGCTGTGTGGCTTTCTTCACGGCACCCCAGGCCACGTTGCCGAAGCCCGATACGGCGACCGTCTTGCCCTTGATGTCGATGTCGTGGGTCTGGAGCATCTGGTTGACGAAGTAGAGCGCACCGAATCCAGTGGCCTCCGGACGCAGGATGCTGCCGCCCCATTCCATGCCCTTGCCGGTGAGCACGCCTTGGAACTGATGGGTGAGCTTCTTATATTCGCCGAAGAGATAGCCGATCTCGCGTCCGCCCACGCCGATGTCGCCGGCCGGAACGTCCTCGTCGGGACCGATATAGCGGTAGAGCTCCTGCATGAAGCTCTGGCAGAAGCGCATCACCTCAGTGTCGGAGCGGCCACGGATCGAGAAGTCGGCACCGCCCTTGGCACCGCCCATAGGCAACGTGGTGAGCGCATTTTTGAAGGTCTGCTCAAAGCCGAGGAACTTCATGATGCTTAATGTCACGGAAGGATGGAAACGCAGTCCGCCTTTATAAGGACCAATGGCGCTGTTGAACTGCACACGGTAGCCCGTATTGACGTGCACTTCGCCCTGATCGTCGGTCCAAGGCACGCGGAACATGATCACGCGCTCCGGCTCGACGAGCCGCTCGATGATCTTGGCCTTCTCAAACTCAGGATGCTGATTGTAGACATCGTGAATAGAGATCAGCACTTCTTTCACAGCCTGCAGAAACTCCGGTTCAGCGGAATGCTTCCACATGAGTCCTTTCAATACTTGTTCAACTTCCATAGTAGTAAACTTGTTTTTAGTCTTAAAGGTTAATCGGGTTGGATACTCCCGGTGTTGTTTCATTGTGTCATTCTGACGCTGCAAATATAGGGTTTATTTTGTAAACAGCAAAGGGAAACAGGTAAAATTTTGCTTAAAAGGTATCATTTTGCTTAGTTGTGTATTGTGTGTGCGAAAACAAAAGATTGAAGATGTTTTTGTTCCTCTTATGGCAAGTTTTGCCTTGCCCATGAGAAAATCAATAGCGTGGCTGCAATATTCGCTTTTTCCCTTTGTAAATGCATCCCCACTATTAGGTATTTTGTGTCCTACTCAGTCAGTTCTTTGGAGAACGATTTGGTGGTGAATCTCTTTTTGTGTAATTTTGCACATGTTTTAGTATTTTGCATAAAAAGATATGTATTCAAAGATTATTGTTATGGCGGCAATGTGTTTTGGTGTGCTCACCGCAGCATACGCTCAGACAAACAGTCTTGCTGTCAAGAAATGGAGAGTACTGGATACCAAGGGAGAGGCTATCCCTGGTGTTATTGTTTCAGTTGGCCGAACCGGAGAAAAGATCATTGCCGACGAGATGGGCTACTTTACCCTGCCCGACGATGTTGCAGCGGGAGACACCCTCACGTTTAGCAGTTTGGGCTTTAAGCCTGCCCGTCACATCATTTCCACAACTGATGGAAGTGATGCGGCACTTATCATCCGCATGAAAGACGGCATGACGGCTCTACAGGAGGTAGAGGTTGTGGGACGTTATGAGAAGTCGTATAAGAACACGCTCTCGTTTATAGGTACCAAGACGGCCACACCTCTCAAGGAAATTCCGCAGTCTATTGGTTATGTCACCAAAGAGCTCGTGCTCGACCAAGGTGCACATACTGTCAACGATGTGGTCAAGAATATCAGTGGAGTGAGTCAATACACATTCTATAATGATTTCTCTATCCGCGGATTCCGCACGACCGGCAACCGCAACTCGGGAAACCTCATCAATGGAATGCGCGCACAAACGAGTTTGTGGAAACAGAGCTCGCTGGCCAACATTGAGCGCGTGGAGATTATTAAGGGCCCATCCTCGGTGCTCTTCGGCAATGCCGCTCCTGGTGGTGTTATCAATCGCGTGACCAAGAAACCTCTCTCTGAGGTGCGCCACACCGTGTCGGTGACAGCAGGCAGCTTCAATACCAATGATGTCTACACCGACTTTACAGGGCCGCTCAACAGCAAGCATACCTTATTATATAGGTTGAACCTCGGCTATGAGAATAGTGATACCTATCGTGATTTGCAGCAGACGAAGTCATATATTATTGCATCTTCGTTCTCGTTTCTACCCACCGACAAGACGCAGTTTAATGTTGATCTCTCGTGGCAGTATAACGACGGAAAAGTGGACCGCGGACAAGCCATCTTCGGCGACGGCAGTCTTTATTCGCGTCCCATTTCCAGTTCGCTCTCAGCGGCCAACGACTTTCTGCACGAGAATCTGATGAACATCACGCTGTCGCTCACACATAAGTTCAACCAGCACTTGACGTTCAACAGTATCTACCTCAGCTCCTCCTATGACGAGGACTTGCGGGAGCACAACCAAGCCAACGCCTATGTCACTCTTGCCGACGGCACCACCGACCCGACAAAGGCGCTCATGCAGTGTCTTATCCGTAAACGCCATTTTCGCAACAACAGCTTCAACAACTATTTGACATGGACGACACGCGCTTGGGGCATCGGTCATAAAGTGCTCGTGGGCTATGACTACTTTCAGACCAACCTCAAGCCAGGCTCCTCGCAGATGCTGGCCTCGGGTTATCTGAAGAAAGATGGCACCACCTCGACAAAATACACTGTGAAGACAAAGGATAAGTTTGTGCTCGATGCCGATGGGAATCCTGTGCCCAACGTGCCAGCCTTCAACTTGATCACGAACTCGGGAAACGCCATCCTCGATATTAGTAAGTATGCCTTTGTCTCGTCCAACATCTCGCCCTATGAGCAATATTCGCATGGAGTCTATGTCCAGGAACAAATGAGCGCAGGCTTTCTTAAGCTGCTGTTGGGATTGCGTCAGGAATGGTTCACAGATGTACTCAACAAGGGAAAGTCCGGTGAAAGCACCACACGCCAGCATGCTTTCTTGCCGAGAGTGGGCTTGGTCGGTACGGTCAACAGTCATATCAACCTCTATGCCACATGGATGAAAGGCTTTGAGCCGCAGAGTGCAGCCACACAGAGTGACCCTAACGCCGGTGGTCCTTTCGATCCGGAGACAAGTACGCTCTACGAGGCTGGAGCTAAGACCGAGTGGCTCGACGGACGGCTGAGTGCTACACTTGCTCTCTACCGTTTGGCTAAGACCAATGTGCTTTATAATGCAGGTGACGAGGGAAATCCAGACCTCATGGTTCAGGTCGGTGAAGAGGTTGCGCGTGGTGTGGAGATGGACGTGGCTGGGGATATCTTGCCCAACTGGCATGTGCAGGCAAGCTATGCCTATACCAATGCGAAGATTACTAAAACAGCTACTGATACAGAGAAAGACTTCGGATTGCAGCGCCCCAATACGCCACGACACAGCATGAACATCTGGTCGAAATATATTATCATGCACGGAAGCCTACGAAATCTCGGACTGGGACTGGGCTTCAATGCTGTATCGAGCCGTTATGGGCAGGTGGGACGTCGTACCAACACTGTGACATATCCTGGCTATAGCCTCTTCAATGCTGCCCTCTACTACCGTCTCCGTCATCTCCAGGTGCAGGCCAATCTCAACAATGTCTTCAATCGGACCTACTGGGTGGGCGGTTACGATAAGCTCCGCTCCTTCCCCGGTGCGCCTCGCGACATCAACCTTACAGTTACTTATGGATTCTAATAAGCATAAGACCCTCCACGGCTTTTCACCGTGGAGGGCCTTTGTGTGATAACTCTTTATTTCTGAATCCTAACTTCAAGCTCTCTAATTTCATTTCTTAACTTTCATGTCTTTGTCCGTCATGGCAGCTACGCAGGAGTCTGACCATACGTTCTCGGCGGTCTCCACCATGTCAATGATGGTATAGATCGGCAGGATGATGCCCATGATACCGACGGGAGCACCCTGACCGGTCATCAGCGAGAGGGTGAGGAAATAGCAGCCCATGGGCACACCAGCATTGCCGACAGCGGAGATCACGGCGATGACGAGCCACAGCAGCATCATTGGCAGTGTAAGGTGAGTGCCGCCGTTCTGCATGACGAAGAGCGAGGTGACAAGGATAAATGCTGCACAGCCGTTCATGTTGATGGTGGTGCAGATGGGCAATACGAAGCGTGAGACCTTTGGCGCAACGCCGGCACGCTTCTCTGCTGTGTCCATGGTCACGGGCAGCGTGGCGGCCGAACTCTTCGTAAAGAACGCCATGAGCACGGCAGGCAGCATACGGCCTAAGTGGCGTACGGGATTAATGCCGCGTGCCTGTAGGAAGAGGGGCAGCACGACGAAGAACTGCAGTACGTTGCCGCCAAGGATGACAGCGACATAACGGCCCAGGGAATCGGCGACAACACCTGCCGACACTTGTGCGCTGAACTGTGCGGCAAAAGCGAGGATGCCCAGTGGCAGTGCCCAGATAAGGGCGCGGATGAGCATGAAGAGGATGTCCTGTAGGCCAAGCAACAGGTTCATCACCGTGTCGCGGCGTGGACTCACCGGCATCTTGGCCAGGGCGATGCCTACAGCGGCGGCTACAAGGAGCAGTGAGAGCACGTTGGCTTCAAGGAAAGGCTGCACGAGGTTGTTGGGCACCACAGCGAGGATATGATCGTAGTAGGTCTCTCCGCCCAAGGTCTTCGGGATAGCTCTTTGTCCTCCGGCCACCATCTGCGCAAGCAGGTTACCTGGTCGGATGAGCAGGTAGAGGATGAGGCCTACGGCAGCGGCGGCGAAGGTGGTGAGCAACGTATAGGTCACGGCGTGGCGGAAGATGCGTCCCGTATCTTTCTGCGTGCCGATGGAAGCCAGTGTGGTGGTGATGGCCAGTACGATGGTGGGCACGGCGAGGAACTGGAACAGACGGGTGTAGACAGTAGCGATGAACGTCATCAAGGCATCTAATCCGTGCAGCCCCAGCGTGCCGAGCACAGTACCCACGGCGAGGGCTCCTATCCACAGCACGAGCTGTCGTCGGTTCTTTACGATATTCTGAGTGGCTGGTGCGTTATCTTGATTTACTTTATTCATAGAGGAATCCCTTTTGCTATGCTAACGCAAGAGGGTTTATAAACAAAATCGTATTTATATTGTTTAGTAACTGATATTCCCTTATCTTTGCAGGTAATCTCTGAAAGCCAACGAAAGATTAATCAGCTGATGTCTCCGCAGTCTCCTATCTGATACAATTGAGCAAATTTATCAAGTCGGATAACATTAACCTTAGGGAAAGGAATGGTCTTTAATACGCTGAAATGTTTGTCTTCGGAAACAATATAGTCAGCGTTGGCTACAATTGCACAATCTACAAATTTGTTGTCATCGGGGTCGGCAGTTATTAAATGCCAGCGATATTGTGCATCGAATTCGTAAGTATTCGGTGCCTGACGAATGATGTCTAATACCAAACTTGCGATGTAGCGATTTGCCTTTTCACAGAGAATTTCCTCATATTCCTCCATAATGTCGTTGGTAATGCAGAGGTTATATTCTCCATCCAAGAATTTCTTCCAGAGAAAATATTTGCTGCTTCGTCGTGATATTATCTGTATAAGGCAATTAGTATCCAGAACAACATTTCTTTGGCTCATGGTTCTTCGTAATGAGATCGTAGATGTTCTTTGCTCATCTGTTGAAGTTTCTCCTCGCTCCATTCGCCGGAATCCCATAATTTGTCCAATTCCTGTTGTAGGCGATTGTTGACGAAATCGATCAGAACTTTGCGCAAGGCCTTGACGTCTTCGTCGGATTTGAGCAAGGACACAACGTTTAGTACGTCGCGCTGAGCTTGATTGAATTTTATAACTTGTTGCGGCATAAGCGTTCTCCTTATATTATATAGTTGTTGCAAATTTAGATAAAATTCTCGAGTTATAAGTCAGTCGAGATAAAAAACTTAATAGATTTCCTTCCGAAGTGCCAATAACAAGGAAAATCAGGCGCAGCGGATATTTTCCGTGGGTGAGAACTGGCCTCTATCCTAGTACAGTGA
>DAWDCC010000106.1:0-8765 GCA_052355365.1 Prevotella sp. | reverse complement strand
ACGAAAGTAGGAGATAAGCACCTATGATTAGTGTTTACCTCCTACTCGATTATGCTGCTGGGTGATCTAAGCGTTCTCTTCTTCCTGCATCTCTACCTTCTTCACCTTACGGAACAGATCGCTGGCAAAGACCAGGTCATTGAGTTTCTTGTTGGTGGAACTGATGACTTGGTCTTTGTTGCCTTGCCACTCCTTATGTCCTTTGTAGATGAAGACGATGTTCTCGCCGATACCCATGACCGAGTTCATGTCATGCGTGTTGATAATCGTCGTCATCTGATAGTCTTTGGTAATTTCAGACAGTAGTTTGTCGATGACCAGTGAGGTCTTCGGATCCAAGCCTGAGTTGGGTTCGTCGCAGAAGAGATACTTCGGATTGAGCACGATGGCACGCGCAATGGCCACGCGCTTCTGCATACCACCGGAGATCTCGTCGGGGTATTTGTTGCGGGCGTCCAGAAGGTTGACACGCTCCAGACACTCCTGTGCTCTTTTGGCACGCTCACGGAAGGTCATATTGGAGAACATGTCTAAAGGAAACTGCACGTTCTCTTGTACAGTCAAAGAGTCGAAGAGGGCGGCTCCTTGGAAGATCATTCCCATCTCGCGCCGCATCAGCACTTTTTCTTTCTTCGTCATCGCCGTGAAGTCGCGCCCGTCGTAGAGGATTTGGCCTTGTGTCGGCTCAAGCAGTCCTACGATATTTTTCATCAGCACCGTCTTTCCGGAACCACTCTGTCCGATGATGAGATTGGTCTTGCCCGTCTCAAAGACTGCGCTGATGTTGTCGAGAACGGTCTTGTCCTCAAAGCGTTTCGTTAGATTTTTGACTTCTATCATGGCTTAACTCAGTAATTGCGTAAGGAAAACGTCGGAGAAGAGGATGAGCACGCTGCTGCATACGACGGCATCTGTGGAGGCCTTGCCCACCTCGACAGAGCCTCCTTCCACCGTGTAGCCGAAATAAGACGACACGCTGGAGATGATGAAGGCGAAGAACAGACTCTTGATAATACTCATCCACATAAACCAGGGATTGAAAGCGTGGTGCATGCCGGCGGTGAGATCGTCGGGCGACATCATGTGTCCGATGAATGCTGTGGCGTAAGCCCCCATGATGCCCATGGTTGAAGAGAAGATCACCAAGAAGGGCATGATGGTAACCAGCCCGAGAATCTTCGGCAAGATCAGATAGTTGGCCGAGTTCACTCCCATGATGTCCAGCGCGTCGATTTGTTGTGTGACACGCATGGTGCCCAACTCTGAGGCAATGTTGGAACCTACTTTGCCGGAGAGAATCAGACACATGATGGAGGAGGAGAACTCCAGAAGCATGATCTCACGCGTGGTGTAGCCGGTTGTCCAATGCGGCATCCACGGGCTGGAGATGTTTACCTTCATCTGGATACAGATGACTGCACCAATGAAGAAACTGATCAACAACACGATGACGATGGAGTCGACACCCAACTGGGACATCTCTTTTACATAGCGCTTCATAAACATGCGCATGCGTTCCGGACGCGCAAAGGTGCGCCCCATCAGGATGAGGTAACGTCCGAAAGTGGTGAGATAACGATGAAGCAACTTCAATAAAAGCATGGGCTATAACCTATTTGATGATGCAAAAGTAACCAAAATCCCATAAAAAACTGCAATAAAAAGAAGAGTTTTTGCTTTTATCAATGTTATTAGGTGTTTTTTTAGTATTTTTGCATTCAAAACTATTATCATGGACGAAACATTACAAGTACCTGCACAGCAGGAGACGGAAGTTCAGCAACCATTGAAGACTGTCGAGGAAACAGCGGCCGAAGAGGTTGCTCAGTCTGAGACACGACCCGATGTGGAGCACATGACTCCCGAGGAAGTGGATAAGTTGCTCATGAGCAAGTTGAAACATAAGGAGCTGCATGCTGAGGGTCTGGTCAAGCGCTATGGCAAACGTACTGTGGCAGATCATGTCACGTTTAACGTCAAACAGGGTGAGATCGTAGGATTACTTGGGCCTAACGGTGCGGGTAAGACGACCTCTTTCTATATGACGACGGGATTGGTCGTGCCCAATGAAGGGCATGTCTTCATCGATGATAAGGAAATCACGAAGTATCCTGTCTATAAGCGCGCCCGTGCCGGTATCGGATACTTGCCGCAGGAGGCCAGCGTGTTCCGCAAGCTCAGCGTGGAAGACAATATCATGGCGGTACTGGAGATGACAAAACTGTCACATCAGGAACAACTCGACAAATTGGAAAGTCTGATCAGCGAGTTCCGACTCAACAAGGTGAGGAAGAACAAGGGTGACCGTCTCTCCGGTGGTGAGCGCCGACGTACGGAAATCGCCCGCTGTCTGGCTATCGACCCGAAGTTCATTATGCTCGATGAGCCTTTTGCCGGTGTCGACCCCATTGCCGTGGAAGACATTCAGCATATCGTGTGGCGACTGAAATACCGCAATATCGGCATCCTCATTACTGACCACAACGTGCAGGAGACTTTGTCCATCACCGACCGTGCCTATTTGCTCTTTGAGGGACGCATCCTCTTCCAAGGATTGCCCGAGGAATTGGCAGCTAACAAAGTCGTGAGAAAGAACTATCTGAGCGACAACTTTGTCTACCGCAAGTTCCAGTCCAATGAGGAGGATAGAGCCTTTGCCGCCCAATCCCGAAAGTCTTTGCTTGCAGAAGTTTATGGCGGATAGATGATGGTTAAAAAAACAAATTTTTCCACCTTAATATTAGGTAGATTGATAAAATATGCGTAATTTTGCCGATCAATATGGCTTTTGTCGCTTGACGGGCGATAAGAGTCTGCCGTTTCCTTACGGAGATAAATCATAAACAATATAAACCAAAGATGAAAGTTTCATTTGAAAATCCCGACAAGGTCAACGGGCTGTTGACCATCACTGTCGAAGAAGATGACTACAAAAACGATGTCGAGAAGGAGCTCAAGGAGTACCGCAAAAGAGCTAATATCCCCGGCTTCCGCCCTGGAAAGGCTCCTATGGGTATGATCAAGCGTCAGTTTGAGCCCAGCGCCAAGATGGATGCTATCAACAGGGTGCTCAACGATGAACTTCAGAAGTATATTGCTGATAATAAGATTCAGATGCTCGGTGAGCCTCTGGCCTCTGACAAACAGGACCCTCAGGATCTGGAGAAACCGGCTCCTTATACTTTCATGTTCGACATCGCCGTCGCTCCTGAGTTCAATATCGAGCTGAGCGACAAGGATACTGTCGACTATTACGAGATCACTGTTGACGACGATCTTGTTGACAAGCAGGTGGATATGTTTGCCAACCGTCTTGGCGGATACGTTGATGTCGAGGACTATCAGGAAAACGATATGCTCAAGGGCGACATCCGCGAGCTGGACGAGAAGGGCAACACCAAGGAAGGTGGTCTGACCATTGAGGCTGCTGTGCTGATGCCTAACTATCTGAAGAACGACGATCAGAAGAAACTCTTTGAGGGTGCTAAGAAAGGTGACATCATCACCTTCAATCCTTCTAAGGCATACGACGGCAATGAGGTACAGATCTCTTCTCTACTGAAGATCGAGAAGGATCAGGTTGCCAACTATAAGGGTGACTTCAGCTTCCAGGTGACTGGCATTCAGCGCTTCCAGAAGCACGCTGTGGATCAGGAACTCTTCGACCAGACCTTCGGCAAGGATGCTGTTAAGGACGAGAAGGAGTTCCGTGACAAGATCAGCGAGGGGCTCAAGGAGCAACTTGTTCGCGACAGCGATTATAAGTTCCTGCTCGATGTCCGCAAGTATGCTGAGAACAAGATCGGTCAGCTGACCTATCCCGATGCTCTTCTGAAGCGTGTCATGAAGCAGGGTAGCAAGGAGAAGGACGAGAAGAAGCTCAACGAGATGATCGACAAGAACTATGAGGCAAGTCTTAAGGAACTCAACTGGAGTCTGATTCGCAACAAACTCTCTGAGCAGACTGGCATCAAGGTAGATGATGACGATGTCAAGGAGGCTGCCCGTGAGACCGCTCGCATCCAGTTCGCTCAGTATGGCATGAGTAACGTTCCTGAAGAGTACATCAACAATTACGCGGATGAGCTCCTCAAGAAGCGTGAGAATGCACAGGGCTTTGTGGATCGTGCCATCGACGTGAAGCTCTCTGACGCTCTGAAGAAAGTCGTCAAACTGAACAAGAAAGAGATCAGCCTTGATGGTTTCAACAAGATGATGGGCGAGTAAAATAAGATTTTAATAAAAAATAATCTCTTGATTGAAGAGGTTGCCAGCTTTTTTTATTATCTTTGTGTAATCAACACGAAGAATAGGTTTGAAACCGGTAAAAAGAGCTGATAACCTCTTTTCTCGTATTTGACTATTAACATTGAATATATTAAGGAAATCGAATGAACAACGACTTTAGAAAATTTGCCACAGGGTATTTAGGCATGAACGGGCTGGCCTTGGATGATGTGATCAAGGCGCAACAACAATATCTCAATCCGTATATCCTCGAAGAGCGTCAACTCAATGTCACGCAGATGGATGTCTTTTCGCGACTGATGATGGACCGCATCATCTTCTTGGGAACAGAGATCGACGACTATACGGCCAATACGCTTCAGGCTCAGTTGCTCTACCTCGACTCTGTTGACAATGGCAAGGATATCTCCATCTATGTCAACTCTCCCGGTGGTAGCGTGACAGCAGGACTGGGTATCTACGACACCATGCAGTTCATCTCCAGCGATGTGGCAACGATCTGTACGGGTATGGCTGCCTCTATGGCTGCTGTGTTGCTTGTTTCTGGTACAGAGGGCAAGCGCTCTGCACTGCCTCATAGCCGTGTGATGATCCATCAGCCTCTGGGTGGTGTACAAGGACAGGCTTCGGATATCGAGATCGAGGCCCGTGAGATCCAAAAGTTCAAGAAAGAACTCTATACCATCATCTCCAATCACTCTCACCAGCCTTACGAGAAGGTGTGGAAAGACAGTGACCGTAATTATTGGATGACCGCCGAGGAGGCTAAGGAGTATGGTATGATCGATGCGGTGTTAACAAGAAAGCAATAATCTTAGTAGTTAGGAGGAATAAGAAAACATGCCGAAAAAAGTATGTAGCTTCTGTGGTCGTGACGAATCACAGGTAAAATTGCTCATCACAGGACTCAACGGTTATATCTGTGAGGATTGTGCTGTGCAGGCTTACAAGATAGTTAAGGATACCGGCGTACTCGGCAACGTGGACGAGGAGGTTAGCGCAAAGTCTGATGAGACTTTCCGCAAGAAAGCTCGTATCCCTAAGCCAAAAGAGATCAAGAAATATCTCGACGAGTATGTCATTGGACAAGACGAAGCCAAACGCTATCTGTCTGTGGCTGTGTATAATCACTACAAGCGTCTGCTCCAGCCGTCGGATGATGATGGCGTGGAGATAGAGAAGAGCAATATTATCATGGTAGGCTCTACGGGTACGGGTAAGACTTTGTTGGCCCGCACCATTGCCAAGCTGCTCGATGTGCCTTTCACCATTGTCGACGCTACGGTGTTTACCGAGGCCGGTTACGTCGGTGAGGATGTGGAGAGCATTCTGAGCCGTCTGCTTCAGGTGGCCAACTATGATGTGGCTGCTGCTGAGCGGGGTATCGTCTTCATCGATGAGATTGACAAGATTGCTCGCAAAGGCGACAACCCCAGTATCACACGTGATGTCAGTGGCGAGGGTGTGCAGCAGAGCTTGCTGAAGCTCTTGGAAGGAACTATGGTCAACGTACCTCCAAAGGGTGGACGTAAGCATCCTGATCAGGACTATGTGCATGTCAACACCAAGAACATTCTATTTGTCTGTGGTGGTGCCTTCGACGGCATTGAGCGCAAGGTCGCTCAGCGACTCAACACGCATACGGTAGGATACAATTCTGTACAGAACGCCCGCCATATCGACCGCGACGATCTGATGAAGTATATCCTTCCGCAGGACTTGAAGTCGTTTGGCTTGATACCAGAGCTGATCGGTCGTCTGCCGGTGCTGACCTATCTCAATCCTTTGGATCGTGATGCTCTGCGTCGTATCTTGGTAGAACCGAAGAACTCTATTGTCAAGCAGTATATCAAACTGTTTGAGATGGATCACATCACGCTGACCTTCACAGAGGAAGCTCTTGACTTCATCGTGGACAAGGCCGTGGAGTATAAACTTGGTGCACGTGGCTTGCGCTCTATCGTTGAAGAGGTGATGATGGATGCAATGTTTGACGTACCGTCAAGACGCATCAAGAAGTTCGAGGTGACGCTTGACTATGCCAAACAACAATTGGATAAGGCTCATCTGCAGCGGCTCGAATCGGCTTAATCGGCTTGCAGAAGCGTAGAAAATAATGGTAGAGACCGTGGATGCGGCTCTCTGCATATCCCATTATGAAAAAGAATCATCTAAGGAGCATGCAATGACTAAAGAAGTGGACTTGACTCAAGCATTGAAGAAGTATTTCGGCTTTGATCATTTCAAGGGAGACCAAGAAGCGATCATCCGTAATCTCATGGCGGGAAACAACACTTTTGTGTTGATGCCTACCGGTGGGGGCAAGAGTCTGTGCTATCAGCTGCCGTCGCTAATCATGGATGGAACGGCTATTGTCGTGTCGCCTCTGATCGCGTTGATGAAAAATCAGGTCGATGTCATCAATGGCCTGACTGAGGAAGATGGTCTGGCTCACTTTCTTAACTCTTCGCTCAACCGTGCAGCCATCAACCGTGTGATGGATGACGTGCACAGCGGGTTCACGAAGTTGTTGTATGTGGCTCCTGAATCTCTTAATAAAGAGGAGAACCTTGAGTTCTTCTCTTCTTTCCATATTTCTTTCTATGCTATCGATGAGGCTCACTGTATCTCGGAGTGGGGACATGACTTCCGTCCCGAGTACCGCAATATACGACCTACCATCAATCGCATTGCCGAGATACAGCATGTTGCCTCGGTACCCGTCATCGCATTGACGGCAACAGCTACGGACAAGGTGCGGTCGGACATCAAGAAGAGTCTCAGCATTCTCGATGCGGAGGAGTTCCGCAGTTCCTTCAACCGTTCTAACCTCTACTATGAGGTGCGGCAGAAGATCAGCGAGGAAGATACCGACAGCCAGATCATCCGGTTTATCAAGCAGCATCCCGGCAAGAGCGGCATCATCTATTGTCTCTCGCGTAAGAAGGTGGAGGAGTTGGCCAAGAAACTTCAGATCAATGGCTTCAAGGCGGCACCTTACCATGCAGGCCTGGACTCAGAGTTGCGCACAAAGACGCAGGACGACTTCTTGAAGGAAGAGATCGATATCATCGTGGCGACCATAGCCTTTGGGATGGGTATTGACAAGCCCGATGTGCGCTTTGTCATCCATTATGACATTCCCAAGAGTCTTGAAGGCTATTATCAGGAAACGGGTAGAGCCGGGCGTGACGGCGGTGAGGGCATCTGCATCGCTTTCTATTCTCCTAAGGACTTGAAGAAACTCGAGAAGTTCATGGAGAGCAAAGATGTCAATGAAAAGGAGATTGGCTATCAGCTCCTCCAGGAGACCAAGGCCTACGCTGAGTCTTCGGTATGCCGCCGCAAGATGTTGCTGCACTATTTCGGTGAGGAATATCAGCAGGACAACTGTGGCAATTGCGACAACTGCCTGCATCCGCAGAAACAGTTCGAGGCTACTGATGCATTGCTCATCGTCCTCAATGCCATCAAGGCAGTGAAGGAAAACTTCGATCAGGCTTATATCACTGACTTCGTCAAAGGTCGCGCTACGGACAACATTGTGCGGCATGGCCACAACAAACTGCCGGAGTTCGGTACTGGGGCCAAGCTCAATGAGGAGGATTCTACCATTTGGAATCCTGTCATCCGTCAGGCAATGATCTCACATTATATTCGTAAGGATGTGGAGAACTTTGGGCTGTTGAAACTGACTCCTGAGGGCAGGATGTTTATCAAGAGTCCGAAACCGTTCTTTGCTGTTCATGACCGGGAGTACGACGACATGGAGGAGAATGCCGAAGGAGGTGTGAGCGCACTCGACCAGGAGTTGCTCGGCTTGCTGAAGGGGCTGCGCAAGGATGTGGCCCGCAGGCATAATCTCCCGCCTTATGTAATCTTCCAGGATATCTCACTTTCTCAGATGGCGACGAGCTATCCCGTCAGCTTGGAAGAACTGCAACAGATACAAGGCGTAGGGCAGGGCAAGGCACATAAATATGGTAAGCCCTTCGTGGATCTTATCAAGAAATATTGTAAGGACAACGACATCCAGCGGGTGGACATGATGCGTGTCATCAGCCTGCCCAAGAAGTCGATGAAGAAGTTAAAGATCATCGAGCTCATCGACCGTCGTGTACCGTTGGATGAGATCGCCTCGATGCAGGGGGGCGGTTTCGATGATCTGATCGACGATATCGAGTCTATTGTCAATAGCGGCATGAAGGTAGACATCAGCTATTACCTCGATGACGAGGATGTCATTGACCCTGATGAGGTGGATGACATCTATGACTATTTCCGCAATAGTGACAGCGATGATGTCAACACAGCTGTTGATGAATGTGAAATTTATGACGATGACGGAGGCCTTACCGCAGAGGAGAAAGTGCGCTTAGTATTGATCAAATTCCTTTCCGAGCAGGCCAACTGATTTTTTTATGGTTTGTTGGACATTCGTGTTATCGACTGTTTCAACCATTGGGGCTGTGTCAAAAGTCAGATTTTGGCCCAGCCTATCATAAATTAGGCAGCTA
>DAWDCC010000105.1:0-8851 GCA_052355365.1 Prevotella sp. | reverse complement strand
ACCCGGCCCTCCCTAAGAGGGAGGAGAATGAAAATACCAAAGTAAATTATCAAAACATTAACGATGAAGATATTCAAACGTACCAAAGCACAGAAAGACGCGAAGATAGCTGACGGTGTCAGATCGTTGTCTGAGAAGTTAGGCATCAGGGAAAAGATAGCCAAGGCCAACCAATGGGCAGATAGGCATAAGAAAAGAGTGTCACTTATCACCATCGGCACGCTCATGCTCTCACTGGTTGTCGGCAACTGGCTCACTCTTACCTCTACCTACAACGAGGCCGACATGATGTCCGGACTGTCCGACGTGAAGCCTGCCTTCGACGGCATCCGCCGCATCCAACGGTTGAAAAGCCTGCAGGTGGAACAGACCACCGATCTGACCAACCGGGGACAGAGGCTCAAGCACGACCTCGATTCACTGATCCGTCTGCCCGTCAAAAGCCACAAGGACTCCATGGACATCATGGTCAAATACCGCCAACTGGAGATTGTAGTGGACTATCTGAACAACAAGCAAAAGAACCAGAACAACTAAAAACACGACTATGAATCTGAAGAAACTCAAGAAGGTGGACTTACGCAAGCCCAAGTACATCCTTCCTCTTGTAATCCTGTTGCCTCTGCTCGGACTCATCTACTACCTGATGGCGTTTTTTACAGGTAAGGGGAACACCACTGCTGAGGGTGTGGTTACAGATTCCATCAACATGAGCCTCCCCGATGCCCAGGGCGCACAGATGGAAGGTAAGATGGCTGCTATGAACAAGCGGTTCAGCGAGGGCGGTGCCTTTACTGCTATCGGAGCCCTTGGTGATGAGGTGGAAGAGAAGGACACCACGTCAAGCGGCTATAACGCAAGTGAATGGAGTAAGATAGAAGCTGAGAACGCGGCCCGTGAGCGTGGGCGCAAGGCACAGGAAGAGCTGATTAAGAGTCAGCAGGAGAACATGCGTCGTATCAACGGCTACAATGGCTATAACGGACGCTCCCAGCAGGACGACCTCAATGACTATGCCCGTGAGCTCGAACGCATACAGAACCAGAGTATGGAGCGGCAGCGCAAGTACATGGCTGAGCAGGAACGACGTGACAAGGCCGAGGAAGCCGAGGACAGACAGCGTCAGCAAGAGATGATTGATGCCCTCACCGGAAATACGAGGAAGAAAGGTAAGAAGGAGGAGAAGACCGAGGTCGTTGAGAAAGTCAAGGAGAACAACTCCGAGCGTTTCAACACCGTAGCCTCTTCCGAGACCGTCGATGCCCCGCTTATCCGTGCGATGATAGACCGGACCACCAAGGCACGTGAGGGCACACGACTACGCTTCAAGCTTCTTGATGACGTGACTGTGAAAGGCATCCGTCTGAAGAAAGGCTCCTACCTCTATGGCGTGGTGAGCGGTTTCGGACAGCAGCGCGTGAAGGCCAGTATCTCCAGCATCCTTGTCGGCGGCAAGTTCATCAAGGTCGGTCTCAGCGTCTTTGACAACGACGGCATGGAGGGGTTCTACGTCCCTGAGTCCACCTTCCGTGAGATGGCCAAGGATGCAGGCAGTGCCGTGGCAGGCCAGCAGCTGCAGTTCGACACCGGCTCTTCATCGGGTATCTCTCCGGAAATCATTGCCCTGCAAGCCCTGCAGAATATGTATCAGAGTGCCAGTACAGCCGTGTCGAATAACATCCGCAAGAATAAGGCACGCATCAAGTACAACACCATTGTCTATCTTGTCAACACACAGCAGGAATAAAAGTCTCACCCCCCACCCCCCCTCCAATGGAGAGGGGAGCTAAATGTTTCAAGAAGTCAACAACCCTAAAAGCACAACTAACATGAAGAAGAAACTATTCCTTTTCGTCTTGTCTGCCTTTTCCTCTTGTCAGTCCATGCGGAGAGTAATGTGAGAGGGATACAGGAGTCCAACGCCAAGGGCGACACCGTCCGCATCCGTTACATCCATAAGTTTACATCCGATGACGAGCGCATCTTTGAGAGTAACCTCGGCAAGCCGACGGTATTTGTCAATGATCAGGTAACCACGCATATCATCATGCCAGAGAACATCAAGCTCGTGGACATCTCCACCGACAAGCTCGTCGGTAACCAGTGTGCAGACAATATCGTGCGTCTCAAACCTAAAGCCTCCCTGCTTGACGGAGAGTTGGGTGGCACAGTGACCATCATCGGAGAAAGACATATTGCCCAGCTTAATGTCGTCTACACCAAAGGTCCCAAGAAAGCCAGCTCAGCCTATACCGTCACCCGTGACGACATGCGGGGCTACACCAATCCGGAGGTGAGCATGACACTGGGCGATATGTCACGCCTCTGCTGGTCCATCTTCACCAGCCGCAGGAAGTTCCACAACCTTCATTCCAAACAGTATGGCATCCGTGCGCAGGTGAACAACATCTACACCGTCGGAGACTATTTCTTTATAGACTTCTCCTTGCAGAACAAAAGCAATATCAAATACGATATTGCCGAGATCCGCCTGAAGCTGATGGACAAGAAGGAGCTGAAGGCCACGAACTCACAGACCATCGAACTCACGCCCGTCTATATGGTCAACCATACTGACCACTTCGTGAAGAACTATCGCAATGTCATTGTACTAAAGAAACTCACGTTCCCGGAGGAGAAGAAACTGAGGTTGGAAATCACCGAGGACCAGATCAGCGGCCGTGTCAGCTACCTCGACATCAACTACCGTGACATCCTCAATGCCGACAGCTTTGCTCCGGAGTTGCTGATAAACCTGCGCTAACAGTCCGTTTGCTAAAACGTGGCGAACACCATTGATATTCGTGACGACCGTCATTGATATTTGTGACGACCGTTACGCATTAGTGTAACGTTCGTCACGGATAATCGTGCCGACCGTTACGCATATGTGGAACAGCATGCAAACTAGAATTTCCTAACTCGTAACAGATTTTGAAATGGAAGAAACCCGTGAACAACAGCAGATGTACAACTTCTTCCGTTCGTGCATCTACCTTATCCTGATAGTCGAGATAGTGATGAACCTTCCCATCACCTCCGACAACCGCATGACAGCCTTTGTCCTTGAGCTCTTCCACCGCTTCAAGGTCTTCGACAGTGTCTTTTCATGTAAAGTCATGGAGCTCATCTGCGTCGGCGTGACATGTATCGGCACAAAAGCGCGGAAGAGCCTGAAGTGGAACATGAAGACGATGGTCTTCTATCCGATGGCCGCGGGAAGTACGATGACGCTGTTCTGCTTTGTCTTTCACGAGGGCGCGTGGGACATCTATTTCTCCGGCTATCCGTTGAACCGCTGTCTCTATGCCCTGTGCTCTGTCATAGGTATCATGCTCATCCATCAAGGACTTGATGCTATTGCCAAGTACTACAATACGAAGATTGGCGATGACAAGTGGAATTTTGAAAACGAGTCGTTCGAGCAGAGCCGTAACAAAGAAGAGAACGAATACAGCGTCAACATCCCGATGGTGTATTATTACAAGAAGAAACTGAACCACGGCTGGATCAACATCATCAATCCCTTCCGTGCTACTATCGTCTTGGGTACGCCTGGATCGGGTAAGTCTTTTGGCATCATCGACCCGTTTATCCGCCAGCACAGCGCTAAGGGCTTTGCCATGATGGTCTATGACTACAAGTTCCCGGCACTGGCAAGAAACCTCTTCTACCAGTACTGCAAGAACCGCAAACAGGGCACGCTGCCCAAGAACTGCGGCTTCCGTATCGTCAACTTTACCGATGTGGAATACTCTAACCGTGTAAACCCCATCCAACGGAAGTACATCCCCGACTTGGCGGCAGCATCCGAGACGGCAGCCACACTGCTTGCCTCTCTGAACAAAGGCGGCGGCGAGAAAAAAGGCGGAAGCGAGGCCTTCTTCCAAAACTCAGCCGAGAATTTCCTTGCAGCTATCATCTACTTCTTCGTCAACTTCCACCCGACGGGTTATAAGGACGGCAAAAAACTTACTCGCTATGTCCTGTGGAACGACAGAAAACTCCGGCTGATTATCAGCAACTGGAGAGACTACAAGGCTTTGGATGAGAATGGTAATGTTGTATTGGACTTCATCGACTGCAACAGCAACAATGTCTCTACCGATAGCGACGATATGTTTGTCGACTTGAACGGATTCTCCTATCTTAACGGCAACCGCCAGGAGATACGCATCGAGCGCAGTTGGTATGAGGACGAGAATGGCAACGAGGTGGAGCCCGACACCATCACCGGCGAGTACTCTGACATGCCTCACGTGCTCAGCTTCTTAGGCCGCAGCTATAGCGAGGTCTTTGACATTCTGATGCAGGACCCGAAGATCATGTCCTTGATGGCACCGTTCCAGTCTGCCTACAAGAACAAGGCCAATGACCAGTTGGAGGGTATGGTGGGTACGCTCCGTGTCAATGCCGCCCGTCTTGTTTCCCCTGAGGCTTATTGGGTGTTCACCGGCGACGACTTCGACTTGAAGATTTCCGATAAGGAAAATCCTTCCTACCTCGTGATTGCCAACGATCCGGAGAAGGAGCAGGTCATCGGCTCGCTCAACGCCCTTATCCTCAACCGTCTCGTCACATGTGTTAACAGCAAGGGCAACCTGCCGGTGAGCATAATCGTCGATGAGCTGCCCACACTCTACTTCCACAAGATAGACCGTCTCATCGGTACTGCGCGAAGCAACAAGGTGGCTGTCACCCTCGGCTTTCAGGAACTTCCCCAGTTGGAGGCTGACTACGGCAAGAACGGCATGCAGAAGATCATCACCACCTGCGGCAACATCTTCATGGGAGCGGCTCGCAACAAAGAGACTTTGGAATGGGCGCAGAACGACGTCTTCGGCAAGGCCAAGCAGACGAGCAAGTCCATCACTATCAACGACTCAAAGGTCAGCACCTCCATCAGTGAGAAGATGGACAACCTCGTCCCTGCCGCCAAGATATCCGACATGGCCACCGGCTGGCTCGCCGGACAGGCTGCCCGAGACTTCACGCCCACGGAGCGCAGCTCATTCAGCGGCATCAACCTTGAGGAGAGCCCTGAGTTCAAAACCACCAAGTATTTTTGCAAGACCGACTTTGACATGGGCAAGATACGCCGTGAGGAGTCCCGCTACATTAACCTCCCTAAGATTTATGCGTTCAAAAGCCAGCGTGACAAGGAGATCATGCTCAACAGAAATTTCAAAAAGGTAAACGACGAGATTGAAAGCATGATAACTGATCTGTTAGGCAAATCAGAAGAAAGAAAGTAAATCAACGATAAACCAACCTACAACAGTATGAAAAGAATTGAACTTGACGGAGTTTGCTCAACGTTAACTCTCATCAGAGAGTTGGGGTTGCGTCCGAGCCTTGAGAGAAGAGTAAAGAAAGATGTCAATCACAATGACATCAGTAACGTTCTCGAATTATGTATGAAGAATGAGGAAGAACTTCTTGGACTTCCCTCATTCAGTACCATGGTGATTTCAAGCCTTGGTGATGCCCTTGCAGAGTGTGGGTTGCACTTTGGTATGAGCGAAGCTGAACTTGACGAGTACGCGGACAGGGAATACTTCAAGACACATGGTATGAAGCCATTCATCGGAACCAAGTCCATTGGGAAGGTGGTATTGCCAAATCATGTGCAGCCATCAACTGCAAAGTCGGATGCCCCAGACTCATGTGATATGGCCATCCCAAGTCGCCCGTCGATTGAAGCAAAGGAAGACACCTTCACTAAGACGGCCTACTTTGTGACAAGCTTTATGGGTGCCATGACGGGTTGTATGCTGATAGCACTGGCTAAATTGCTCTTTGCATTGATCAGCGACATATTCTAAGCAACTCCAAAGACATCCTGCATTTTATAGCAGGTTGTCGATACATCAAAGTCATTCAAATCCGATCCATCCGGAGATCCCCTATGGACTTGTCTAATTAGTCAGAGAGTTGTGGATACTTTTCGAGGAGTTTATCCATCTGTAAAGAGAGAGTAAATGACTTGGTTCCCAAAAAAGAAATATTGTCAGCAAAATGTAAATAATTTAAGCATTGCTGACAACAATGGCACGATCTGTCATCTTTGGCCTTTAGGCACGTATATTGCATTGATGGTTAGTGAAGTTCGGATGTCGGACGAGGGCGACGAAAGGAACCTGAGGACGATGGAAGAACTGAGGATAAATAAAGAATTAATTGATAATTAGGAGGTTTTGACTTATGATGTATCCAGTTTTAAGTGACATGAACAATTGGCTTGACAATGATTTTGATGACATGTTGAACACAAGTTGGATGCCGCGCATGAATGTCACAGCACCTGCTATCAATGTCAAGGAAAACGATAAGGCTTACGAAGTTGAGCTTGCAGCCCCTGGCACCACGAAGGATGACTTCAAGGTGAACGTTGACAAGGACGGTTGCCTGACCATCAAGATGGAGCACAAGGACGATAAGAAGGACGAGAACAAGAAGGAGCACTATCTGCGCCGCGAGTTCTCATACAGCAATTACGAGCAGGCTCTGACACTGCCTGACGACGTCGAGAAAGACAAGATTGAAGCTAAAGTAGATAACGGTGTGCTTCACATCACCCTTCCTCGCACGGGCAAGGCAGAGAAAGAGACAAAGAAGATTGAGGTCGCTTAACCGGCTTTCGGTTCTGCTCTGAAACACGGGGACTGCTCTTTGGGGCAGTCCCCTTTTTGCTTTTATTCTAAGTCAAACTAAACGTATAGGAGGATTGTGTTATGATGACGAATATGTTGAGACCATTCGATAATATGATGAACGCACTTTGGAACGAGATGGACAGCTGGTCACGCTTCTCTAAGATACCCACTAATGTAAAGGAGGATGATAGCGGTTACACCATCGAACTGGCTGTACCGGGTATGGAGCGCAAGAATTTCCACATGAGGGTACACGATGGCGTTCTCTGTCTTCGCATCCGCAAAGGTCATCGGTTCCACTGGCCGTGGCAGCACAACCACACCTATATACGTGGGGAGCATCGCCTGCAACTGCCTGGAAGTGTAAATGCTGACGGCATCACCGCCAAGGTGACTGACGGCATTCTCTGCATCCGTCTGCCCAAGAAGGAAAACTATGTCAGCCGGACAGATGGAGAGAACCAGTCAAGACATATTCTGGTAGCATAACATAAGCAAAATCATACTGCGTCAAGCCGGTATCATCTATGCAAAATATGGATGGTGCCGGCTTTTCCTGTAATTTACCTATATCTCGCCAAAACATTGTGTTTTACCCACAAAGCCGCAACCTTGACATTCACATGTGCCATCTTCATAGACTACGATCTCCGGGCATCCACATTTTCCGGGCATAAAATTTGAACATCCCCACTCATATCATTTTTGCTTTGTTAGTGTTTCCGCCTTAGAGTAATCCATTGATTGAATAGCGTCAAGATTGGGCCATAAGGCATTCGAAAAGAAATATAGCGTACTAAAATATCCGTCCGACTCTCCGCACATACTGGCTTCAAAAGAATCAGAGAAGTCTATCTGTATAGGATAACCATTAGCTTTTTCTTCCCAATGTCCAAGATGAACAGTTTCATCATAACTGCCAGCAGCCGTAGTAAGTGAAGCAGTGTTGTCAGAGTTTAATTTCAATATTACATATGAACCTTTATAAGTACCGGCGATAGCTGCGACATGTTCCAACGTCTCTTGTAGTTCTTTCTGTGCTTCCTTCTTGACACTGTAATGCCTATACCATATGGCACCGCCCAATGCAATGATGACAAAAGTCACCAAACCGATGACTATCTTCTTATGGCGCAAGATGGTATCCCATAGGATAAGAATGGGATACTCTTCTTGCTTGTTTTTCTTCTTCTCACTGTTCATCGTCAAAAAACTATTCAGACTGACTTTGTTCCTGTTCCGAGGTGCTCTCATTAGCAGGTACCGTCTCATTCTCAACGATATCGCTATCCTCTCGTTTCTTGCCTATAGGTGAAGTCAAACCAACACCAAGAAATCCTAAGCCAGCCACAAGAAGTACTGATCCGAAACCGAACTGTACGATACTTGCGAGGCCACTGACATTTTCTGAGGTTTGTGCTCCTGCATTCTGAATGCCAGTAAATGCATCTCCACCATACATACTTTTCTCTGTAAACTCCATTGTCTTATAAGAATAACAACGGATAGACAAACCGATTGAGATGATTCCTATAATAATGAAGATAAAAGCTCTGATTTTATTGACCATAATTGATTTTCTTTCTTTATTTGAACAATGCTTTGAGAATATCGCCCAATCCGAACGTCGTGCGTCGATAGACGCGGTTATACAAGGCTTTCTTGGGATGAAAGATGCCCATACCTCGTTTGCCATAACCAGGAATCAGCGCACGCTTGATAGCTCTCTTGGCCTGTCCCGTCGTCCGTGCACTGATGCTTCTCTTGACCGACGGGGTTCTGAATCCAAATTTCATAGGTACTCCTTTCTATTATTCGTCTCGGTCATTGTCAAAACCGTTACAATCATAATCATCATAGCTATTGCTACAGCTTTGACGGTTGTTGGCAGCCTTGCGTTTTTTTTGCAGCAAGGTATAGCGCAAACATTGCTTTGTCTTTCATTCCCATAGCGATATCGTTTTTAGTCTTTCAACGGCAAATATACGACTTTTTTAGTTAAGTCGTATATTGTACCGCTATTTTTTTATATGAATATCCGCAATCATCCAAATTAGTAAAGTTTATACTGCCTGGACAATCCTTGGTATAAAGTATAAAATTGTAGGCATAAGCTGCGTGACGTGATGGGTAAGCGTGGCAGTCTCTACAGGCTGTTTGACCAAGTGGAACTTGATGAAGGATTCTTCTCCACG
>DAWDCC010000104.1:0-9070 GCA_052355365.1 Prevotella sp. | reverse complement strand
ATAGCTGCCTAATTTATGATAGGCTGGGCCAAAATCTGACTTTTGACACAGCCCCCTTTTTTATGACAATACGTGAATGCCGATACGCTTACAAAGAAATAAAGAATTAGAACTCATGGATAAAGACAACAATATCATCAAGCCCATCGGTACCCTTACACCGGATTTACGCAAGGCTGTCGATAACATAAAGCAGGCCATCCTTGAAAGCCAGCTTCGTGCCACCAAGTATGCCAACAGTGTGGAGCTGTCACTGTACTATGGCATCGGACATTACATCTCCGACAACTCAAGAGATGGATATTGGGGAAAAGGTGCTATTAAGACCATCAGCGAGCAACTACATAAAGAGTTGCCTGGACTACGCGGTTTTTCAAGCTCATCATTGAAGAACATGCGCCAGTTTTATGAAACATGGAGCACAACGATAGAAGGTATGAGAGGTGCTAAATCGCCAGCCGTGGCTGGCGATTTGGCTAACGCACTAGAAATCAACACTAACGAGTTGCTGCCCATAAATCGCCAGCCAGTGGCTGGCGAAATTACAGATTTTAACCTTGTAGAATTTCTAAGTCTCAGTTTCACCCATCACATGGAGATTCTGAATAAGACAAGTGACCTGCCTTCTCGTTTGTTCTACATTCACATTGCCATTGTGGGCAAGTGGAGCAAGAATATGCTGCGCGATGCATTGAAGGCTGACCTGTACCATCATCAGGGACAACTGCCCAACAACTTTGCCAAGACCGTACCGACCTCACAAGCATTGAAAGCGATACAGATGTTCAAGGACGAGTATCTGCTCGACTTCATGAACGTCGAGGAGTTAGGTGAGCGCGACAAAGAGGATATTGATGAGCGAGTAGTTGAGCAAGCCATCATCCACAACGTGAAAAACTTCATCATGACTTTCGGAAAGGACTTTACGTTTGTCGGCAACCAGTACCATTTGGAGAAGTTCGGCCATGAGTTGTTCCCTGATTTGCTTTTCTTCAATAGGGAGTTAGCTGCCCTCGTTTGTGTGGAATTAAAGCGTGGAGACTTCAAGCCATCGTATCTCGGTCAGCTTAGTGCCTACCTGAAAGTGCTTGACGACACGGTCAAAAAGCCCTTCGAGAATCCAAGCATAGGTCTGATACTATGCAAGAGTGCCGACAAGACATTCGTCGAGTATCTCATTCAAGACTATGACCGTCCGATGGGCGCCGCAACCTACAAGTCAAAAGAGGACATCCTTAAAGTCCTGCCGCCAGCTGAGGAGTTGGAAAAGTTATTGGATGGAGACGACAAAGAAGAATAAACATCATCCTCACACACTAACAGAGTAGATTGTGTCAGTGTGTGAGTTTCCTGTTGGCTATCGCTCCATTCTATTGATGGAAGCCAAACTTCTCCTATCTTCCTTGCCTTCAAAGAACGCATCGAGAACTTTTCTAAAGATGTCATTGGGAGAGACAGCATCAAAAAGCGTCATTGACGAACACAGCTTTAGGGCATCGATGGAGCTGCCCATGACATTGACAATGTCCTTACCCTGATGTGCCAGTACTGCCTGCGTCACCTCTCTCAGACGTGGACCGAGAAAGGGATGGATGAGATAAGCCTTGGCCTCCTCTGTATCGGCAAGACCGTATATCCATGAGTAGGAGCTATGATCGAGCCCCCGCAGTTGAGGGAAGATGTACCATATCCAATGGCTACGCTTCTGTCCGTTCTTCATCTCCTGCAAAGCAGTGGCATAGTCCATTTGCTGCATGTCGATGAAGCGCTGGAGGTTGAAAGGGTCGTCGGTGGGTTTATCCATCTTCTGTTCAAAGTTATCAAGAATATGGCGAAGCGTGGGAGTCAACAGACCATAGCAGTAGCCCGCGAGTGCCTTCGGCATATCGTAGGCAGCCTGAGCGATAGCACCAGCCATAGCACCGATGGTATCGCTGTCGCCACCGATGGACACAGCATTGCGGATGGCACTCTCGAAGTCATGACTGTCGAGATAGGCGATGATAGCCTCCGGCACACTTCCCATACACGACACATCGTAGGTATAGTCGGGGCGAATTTCATCAATAATGCGGTGGAGGTCATAGCCGAATGTTGACTCAAGATATTCACGGAGATCTTCCTTAGTCTTACCTTGACGCGTGAGGAACACACCGCTGCAATGGCCTGTGCGCCTTTGATGCCTTCGGGATGGTTGTGCGTCACCTCAGCTGAGATCTTCGCAAGGGCCAAAGCCTCATCCAAGCTGTGTGCATAGAAGCCCACGGGACTGACCCGCATTCCACTGCCGTTGCCCCAGCTGTTGTAAGGCTTCGGCTCCCGTTCTATGAGCCACCGTTTGAAATTACCACCATATCCAGCCCAAGGGTACTTCACCCACAGCTCCCGCATGCACTGTACTAAATACTCATGGCTTTGTGTCTCGTCTTCCACAAGCCAATTAGCCACAGCAAGCGTCATCACAGTATCATCCGTAAACTTGCTGCGTGGTGTCAGCAGATGGAAATTATAATCTTTCGTATTGTCGAACTCATACACTGAGCCGACCACGTCACCAATAATCGCACCTAACATAAGCTATTCATCTTTGTTTCTCTTTTTCCACACCGTCCACAGCAATAAGCCTGCCACGGCTACATCTACTGCATTCCAGACACTTCTTCCAAGTGCAATTTTGAAGAACGGCTGGAAAAGGACAGCCAGTGCCGCATACGCCACCATCCATTCCTCCTGCTTCTGCTGATAGCTATTGATAGCTAAGACACAGAAGCACACCATTCCTCCACACCTTACCAGTTCGTAGTAGCCGTAAGGTAGAGGCAGCAAGCAGAGTAGCAAGGCTACTGCAATAACGACTTTCAATGTTCTCATTGTTCCCAATCTAGCAATTTTGATTTTACTTCCAGCTTGAAGAGAAAAAGGCGTATCCATTCCGCCATAAGGTTCTTCACTTTCCTCCGAACAAGGCTTTTAGGATCTCGCAGGTAAGGGTAAGTATGCACAGCTCGAAGCTGAGAATATAGAGATGAAGAAACAGGTTGCAGTTATCCCACAAGTAATCGCTCGGCAGGTGGAAAGTCTGACCGCAACCTACAAAGAAGAGATTGTCAAAGAGCAGGAGCGTGCAGATTTCTGGCTTGCTGAATGTAATAAGCAAGAGCGTATCTACAAAGGATTGATTACCAAATTGAAAAATCGGGAAGAGAATCTCAAGCAAGAGTTGCAACAACGTGATAAAATCATCACTACAATGAAGACTGGGCTAACAGAATTTCTAAGAGGTTTCACGATTATTTGTCAAAATGCCATCAATGCCGTTATAAGCTTTGCCCATGACACTAAATTGCAGCACTTTACCCCTCCTCTGGCTACAGCCATCAACGAATATCTTTCAAAAGAGTCAAGCGACAGGCGTAATGGTGCCACAATTCTGGCCCTCCTCACCCGTCCCTTTCTTAGCTTGTTCGAGCATCAGAAGGGAAAGGCGGAAATCGAGAATATGGTTGATAACTTTGACTATTATAAGGAAAAGGAAAAGGAAAAGCAGAAGCAACAAGAGGGGATGAGGATCAAACCGAGGTTCAGAAGATAGATTGATAATAAAAATGGAATTATATTGCGTGTTTTTTCATGGTCAGCAAAAAAATACACGTATTTTCTTTTTAGTATCGCAAATAATATTTATCTTTGAACACATTATAATAAATTTGGCTATGGCAAAAGAAATATTCCATCCCAATAGAATTAGGGTAGTGCTTGCAGAAAAGCAAATTACCAACCGTTGGTTGGCAGAACAGTTAGGCGTTACCGATATGACAGTGTCACGATGGAGTACAAACAAGGTACAACCCTCAGTGTCGCAGTTTGTTGAGATAGCTAAGCTACTTGAAGTAGACATAACCGAACTAATAGAATACTAAGACAATGATAACGACCTCAAATCTCCTACAGGTTCTTAAACATATTGGCTTCGAGAAAGCAAATGTGGGTGAATACTACACCAAAGACTACGGCACGTGTATCATGGCAGTGGACTTTGACAATAAAAAACTTATATACCCCGAAGACAAGGGGCTGATTGTAAACGATAAGACGACGAGCAACTTTGAGCATCCTGAAAATTTTGTGGTGTTTGAGTGTGTCTGTCGGTTACTTGAAAAGGGCTATCGTCCCGAACACATCGAATTGGAGCGTCGCTGGCAACTGGGGCGTGATGAAAAAAGCGGAAAGGCTGATATTCTGGTAACTGATGAGAGGGGTACGTCGCTTATTATCATCGAATGTAAGACATCGGGTAAAGAGTATAACAAGGAAATAAAAAATACCGAAGCATATGGTGGGCAACTCTTCAGCTACTGGCAACAGGAACCTGCCACACGATGGCTGGCACTCTATGCGTCCGACTGGAAAGATGAGAGGCTCGTTTATTCCTCGCCTGTAATAAACTGTACTGACGATGCCAACATTGTTCTCATGGGCAAAAAGGACGATGATATAAAACTGTACCAGGGGGCGAGAAATGAAGTAGATAAATATGAGGTTTGGGATGAGACTTACAACTGTCAATGGCTCGACAACTTGATTTTTGACGAGGACAGCCAAGCCTATAATATTGGTATTCCGCCATTGCGTAAAGGGAAGCTGCGCGACTTTACGCCCGATGATAAGATTGTCAATAAGTTTGAGGAAATACTCCGCCACAACAATGTGTCGGATAAGGAGAACGCCTTCAACCGGCTGGTGGCACTCTTCATCTGTAAACTTGTGGATGAAATACAGAAGCAAGACTTCGAAGAAGTGGAGTTTCAATACAAACCGGGTGTTGATACCTATGAGACCCTGCAGGACAGACTACAACGACTGCATACGCAAGGCATGAACGACTTCATGAAAGAGAAAATCTTTTATGTGGAGGCCGATTATGCCGAGCGTCTTTTCATGCAATACACAGGGCAAAACCGCAAGAAAGCAATTGCCGACTTGAACAATACCATCCGTATTCTGAAGTTCTATAGCAACAACGACTTTGCCTTCAAGGATGTGCACAATGAGGAATTGTTTTATCAGAACGGCAAAATACTTGTCGAGGTGGTGCAGTTGTTCCAACCTTACCGCATTGTGTATCCCTCTAAGCATCAGTTTCTTGGTGATCTGTTCGAGCAGCTACTCAACAAGGGATTTAAGCAAAATGAGGGACAATTCTTTACCCCTACGCCCATCACCCGTTTTATCTGGGACTCGCTTCCTATATCTGATTACATCAATCGCAGAGGACTGCCTCGTGTCATCGACTATGCTTGTGGCGCTGGCCACTTCCTCACCGAGGCTGTGGAGGCTATCAATGATGTGCGCCAAGATGCCAACAACTCGTGGGTGGAGAAACACATCTATGGAGTGGAGAAAGACTATCGACTGGCACGAGTGTCAAAGATCTCAATGTTTATGAATGGTGCAGGCGGTGCCAACATCATCTTTGGCGACGGACTGGAAAACTATCCAGAGAAGGAGATAGAAAATGGTTCGTTTGACATTCTTGTAGCCAATCCTCCTTACTCCGTTAGTGGCTTCAAGCAACACCTTAAACTCAAAAACAACAGCTTTGATCTACTGTCACGCATCACAACAGACAGCTCTGACATCGAAACCCTGTTTGTAGAGCGTATCGCTCAGGTGCTCAAACCCCAGGGCATCGCTGCAGTGGTACTGCCGTCAAGCATCCTTAGCAACAACTCAGCCAGTTACACGGGGGCACGCGAACAGTTGCTGCAACACTTTATGATCCATGCCATTGTGAGCTTCGGAAGCAAGACATTCGGAGCCACGGGTACCAATACCATAGTTCTGTTTCTCGAGAAATATAACGAGCCTCCCAAAATGGCAGAGTTGGCACAAGATGCCGTCAATGCCATTATGCAGGGCTTAGACGACCATGATTGGGAGGATAAAGAGTTGCTGGAAGCCTACTGCCGTATGCAGCAGGTAGAGGTCTCGCGCTATAAAGATGTCATAGCACGCACGCTGAGTGTAGACGACCTCTTGGCAGACAGCTATTTCAAGATGTATACCAATGTCTTCAATACATTACCCGACGTGAAATATCCCAAGAACTTCTCGGCAGAGCAATGTGAGGCTGCACTCACAGAGCGTCTTTTCGACTTTGTGGAATCCATCGAGCGTAGCAAACTCTATTATTTCGCCCTTACGCGCAAACAGGCAACTACTGTAGTAACGGGGCCAACCGATGTGAAGGAGCAGAAAGTCTTTTTGGGTTATGATTGGAGCCATCGCAAGGGAGCCGAAGGCATCGTGATTCATACCCCTGGTGGCATGCTCTATAACGACGAAGACCGATTTGCTCGTGGCACCTTGGCCTGCGCCATACGTAATGCTTTCCTCAATTCCACCACCACATTGCCCAATGATGTGGCAAAATATGTAAAGACGCATCACCTTTATGACTTGATGGATTTTGGAAGAGCGGAGTTTGATAAAACGATCAAACTTTCATCTACAAAAGGAGACATAATAAACTATCGCTTCCCAACACAACGACTCGGCAATTTATTAGTAAATGTTGTCGGAGCATCAACCAAAATTGCGCAAGACGAAATAAAACAATCTGGAAGGTATCCTGTCGTTACTCAGCAAACGGATAATGTGATTGCTGGGTATTCAGATAATGCAAATATCATAACAGATTTACCATTAGTTTTATTTGGGGATCATACATGTGCTATTAAATATATTGATTTTCCTTTTTTGCGAGGAGCAGACGGGACACAACTTATAAAAGTTGATAGGACACAATGCATAGCAAAATATCTCTACTATTTCCTGTCCTATATCGAAATAACAAATAGAGATAAGTATGAACGCCATTATAAATATCTCAAAGAAACAGAGATCCCTCTTCCCCCGACCTCAATCCAACAGCAGATTGTTGAAGAGTGCCAAAAGATAGATGAAGCGTTTGCAACAAGTCAAAGTAATGTTGAAAAGTTAAAACAGGATATTCGCAAACTTATTGATGAGACGAATGGAAATCATATGCCTTTATCAGAAGTCATGTCGTTTACCACAAATCGTAGAGAATATTCAAGCATTCTGCCTGAAACTTTTGTCACTACCGATAACCTCTTGCAAAATTGTGCGGGTGTTAAAACATATGATGGTGTACCCAACATAGATTCTGTAATAGAATATCGAAAGGGAGACCTGCTATTATCTAATATCCGTCCCTATCTAAAGAAGCTTTGGCTGGCAGACCGGAATGGAGGCTGTAACCCTGATGTACTTGTGATACGAGTCGACCAAAAGAAAATTCTGCCCGATTATCTCTTTTATCAGCTTGCTAGACAAGAATTTTTCGATTTTGTCATGGCTGACGTAAAGGGCGTGAAGATGCCACGTGGGAAAAAGGAAGTCATCATGCGCTACCCTATTAGTGTACCACCTCTTGCTGAGCAGCAGCACATAGTACAGGAATTAGTTCAGCTCGAACACGAGATAGAAACACTTCAACAAAACATTGCCGATTGCCCAAGCATGAAGCAGGCAATACTGGATAAGTATTTAAAATAAAAACAGACAGAGATGAATTTTTATCGTTTTACATTTATTGCTGTATCTCTAACACTAATGGTCAGTATAAACCTTATCAGTAGACAACTTACAATAAATACTTTATTGGCACTCTGCCATGGACCATACCTGTCCTATGCAGATTCGAAAGGCATATCTTACGGTTGTTTCCTACTTATCCCTATGCTCCTAACATGGTGCATACATAGAACGTTTGGGAGATTAGATTATGCGGATATGACAGAAAAAGAAATATCAGAGGTAGAATCAGCAAGTGCTGATTTCTTGCCCGTATTCTTTGGATATGTTTTTGTGGGGCTTAGTATTTCACATCTCAGTACGCTATTTATCACATATCTACTGTTGGTGGTTTTATGCTTCTGTGCTGACATCTATCTATACAATCCGATGTTTCATCTTCTTGGCTATCGTTTCTTTTTTGTCAAGACAGGAAAGAATAAGGTCCTTGTCTTGTCGAAAAAGGAAATTAAGCTAAGAGAACACGTGAGTTTCGATAAGTTGGGACAAATCAACGATTTTACTTTTATAGACTTAAAAAACAAATAAGCAATGGACTATCTATTGGCAAAAACCAAAGGCAAGACAGGCAGCTATTACAAAGTTCTTGCTGACAAAACTGTTTTTGACGAAATTCCTGATTTTACAGAATCTAGAGAATATCAAGACGACTATAAATTGCAGGACAATGAGTGGTTTGTAGTAGAACAATTTTCACAAAAGTCTTACAGCGGAGACTTTATTCAAGAGGATTTTGTGGCGACAAGTTTCTCATTTATGCCCAAAGATAAGTATCAGCATATTGATCATATTGTTTCGGTGCAAGATGATCGCAAGATATTTGTATTCCAAAAGATTACTCCAAGTTTTATCTATGAGAAGCAAAAGACCATATCTTGGGGAGCTATTGTTCATTCCTCTGATCAAGCACAACTTTTTAAACAACAAGATGTACTAGTCATCAGGAATGATGCAGATTGCTTCTACTTGAAAGATGAGGACAAACTTTATTTTAAGAAATTAAGTTCATTGACCACTATCTTTGCTGGCATCAATATCTTATACAAGGAGGCTACAAACGAGGAGGTATCTGACTTTTTGAATATGGATATCCTGGAAGTAGCTTCAGACTTCAATGAGGATAATGTTAAGACAGCCAATAGAAGAAAAATAAAAGAGGCCACTGAAAGATATAATAGCTTTAGCCAGGAACAAAAGGACAAAATACCGCAATATTTGGCAAAATACTGTCCAAACTTGTATAACGCGCAAACAAAGCGTTTCTGTGTAGAAGATGAAAAAGGACTCACAAATTTACTCAATGTGTTTAATCAACGTTATTATACAACAGAAATTGATAATGAGAAACGTCTTGCTAATTCTGTAACTGCACTATAAATACTCCAACCTTTATAATACGGCGCACTGGATATTTTCCGTGGGTGAGAGTTGAGAGAAACTCGAACATACT
>DAWDCC010000103.1:0-9124 GCA_052355365.1 Prevotella sp. | reverse complement strand
ATTTATTTTTGCAAAGCAGCAGAAAAGCTAAAAGTTTTAGCGGACACCAATAATTATCATAACAGAAAAAGCCCCTCACAGACCAAAGAAATGGCCGCGAGGGGCTTTTTTGTTGTGCTTATGCTGAAAGGCCTTATGACAATCTCATACTTTTCGGTTAATAAAAAGCCTAAAGGACTGAGAAGCCAAGCCCATCAGTCAAAGATGCATTTCATGTTCCTTTCCATCTGTCCCACACTGCTGGCTCCTACGAGCACACTCGTGATTCCCTTCTGATGAAGGATCCACGACAGTGCATTCTCGGCAAGGGTATGGCCCTGAGCCTGTGCCTCGCTGTTGAGCTGACGCAGGCGCGCCAACAGCTCCGGCGTGAGCTTGTCTGCGGTCAGCGAACCGCCCCGCGCCATACGTGAGTCCTGCGGGATGCCATTGAGATAGCGGTCGGTGAGCAGTCCCTGCGCCAACGGCGAGAAGCTGATAAAGCCGATACCATGCTCGCTGCAATAGTCCAGGATGCCCTCATCAATCGGTTCGTGGTCGATCATATTGACTCGTCCCTGATAGATCAGCAAGGGCACATCGTGGTCGCGAAGGTATTTGTCTGCAACCTTCAAGGCTTCCAGCGGCCAGCGCGAAATGCCCACATAAAGTGCCTTACCCGCTCTGACGATGTCCACCAAGGCTTGCAAGGTCTCCTCCAACGGTGTCTGCGGGTCGTAGCGATGGCTGTAGAAGAGGTCAACGTAGTCCAGTCCCATTCGCCGGAGGCTTTGGTCGATGCTTGCCATAAGGTATTTGCGCGAGCCCCAATTGCCGTAAGGTCCCGGCCACATGTCGTAACCGGCCTTTGTGGAAATGAAGAGCTCATCACGATAACGGCTGAAATCGTCACAGAGAAGCTTGCCCATCGTCTCTTCCGCCGAGCCGTAGGGAGGCCCATAATTGTTTGCCAGGTCAAAGTGGGTGATGCCGTGATCGAAAGCGTAGTGCGTGATGTCACGCGCACGTTCGTAGCTGTCAGCGCCGCCAAAGTTGTGCCAAAAGCCCAAACTCACCTTAGGCAACAGCACACCCGACTGTCCGCAACGACGGTAAAGGCTGTCACTTTGGTCATAACGGCTGTCCGAGGCGACGTAAGGCTTCCTCAGCTCCATCTCACTCAGCATTCTGCTCTTCGTGTTGATATTCATTGCTATGTCTTTAAAGAAGAGGATTTTGTTGACGATATTGCCCCACGTCTCCGTTCAGGACAGCGCCGTGAGGCAAAGAGAGTCCTACCCTTGTCGGTCGGACTTGATGAGTTGCAGCAGACGGTCCACGGCCTCATCCTCCGGAATGTTCTTTTCCACACATTCCTGTCCACGGTAGAGCGATACCTTTCCCGGCCCTGCGCCCACATAACCGTAGTCCGCGTCGGCCATCTCGCCCGGCCCGTTGACGATACATCCCATGATGCCGATCTTCAGTCCGTGCATGTCTTTGGTGGCCTCCTTGATGCGGGCTATCGTCGTGCGCAGGTCGTAGAGCGTACGCCCACAGCCCGGACAACTGATATACTCCGTGCGCGATGTGCGCAGACGGGCAGCCTGCAAGATGCCAAAAGCCGTATCCTCAATGTCGCCGACACCGATGTTGCCCTTGTTCATCAGCCAAAAGCCATCAGTGAGTCCGTCCATCATCAGCGCGCCCATGTCGGCGGCAGCCTCCAACTGGAACTCTTCCTTGTCATTGAGCTGGTACATCTGTGCGAAGACAACGGGATTGCTGACCTCAGCGGTCATCATCTCGTGGACGAGCGCACGCTGGTTACCGAGTCTGTTCTGCTGGTTGCTCGTGCAGACAACGACCACTTCCGGATGTGCCTTCAGGCAAGCCAGATACTCAGCGCTCGGCGTGCCGAACTGGAGCACGAGGAACTTCACGTCGCTCTGTACCATAGCCACAAGCGGCATGGCCACCACGGGGAAGATAGGATAGAACGTAGCCTTGCCCTGCGCCTTATCGAGATTACCCTCACCTTGCAGTCGTGCAAAAACATCATAGTCGAGGATATAACGCCTGCCGGGCAGTGGATGCTCAGGCACCTGCTGCCCTACATAGACGTAGTCAGCCTTACCAGCGTAGTCGGACTGCTCTGCCGAGACAATGACAACAGGCACATGCGTACCACCCACATTGCCGACCGGCTGGGTCACGCGACGTGTAGGCCGGAGCCAGTCAAAGCCTTCGTAAGCCTCGCCGGGGACGATCAGACTGCCAGCCTTGTGGCCGATGTAGTCCACAAGATGGCGTGCGACGGGTATCTCAGCCTCTGGTTCCTCGGACAACGACACGCGTACGGTGTCGCCAATGCCGTCGGCCAGCAGCGCACCGATGCCTACCGCACTCTTGATACGGCCGTCCTCGCCCTCACCGGCTTCCGTCACGCCGAGGTGAAGCGGGTAGTGCATGTCTTCCTTGTCCATTTGGTCTACGAGCAATCTCACCGACCGCACCATGACCACCGTGTTGGAAGCCTTGATAGAGATCACCACATCGTCGAAATGTTCTTTCTTGCAGATGCGCAGAAACTCCATGCAGCTCTCCACAATACCTTCGGGTGTGTCGCCATAGCGGTTGCGGATACGGTCCGAGAGCGAGCCGTGGTTCACGCCAATGCGAATGGCCGTGTGATGCTCCTTGCAGATATTCAGGAAGGGCACAAAGCGGTCCTCTATCTTCTCCAGTTCCTCGGCATATTCCTCATCGGTATATTCTTTCTTGATGAACTTGCGTGCCGGGTCGACATAGTTACCCGGATTGACACGCACTTTCTCGGCATAGAGTGCAGCCACATCAGCCACACGAGGATTGAAATGCACGTCGGCGACGAGTGGCGTAGCGAAGCCGTCACGACGTATTCCATCGTGAATGTTCTTGAGATTCTCAGCTTCCCGCACACCCTGCGTGGTCAGTCTGACGAGTTCTCCTCCTGCTTTGATAATGCGTTCAGCTTGCTCCACGCAAGCCTGCGTATCATCGGTGTTGGTAGTGGTCATGGACTGGATGCGTATCGGATAGTCTCCTCCCATATCCAGTCTGCCGATATGCACCACCGAAGTCTCTCGCCGATGATAGTTAAACAAATCGACCATATCTGTAGATAAGTTGGTATGTTGATGAGCGAAAGGAGTCCTAAGAAGGACTCCGTCGCTTAGTTGCACTTATAGGTATATTTCACCTCTTTGAGGTCAGCGTTGGCTTTCTCGATCTTCTTTCCGAGTCCGGCCTTCCAGGCCTCCACCTTCTTGGCGACATCCTCGTCACCCAAGGCGATCATCTCAGCGGCGAGGATGGCAGCGTTCTGTGCGCCGTTGACGCCAACAGTGGCTACGGGGATCCCCGGTGGCATCTGTATGATGCTCAGCATGGCGTCGAGACCGTCGAGCATGCCTTTGATGGGCACACCGATGACGGGCAGCGGTGTGGAGGCAGCGATGACGCCTGGCAGAGCGGCAGCCATACCGGCACCGGCAATGATGACTTTGATGCCGCGCTCCTTGGCTCCCTTGGAGAAAGCCTCAACAGCGTCGGGTGTGCGATGAGCCGACAATGCATTGACCTCAAAGGGGATCTGCTGGTCGTCGAGCCACTTACATGCTTTTTCCATGATGGGCAGATCACTTGTCGAACCCATGATGATACTTACTAATGGTTTCATACTTATGTCTTTTAAATCTATGGTATCTGATTGATGTCTTTATTTATTCTCACGCAGCCAAAGCGTTTCGGCTGCTTACAGAATCGTCCAGAATCCCAGGACCACGCCTACGAGGAAGCCGACAACCACCTGCGTGAGTGTATGCTGGCGCAGGATCATGCGGCTGCTACCCACCAGTCCTGCAATGAGAATGACGAGGCAGAACCACCAGATCGGGTTGAAGGCGAAGAGAATCGAAAACGCTACCAGTGCCCCGGCGAAGCCGCCTATGGCTGCCGTATGGGTGGAGATCTTCCACCAAACGTTGATGACGGCACAGACAATCTGTATCATCAGCGCTGCCACAAGGATGTTGGCCATGAACTGAGGGATGCGCAGCAGACTCATGATATAGTAACAACAGAAGTAGCAAAGGATGGCGATGATGTAAGGAACCATTCGTCGCTCTTTTTTGCCCATCTCCAATGGTGTCCAGCCTTGGTAGCGGCGATAGACATGGATCAGCAGCGAGGGGAAGAGAATGGTGAAGAGATACACCATAAACACCACGCTGAGCTTGTATTGCCACGGCATGATGCTCAGATAGCTGAAGGTGAACAGAGCGATGAGGCCGACGATCGGCAGATAGAACGGCGTGAAGATCAGGCTCATCAGCCTTGCTGTCAATATTATATTCTTTTCTTTCATCATCATATCTTTCTCAGGCGTGCCACGGGCACACCCAGTTGCTCACGGTATTTGGCCACTGTGCGCCGTGCGATGGGGAAGCCTTTCTCCTTCATCATAGCGGCGAGGGCATCGTCGCTGAGCGGTTTGTGCTTATCCTCCTGCTCCAGGATGTCGTGAAGCGCCACCTTGATCTTTCTCGTCGACATCTCTTCTCCGTCCTTGGTAACGTAGCTGTCGGAGAAGAAGAAACGCAAGGGGAACGTGCCCCAGCGCGTCTGAGCGTACTTCACATTGCACACGCGAGAGATCGTAGAGATGTCGAGACCGGTCTTCTGCGCGATGTCTTTAAGAATCATCGGGCGCAAGTCTGCCTCGTCGCCGTCCAGGAAATACTTCTTCTGCCAGTCGATGATGGCCTTCATCGTGACGTAGAGTGTGTGTCGCCGCTGCTTGACGGCATCGATATATCCCTGTGCCTTGTCGAGTTTCTCCTTGGCATAGAGCAGTGCCTCCTTATCCTGACGGTTCATCTTCGCCTTGTTGTTTTTATAGGTGTCGACAAGGTCGGAGAAGGTTTGGGACACTTTCAAGTCGGGAATACGGCCATTATTGAGCGTGAACGTCACGTTGCCGTCATCGTCTGTGTCCACGATAAAGTCGGGCGTAATCTGCTGCAGGTTGCGTCCCATCGTCTCACCGAGCGAGGCTCCGGGTTTCGGGTTGAGCCTACGAATCTCGTTGCGCAGTGCTGTCGCCTGCTCGTCGGTGAGCTCCAAGGCTTGTGAGATTCTGTCCCACCGCTTATGCGTGAAATCTTCGAAATAGTCTTTGATAACACTCTCCATCAGTTCACGCACCTTGCCTTTCGGCCTCCGCCGTATCTGCAACAGCAGACATTCCTGCAGATTCCGGGCTCCGATGCCAGCAGGATCAAAGGTCTGGAGAAGTTTAAGGAGCTTTTCTATCTCAGCCGTAGACACGTCGATGCTGTGATAGATAGCCAGTTCGTCAGAGATGTCGTCGAGGCTTTTTCTCAGCAGTCCGTCACTGTCGAGCGACCCGATCAGGTATTCCATGATCGTCTGCTGCTGTTCGGTGAGCTCCAACTCGCCCATCTGCTCCTTCAGCTTGTCATAGAACGATGTCGTGTCACCCCACACCATCTCTTCCCGGTCAGCGTCGTCTGTGCCAGAGCCGCCATAGTAAGAGGATTCGGCAGAGGGCATCGCATCGTCGCGTCCCAGATCCTCAAGGGCACTGTCCAAGGCATCCTCCCGCTCTTCTCGTTCCGATTTCATCTCGTAATCTTCTTGTTCGCCGTCACCGTAAGTATCGGGCAGACGATCATCGCGGTCGTCACTTTCCCCTATCTCGTCAGGCTCATGGTCGTCTTGCTCCAGTGCCGGGTTATCGTCGAGCTCTGCGTTGACGTTCTGCTCGAGCTCTGCCAAGGGCATCTCCAGCAGTTTCACCTGCAGCATCTGCTGTTGCGAGAGCCTTTGCAGCTGGAGTTGTTGTTGTGTTTCAGTTTGGATTAACTTTTGTGCCATAACATGCTGTGTAGAGGATGATGGTCTATTTCCAGTAATCTGTCAGTTGTGCGGCCAAAGCGGCCAGCTTTTCTGGATCGTCATTGCCAAAGCGTCGCCAAATGATTCGGCAAGGCTCGTAGAGCGGACTCTTGCGCCCCTCATCCTCACTAAGGAAAGGATCGCAGGCCTGATAGACGGTCATAATGTCAGCAACTTCCTTCGCGCTCATGTGCAATTGCTTTGCCAGCGCTGCCACCTCAGGGGTATCGGCCACCATTGTCGCCGGCACCAACTGGTAATAGAGGTTGAGAATGGCGATGAGCTTCACCGGCGTGACGGCATCCTTTCCCCTCGCTGCCTCCTCGGCGCTGACGGGCTTGAAGTCGCGCTCCCATTCTCCGGTAGCCTCCACACCATCGTAGAACTCTTCGGCATTGCCGAAGCCGTCCATCATCTGCAGTTTTTTCACTACAGCCTTCAGGCGCGTAGGCTTCTCGGCATAGCGGTTCCACAGCTCCTGGAGCAGCGGCGTGTCAATGCGGCGCAGGCGGAAGAGCTTGCGATAGATATACTGCGGCTTGATATGCGTGCGCAATGCCACGTCGATGAGAGCGTGGCTGTAAAGGGGCTTCACGCCTTGCGGAGCCTTAAGATAGAGTTGCAGGAGCAGCAACCAGTAATCGTCTTGCCATAGTCTTACCATAATCTTAGGATTTAGGTGCTGTTGACATCATTTCTTCGTTCTGTCTACAAAGATACGTCTTTTTCCGTTTGGTTGCACCTTTTCTCTACTCTTTTTTACAGATAAAAGCGATACATGGCCCTAAAACAATAGAGAGGTCCCCATCAGACCTCTCTATCGTTTGTTTTTTACCATTCTCCTTGCTGCACCATCTTCTCGCTGTCCCAAGGAGCGGGCGCGCCGCCGAGATACTTATGGAACCACTCGAGGTGGGCATTGTAGTAGAGCGGCATGGACTTCAGCGTGCTGGGCCAGTGGCCGTCGTTCTTGAAGACGATCAGACGCGAAGGGATGCCCAGCGACTGCAACGTGGAGAAATATTGCAGGCTCTGCGTGTAGCTGACACGATAGTCCCGCTCTCCGGTGATGATCAGCGTAGGCGTGGCGAAGTTCTTGACATAGCTCGACGGACTCCACTTGGTGTAGAGTTCAGAGTTCCAGGGCTGTCCCTCAAGGTCGAAGTTGGGAAACCAGAGCTCCTCGGTAGCGCCCCACATCGAGCGCAGGTCAAAGAGTCCCATCATAGAGGCCAGGCACTTGAAGCGCTTGGTTTGCCCTTGCACCCAGTTCATAAAGTAGCCGCCATAGCTCCATCCCATCGCTCCCATGCGCGTAGAGTCGACGTAGGCGAGCTGCGCGAGCTTGTCGGTAGCCTTCATAAAGTCTTCGAAGGGATAGCTCCCCAGTGTCCGCTGATGTCACGGCAGAACTGTTGTCCGTAGCCCGTGGAGCCGTGGATATTGGGATAGGCCACCACATAACCTGCACCAGGGTAGACTTGCCAGTCGGGGCGGAAAGAATCCATCCACTGCATCTGTGGTCCTCCATGTACATTGATGACCAATGGATACTTCTTATTTAGGTCGAAGCCGTACGGTTTCACGATGAATACCTCGACAGAGTCGCCTTTGGCCCCCTTGATCCACATGGCCTCAGAGGGACGGATGTCCACCGTGGACTCCAGACTGTCATTGAGATGTGTCACCTGCGTTTCCATCAGCTCTGCACGTCCCTTGGCTGCCGCGATGGCCTTGGCAGTGGCGTGGTAGATAGCCGACGGCTTGCCGGTTCGCGAGTAAGTATAGTAGAATCCACCTTTACCATCGAAGTCGAAGCTACCAATAGCGCGGTTGGCGATGACCTTAGTGATGCGGTCGTTCTTCAAGTCGACACGGTAGAGGGGCTCATAGCCGCGCTCCTCACCCAGGAAATAGATGGCTTTGGAGTCAGGAGTCCATTTATAGTCATCGACCCAGTTGTCGAATTTCTCGGTGAGCACACGTTTCTGTCCCGTCTTGCGGTCGTAGAGTCCGAGGATGAAACGGTCACTCTCGTAACCGGGCGTACGCTGGAAGCGGTAGGCGATGTAGCGGCCGTCGGGCGAATACTGCGGTGAGCCATCCCAAGCCTTGTTTTCTACCGTGATGTTCTTTGCCTCGCCGCCGGTCACGGGCACTATCCACAGGTCGCAATTCGTCGTGGCCTCAGGATGTTCGTCGTGGTTGCTCAGATAGCAAAGTTCCTTGGAGTCGGGTGAGAACACAAAGCCCGAAGGACCACTGGGCGAGAACACCGGTGAATGGAAACGTCCCGGCGTGACATCGGTATAGGTCTTGTCCTTAAGATTGTAGACGATGATATGCCAATACTTCCCATCGCTGTATTCCGTCCAATGGCGATAGAGCAGATGATCAGCGATATGGGCCTGAATAGGATTCTTTGCCTTGCGCTCAATGGCGGCTTTGTTGGCCTTACCGTCAGCGCCGCCGATCTCGGGATAAACCTCTGCGGCGAATGCAATCAAGTTGCCGTCGGGCGACACGGTGGCGCCGTCGATGCCCAACGCATAGTCGGTGAGCTGTGTAGCCTTGCCGTTGCGCCAGGCATAAAGCTGAGATGAGCCACTGCCCGTGGAGACATAGTAGAGCGTACGACCGTCGGCTGACCAGAACGGCGAGAAGCTCTTGTTGTCAGTGGTGATGGTCTTGCCGTTCACGACAATGTTGCTGTAGCTCTTCTGAGCCTTCAGGTCAGAGCGGCTGGTGCCGTAGGCAAGCTCACCGGTAGCCGACACAGTCGGACCGGAAGCGTATTGCAACCGATAGATATCCTCAATGGTGAACGCCCGCTTCTGTGCTGCAAGCGGCATGGCGGCGAGCAGAGCCAAAGTAAAAACTGCTATTTTCTTCATATACCGTAGATTTTATGATGCAAAGATAATGATTTTCTTTTAGACTGAATAACAAAGTGTAAAGATAAGCAGCTACAAAAATAAAAAGACAGAGTAACAAAAAATAAAAAAGACATAGTAACATTGTAAACATATAGTGTGACTTGTGTTTACTATGTTACTATGTCTATAATATGTTTACTCTGCCTATAATATGTTTATTATGTTACTATGTCTAAAATTTCTACTTTGTTACTAGAGTGTCAAGTTTTTGACTACAAATCATTAAGCTTTTCGGAGGATATCCCTTC
>DAWDCC010000102.1:0-9150 GCA_052355365.1 Prevotella sp. | reverse complement strand
CGTTCCATTGACCGTCAGCTTACTCTGTTCTAAATTCATCGAACTCACGTTAATTTTAGTTACTCCTGCACAGAATTCTATTAGGTTTTATAGAGGAAAGGTAAGCAAAACTTTCCAAACATGGAAAATTGTAGACGAGAAATTTGAACTTATAAAAAGTTAAAGGCAAGACTTGGACTATTAATATTTCATAACAGCAAATAGAGTAGCTGCCTTAGTAGTCGCTAAACACAGCCTTTTTCGACATGCACATTTTTGTACCATTTACCTTGTAACTGTTTGATAATCAGGCTACATTTTATTTCCACTTGAACACCGTCGTCCGCCAGCTTCTGGAGCAGAACACCGACGTGGTGATGGTCGATACCGGCGACTCTTACGAAGGCATCTGCCGCTATTTCAAAGGCACCTACATCACCTACTCAAAAGAGAAACCCATCTCGATGAATCCGTTCAAGATCACGGACGCCGAGTATGCCCAGAACTTCGGAGAGAAGAAGAACTTCCTCAAGTCGCTCATCTTCCTCATCTTCAAGGGCAGCGAGGCACCCACGAAGATCGAGGACAAGATCATCAACCAGACCATCGTCGAGTACTACGAGTCCTACTTCACTCCCTTCAGGGCGTTCACCGACGAAGAGCGCGACCAGCTCCGCAAGCGTCTGCTCTTAGAGGACAAGAAGAACGGCACGTACGAGAAACACAGTAAGGAACTGGAAGAAAAATACAGACATACCGCGTATGAAACAGACATCCCCAACCCCGAGTATTCCGGAACATCCGAAGATCCATCTGCCTTTGGCGGACCGGATAGTCAATATGATCCTCTCGATTCTGCTGCTGACATTCGTCTGGCCGGTGACGGTTCTCTACATCCTGCTCAGGAGAAGGAAGCTTACGCACGAATCCAGCGGAAAGTAAACAAGCTCCACGACCTCATCAACGACAAGGCCGCCACCGACGGCGAGAAGGTTGCCGCCAACCGCCAGCTCATGCGCCTGATGCCCCAGCTCATCGAGGGCAACTACCTCATCACCATCGAGCAGCGCATCGACCGCATGGAGAAGCAAAGAAGAAAGATGCACGTCGACAACCTCAGCTTCAACAGCTACTACGAGTTTGCCATCGAGCGCATCCCGCAGATCATGAGGGAGAAGAGCATCACGTTCGACATCGACAACTTCGCCGCCATCTTAGAGCAGTTCTACAAAGGCGGCGAGCTCGAGCACACGCTCAACAACGACGTTGATGCCAGCCTCTTTGACGAGAAGTTCATCGTCTTTGAGATAGACAAGATCAAGGACGACCCCGTGCTGTTCCCCATCGTCGTGCTCATCATCATGGACGTGTTCCTTCAGAAGATGCGCATCAAGAAAGGCCGCAAGGCCCTCATCATCGAGGAAGCGTGGAAAGCCATCTCCTCACCGACCATGGCAGAGTACATCAAGTACCTCTACAAGACCGTGAGAAAGTTCCACGGCATTGCCGGCGTGGTGACCCAGGAGTTGAACGACGTGATAGATTCACCGATTGTCAAGGAAGCCATCATCAACAACTCTGACGTGAAAATCCTCCTCGACCAGAGTAAGTTCAAGGACCGTTACGATGCCATCAGTGCCATCCTCGGACTGACGCAGGTGCAGAAACAGCAGATCTTCACCGTCAACGCCCTCAACAACCACGACGGCCGCAGCTACTTTAAGGAAGTGTGGATCTGCCGCGGACAGTACTCCGACGTCTATGGCGTGGAGGAACCGCCCGAGTGCTACTGGGCCTACACCACCGAGCGCGCCGAGAAAGAAGCCCTGAAAGTCTATGAGCGCCACTATGGTGACATACAGACCGCCATCACGAAAATCGAGGAAGACCGCAAGAAACTCGGAATCAAGAAGTACCTTGACTTCGCGGTCAAAGTAAACAAACAACAGAAAATCATGCCACTATGGGACAAATCAGACTGATACAGACAAAGCCAAAAGACAGCAACAGAGGCCGTTGCATAGTTACAGCGGCACTGCTTTTCTTTGTCACCACGCAATCCTTTGCCGGATGGCGCCTTGTCATAGATACCAAGACCATCGCGCAGGTCTCCGCCAACGCCGCCGCACAGAAAGCCATCGAGGACAAGCATAACGAGCGTCTGGACACCATCTCCGACAAGCAGAAAAAGATCTTGCAGTACACCGCCACCATGGAAGGCATCAAGGAACTCTACCACCTGACGATGACCAACGTCCGCGGCTTCGGTGAGGAGACCGCCTACTACAAGGAAATCTTCCAGCTCAGTGCCGACATCCTCACCTCCGTGCCCACGGTGACGAAGTACATCTTCACGCATCCCGTTAAGAACTATATCCTCTGCCTGAACGAGCTCTCCGATGTCGTCATCGAGACCGAAGGTCTTATCCATGACTTCATCGACGTGGTGAACAACGGCAAGATACGGCTGCCCGACAATCCCATCATCCGTCAGAAGAAACCCAGCGGCGGCGGACGCTACAATATGGGACAGGGCGACGGCTACAACTTCATGGACCGCTACACCCGTCTGACTATGGCCAACAAGATCTACTCCCATCTGTTGGAGATGAAGTACCGGATGGACGTGATGGTGATGATGTGCCAGTTCGGCAGCTGGGGCGAGGTGTTCTTCGCCATCGACCCCGAGAGCTGGGCCGCCGTCTATCAGGCGAGCAGCATGGTGGACGGGATCATCAGAGACTGGAATAACCTTGGAACGTAGAACTATGAAGTACCATACCCTTATCATCTGCATTTTGGCCGCTGCCATCCTCTACCCGTCGAAAGCCCACGCCTTCGACTACCCCAATGACCAGCCCACCATCGAGGCCCTGATCTCGCTGCACAAGCTCATCAAGAAGGAAGAGGAGAAGGCACTGGAGAAGGTGACGCTAAGCTATGGCGAGCAGAGTCTTGTCACCAAGGGCGCGACGAAGTTCAATGACGTGCGCATGACGCTTAACTCCAAGCTCAACAACGCCTACAGCTACGTCATCCTCGGCGCGGCCCTCGCCTCTACCGGCACCGACCTTTACCGTCTCATCGACCAGTATGCCACGTTCACGAAGAACACCGCCAAGTACGCCTTCAAGAAACCGGCAGTGATGTGGTACTATACCGAGGCCAACTACGCCTGTGCGCGAGAGATCAAGAACATCAGGACCCTCTACGCCACTCTTACTGCCAGCGGACTGAACCTCATGCGTGCCAGCATGGACGAGAAACTGGAGCTTGTCAACACCCCCCACGGCTACATCTCCAACATGCTCGGCATCATCGACTCCGCCAACCTCTGGTGTAGTATCGTTGCCATGAGCGGCTTCCACTACGACTACATCTGGGACATCCTCAACAGCGAGGTAAAGGACGAGATAGCGAAAAAAGTCATTGACAAGTGGTACGGAGCATAAGACCCCTCCACAAAAGAACTAAATATCAATAAAACGAACAATCATCAATCCAACAATACCATGAGACACATACTCTCTTTTACTATGGTTTCTATAGCTCTCGCTTTCCTCTTTGTGGGAAGCGGGAGCGCTTATGCGCAAAAGAAAGTACACGACTCACAGAAGGAGAAGCAGTGGCGGAGCATGGAGACCGGTCCGTGGGACTTCGAGCCCGGCTGGTACTACTACTTCCTCCACAAGAACTACTCCGGTGCCGAGACCTACTGGAAGTGGTCGGGCTTCAAGTCCGGTTACCGTGTCCGCTTCAAGGAACACAAGTCCAACGTCAAGACCATCATGCCTCGCCGCATTGCCCAGGAGGAGCTGCAGAAAGAGAAAGTCAAGAAAGCCGAGGCAGAGCGTGTCAAGGTCAAGGAGATGCACGACGAGGAAGTCGTCCGTGCCGCCGACCGCAACGTCGACCTTGTCTACTCCTCCTTCAAGGACGACTTCAACCGTATGCAGGGAGCCATCACCGAGGGACTCTCTTACTGCCTTACCAAAAGCAAAGGGAAATTGTACCCTCAGGTTAACGAGTTCCAGCGTCAGAACGACATGATCTGCCAGTCCATCGCCTACACCCACAAGCAGGGCATTGGCAACGAGCTTGAAAACTCCAAGCGTCATGAAGCCTATGTGGAGTACAAAAAGCAGATGGAAGAACTCGTCTCACGTGTAGCTCACCTTGTAGGAATGGCACAGCAATATTATTAACCTTGAAAACCACAGAACATCATGACAGACATACTATTATCAAGTTCAATGTTCATCAACCAGCTGCTGACGATGGGTCTCCCTGCCATCGACGACAGTCTGATGCGACTGTTGACGGCCATGGAGACCTTTCCCAAGTCCGCCGTCCTCGGCAGTGCCATCAGCTTTGCCAAGATGCTCGGCCTGTTGCTTGCCCTCTGCATGGGCTCCTACGAGTGCTGGATGATGATGCTCGGCCGCCGCGGCATGGACGTGATGAAACTCGCCCGTATCATCGGCCTCTCCCTATGTATCACCTACAGCAGCTATATCTGCATGTCGCTCAGGATGCCCGGCAAAGGCCTGGAGGACGTGACCCGTCAGATGGCACAGAGCAAGAACCGGGAAGTGGCGGCCCTGGAACTGAAGGTCGCACAGAAGCAGGACGACTACCTCAAGCGCCTCCGTCAGGTTCAGGACAGTATCGAGACCGCCAAGCAGGTGCAGGAGATCGGCGAGGATGCCCACTGGTGGGATAAGCTCATTTATAACATGGAGAACCTCGGTTCCACCATCAACAACTACGCCCAGCGTGCCGCCGTTGCCGCCGAGACCAAGGTCAGCGAGTGGATCAACGACGTGATACGCTTCGTCGGCGAGCTCATCTTCCAGATGTCCTACTACGGCATGCTCGTTGCCCAGCGCATCTTCATGACCATCCTCGCCACCTTTGCCCCGATCATGTTCGCCTTGAGCATCGTACCGCCATGGAGCAACGCCTGGGCCCAGTGGATGGGCAAGTACCTGTCGCTTTCCCTATGGGGCTTTGTCGTGTACTTCTGCCTTTACTACATTGACTTTATTCTGATGTACAACCTCATGGAGGACATCAAGGCCTACGACACATTGTTGAGAGGAACCGTGAACTCATGGCAGCAGATAGGCGCCTTGGGCTTGCAGGGCATCGGCTCCAACTGTATGTACGCCATGGGCATGCTCGTGGGAGCCTACGTCCTCCGCTTCGTACCCGAAGTCGCCTCGTGGCTCATCCCCGGCGGCATCAGCTCGAGTGCGGGAACCGCATCCGGCAGTATGGCCCAGCCCCTCGTCTTCGGTGGCGCCAGCTACGCCATGGGTGCTGCAACGACCACTGTCGCCGCAGGAGTCGCCGTAGCCAACGGCACCGCCTCCATCATCGGAGCCAGTCAGCAGTCGAACAGTGACGGTGGTGGCCGCTTCAGTGAGACAGCCCGAACCTTCATGGCACAGACCGGCCTTGGAACATCCTATGCCCGTGGTGCCGACTCCGCCCGCAGTATAAACAATGTGGGCAAGTCCGACTCCAACTACAGACCCGGAGGAGCCGAAGGGAGTTAGGAGTTAAAAGATAGGAGTTGGGAGTTGTCAAGCCATGCGAGACAACTCCGACTCATAACCCTAACTCAAAAACTCATAAACTGCCAACTTAAAAACTCAATAACTCCTAACAATTATGCTGATCCAATCCTTAGAACAGAAAACCAAACTGGCCCTGATGACCGTCGTCCTCACGTTGGCGGCATGCACGGTCATCTGTATCTTCACTGTCTATCAGAGTTCCAAGCTCGTCAGTGAGGAGCGCAGTCAGATATACATCCTCGACGGGGATATTCCCTTCCTTGCCGAGCGCAGTCTGCAGGAAGCCAACTTCGTGATGGAAGCCAAGGCACATATCCAGCTCTTCCACCAGTACTTCTTCAACCTTCCGCCCGATGATGACTATATCAAGTGGACCCTCGGCAAGGCGCTCTACATGGCAGACGGTACGGCGATGAAACAGAAACAGGCCATGGAAGAAAACGGCTTCTACTCCGACATCATATCAAGCAGTGCCGTCTGCACCATCAAATGCGACTCCATCCAGTTCAACGAGCACGACAAGAAGTTCAAGTACTTCGGCACTCAGCTCATCAAGCGTCGCAGCCGTGACCTCAAACGCTCCATCATCACCGTGGGCGAGATAGAGAACGTGCCAAGGACACAGAACAATCCGCACGGACTGCTCATCACCAACTGGAGAACACTCGAGAACAAAGATTTGGATTATTAAACCGAAGATACTCACCACCTAAAAGGGAGTAGATCGGTACAGTTAAATAAAAAATAATTTTATGTACCATGAAGATATTCAAACGCACCAAAGCAAAGAAAGACGCCAAGATAGCGGAAGGCATCAAGTCACTGACAGACAAGTTCAAGCTCAAGGACAAGATAGCCAAAGCCAACCAATGGGCGGACAAGCACAAGAAAAGAGTGTCCGTCATCACCATCAGTATGCTCATGCTCTCACTGATTGTCGGCACATGGCTCACCCTTACCTCCACCTACAACGAGTCCGACATGATGAGCGGTCTGTCCGACGTAAAACCCGCCTTCGACGGCATCCGCCGCATCCAGCGTCTGAAGTCCATGCAGGTGGACCAGACCGTGGAGCTCACCAACAAAGGCCAGCAGCTCAAGCACGACCTCGACTCCCTCGTCCGTCTGCCCGTCAAGAGCCATAAGGACTCCGTGGACATCATGGTGAAGTACCGCCAGCTCGAACTCGTGGTAAAGTATCTCGACAATAAACAGTAAACAACAAATAATACATGATATGAACTTACAGAAACTCAAGCGTCTGAACCTCAGACAACCCAAGTACATTTTCCCTCTGGTCATCTTCCTGCCCCTGTTGGGGCTTATCTACTTCGGCATGGAGACCTTCAAGGGCAACGGCAAGACTGCCGGGAACGTAGTCACCGACTCCATCAACATGAGCATCCCCGATGCCCGTGGTGAGGGCATGGACAACAAGATGACGGCGATGAACAAGCACTTTGCCGAGGACGGAGCCTTTACCGCCGTCGACGGCATCGGCGACGAGTACGAACAGAAGGACACCACCGGCAGCGGCTACAACGACGAGGAGCGGCAGCGCATCGATGCCGTCAATGCCGAGCGCCTCCGTCAACTGAAAGCCGAGGAGGACCTCCGTGAGCGTCAGCGTGCCAACATGAACCGTATCAACGGCTATGGCAGAGGCGGCTATGGAAGCAGTGGCAGGAGCCAGCAGGAAGACCTCAACGCCTATGCCCGTGAGCTCGACCGCATCCAGAACTGCAGCATGGAACGTCAGCGGCAGTACCAGGCCGAACAGGACCGTCGTGACAAGGAAGAGGAAGCCGAGGAAAGACGGCAGCGGCAGGAGATGATCGACGCGCTCACCGGCAACACCAAGAAGAAAGGCAAGAAAGAAGAGAAGGCCGAGATTGTCGAGAAAGTCAAGGAGGACAACTCCGAGAAGTTCAACACCGTTGCCAGTACCGAGAATGTCGACGAGCCGCTCATCAAGGCGATGATAGACTGCACGACCAAGGCACGTGAGGGCACCCGCCTCCGCTTCAAGCTCCTCGACGACGTGACCGTCAAAGGCATCCGACTGAAGAAAGGCTCCTACCTCTACGGCATCGTCACCGGCTTCGGACAGCAGCGTGTCAAGGCGAGCATCACCAGCATCCTTGTCGGCAACAAGTTCATCAAGGTCGACCTCAGCGTCTTCGACAACGATGGCATGGAAGGCTTCTACGTTCCCGAATCCACCTTCCGTGAGATGGTGAAGGACGCTGGCTCCAATGTCGCTGCCCAGAGTGTCCAGTTCGACGTGAACGGCACCGGCAGCCTGTCCCCGGAGATTATCGCCCTGCAGGCCTTGCAGAACATGTATCAGTCTGCCAGTTCCGCCGTATCGAAAAACATCCGCAAGAACAAAGCCAAAATCAAGTACAACACCATTGTCTACCTTATCAATACACAACAGGACTAAAAAACTCACTAACTCAATAACACTCAATCCAATATGAATATGAAGACAATATTCCTTTCACTCGCCCTTATGCTTTCAATGGCCATCCATGCGGCACAGCCCGACACAGTCAAGGTCCGTTACATCCACCGTCTCACGGAGGACGACGCACGCATCTTCGAGAGCAACCTTCAGAAAACAATTATCTACGTCAATGACCAGGTGACCACCCATCTCATCATGCCGGAGAACATCAAGCTTGTGGACATCTCCACTGACAAGCTCGTCGGCAACCAGTGTGCCGACAACATCGTCCGTCTGAAGCCCAAGTCCACGCTGATGGATAATGAGCTGGCAGGAACGGTGACAGTCATCGGTGAACGCCATATCGCCCAGTTCACCGTGTACTACACGAAAGCACCGAAGCGCGCCCACTCCGTCTATACCGTCGCGCAGGAGGACATCCGCGACTACACCCACCCTGAGGTGAGCATGACCAAGGGTGATATGTCGCGTCTGTGCTGGTCCATCTTCACGAGCCGCCGCAAGTGCTTCCGTGTGCACGGCAAACAGTATGGCATCCGTGCGCAGGTGAACAACATCTACACTGTCGGCGACTACTTCTTCATCGACTTCTCATTGGAGAACAGGAGCAACATCAAGTACGACATTGCCGAGATCCGTCTGAAACTGATGGACAAGAAAGAACTGAAGGCGACGAACTCACAGACCATCGAGCTCACGCCCGTCTACATGGTCAACCATGCCGACCACTTCACGAAGTCCTACCGCAATGTCATCGTGCTGAAGAAGCTCACGTTCCCTGAAGAGAAGAAGCTGCGACTTGAAATCACTGAGGACCAGATCAGCGGCCGTGTCAGCTACCTCGACATCAACTACCGTGACATCCTCAATGCCGACAGCTTCTCACCGGATCTGCTGATTAACCTGCATTAAACGATTATCGTTATCTCTCGCAGATATTTTTTACCTCTCGCAAAGCCGCAAAGATCGCTAAAGTTCCGCATTCCGAAGGAATCTTTGCGTCCTTCGCGCCTTTGCGAGATTGGGTCGGTTGTGCTCGTAGGGACGGGGTTTATCCCCGTCCTAACGTAAGCGTATCGGCATTCACGTATTGTCATAAAAAAGCTGAGCAAGGAAAAC
>DAWDCC010000101.1:0-9221 GCA_052355365.1 Prevotella sp. | reverse complement strand
CCGACTCCGCGCAGAGCTGCACTAGCGTCCGCTGTGAGTGTGTCTGAGGAGGTGTGTGTGTGTGTGTGTTAGCAAATTATTTGGATTAACCAAATAAAATGAGTTAAAAGTTGCACGGAAATTCTCGTTTCCCTGCAACTCGTCTATACCATTATATAAAGATAAATGATATATTCTTGATTTATTTAATACGCTGTGACTCACACTATTATTTCCTAAATCGATGCAAAGATAAACAATGTATTTTAAATATGCAAGAAAAAACAAGGAAATATGAAGGAGCAACGTGTAAACGAATACAAGAACAGGCTTTCGATCTACCTCACGCTGAGCACTCCATAGGCACCAGTGGTGACGGAGGGGTAGCGTGTCATCTTCTTGCCGCCATTACCGGAAGCGATGATGCCACCATTGTTGAGATCATAGGTTCTGTGGCAATTGGAGCAGGATGCAATGCCGGAGCCGTTCACCTTTAGAGGATAGCTGCGCTGCGGCAGCGCGTTGGAGTCGAAGCAGTTGGGGCACTCACGGTCGTAGGCGTAGAACGTCTGTGAGGTGGAGAAGCCATATCCTACAATGATGGCGCCGTTCAGACCAAGGATGAGTTGTCCGGCCTGCTGCCGTTGCTTGTCCTTGGCATCAAAGACAACCTGACTGCTATGGCCCTGGTTATTGGTAAACACGAAATACTGCGCCCCACTCCTTGAAGTGGTGGTAATGGTGACGAAGATACCAGAGAGTGGTGTCATCGCCGCGGCGAGCGTAGCATCGTTATGCATTTGATTGTCGAAATACAGCGAGCATGGTGCCGCGCTGAATTCACTTTGTGTATCGCCACAAGCTGACAGAAGCATCATTGGCAACAGTCCTGTCATGGCCAGCATAATAATTCCTAATACTTTCTTCATTGCGTTTATTCTACACTAACACCCACGTAACCACAGCTTTTTCTCGCTCCTGCAGTCATCATTCATCAATCAACATTGACCATTGCTCTCAGTCAACATTCATCACTCATCATTCAACAATTGTCTCTCAGCCTCCTCCACTCTCTCGAAGTGGAAGCCGTCGAGTGTCTTGTCCATGAGTTCCTGGATACGGTCGTTACAGAGATTGCCAATGGAGCCCTCATGCGTGTGATGGATGTGGTGATCGGCCTTGAACGTACCAGCCTCGATCTCCATGCCCACCTTTTTATAAGCGTCGCGGAACGGCATGCCATTAGCGGCCAGCCGGTTCACTTCCTCCACGGAGAAAATCGGATCGTACATCGGGTTGTCGAGGATATGCCGGTTCACCTCTATCTTGTTGATGATATAAGCCGCCATGCTCAAGCAGTCTTTCAGCTCGTCGAAGGCAGGCAGGAACACCTCCTTGATGATCTGCAGATCGCGGAAATAGCCCACGGGCAAGTTGTTCATGATGAGCATGATCTGCTGCGGCAGACTCTGTATCTTGTTGCTCTTGGCACGGATGAGCTCAAAGACATCGGGGTTTTTCTTGTGCGGCATGATGCTCGAACCTGTGGTGCACTCCTTGGGCAGATGCACGAAACCAAAGTTCTGACAGTTGAACAGACAAGCGTCGAATGCCATCTTGGCCAGCGTGCCGGCCACCGAAGCGAGGGCGAAGGCCACGTTGCGCTCCATCTTTCCACGTCCCATCTGCGCATAGACCACGTTATAGTCCATCGAGTCGAAGCCCAGCAACTCCGTCGTCATCGTGCGGTTCAGCGGGAAGGAAGAGCCATAGCCCGCCGCCGAGCCGAGGGGATTGCGGTTCGTCATCTTATAGGCTGCCTGCAGGAAGAGCATGTCGTCGGCAAGGCCCTCGGCATAAGCGCCAAACCACAGGCCGAAGCTCGAAGGCATAGCGATCTGCAGATGAGTGTAGCCAGGCATGAGCACATCCTTATACTCGTTGCTCTTCTGTATGAGTTCATCAAAGAGACTCTTCACCTCGTCGACAACCTCCATCAGTTCATGGCGCGTGAAAAGCTTCAAGTCCACGAGCACCTGATCGTTGCGTGAGCGGCCCGAATGGATCTTCTTACCCAGATCGCCGAGCTTACGCGTGAGTATCAGCTCCACCTGAGAGTGCACATCCTCCACGCCGTCCTCGATGACAAACTCACCTTTCTCGCACGTACGATAGATGTTTTTCAGTTCAGCGAGCAGTTTTGTCAGCTCGTTTTTCTCCAGCAGTCCGATGCTCTCGAGCATGGTGATATGTGCCATTGAGCCGAGCACGTCGTACTTGGCAAGGTACATATCCATCTCACGGTCGCGTCCTACTGTGAACCGTTCTATTTCCTTGTTGACTTCAAATCCTTTCTCCCACAGTTTATTGGCCATAATACGAATGTTGAATTTGAGTGTTGAATGATGAATTATAACTCACTCATACTGTATCATTTGCAGCGCATCGGCGATCTTCTCGACACCTTCCTGCAACGGCTTTTTCACCATGCCACTGATAAAGGGGTTGAGATCTGCCTTGATGGTGAGCTTCATCTTGCAGGTGGTGTCCGTGACCGGCAACAGCTGAATCCAAAAGTTGAAGGGCAACGGGCTCTCCTGTGTCTCGAACTTAATCGTCTTCGGTGCCTCGCGCTCCACGATGACAAGCTTCACTGCACCCATCTGTGTACTGATGCTGATGCTGTCGCTATCGAACGACAAGTCCTTGATCTTATCCTCAGGCAGGCGATCACGCACGCGGTCGATATTGCTCAGATCGCTGAGCATCGCATAGACTGATGCCTGGGGATAGCTGATCTGTCGGATCGTGCTTTCTATCTTTGTACTCATATTTATATATACGAATAGATAAGGTATGCGTTGACTTACTTCTTCCAGTTGGCGGGATCCTTGCGCCACTCATGCAGTGCAGCGATGTCCTCAGCCTTGATGTAACCCGTCTCCTCTGCCTTCTCCACGACATGCTCGTAGTCGGTCAGCGTGACGAGCTTCACCTTTGCATCCTCAAACGCCTTCTGGGCAATGGGGAATCCGTAGGTGTAGCTGGCTACCATACCCACTACCTCGAAACCGGCCTCGCGCAGTGCAGCAACAGCCTTCAAAGAACTGCCGCCCGTAGAGATAAGATCCTCCACGACCACCACCTTGGAACCCTCGGGCAGCGTGCCCTCGATGAGGTTGCCCATGCCGTGATCCTTTGGCTTCGAGCGAACGTAACAGAAAGGAAGGTTCAGCTCATCGGCCACCAGCGCGCCCTGGGCAATGGCTCCCGTAGCCACACCGGCCACAGCAGTAGCCTCGGAGAAGTGCTCCAGCACAGCGTGAGCCAGCTCCAGTTTCACGAAGCTGCGCAGATCAGGATAGGACAGCGTCTTGCGGTTGTCGCAATAAAAAGGCGACTTCCAACCGGATGCCCATGTAAATGGATCGTTGGGCTGAAGTTTAATGGCTTTGATCTTCAGCAGCTTCTCTGCAAATACTTTCTGTAAGTTATCCATAGTTGATAATGTTATTGCTTGAATCAGTTGACGCCACAAAGTTAATGAAAAAAAGGCAAAAGCAACACTTTGCAAAGCCTTTTTTCTTTGCCATTCGGAAAAATATGCGTAACTTTGCACGCGAGTTTTATAATATGTTTCATCAATGTGGAAGAATTTGGCTGCTTGCAACCACACTAAAAAATGCTAAAACTGCAAAATCGCCCTCAGATTTTACGGTTACTTGGCGTTATTCCACGCTTAAAAAGTAATGGAAAAATGAGTTATCTATTTTCTTCAGAATCCGTTTCGGAAGGACATCCCGACAAGGTGGCCGACCAGATTTCCGATGCCATCCTCGACCAGTTCCTGGCCTATGATCCCAAGGCCCACTGCGCTGTGGAGTCGTTTGTCACCACCGGACAGGTAGTCATCATGGGCGAGGTGCACTCCAATGCCTACATCGACCTGCAGGCCATGGCGCGCAAGGCCATCAAGCGCATCGGCTACAGCAAAGCCGAGTATCAGTTCGACTACAACTCCTGCGGCATCCTTACGGCCATCCATGAGCAGAGCGGCGACATCAACCAAGGCGTAAGCCGCGAGAAAGAGGAAGAGCAGGGTGCCGGCGACCAGGGTATGATGTTTGGCTACGCCTCCAACGAGACCGACAACTACATGCCCGCTACCCTCGACCTGTCGCATCTGATCATGTACACCTTGGCACAGATCCGCAAGGAAGGCAAGGTGATGACCTATCTGCGTCCCGATGCCAAGAGTCAGGTGACCATGGAATACAACGAGCAGAACGAGCCCGTGCGCATTGACACCATCGTGGTCTCGACCCAGCACGACCCGTTTGTCGAGCCCAAGGACGACAGCCGTAAGGCTCAGAAAGAGGCCGACGAGCAGATGCTCGCCAAGATCCGCGAGGATGTCATCAACATTCTCATCCCGCGCGTCAAGGAAGCCGCCGGCGACAAGCTGCGCCGGCTCTTCGACAACAGTCTGGCACAAGCTGCCGAGACGGAGGCCAACGCCAGCGGGCGCGAGCGCAAGCTGATGCACGACGGCATCAAATACTATGTCAACCCGACGGGCAAGTTCGTCATCGGCGGTCCTCACGGCGACACCGGACTGACCGGCCGCAAAATCATCGTCGACACCTACGGAGGCCGTGGCGCCCACGGCGGCGGTGCCTTCTCGGGCAAGGATCCCAGCAAGGTAGACCGCAGCGCCGCCTATGCCGCCCGCTATATCGCCAAGAACATGGTGGCTGCCGGCGTGGCCGACGAGATGCTCGTACAGCTGGCTTACGCCATCGGCGTGGCAGAGCCTGTCAGCGTCTATGTCAACACCTACGGCCGCAGCCACGTCAGTCTGAGCGACAGCGAGATCGCCCGCAAAGTGGAAGAACTCTTCGACCTGCGTCCCAAGGCCATCGAGGACGCGCTCAACCTGCGCCAGCCGATTTATTTCGAGACGGCAGCCTACGGCCACATGGGCCGTCAATGCCAGAAAGTCAAGAAGACCTTTGAAAGCCTCTATCACGAGAAAAAAACGGTGGAGGTGGAGCTCTTCACCTGGGAGAAGCTCGACCAGGCAGACCGCATCCGCAAGGCCTTCGGCTTATAACCATCATCGCGGAGGGCGGAGACATCATCCAGGCTCCGCCCCTGCCACTCCACACAAGAACGGCTTACGGGCCGTCTTCTTGTATTTTCGATATAGCAAATGACACAGCAAAGCGATTCTACGGCAGCTGCCACACCCGTACAGGGCAAGCAGCACACTGCTACACACCACCAGAGTGGCTACCGCTCTCCATGGGATATCATCAAGACGTTGCCAGAGACCGCAACACCCTGGCAACAGGACTCGGCCATCAGGGCTAACTACAAGTTCCCGCAAGTCGACTGGGCGCACTATCACAATCCACTGCGCACGCCGACTACCAAGCCCACGGGCTTCGGAAAGATGAACATGAGCAGGCCCATGTACTACAGCCACTCGCTCGTGCAGCCCGACTCCATCTATCGTCCTGAGTACGCCACCTACCGGCAGGGCGTGGCGGGCGATCCCGTGCCGTACTCCATCGCCAGCGACAATCTCATCTCTTCAGTGCTCATTGCCTGCTTTATCTTCGCCCTCATCGCCATTGCCAAGTCGGGAGCCTTCATCCACCGGCAGTTCAAGAACTTCTTCTATACGCAGCGCGAAGGCACCACCGAGATCACCGAGACCAGTGGCGAGCTGCGCTTCCAACTCTTCTTGCTGTTGCAGACCTGCCTGCTCTTCTCGTTGGTGTTATTCTTCTATACCGGCAACTATGCAGGCACATCCTTCACCGTGCCGCAATATCTCACGGTTGGCATCTACACCGGCATCTTCCTTCTCTACTTCGGCGTCAAAGCATTGTTGTACGCTGTGGTAAACTGGATCTTCTTTGATAGGAAAAAAAATGAACAGTGGAACAAGAGCATGCTCTTCCTTTCATCCATTGAGGGCATCGCGCTCTTCCCGATGGTTATGCTGTCGGTCTATTTCAACTTATCGCTCCAAACGACCGTTGTTTACACTGCTATTGTCGTCATTTTAGTTAAATTGTTGGCTTTCTATAAGTCCTACTTGATATTTTTCCGAAAAACGAGTGTCTTTGTGCAAAGTTTTTTGTACTTTTGTGCACTTGAACTCATGCCATTGGGCTCCCTGTGGGGTGTACTGGTGTTGACGGATAATTATTTAAAAATAAACTTTTAGGACACAATGATTAAGAAGATCATGATTTCCCTGCCTAAGCCGGCAGGCGAGAAATCTCCGTATTACGATATCGAGAAAGAATTCGGAGTAGAGATCGTCTTTCGCCCTTTTATCAAAGTAGAGGGGCTCACTGCTAAGGAATTTCGCCAGCAGAAAGTAAGCATTCTTTCACATACGGCCATCGTCTTCACCTCACGGCATGCCATTGACTTCTTCTTTCAACTAGCCAACGAGCTTCGTCTTACCATTCCGGAAGACATGAAATATTTCTGCGTCACCGAGACCATTTCACTCTACATCCAAAAATACGTGCAGTATCGCAAGAGAAAAGTATTCTTTGGAAACACCGGCAAGATCGATGATCTCATCCCCGTGATGATGAAGCACAAGCAGGAGAAATATCTCGTGCCGTTGAGCAGTGTGCACAACGACGACATCAAGAACATGTTCGATGCCAGGGGACTCAACCATACCGAGTGTGTCATGTACCGCACGCTGAGCAACAACTTCACTTCCGAAGAGGTGAAGAACTTCGATTGTGACATGCTGATCTTCTCCACACCCACCGGCGTGAACTATCTCACACAGTCTTTCCCCAACGTCAAGGAAGGCACACTCAAGCTCGGCGCTTTCGGTCCCGCCACGGGCAAAGCCATTGAGAAGGCCGGACTGCCCGTCTCACTCATGGCCGGCACCAAGGAATATCCTTCAATGATCGCCGCTCTCAAGGCTTTCCTGAAAAAGGAGAACGGAGAGGACTAATCCCCGCGCATGACACAGTTTCGTCCGACACTCGGCAAGAGTGAGCGCATCTATCACCGCAAGGCCATAGACGCACTCTTCAAGGAGGGCAACAGCCACTCGATGTCTGCCTTCCCACTCAGAGCCGTGTACATGCTGATCTCCACTACCGACAGCGACGAAAAGCAGGACAAAAAGACGGAGCGCCCACAGGCTAAGTTCCTCATCAGCGTGCCCAAGCACTGTTTCCGGAGGGCCGTGAAGCGCAACCGCATCAAGCGCCTCGTCAGGGAGGCTTACCGCCACAACAAAGGTCTTGTCGCGCAGTGGCCGCTCGCCATCGCCTTCATCTGGATGGACCGGCGGATGCCTACCGCCGCAACGGTCAACAGAAGCGTCGTCAATCTGCTTTCCCGCATCCATGAGAAGATGGCCGCAACTGATGAGGAGGCCATGACCACGGATCCTTTGTGTAGTGACAAATGAGGAAACTGTTGCATACCGTCTCCCACGGTTTGGCATGGCTGCTGGTGCAGCCGATCGTGTTCTACCAAAAGTTCATCACGCCCTACACGCCGCCTTCGTGCCGCTTCACGCCGACCTGTTCGGAGTATGCGCGCCAGGCGATTCTCAAACACGGCCCTGTCAAGGGTCTGCTCTTGGCCATCTGGCGCATCCTGCGCTGCAATCCCTGGGGAGGCAGCGGCTACGACCCGGTGCCATAATCACCCCGATCATCTGTTGTTGATGACATCATTGGCTCTTTGAGCCCTTAAACATATAAAAATGAAAAACTTCGTAGAAGAATTGAAATGGCGCGGCATGCTCGCCCAAATCATGCCGGGCACTGAAGAGTATCTCAATACTCATCTCGTTTCGGCATATCTGGGTACCGACCCTACTGCTGACTCTCTGCATATCGGACACCTTTGCGGCATCATGATGCTGCGTCACCTGCAGCGCTGCGGGCATAAGCCTTATCTGCTCGTCGGCGGTGCCACGGGTATGATCGGCGATCCTTCGGGCAAGAGCCAGGAGCGCAACCTCCTCGACCAGGAAACGCTCTATCACAATCAGGAGGCCATCAAGAAGCAGGTCAGCAAGTTCCTCGACTTCGACGGCACGGAGCCCAACAAGGCCGAGCTGGTCAACAACTACGACTGGATGAAGGACTATAAGTTCCTCGACTTCGTGCGCGACATCGGCAAGCACATCACCGTCAACTATATGATGGCCAAGGACAGCGTGCAGAAACGTCTCAACGGCGAGGCCCGCGACGGTCTGTCCTTCACCGAGTTCACCTATCAGTTGCTCCAGGGCTACGACTTCCTTTATCAGTACGAGCACTATGGTGTGCGTCTGCAGCTTGGCGGCAACGACCAGTGGGGCAACATGACCACCGGCACAGAGCTCATCCGCCGTACGCTCGGCAACGACGCCGAGGCCTTCTGTCTCACCTGCCCGCTCATCACCAAAGCCGACGGCAAAAAGTTCGGAAAGACTGAGAGCGGCAACGTCTGGCTCGACCGCAACCGCACCACACCTTACGCTTTCTATCAGTTCTGGCTCAACGTCAGTGACGAGGATGCCGAGCGCTATATCAAGATCTTCACCGATCTCGATAAGGAGACCGTCGACGCGCTCATCGCCGAGCACCGTCAGGATCCCGGCCGCCGTGTGCTGCAGAAGCGTCTCGCCGCTGAGGTCACCACGATGGTACACTCCAAAGAGGATCTCGACATGGCCATCGCCGCCAGCAACATCCTCTTCGGCAAGGCCACCAAGGATCAGCTCGCCCAGCTCGACGAGGCTACACTCGTGGACGTCTTCAAGGATGTTCCTCACTACGAGCTCGGTAAGGACCAGCTCGGTCAGAAGGCCATCGACCTGTTCTGCCAGGACGGTTGGGACATCTTCCCCAGCAAGGGCGAGATGCGAAAGATGGTCAAAGGCAATGGCGTGAGCCTGAACAAAGAGAAGCTTACCGCTTTCGACCAGCCCGTCACTGCCGAGGATCTTATCGACGGCAAGTATCTGCTCGTACAGCGTGGTAAGAAAAACTATTACCTCATCACGGTGAAGTAAAGCGCCACGACATTATCAGCATTTTCGGCTGCCGACCCGCCATCGCCGCAGCCATTCTATATGCCTGCAACCGATCTCTCAACGATCGGTTGCAGGCTTTTTGCGCATGAGTACCTATAAAAAATTCTGTGTGGTGATGTTATGACTAAAGAATGTTAATTTACTTGTAATGATCGAT
>DAWDCC010000100.1:0-9318 GCA_052355365.1 Prevotella sp. | reverse complement strand
TTCCTTTCCAATAGTCAAATATAAGCCCACAATTTTTATACCAAGGATTGTCCAGACAGTGTAAACTTTGCTAATTTGGATGATTGCGGATATTTATTTAATATAAATACATGCACTATGCCGAATACTAAGAACTATTCCACCCGCCTGCGCGTCCTCGACCAGTGTCTGCGCAGCGGACATGCCTATTCGGGCAAGGAGCTCACCGACTTCATCAATCGGGAGTTGGAACTGCGTGGTGAGCCGGTAATCACCTCACGCACCACGCTGATGGACGACCTACTCAACATCGAGAATGAGTATCACACCAACATCATTCGCAAGAAACACGGACGGCAGACCACCTACCAGTATGAGGATCCCAACTTCTCCGTTTTCTCCACTGAGCTCAGTGAGGACGACATCCTGCACCTCAGTCAGGCCATGAACATCCTCCAGCGATTCGACGGCATGCCGGAAGCTGATTGGATATCCGAGCTCAGTGCCCGTCTCAATCTTTGTATGAACAACCGCAGGGAAGTGCGCTCCGCAGTCGGCTTCGAGTCCTCCTTATATAATAAAGGTATGGAGCACTTCACCCCGCTCTTCGATGCCATCCGCAAGAAGACTACCGTGGGATTGCGCTATCAGAGCTTCAAGATGGTGGAGCCCCAAACGCTCATCGTCCATCCATACTACCTCAAGCAGTACAACAACCGCTGGTTCCTTTTCTGCTGCAATGGTGACTACACCAACCTCAGCAACTATCCCCTCGACCGCATCCTCAGCGTGAAGCTCGCCCACGTGCCTTTCAGAGACACCGACATCGCCTTCGACGAATACTTCGCTGACATGATAGGTGTCAGCCGCCGCAACGGGCAAGAGCCGGAAGAAGTAGTTCTTCGCTTCCCTAAAGACCAATATAAATATGTGGCGACAAAGCCTTGGCATGGCAGTCAGAAAGTCATAGAAGAGACGGGCGATTATGTCTTAGTTCAATTGAAAGTCATCCACAATTATGAATTAGAGCAGAAAATTCTTTCATTCGGCGATTATGTAGAGGTCATTGCGCCACAAACTTTACGGGACAAAATCAAAGAAAGACTGCAAAAAGGACTCGAAAAATACAAATAATCACTGCTGCACACCATTTTTTATGCCAATAAAGACTGAATATCCGAATAAAATTATTAACTTTGCGGTCAACGCAAAGGCTTTGCAAACGAGAGCAAATGAAGCTTGCTTCTTTTTGCCGAGTGCAGCTAAGCCTTATCCAAAGGCTTTGCAAACGAGAACAAATGAAGCTTGCTTCTTTTTGCCGAGTGCAGCTAAGCCTTATCCAAATAGAAATAAAGACCTATGGCAGATCTCAATCGGATTAAAGTCGTGTTGGCGGAAAAGAAATGCACCAACAAGAGGCTGGCAGAAATATTGGGTAAAGACCCAGCTACCGTATCAAAGTGGTGCACCAACTATGCGCAGCCTGACCTCTACACTCTACAGAAGATCGCAGCTGTTCTTGATGTGGACATCTGTGACCTCATCAATCATACAAAGTGAAGAACTGAACATGACGACAAAAATGACAAGTCCATATAGCGCAGCTGTTACAGGCGGAGGCTTTCTCTATGAGGAGACCGTCGCCCTAATGCCGTTGTTGCAGTCGTCTGAAAGAGACCTTTTGCTCAAGGATGAGGCCGTCAACAATGTTATACTGCATGTAAATGCTGAAACATCACGAAAAAAAATCATTCGAGAGGTAGATAGGCGTTATAACATGATGCCGGCATCTTTCTGGTGCGAGTGGATGGAAATGGACGAGGAAAACCGCAAGGCGGCATTGCTTATGGTCGTACTCAAGACCTACAAGATACTTTTCGACCTTCATGTCAATGTAACCATCCGCAAGTGGAACTCTGCCTCACGTAGTGTTGACCGCAGCGACCTGATGATGGAGTTCGACGAGATTTCCTCTAAGGACGAGTTTGTTGACTCGTGGACTGAAAATACCAAGAAGAAGGTGGCTGCCGCTTATCTGTCGATATTGCGAAAAGTAAAGATGCTTGGTATTGACAACCAGCTACATCCGCTCCATTGCACCAACTATAAATACTATCTTACTCATGGCGAGGCATGGTTTCTCGAAGCATGCCTCTTGCAACCTTATGAGATAGCGGACATCAAGAAAAAGGCTCTGGAACTATAAACTTACAAAGAATAGAACTGTAAATAGATCATGACGATACAGGAGTTAGACCAAAAGCTGAACAGCCCCGGCTTCCAGGATACTGAGAACGACTTGTTCTACAACTATTACATCTATCAGTATCCTGCCACCGAGGAATATGAGATGCGACGTCAGATACAGGAGTTCAAGCGTAACCTCAAGCGTCCTACAAGCTATCAGGACGTACTTACGCTGAATCTCTTCGATGAGTTCTGCGAATTCCTCGACCATAAGAGGTTTTTGCGGCATCCATCCATGCTGCAATATCTGCTTGAAAAGGAAAAGGCAGATCCAAAAACAACAGAGCAGGTTCAGGAAACGCTGACCCGCAATGCGCACAGCCCGGAATTCATCGAATATATCCAAAACCGGATCAAGGAGCACATCGCCAAGAGGGAAGAAGGCGTTCGCTATTCCTATGTGTTCCTCTATGGCATCGGCTCCATGTTTCCATATCTTCGCGTCAACCAGTTTCTCACGCTCTATGAGAACTACAATGACACGGAGAAGTACAAGATCATCGTGTTCTATCCGGGCGAGCAGGACGACAACTCCTTCCGGCTTTTCAATACCCTGCAGGACAACCATACCTATAGAGCAATATTACTGTTAAACGAGAACGAAACCCATTAAACGCTATGAAGCAAGAAGAAATATACAGGCAGAGAATCGGCCGTCCCGTCAACCCGGCGGTGAGTGCTACCAAGCTCGACCCGGACACGGAGCGAGTGGAAATCGACGAATATGTTTTCACCGATGAGATCATGAACGGTCTCTTCCGCATCCTCGATGCCATCAAGAACAACGAGCCTTACGATCACGTCGGCATTTGGATTGACGGCTACTATGGTTCCGGAAAGTCTCACTTCCTGAAATACCTTGATTACTGCATCACCCGCGACACACAGGAGCGTGCCCTCCAGCATTTCCTCGATGCCGTGAAAGCCGTCGACCCGTTGGACGACAGCCATGATCTCAGCTTCGACTATGACGACTTGCTCTCTATTGCTTCATGGCTGAAAAAGGCTACGGTTGACACTTGTATCTTCAATCTTGAGACATCCTACGACCAGTCGCAGGACAAGAAGCTTGCTTTCTTGCAGGTGTTTTGGAATGAGTTCAACGGCAAGCGTGGCTTCAACAAGTTCAACCTCTCACTGGCACAGAACCTTGAGAAGCCGTTGCAGGAGAAGGGCGTCTTCGAAGAGTTCAAGAAGCGCATTGCCGAGATTGGTGGCGACTGGAACAATCCCAGCGACGCTGCCGACATCGTGGACAACGAGCTGGGCATGGTGCTTGACATAGCCTGTGAGCTTGCTCCGACACTCGACAAGGAGAGCATCCGCAAGCGCATTATCAACCGGGATACCACCATCAGTATCGACCGCTTCGGAATGGAGCTCAACTCCTACCTGAAGGACAAGGGCGACAACTACCGTCTTATCTTCCTTGCCGATGAGGTGTCGCAGTTCATCAACAACGAGCGCGACCGATACCTCAACCTGCAGGAAATCATCACCAAGCTCTCCGAGGCCTGCCACAACAGAGTGTGGGTGGCTTGTACAGCTCAGCAGGACATCTCGCAACTTGAAAGCAGCATGAATATAGCGGAGGAGCGTGACAAAGAAGGAAAGATTAAAGGTCGTTTCGAGGTAAAGGTCTCGCTGAAAGGCACACAGCCAGAGGTCATTACGCAAAAGCGTATACTCGACAAGGCTGAAGCCGCCAAGCCTGTCCTCGAAAAGCTCTATGAGGAGAAAAGCCCGTCGTTCCCCTTACAGTTCAAGTTGCCGAACAGCTATAATGCCTACGACAGCGAGAAAGATTTTGTCGATTACTATCCCTTCGTTCCGTATCAGTTCAAGCTCATCATGCAGGTGTTCAACTCATTCCTGCAGTTGGGCTATGTGGCTACTGAGGTAAAGGGCAACGAGCGCAGTATCATCAAGGTCTGCCATGCCACTGCAAAGGCGAATAGTGAGAAGGAAGTCGGAAAGTTCATCTCCTTCGACGAACTTTACAACAATATGTTCGAGGAGGGGCTCCAGGCGCAGGGCCAGCGTGCCTTCAACAATGCCCGTGACATGGCAAAGAAATACGCCCCCGACCCGAAGTTCGCCCTGCGTGTTGCCAACGTGCTGTTTATGGTATGCAACATCTCGGCTGTCAACAAGCTCCTTTTCCCTGCGAGTATCGACAATATCACCACATTGCTTATCAACGATGTGGACACGCCACGTCTGAACATCAAGGACAAGGTGGAAAAAGTCGTCCAGTACCTGTGCGACAACAACATCATCCGTCGCGAGGAAGGCAAGAAAGGTGCCCCCGACACCTTCGAGTTCTATAGCGAGGAAGAAATGAAGGTCGCTACAATTATCAGCAACGAGAGTGTTGACAACAACACACAAGCAGAAGTCCTGCGTGACGTCATCTTCCGCTATTTCTCCAACCTGCGCAACAAGGAGACCTATAAGACCCGTACCTTCTCCGTTGGTGTGCTCATCAAAGGCCGCTCGTTCCTCAGCAACAACGCCGACATCACAATAGAATTCCATGTTGACAACGATGTAGACAATGCTGCCATGCTGGCAATGACCAACCCGTCGGCTTCGAGGATGATTTTCTTCCTCGGTCCCCTGTTTGCCGAGAACAAGCGGTTGGCAAAGGCTCTCTACTGGTACTGTCAGGTCAACCGCTACATGATGGAGCCGGTGACAAGCAAGGAAAACAGTGACATCCGAGACGAGTTCAACAAGCGGGCAAAGGACCAGATGACAACGCTCATAGAGCCGGAGATACACAAGATCCTCGACTCCTGTGCTGTTATCAGCGGCATGTCGGTCATGGACATTCCCGAACTGGACAGCAAGCACGGCGTTGACCGTTATCACGAAGCTGTGCAGCACCACTTGGCTAACATCTACACCAAGGCCGGACTGGTCGACAACGGTGTCGTGCCACAGTCCACCGACCTCTTGAAGAAGGCCGTCCTTCGTCCCGTGCAGAGTGGCGACTACGAGGGTATCAACGCCTCGCTCACTCCTGCCGAGAAGGAAGTCGATATCTATCTGAACAAGCAGTTCGGCGATGCCAACGTCTCCGATGTGGTGGCAAAGTTCGCCAAGGCGCCATACGGATGGAACGGCATCTGCACGCTCTATGTCATCAATGAACTTGTGCGTCGTCACCGCCGTGACTATAGCTATGCCAACAATCCACATGTGGATCTCCAAACCGTAGCCAGCCGCATTGTCACCGAGTCGAATAAATTCACGCTGCGCGAGGCAGAGGTTATATCACAGGATGTCGTCAACCGGTTCATCGACGCATGGAAGAATATCTTCGGCATGATGCAGGCCCTTTCGACCACCGACAGCAGCCAGCTCTTCCGTCAGACTCACGATCCGAACGACCTGAAGAGTCTCCCGTCTCTTATCAAGTCATACAATGGCTTCATCAATGCCAATGCCGCTTATCCTTTCGTAAAACCACTGAGGGATGCCGTAGAACTATTCGACGAATGGAACAGCATGCGCGACCCGGTGAAGTTCTTCACGGCTGTTACCGAGAATCAGAACGAAGCGCGTAAGCTGAATGATACCTGCAAGGAGGTCATCGCCTTCATCCACGACCAGTTAGACAGGTACAAGGAACTGCTTCGCTTCATCCGCTCCAATGAGGACAACTTCCAATTCGTCCCTGACGAGCAGCAGGACTATGTGGTGGAACTGAAGTCTCTTGAGACGAAGGAGTGGCCGATAAGCATCCGTGAGTATGTAAAATTAAAGAACACCGTAACGGGAATCCTGGATGCCAAGCGCAAGGAGATTAAAAAGGAGATAGCCCAGGCTTACAACGACACTTTCGACCTCCTTGAGCAGAGTGCCGATAACCAGGGAGTACCACGCACCATTCTCACCAACCGTGAGAATACGATAGCCGCAAAGACAGCTCCGTCAAACATACTCTTGTTGAAGAACAACCTCAACACTGACGATTTGTTCACTGAGGAGAGTGCCAAGATCATACGGAAAGCCAAGGAACTCCACCCACAGCCAATCCTAGAGGGCAGCGAGGCCGCGGAGAAAACGCCGAACGATGAGAGCATCCGCACCCAGCTCACCATGATACTTCGCACACGTACCATCAAGCCGCTCACCAACGAGCATGAGGTCGATGAGTATCTCCAGAACATCAAGAAGCAGCTCATGGACAAAATCAACAATGGCTTTGACGTAACGGTGGTTAAATAAATATTATTGTCCTGTCTATGGATACAAACAGACTGAAGAAATTCGCGGTAGATGCCCGCAACAAGATAAAGGCCGGTGTAGAGGCAAAGCTCTCCACGCTCGGCTTTGACGGCCAAGGCAACGTGCCCGACTCCATGAAGCCTCAGCTCATGCAAGGTGGCTCTTTGTGGAATGGCCAGCTGATGACGGAAAGCTTCTATCATCAGTGGATGGCTCTCTATGACGCTGTCAAGAAGCATGGGGTGCATCACATCTATGAGGAAGCAGCCTACACCTGGTTCAACCGCCTTGTGGCTATCCGCATTTTGCAGAAGAACGGCATCATAGAGCCGGTGCTTACATACGTTGATGAGGCGCGCACGCCCAAGATTGTCGATGACGCACGTTCGGCTGGGCGTATTCCCCCTATGCCGGAAGCAGACCGCCAGAGGCTGATGGACTTGCTCGACGACGACACGAAGGTGACGGAGCAGTTTGCCATCCTTATCTCGGCCTACTGCCATGCCAATCCCATCATCCGGCAGAGCTTCGGACGCATGGCCGACTACACGGAGCTGTTGTTGCCAAACAACATCCTTGCCGAGAATGGCTTCATCGATGACATCAACCATACAGAATTCATCACCGATGAAGACTACAAGTCGAGCGAACTCATCGGCTGGCTCTATCAGTTCTATATCTCTGAGCGCAAGGACGAGGTGTTTGCTAAGAAAGGCAAATACGATGCCGACGAGATAGCTCCTGCCACGCAGATCTTCACACCCCACTGGATCGTGGAGTATATGGTACAGAACACCATCGGCCGCATCTACCTCGATTGGCATCCCGAAGCAACAGATGATTTCGCTCCTAAATGGAAATATCTCGTACCCCAATCTGAGCCAAGAGACATTTCACTCCCCTCGCCCTTGGAGAGGGGCGGGGGTGAGGCAGAGCTGACCGATTTGCGTTTCGCTGACCTCGGCTGTGGCTCCGGCCACATCCTTGGCTATATGTTCGACATCCTATTCGACCTCTATATCTATGAGGGCTACACACGCAAAGAGGCTGTCGAGAATATTCTGAGCCATAACATCACGGGCGTTGACCTCGACCTCCGTGCCAAGCAGCTTGCCACGTTCGCACTGCTGTTGAAGGCTTGTCAGAAGGACGAGTCGTTCCGCGACGGCAATGTGTTGCCCCATGTGCTGACGATGCCGGAGCTGATTGCGGAAAGGAACCGCCACCAGCTCTTCCACGAGTTCTTCAAAGGTGAGGAGACCAACAACATCCTTGCTGAGCTCGATGATGCTTTCGACCTGCTAAAAGACGCACAGACGTTGGGCTCTATCATGAAGTTCAACCTCTCCAAAAGCACCTTGCTTGCCATCCGGCAGACGATGGACTATTGGCGAGGCCAGTCCTTTGTGCCCGAAAGCGTTACAACACTTCTTCCATCGTTCCGTATTATTCTCGCACTCACAGAGAAATACACGGCACTGGTGATGAATCCGCCGTATATGGGTAGCGGTCGTTTCGATAACGTTCTTTCTAAGTATGTCAAGGACAACTATCCCACGGGCAAGGCCGACCTCTTTGCTGTGTTTATGCTCGTAGCGAAAAACCGCCTCGTGCCTAACGGCAAGTATGCGATGATCAACATGCAGAGCTGGATGTTCCTGTCTTCCTTTGAGCAACTGCGCAAGGACCTGATTGAGACGATGCACATTGACTCCATGCTTCACCTTGGCCCACGTACTTTCGATGAGCTCAGCGGTGAAGTAGTGCAGAATACTGCTTTCGTGGTCAGCAATATTAATGATGCAGACAAATCGGAATGCAGTGGGACTTTCTATCGCCTCGTGGATGGCAAGAACTGTGCAGATAAAGAACGTATGTTCCTCGAAAACCGTGATGGTAACGTTGACGGTGCAAAGGTGTATTACCCCAACGTTAATCAGAAGGACTTCGAGAAAATTCCGGGATATCCGATTGGATACTGGGTTTCTGAGAGATTACTAGAATCATTTAGCAATAGTGATTTAACAAAAATATGTGAGATTCGTTGTGGATTAGCGACGGGTAGAAATGACATATTCTTAAGACTATGGTATGAAGTTAACTTTAACAAAATAGGTTTTGGGTATTCTCGCAAGGAAGCTCAACAAAGTGGAGAGAAATGGTTTCCATATGATAAAGCTGGTGAATTTAGAAAATGGTATGGAAATCATGAATATATTCTCGATTGGCAAGATGATGGTAAAGTGCTTCAAAACACTATGCACCCTGATGGGACGAGAATATGGGCTCATAATTTCAATTTAGATAAAATATTTCAACCCCATATAGGATGGTCCGATATTATTTCAGGCGGTTTGTCATTTAGATATTATGAAAAAGGATTTAATTTTGATGGGTCAGCGAACGCTGCTTTTGTAGAGAGCAACGAAAAGTTACCATTAATTTTAGGGTATTCTAATTCAAAGGTCGTATCTTATATTAGACCATTACTCAATCCTACGATTCACTTTAAGCCTGGTAATTTTCTTAATTTACCATTTAAGGATATTGAATTTAATAGTAAATCAGTTATTGATAATATCACTCTTTCCAAGCTCGATTGGGACGCTCACGAGACCTCTTGGGACTTTGCCGAGAATCCCTTGGTAGCCATCATGAAGCAAGCCGAGGGTGAAGAGCCAGTAGTTTCAAAGGTAGAAACTGGTAGTTTCAAGCCGAGAAACCAACAGTCTCTAAGTGAGAAACCAACAGTCTCTAAGCGAGAAACTGATAGTTTCGCGGCGGAAAACGATTGCGAACAATGTAGTTTAACGATTTAAGTTGACTACTTTGAGTCTTATTTTTAATGTTGGTTGA
>DAWDCC010000099.1:0-10018 GCA_052355365.1 Prevotella sp. | reverse complement strand
TCAACGGGTGATATCAGCCTCTGTTTCTCGGAACATCTAACTGGACACCCTACCAAATAAGAATCAGATGGACAATCGAATCATTATTGTTGCATTATTGCTGGCTTTAATATTTGTCAGTTATAAGTTAGTGAGAGTATCTTCTGTAAAGCCCGCCGTAGTTTCTCCGGAAGATGCTGTGTATGAGAACATCCTTACACGTGCAAGCGTCCGGACCTATCTCGATAAACCTATTGATAGCACGAAGATAGGGCGTTTGTTGCGTGCCGGTATGGCGGCACCGTCGGCTGCTGACAAGCGGCCCTGGCATTTTGTTGTTGTCACCGACCGCAAACTGCTCGATGGTCTTGCCAAGGCCAATCCCAATGCTGGCTTTGCCAAGAAAGCACCGCTTGCCATCGTTGTCTGTGGCGATATGACCAAGACATTGCAAGGTGGTGGCAAAGACTTCTGGATTCAGGATGTCTCTGCCGCAAGTGAGAATATTCTCCTTACCGCTCATGCCATGGGCTTGGGAGCCGTATGGACGGGCACTTACCCTGCGCCCGACCGCTGCAAGGCGGTGGCTGAGGTGCTCGGACTTCCGGAATACCTCGTTCCGTTCAACACCATCGTCATTGGCTACCCGGCCAGTCAGGTAAAGCCAAAAGACAAGTGGGACGAGCGTAACGTCACTTACAACAAGGTTGCTCGCTAATTTTCTCTGCTTTTCATTGACGAGTAAAATTACCTATTAATAACGTATCATCATTATGAAGCATTTCAATATTCTTGCAGCCATCCTGCTGTTCCTCGTTAGTGGACAAAAAATGTGCGCACAGACGGGACACGGATTCAAGGAAATGGATATAGCCAATGACTTTGCCGATAATCCTTTTACCTTTTTTGCTAACGCTCCTATTCTCGCAGCTGCTGACTCCACAGGCAATGGTTACAACGCCATGACCATAGGCTGGGGTGATGCCGGTACATTGTGGGGCAAGCCTATCATGACCGTCTATGTGGCACAGAAGCGCTACACCCATGAGTTCATGGAGCGTGCCCGCTATTTCACTGTGATGACCTTCGACGACATGAAGGTGGCCGGCTATATGGGACATCATAGTGGGCGTGACGGCGACAAGGCGAAGGCTCTCGGCCTGCATGTGGCCTACACCAAGCACGGTGCGCCTTACTTCACTGAGGCTACCGCTGTCTATGAGTGCGAGATCATGTATGGCCAGCAGCTCAGCCCTTCAGCCTTCCGCAACAACTTGCCGCGCAAGCTCTACAGCAACTTCCCCGCTGGCATCCACTCCATGTATATTGGAGAGGTTGTCGGGGCGTGGAAGAAATAGAGAAATCATCTTTTCTCGATTGGCGAGAACAAGAATCTTAGTAACTATGTCAATACATAGCAATGTGCAATGAAAGAACTCTTCATCCTTGCCATTAGTTGAGAATAATTGAAAATAATTGCTTGATAATTTTGCATTTTTGAAAGAAATCGCTAATTTTGTGACTTGTTAATTCATTAACTAATATATTATGAAGGTACACGAATATCAGGCAAAGGAGTTCTTTGCTCAGTATGGTTTGCCCGTAGACAGTCCTATTTTGTGTCGTAGCGTTGATGAATGTGTTGACGCTTACCATCAATTAGGCTCCGGGCGAGTAGTAGTCAAGGCGCAAGTGCACACCGGCGGACGCGGAAAAGCCGGTGGCGTGAAGCTCGCGGCTTCAGAAGAAGAGGTGCGCAAGGTGGCATCTGATATCCTTGGGATGACCATCAAAGGCTATGTTGTTGACCGCGTGCTCGTCACTAAGGCGGTGAACATCGACAAAGAGTATTACGTCAGCATTCTAATTGACCGTAAGAGCAAGTCTCCTTTGATGATGCTGTCTCGTGCCGGAGGTATGGACATCGAGCAGGTTGCTAAGGAAACACCGGGGAAGATCGAGAAGATAGTGATCGATCCGCTTATCGGCATGGCCGATTTCCAGGCTCGCGCTGCCGCTTACAAGTTGTTTGATGATAAGGCTGTGGTGAAGCAGGCCATACCTCTTTTCAAGAATCTCTATCGTCTCTTTATGGAGAAGGATGCTTCGTTGGCTGAGATCAATCCGCTCGTGTTGACAAAAGAAGGACAGCTGAAAGCCATTGACGCCAAGATGACTTTCGACAATAATGCGCTCTACCGTCATTCTGATGTGGCTGAACTCAATGAGCCAACAGAGGATGAGAAGAAAGAGCTCTACGCCAAGTCCAAGGGTTTCAGCTATGTCAACTTAGGTGGTAATATCGGTTGCATGGTCAACGGAGCCGGTCTTGCCATGGCTACCATGGACATGATCAAGTTCTATGGCGGCAATCCTGCCAATTTCCTGGACATCGGTGGCAGTTCTAACCCTGAGAAGATTGTAGATGCTATGAATCTGTTGATGAGTGACCAGCACGTGAAGGTGATTCTGATCAACATCTTTGGAGGCATCACCCGTTGCGATGATGTGGCCAAAGGACTCTTGGAGGCTTTCAAGATCATTAAGACCGATATGCCGATCGTCATCCGTCTGACAGGAACCAATGCTGAGGAAGGACGTCGTCTGTTGCAGAATTCTCATTTCATTGTGGCAACGACCATGGCCGATGCAGGTCATAAGGCTGTGGAGGCAATGAACAATCTTTAATCTTTTAAAAGCTATTACCATGAGTATTTTGATCAATAAAGATACGCGCCTGATCGTTCAGGGCATCACAGGCCGCGACGGCAGCTTTCATGCTGCCAAGATGAAAGAATACGGAACAAACGTTGTTGGTGGCACGTCGCCCGGAAAGGGTGGGCAAGAGGTGGATGGCATTCCTGTGTTCAACACTGTTCGCGAAGCTGTAGAGGCAACGAAGGCCAACACGTCGATCATCTTCGTTCCGGCTCCCTTTGCCAAGGACGCTATGCTGGAGGCAGCTGATGCCGGCATCAAGCTCATCATTTGTATTACGGAAGGTATTCCCGTAGTGGATGCTGTCATTGCCCAGCGCTATATCCAGGTGAAGGGGGCTCATCTGATTGGACCGAACTGTCCGGGATTGATCTCGCCAGAACTGAGTATGGTGGGCATCATGCCATCCAATATCTTTAAAAAGGGACATACTGGAGTCATCAGCCGTTCGGGTACGCTGACTTACGAAGTTGTTGACAACCTCACAAAGGCTGGTATGGGACAGAGCACTGCAATAGGTGTTGGTGGTGATCCGGTGGTAGGCCTTTACTTCGAGGATTTGTTGCAGATGTTCCAAGATGATCCTGATACTGACTCCATTGCCTTGATTGGTGAGATTGGTGGTGATGCCGAGGAGCATGCTGCTGCCTATATCAAGGAGCATATCACCAAGCCTGTCGTTGCTTTCATCGATGGCCGCACAGCTCCTCCGGGCAAGCAGATGGGTCATGCCGGAGCTATCATTTCCAGCAGTTCAGGTTCTGCTGCTGACAAAATTGCGGCTTTCGAGGCTGCCGGCGTGCCGGTGGCTATGGAGAGCTGTGAGATTCCCGGCCTCTTGAAAAAGCTGATGGAGAAGTCAAAGTAAAGTAGGAAGGCTGCTGTTGAAGATGGAAGTCTGAGTCGTAACGATATGATTTGATGTCTATTCAACGGTACGTAAAGCAGAAATGAGCTTCAAGCCAGATCCTTGATCCTCTATATATAAAATAAGGAGAGCAGAACTATTCCTGCTCTCCTTATTTGATTTATAAACGTGTTTATAGTGTTCCTTTTGTAGAAGGCAGCACCAAGTGGTGGATATCTCTTCTTACGGCCATCTTCAGGCTACACGCCAGTGCCTTAAAAATTCCTTCTATCTTGTGATGCTCGTTCTCGCCCTCTGCCTTAATGTTCAGGTTGATGCGTGCAGCGTCGCTAAAGCTTTTAAAGAAGTGCATGAACATTTCTGTTGGCATCTCTCCGATCTTTTCTCTGTGGAACACAGCGTCCCAAACGAGCCAAGGGCGTCCGCCAAAGTCGATAGCCACCTGACACAGACAATCGTCCATTGGCAGGCAGAATCCATAGCGCTCGATGCCGCGCTTATCACCTAAGGCTTTGAGAATGCATTCTCCAAGAGCAATGCCAGTGTCCTCAATGGTGTGGTGCTCATCGACCCAGAGATCTCCTTTGGTGTGTACGGTGAGATCTATCATACCGTGTTTGCCTATTTGCTCCAGCATGTGGTCAAAGAATCCCAGTCCGGTGTCAATGTCAGTTTTCCCCGATCCGTCGAGGTTGACACGAACGAGGATGTCTGTCTCCTTGGTGGTACGCCTCACTTCTGCTGTGCGTTCTCCGGCAATCAACAGTTCGGCTGCTTTTTCCCAAGTCATACCGTCGCGTCCGAGAATGATGGCTTTGCATCCCAGGTTCTTGGCTAATTGTTCGTCACTCTCTCTATCACCGATGACATAGCTTCCCGCGATGTCGTAAGCCGGATTATCGATGTATTTTTTCAGCATGGCAGTGCCGGGCTTGCGCTCCGGTGAATTGTCTTCAGGGAAGTGTCGGTCAATGAGTTGGTCATCGAAGGTGATGCCTTCGCTCTCCAGCGCTTGAAGCATCAGTCGGTGCACGGGCCAAAATGTCTCCTCGGGAAACGAGGGCGTGCCAAGTCCGTCTTGATTGGTGACCATCACAAAGCGGAATCCCATGCGTTTGTGGATATATCCCAGGTTGCTGAATACGCCGGGCATGAAGCGCAACTTCTCAAAAGAGTCGATCTGCTCGTCAGCGGGTTCTTCGATAAGTGTGCCGTCTCGGTCGATAAAAAGAATGCGTTGTTTTTCCATCTCTCCTTTTAATAAATATGATTCTTATTGAATATCTTCTATTTCGAGCCTGCTGCCAGAAGCTTTTTCTGTTTCCAGTTTTAAGCGCTTATCCAGGGCATCAAAGTCATTATTGTTTGCACTATTATCTGTGGTTACAGTGACAATGTTCTTTTTAGCTTTCTCTTTAGCTTCGATGCTACCATAGACATAGTAATATACAAAGTTCATCCAGCAATAGATATAACACCAAATGAAGTAGCACAGGATAGTGACGAAAAACTGTAACACCGTGAAAGAAGCTGTCAGCCCATTGCTGTCGCCCATGATCATTCCAATGTGATTGTTTTTTTTAGCAGTCTCAAGGATGATCTCCGGAACACCGGTGATGACGAAGAGAATACTGATGATGATACCTCCGAGTAGGGCAGTCAAGAAGAGAAAGCCCCAGCGGTGCAGTCCTGTTATATATGGCTTTCCGACAATGCTTGTCAGTTTTTGTTGAGGCTCCACGAGATATTTCATGGAAGAATAGCCGATGGGCAGGGTAAAGACAAGTGCTAAGACAAAAATGATGCCTGCTACTAAAGGTGAGACTATAGTAGGATGGCCCAAAGAAGCTTTACTGCCAAACATAGGCAGCATATAGCCCACAGAGACGAAAACGCCCACGATTATATATAGTCCGATTAGTGCCAACAGCAAGTAGAGTATGCGTCGGATGTTGTCTTTCACCTTGCGACCTGTCAGAAGGCTGATCACAGAGGCTTCCCACCATGATGCTATTGCGATGTAAGCGATGAGTAAGATGACACTGAGAATCAGAAGAGGTGAATTTACTGTAGTAGCTCCTGTTGTAGTAGGTTGCTGGGACTCAAAGAGGGAAGGCAGCAAGATACTTAAGCCCGCGACGATACTTAGCACCAAAGTTGGCAGCCAAGTACGGCGAAGAATAGTCAGTGGGTTACTGATCATCATGTCAGTGGCCGACTTGATGCAGGCTCTGACACTCTTTACTTTATAAAGTTCATTCTCAATATGTTCTGTATTCATGATTTCAGTCCGTTTATATTGTTTATCCTATTCTTCTTCTAAACTCTGCGCACACGATGGCGGTGGCTATTGCTACGTTCAAACTTTCTGCTGTGTCTCTGCCTTTAGGATAATTGGGGATCAGCAGTCTGTGGTTGACGCGTTGTCTGACTTTAGCCGTTAGTCCTTTCCCTTCGTTGCCCATGACAATAAGTCCATAGTCACTCAACTCTTGCTGATATAAGTTGCCTCCGTCAAGCAGAGTGCCATAGACTGGGCAGCTCTCGGGGAGATGGTCGATGAGTGATGCTAAATCGGTGTAGTGTATGTCCACTCTTGCCAGGCTGCCCATCGTAGCTTGCACCACCTTGGGATTGTAAACATCAGCAGTCTCATGGGAACAGTAGAGCTGTGTGATGCCAAACCAGTCGGCCACCCGGATGATTGTTCCCACATTGCCGGGATCCTGCACCCCGTCGAGGGCAAGACAGAGCTGTTGACTTGGCAGCTTAGTATCAGCAGTTTCTGTGTGGGGTAGGGGGAAGACGGCGAGCACTTGCTGCGGGTGCTGCAAGAATGAGAGCTTCTTCAACTCTTCCTCGCTGACGGTTTCGTCGGTCTCCACTCCGGTTGTCCTACCTTGAGGAGCGTGCCAGTCAGCCGTGTGGAAAAGCATCTTGGGCTGAAAACGTGCCATCAGGTCGCCGACAACCTTGGGGCCTTCGGCGACGAAGAGCTGTTCGCGTGTGCGTGCCTTCTTCTGTTCAAGTGTATGAACAAATTTTATTCTTGCCTTGCTTATCATATTGCAAAGTTAGCGATTAATGTTGTAACCGATAAAAATAATGTGTTATTTTTATGTAATCTGTCAATAAAATACATTACCTTTGTATCAAAAATATAGCAGTTGAAATCAAAAGTTACATATTTCTACGTTTTCCTTGTCCTGGCGATGTGCCTTTTATCGGCATGCAGCACTTCCAAGTATGTGCCTCAGGGAAGTTATCTGCTCACCTCTGTGGAGATCAGATCTGATGAGAGATCGTTCGATGCCTCACAGCTTTTTCCCTATATTCGTCAGAAAGCCAACTCGAAGTGGTTTTCACTTTTCAAGATACCTATGGGTACCTATACCCTTGCCGGCAAGGATAGTACGAAATGGATTAACCGTACCCTCAAGCGTATTGGTGAGCGCCCAGTGGTCTTTGACACGCTTACGGCACGGCTGACAATGGACGATTTGCGTCAGGCTTTGATCAATCAGGGCTATCTCCATGCCAGCGTTACGCTCGACACTGTTATTAGGGGACATTCCCTCAAAGCTGTCTATATGCTTCATCCGCGGGCACAATATCGTTTTGGACATATCAGTTATGACATTCAGGATCCTGCTATTCGGCAATTGTTGGATGGCGACGACAGTATATCGCGGCGACAGCATAAGAAATCGGCATCTATTCTGTGCGAGGGGACTCCTTTCACGATCAAAGCATTGGAGGCGGAGCGTGATCGGCTGACGGCATTGCTTCAGAATTCCGGCTATTACAAGTTTCATAGGGACTTTATCTCTTTCACGGCCGATTCCTCTTCCGACAGCCGTTCGGTAGGTATCGTGCTCCATCTTAAAAAATATCAGGCCAACAGTGATGCCCGGCCTACAGACCATCCCCGTTATGTCATCCGCTCTGTTCAGTATTCCGATGGTGACTTAGGCAGCGCACGACTGCGGAAGAGTGTGTTGGAAAACAACACGGCGATCACTGCCGGTCGCCCTTTTAGCAATACAGATCTACAGAAGACCTATGCCAATTTTAGTCGGCTTCAGGCTGTGAAGTATACCAACATTCTGTTTAACGAGGTTCCTGACTCCAATCTCTTGGATTGTCATATCCAGTTGAGCATGAACAAAAAGTCTACAATCGCGTTTCAGCCAGAAGGTACCAACACAGCGGGTGACTTGGGCGCCGCAGCGTCTCTCATCTATGAAAATAGGAATTTGCTACGTGGTTCAGAACTGCTGAGTGTGCAGTTGCGTGGCGCTTTTGAGGCCATTACGGGATTGGAGGGTTACAATGATGAAGACTATATAGAATATGGTGTGCAGGGAAAACTTCAGTTTCCGGAGTTCTTGGCTCCTTTTCTCTCGCGGAGCTTCCGGCGTCAAAGCAATGCCACTTCTGAGTTGTCTTTAGCCTGGGACATGCAAAACCGGCCTGAGTTCCATCGTCGGGTCTTGTCGGCGGGATGGCGTTATCGCTGGGCTGATCCGGGGCACAACACCCACTACCGTTTTGATCTCTTGGATCTGAACTATGTCTATATGCCATGGATCAGTGCTACCTTTAAGGAAGACTATCTTGACGATGTCTCAAATAGAAATGCCATCCTGCGCTATAACTATGAGAATCTCTTTATCCTAAGAATGGGAGTAGGTCTCAGCTATAATAATGGCATCAATGCTTTAAAGTTGAATTTTGAGTCGGGTGGAGGATTGTTGAGAGCACTCTCCCCTTTGATGGGACTGAAGAAAAATGAGAATGGGCAGTATACGCTCTTCAATCATATACCGTATGCCCAGTATCTGAAATTTGATTTTGACTATACACGTATCCAGCAGTTCGATACTCGCAATATGCTGGCTTTCCATGCTGCCTTTGGCTTGGCCTATCCTTATGCCAACAGCACTGTGCTGCCATTTGAAAAACGCTATTTCTCTGGTGGTGCCAACAGTGTGAGAGGATGGTCGGTGCGAGAACTCGGTCCGGGCAGTTATCGGGGCAAAGACGGTCGTATCGACTTCATCAACCAAACTGGTGATATGAAACTGGACCTTAGCGCGGAGTATCGTACCTTCCTCTTTTGGAAATTCAATGGTGCTGCCTTTATTGATGCCGGTAACATTTGGACGCTTCGCAACTATGCTGATCAGCCAGGAGGACAGTTTCGCTTTGATGAATTCTATAAGCAGATCGCTGTATCTTATGGATTAGGCTTGCGCGTCAACTTCGGCTATTTCATCCTTCGCTTCGATGGGGGCATGAAAGCCATTAATCCGGCTTGGACAACTCAGCAAGAGCATTGGGCAATCTTTCATCCGAAGTTTTCTCGTGATTTCACGTTCCACTTCGCAGTGGGTATGCCTTTCTAATGGACGTATAATTTAAGGAGAACACTGATTATTTCAAGCCAAAAACGCCCGTAGGCAGTTTTCTATGAAGTGCATTCAGCGTGAAGTCTGCTCCGGGATCATTGCCGGCTACGATGCCGCTGGCCCTAAGTACTTGCTTGACCGTTTTTTCGGCTAACTCAGGTTGGTTGTTGGTATCGCTCAGATGACAGAGCCATACACCCTTGAGCGCTGGCGTGGCATAGTGGGCAAGCACTTGACCGCAATCGAAATTGCTTGTATGCCCCAATGAACTTTGTATTCTTCGCTTCAGTTCTTCGGGGTAGGGACCGGCCTCAAGCATGGCTTTCTCATAGTCTGCTTCTATTACGAGATAATTGGCGCGTCCAACATACTCCAGCATTTCGTCTGTGAAATGACCGATATCCGTCATCAATACAAATGTGACGCCTTCTGCCTCAATGCAGTAGCCGACATTGTCTTTGCTGTCATGTGGTACTCCGAAAGCTGTGATCGTAAATCCGCCCACATGAAACGGTCGTCCTTTCTCTACGACAAATGACATGTCTTGGGGCACTTTTGTCCTCACACACCAATTTTCCTCTATGCCTTCGTGTACTTTTCGCGTGGCATATACAGGGATGTGATAATCCTTGCTCACACTACCCACTGACTTCACATGGTCGGCATGATCGTGTGTGACCAGTATAGACCTAATATTGGAAATGTTTAGGCCGTAGTTTTTTAAGTGTTTTTTCAAAATACGGACACCGATGCCAGCGTCAATGAGTAGTCCTTCTTTCTCGCTAAATATCAGACTACAGTTGCCGCTGCTGCCGCTGCCGAATGAGATAAAATGCAGCATTGCGTTATAATTTTCTACAAAGGTATATATTTCTCTTCAATTATCACTCTTCTTGCAATGCAAAAAAAACTTAATGGCGTGAAAAAGTCCATTTCTTGGTCTTTATTTTGGCTAAGGTAAAAATAGAGAGAATAGAGAATTGAAAAAATAAAATGAATATCCGCAATCATCCAAATTAGCAAAGTTTACACTGCCTGGACA
>DAWDCC010000098.1:0-10056 GCA_052355365.1 Prevotella sp. | reverse complement strand
ATCATTACAAGTAAATTAACATTCTTTAGTCATAACATCACCACACAGAAAGTTTCTTCAACAGATTTTAAGAGCGCCAACGTCACGAGGGCACGACCGATTAATCTCACACAGAGACACATATATAAATATAAAGCGATACAATATAATTATCACAATACACATAATATTGAGGTCTCTATTCAAGGTATCATCATCGAAGCGACCAAGAGGTATCAATTGTTACCGCGTCAGCTTGTTTTCACGGTTTTCTTGCTGTGATGCAAGCCTGAGGCACGAAGGCTTGCATCACAGCAAGGGTTTTACTTGTTTTTGTCAAAATGGCTCTGTGGCTCTGCGTAAGAAATAAAAGCCACCCTTTGAAGTTATTTTTCACAGAATAAGTTTTCGCTATCTCACGCTTTTTTAGTACCTTTGCAGATAAATACGAACTAAACAGAAATGGCAGAAAATCAACATCCAGAGGTTAATTACTCCGCCTCCAACATTCAGGTGCTGGAGGGCTTGGAAGCCGTGCGCAAGCGTCCGGCTATGTATATTGGCGACATCAGTGAGAAGGGTCTGCACCACCTCATCAACGAGACCGTGGACAACTCTATCGACGAGGCTATGGCAGGCTTCTGCCACAACATCGAGGTAACCATCAACGAGGACGGCTCCTGTACCGTAGAGGACGACGGCCGAGGCATCCCTGTTGACGAGCATAAGAAGTTGCACAAGAGTGCCTTGGAAGTCGTCATGACCGTGCTCCACGCCGGTGGTAAGTTCGACAAGGGCTCCTACAAGGTCAGCGGTGGTCTCCACGGCGTCGGCGTGAGCTGCGTCAACGCGCTCTCCACTCACATGAAATCGCAAGTCTTCCGTGAAGGTAAAATCTACCAGCAGGAATACGAAAAGGGCAAGCCGCTCTATCCCGTGCGCATCATCGGTGACACCGACAAGCGCGGTACACGCCAGCAGTTCTGGCCAGACCCCACCATCTTCACCACCACCACTTTCCAGTGGGACATCGTGGCGCGCCGTATGCGTGAGCTGGCCTACCTCAACGCCGGCATCAAGATCACGCTGACCGACCTGCGTCCCGACGACGACGGCAAGACACGCCAGGAAGTCTTCCACGCCAAGGACGGACTCAAGGAAATGGTCCGCTACATCGACCGCCACCGCCAGCATCTCTTCGACGACGTCATCTATCTGAAGACCGAGAAGCAGGGCGTGCCCATCGAAGTGGCCATCATGTACAACACCGACTACTCCGAGAACCTCCACTCTTACGTCAACAACATCAACACCATCGAGGGCGGCACCCACGTCACGGGCTTCCGTCAGGCGTTGACCCGTGTGCTGAAAAACTATGCCGACAACGACCCGGCCATCTCCAAGCAGATAGAGAAAGCAAAGATAGAAGTAGCCGGTGAGGACTTCCGCGAGGGACTGACAGCTGTCATCTCCATCAAGGTCGCAGAACCGCAGTTTGAGGGTCAGACCAAGACCAAGCTCGGCAACAGCGAGGTCACCGGTGCCGTCAATCAGGCCGTCGGTGAGGCGCTGACCAACTATCTCGAGGAGCATCCGGCAGAGGCTAAGAAGATCTGTGAAAAGGTGATCCTCGCCGCTACTGCCCGTGTGGCTGCCCGCAAGGCACGCGAGAGTGTGCAGCGCAAGAGCGTGATGAGCGGTGGCGGACTGCCCGGTAAGCTGGCAGACTGCTCCAACAAAGACCCGAAGAAGTGCGAGATCTTCCTCGTCGAGGGTGACTCCGCAGGTGGCTCTGCCAAGCAGGGCCGCGACCGCTACACCCAGGCCATCCTCCCGTTGCGCGGAAAAATCCTCAACGTCGAGAAAGTACAGTGGCACCGCGTCTTCGAGGCAGAGTCCGTGATGAACATCATCCAAAGCATCGGCGTGCGTTTCGGTGTCGACGGCGAGGACGACCGCGAGGCCAACATCGACAAGCTCCGCTACGACAAGATCATCATCATGACCGATGCCGATGTCGATGGCTCACACATCGACACCCTGATCATGACACTCTTTTACCGCTTCATGCCGAAAGTCATCGAAGACGGACACCTCTATATCGCCACACCACCACTCTATAAGTGCACCTACAAGGGTAAGGTCAGCGAATACTGCTACAACGACCAGCAGCGCCAGGCCTTCCTCGACAAATACGGCAATGGCGTAGAGGACGGAAAGAGCATCCACACGCAGCGATACAAAGGTTTGGGTGAGATGAACCCCGACCAGCTCTGGGAAACCACAATGGATCCTAAGACACGCTTGCTCAAGCAGGTGACCATCGAGAACGCTGCCGAAGCCGACGAGATCTTCTCCATGCTCATGGGCGACGATGTGGAGCCCCGACGCGAGTTCATCGAGCAAAATGCCACCTACGCCAACATTGACGCGTAGTCGCGGCACGCGCTCACCAGCGTCTTTTCGCAAAGACAAATCACACATCTATCTATAAGTGGGGGGCGGCCGTTACAGACCGCCCCCTCCTTTTTCCGACAGCCGACAGCCCGTTCGCCGGTTTCGTCGTCTTCCTCAAACCTCATCATCCATGCACCGACTCATCACTACTCTCGTCCTGGCTACCCTGACGCTCGCCACCCGCGCGCAACAACAGCCCATGCGTCTGTGGTACGACCGACCGGCCCGCCTCTTCGAGCAGTCGCTGCCCATCGGCAACGGCAAGTTGGGAGCACTCGTCTATGGCGCCCCCGACTGCGACATCATCCACCTCAACGACATCACCTTCTGGACCGGCAAGCCCGTTGACCTCAGTGTTGACAGCACAGCTCACCAGTGGATTCCGGCGATCCGACAGGCACTCTTCAACGAGGACTATCCCCTCGCCGACTCACTACAGCATCATGTTCAGGGACATAACTCTCAGTTCTACGAGCCGTTGGGCACCCTGCGCATCTATGATCTCAACGAGGGTGAAACGACGGGCTACCGCCGCGAGCTCGACCTCGACAGCGCGCTGTGCCGCGACCGCTACACACGCAGAGGTATCACCTACCGACGCGAATACTTCGTCTCGCATCCCGACAAGGTCATCGCCGTGCGCATCAAGAGTTCCGCGCCAAAGACCATCAACGTCAGGTTGTCCCTCGGCTCACTCGTGCCCCACGGTGTCAAGGCAGCCAACAAACAACTGACGATGACGGGCTATGCCGTCGGCGACCCCAAAGAGAGCATCCATTTCTGCACCGTACTGCGAGCCGCCTCGCCCGACGGCGCCATTGAGCACGACGACAGCACGCTCTTTGTCCGGCAGGCCAGCGAGCTGACGCTCTATCTCGTCAACGAGACGAGCTTCAACGGCTACGACCGCCATCCCGTCAAGCAGGGCGCGCCCTATCTCGCCAACGCCATGGACGATGCCTGGCATCTGGTCAACTATACCTACGACAGCCTGCGCACTCGCCATATCGCTGACTATCAGACCATCTACCAACGGTTGAAACTCAGTCTCAACGGCACGCAACCCAATATCGCCGAGCCCACTGACAGCATGATACGGGCCTACGGACAAAACAGCGCACCGGACAAATATCTCGAAACGCTCTACTTCCAGTACGGCCGCTACATGCTCATCTCCTGCTCACGTACGCCCGGAGCGCCCGCCGAACTGCAAGGCTTGTGGAACGATAAGCTGTGGGCGCCCTGGCGAGGCAACTACACGATCAACATCAACTTGGAGGAGAACTACTGGCCCTGCGACGTCGCCGCCATGCCGGAGATGTTTGAGCCACTGGCCACCTTCTGCGAGAATCTCGCCAAAACCGGCCATCGCAACGCATGGAACTACTACGGCATACGCGAGGGATGGAGCTGCGGACACAACAGCGACATTTGGGCGATGACGAATCCCGTAGGAGAGAAGCAGGAGAGTCCCACGTGGAGCAACTGGAATATGGGCGGCGCCTGGCTCATGCAGAACGTCTACGACCACTATCTCTACACGCAGGACGAGCACTATCTCCGCCAGACGGCCTACCCACTCATGCGCGGCGCAAGCCGTTTCATGCTTCACTGGCTCATCCCCAACCCAATAAATTCCAACGAACTCATCACCGCGCCAAGTACGTCTCCCGAGGCTTTCTACATCAACACCAAAGGATATAAGGGAGCAACCATGTACGGTGGTACAGCCGACTTGGCCATCATCCGCGAACTGTTCACCAACACCTTGCAGGCAGCACGCACACTTGGCACCGACAAAAGTTTGCGCGACTCGCTGCAAAGCGCCCTCGACCGGCTCCATCCCTACGTCGTCGGACACAGCGGTGACCTCAATGAGTGGTACTACGACTGGGACGACGAGGACTTCCATCACCGTCATCAGAGCCATCTCATCGGTCTCTACCCCGGACATCAGATCACTGTCAGCGGCACGCCCCGCCTCGCCGAAGCCGCCGCGGCGACACTGCGACAAAAAGGTGAGCAGACCACGGGGTGGAGTACTGGCTGGCGCATCAACCTCTGGGCACGTCTCCACAACGGACCGATGGCCTATCGCATCTATCAGAAACTTCTCGCTTATGTCGATCCCGAACACACGCGGTCGCAGCACGGAGGCACGTTCCCCAATCTCTTCGACGCACACCCGCCCTTCCAGATCGACGGTAACTTCGGTGGAGTGGCCGGTGTTTGTGAGATGCTCATGCAAAGCCACGACGGCACGATAGAGCTTTTGCCGGCACTCCCACAGCAGTGGGCCGACGGTTCCATCAGCGGACTGAAGGCGCGCGGCGGTTATACGGTGTCGATGGCATGGAAGAATAGCCGTGTCACGCGATGCGAACTTTCCGGCGTGCGCACCGGTAAAGTGACGCTCGTCTACAACGGTATGAAAAAGATCATCAAAGTGAAAAAGAATAAAAACACCATTATAGAATGAGAGGCTGGCTGTTGACAATCGTTTTGTGGGCAGCGACGCTGTGGGCAAATGCCCAGCAGTTCAACACCCACTGGGTGGCTGCTCCCGACACCGACAGTCTGGCCCACGTGTGGTTTCGCACCACCCTGCTCTCCGGCGCACGTTACCGTGAGGCTCACCTCACCATCGCGACCACCGGACTCGTCAAGGTGTATGTCAACGAAGCCAAGGTGGGCACCGCATTCTTCTACCCGTCACGGCCGCAAGGCGACACGACGGCCATTGCGGTGACGCTCGACGTGACGCCCTATCTGCGTCCGGACAGCAACGTGGTGGCTGTGCTCTACAGCCCGGGCTTCCCCCACTCCACGCGACGGCAGGTGTCGGCAGTCTTCTACGGCATCGACTCCAAAGGACAGCGCTTCGCTTACTTCAGCGACGACTCTTGGCTTTGGCGCCATGCAGCATCGGGACTCACGCCCGACGGACACGAGTGGGTCGACGGGCGACAAGCCGACACGCCGTGGACGGCAAGCGACTTCGACGCGGCGCTGTGGCGACATGCCGTGGTGACGCAAGACGCGGAAGCCACCCCTGCGGGCACTACACAACAACAAGCATCGCCCTGCAAGACCTACACGGCCTACCTGCCAGCGGAGAAAATCGTCAGAAGCCGAGGATATAACTATTTCGACATCAACGGCAATGAGGTGACCTACGACTATGGCCCCGGCTTCCGCGGCTTCGTCCGGCTCAACCTCCGTGAGGCACAATGGGGAGAGCAGATTGAGGCCGCCGGACTGCGATATACCTGCAACGGACAAATGGACGAGCAGGCCAGCCCCGTCTTCACCATCGGATACCAGCGCCGCGTCACGGTGACGGGCGACAGATATTTCCGCCGCGACCAGATCACGGAGACTGAAGCCGTGGATGTCGCACCGCTATTTATCGACAATACTTTTCAATAAGATATGAACACGAGTCTCAACAGCATTTCCATCAACGACGTCAAGCACATCCAAGGAGGCAGCTACATCGATGACGACCTCATACTCATGGAGAACATGAGCAACATGCCCATCACCCTGGAGCCCCGCCGCATGGATTTCATCCTGCTGGCGCTCTGCACGCAAGGTGAAGGAGAATACAGCGTCGACACCATCCACCATAAGGTGAGGGCCGGCGACATCATCATCATCAGCAACGGAGCCATACTTGACTACTACAAGCTCAGTCCGGACCACAAAGAGGTGGTCATCATCATCTCCAGCCAATACTTCCACGAGGTCCTCGCCGGCGTGCACGACCTCTCGACGATGTATATCTTCTCGCGTATGCATCCCGTTTATCATCTCGATCAACAGAAGCAGCAGGACATCGTCGACTTCTTCTCGTTTATCAAGACGAAGGTTGGAGACACCTACCACCACTTTCGCCGCGAGACTGTGCAGAGCTTGCTCAAGGCTCTCATCTACGATGCGGGCAACACCATCTGGCAGTCGCAGCAGCTCATGCAGACGCGTCGGGCACGCGCGGAGGACATCTTTGTGAAGTTCATCCAACTCGTGGAGTTGCACTTCCGCCAGGAGCGCCGCGTGGGCTGGTATGCCTTGCAGCTGAGCATCACGCCGAAGTACCTCTCCGAGATCATCAAGCAGGTCAGCCACCAGACGCCCAACGAGTGGATCGACACCTATGTGACACTCGAGCTCCGCAACCTACTGAAAAACACCTCGAAGAGCATCAAGCAGATCACCGACGACCTCCACTTCGCCAACCAAAGCTTCCTTGGCAAATACTTCAAAGAGCATGTCGGCATGTCGCCGTCGGAATATAGAAAGAGCAGCAACTGAGGGAAACGATAGAATTTGATTTTAGGTCGGGAATGTCTCACTGATCTCACAGATTCTCACAGATCCCTGCGCTCGAAATATCCATTGCTTTAGGGTTACGCATCCGTGGAGATCTGTGTAAATCTGTGAGAAATAAAATTTATGAGTGGGTAATTCAAGATGATTTGTGTGATAATCCACGAAATAGAAACTGATATTCTGCTTTTAGATTTTGTCATTCGCTGAAAAGGTAGTAACTTTGCAGTGATACAGAATATCAACAACATAATATATTTTTAACACTATGGCAAAGAAAGCTTTATTGATGATTCTCGATGGATGGGGAATCGGACAGCATGGAAAAGGTGACGTGATCTACAACACACCGACACCTTATCTCGATTATCTCAACGCTACATGCGCTCACTCTCAGCTCATGGCCTGCGGCGAGGATGTCGGTCTGCCGAAAGGACAGATGGGCAACTCAGAGGTAGGACACCTGAACATCGGTGCAGGACGTATCGTCTATCAGGACCTGGTGAAGATCAACAAGGCCTGCGAGAGCGGTGACATCCTGAAGAATAAGGAGATCGTCAACGCCTATAGCTACGCTCAGAAGACCGGCAAGAAGCTCCACCTGATGGGTCTGACTTCTACCGGCGGCGTACACTCCAGCCTCAACCACCTCTTCAAGCTCATCGAGATCGGAAAAGAATATAACCTCAAGAATGTCTATGTCCACTGCTTCATGGACGGTCGTGATACTGACCCGAAGAGCGGCAAGGGATTCATCGAAGACATCGAGAAGGTATGCAACAACAACGGCGCTCACATCGCCGGCATCATCGGCCGCTTCTACGCTATGGACCGCGACAAGCGCTGGAACCGCGTCAAGGAGGCTTACGACCTGCTCGTCGAGGGCAAGGGAAAGCAGGCTACCGACTTGGTCAAGGCCATGCAGGAGAGCTACGACGAGGGCGTGACCGACGAGTTCATCAAGCCGATCAACAACTCCACTGTAGACGGTACGATCCAGGAAGGCGACGTGATCATCTTCATCAACTTCCGTAACGACCGTGCACGCGAGCTCACTCAGGTGCTCACTCAGGAAGATATGCCGGCAGAGGGCATGCATACGATCAAGGATCTGCAGTACTACTGCATGACCCCATACGATGCTAACTTCAAGGGCGTACACATTCTCTTCCCCAAAGAGAACGTTCAGGACACCCTCGGCGAGTATCTCTCTAAGAAGGGTCTGCGCCAGCTCCACACAGCAGAGACCGAGAAGTACGCTCACGTGACGTTCTTCTTCAACGGCGGCCGCGAGGCTCCTTATGAGGGTGAGGACCGTATCCTCGTGCACTCGCCTAAGGTAGCTACCTACGACCTGCAGCCGGAGATGAGCGCATACGAGGTGAAGGACAAACTCGTCGGCGCTATCAACACACAGCAGTACGACTTCATCGTGGTCAACTTCGCCAATGGCGATATGGTCGGCCACACGGGCGTCTACAATGCTATCGCCAAGGCTGTGTGGGCTGTTGACCACTGCGTGCACGACGTCATCGAGGCTGCCAAGGCCAACGACTACGAGGCTATCATCATCGCTGACCACGGCAATGCCGACAACGCCATCAACCCCGACGGTACGCCTAACACCACTCACTCTCTCAACCCCGTTCCGTTTATCTATGTGACGAACAACAACAGCGCCACAGTTAAGGACGGACGCCTGGCCGACGTGGCTCCTTCCATCCTGCACATCATGGGGCTGGAGCAGCCTGCTGACATGACCGGTGAGAATCTTATCAGCGACAACAAATAATCAACATATTTAATGGCCCCACCTCCGGCTCTTAACCGGAGGTGGGGCTTTTCCATTATGAACGTACAGATAGAACCTTCCTGGAAACAATACTTGGGCGCGGAGTTTGACAAGGCCTACTTTGTCAGTCTCACCCAGCAGGTGAAAGAGGAATACAAGACGCAACAGTGCTTCCCACCGGGCCATCTGATCTTCAACGCTTTCAATCTCTGTCCCTTCGACAAGGTGAAGGTGGTGATCATCGGACAGGATCCTTATCATGAGCAGGGACAGGCGATGGGACTGAGCTTCTCAGTGCCGGAGGGTATCGCCATGCCGCCCTCGCTTGTCAACATCTTCAAGGAGATACAAGCCGACCTCGGCAAGCCAATGCCGGCAAACGGTGATCTCACCCGTTGGGCTCGTCAGGGCGTGTTGCTGCTCAACGCCACACTCACTGTCAGGGCACATCTGGCCAACAGCCATCAGCCTCTGGGCTGGTCGTTCTTCACCGACGCGGCCATCAAAGCGCTCAGCGATCATCGTGAGGGCATCGTGTACATGCTTTGGGGAGGCTACGCGCGCAGCAAGCGCTGTCTCATCAATGAGCAGCAGAATCTCGTATTGGAGTCGGCACATCCCTCTCCGCTCTCCGCCAACCGCGGCGGCTGGTTCGGACTGCACCAGTTCTCACGCTGCAACGAATATCTCACAGCTCACGGACAGCAAGCCATCGACTGGTAGAAAGAAAACCTTAGAGAGGGTCTAATTAATTATGGAACTGCATATCGTAGAAGTGGGAAACGTGCTCGTTTCCCCTGATATATTCACAGAGAAGTTTTGTTGTGACCTCCATGCCTGCAAAGGACAGTGCTGTGTGGAGGGCGATGCGGGCGCACCGGTAACCCTCGATGAGGTCGGGGAGATGGAGGACGCGCTCGATGTAGTTTGGAGTGATCTCAGCGCATCGGCACAGAGCGTTATTGACAAACAAGGCGTCGCTTACACCGACAACGACGGCGACTTGGTGACAAGCATCGTAGGCGGCAAGGACTGCGTGTTTACCTGCTACAGTGATCTCGACTTAGTCGACGGCAAGCCCGCCGTGCCACATTGCTGTCTCTGTGCCTTCGACTGTGCATATCGTGAGGGGAAGACGAAGTGGCGCAAGCCTGTCTCCTGCGAACTCTATCCCATCCGCGAAAAGATATTCAACAATGGGCTCGTAGGCATCAACTATCATCGTTGGGATGTCTGCAAGGCTGCCGTGCGCAAAGGCCAAGAAGAGAACATCCGTGTCTACGAGTTTCTCAAGGACCCGCTCATCCGACGCTTCGGTAAGGAATGGTACGATGAGCTGTGTCTCGTGGCCAAGGAGTTGCTCGCCGTAGTAGAGCAAAATCAAGCAAAATAATTCGCTATACTGCCTACCATTCCTTTCTGGTATTGCTTTTCCCTCCCTCGGGAGGGTTAGGGTGGGCTTTGCATTTCCCTCCCTCGGGAGGGTTAGGGTGGGCTTT
>DAWDCC010000097.1:0-10188 GCA_052355365.1 Prevotella sp. | reverse complement strand
GCTATTGGCGGACGGCTTTAGCTTTTACGCCTTAGCGCAAATTAGTACAACAACTCGTAATACTGTGCAGGATTCTTGATATAGTCATAGTTGACGTAAGCACTGGAGTTGGAACCCCATTTAGCGTCGAAGGAGATGGCAGCCTTACCTTTCTTGGCGTGCCTGGTGGTGATCATGATCACGCCATTGGCGCCGCGTGCACCATAAAGAGCGTTGGAGGCAGCATCTTTCAGCACGCTGATGCTCTCCACATCCTGTGGGTTGATGTCGCTGTAGTTGCCGGAATAGGGCAGACCGTCCAGCACGATGAGCGGTGCATTGCTGGCATTGATACTGCTCACGCCACGTATGCGGATGGTAGGATTGCTGGCTGCCGGATCGTTGCTCTCGACCATCTGCACACCGGCTACCTTACCGTTGATCGCCTCAATAGCGTCGCTGACTTGTCGCTTGGCTATGTCCTCACCCTTGAGAACACCGGCTGATCCCGTGAAGCTCTCGCGCTTCTGCTTACCGAAAGCCACCACGATGACATCGTCGAGGCTCTGCTGGTCTGGCGTAAGCGTGATCTTCATGTTCGGTTTGATGGTGACGCGCTTGGTCTGCATGCCCATGTAGGTGATCACCAACGTACGGGCATTGGCAGGGAGATTTGATAAATGGAACTTACCGTCCACGTCCGTGACAGTACCCAACTTGGTACCCTCAATACGAATGGAAGCTCCGGTAATCGGCTGGCCGTCGTCTTCGGCGGTCACCACACCCGTGACTTGTGTCACTTGCGAGAATGCACAAGTGATAGCAAATAGGAAACAGGCGAAAAGCATCAGAATCCTTTTTTCCATAAAACCAAATTTATTAAAAATACTTAACTGTTATTGTCTCTCTTATCGATAGGTTGTAGTCACTAAGCTCTCTATTACTATCCCGACCTATGCTTTTGTGTCTGTTGTGTCTTTTTTGACCATCCACACTGGCAGCATCGCGCCATTTTCATGAAATCTCTCTAACGTTGTGTGTATGTCCTTGATTTGGTTGCAAAGGTAAATAATAATTTGTAAACAACAAACAAAATGAATATACTTTTTATAATTAATGGAATATTTATTTCAGATTGATACAAAAACGTACCAATTGATAACTATTCTGATGAAGAGCGTACTAAAAGACGGCCGTCACACTGGCCATCAGAATGACATATCTCAGCACTTTACCAATCGTGATACTGAGCACACTAATGAAGAAATTGGCGCGCATCAGTCCTAAAGTTATCGTGATAGCAGAGCCAATGATCGGCAGAAATGCAAAGAATCCCATCCAGGCACCATGTCCTGCCATAAAATGCTGTGCCTTGTCGATGTCGTGTTTCTTCACATGGAGGCAATGCTCGATCCACTCCAGACGGCCCATGCGGCCGACAGCATAGTTGAATAGTGAGCCCGCCACATTGCCGATAGTGCCATAGACGACCAATGGAATCGGGTGCAGACCAGCTGCCAGCAGTCCCAGCATCACTGCCTCACTGCTGAAGGGAAAAAAGCTGCCGGCTAAGAATGCGGCCAGCAACATGCCCCAATAGCCGTATTGCTGTAAAAGCAACGTCAGAGTGTCCGTCATCGTTTGTGATTTCCTATATATAAATATGGTGTAGCGGCGGGTTACAAGAGATTATAGGCCGTCAGCAACAGCGCGGCGGCGATGATGACAAAGAAAAAAATGTTGCTCAACCGCGAATGGGTTAAAGCTAAGAAATGGCCGATCAAAGGAGCCGTTACGACGATAGCCAACGCCATGAAGCCATTGAAGAGGGTAGGGAAGATCAGCATCAGCAACAGGCAACAGACGCTCAAGGTGATAAACATCTCGTAGATCATGCGTGTGCGGATCTTGTCCTGATAGGAAAACATCAGGAAATGTACACTACCCAAGGCTGTGATGATCATCATGAAGATGAATGTCAGAGCCTGATGATCGTTGAGAACAGTGAGATCGAAAACGGCTCCGGGATGAGCCAGTGCCATGAAATGCGCGGCCAACCAGTCGAGATGCTGGAAGACAATGGCGTAAGCACCGATGAACCAATAGGGCACCATGAGTCCCAGAAGCGAAGCCAGGAACGTGCGAAGGGAAAGTGCCAGAATGTTCGTCCCAAGGATGATCCACAAAAGTGGTACGAGATAGAGTACGTGTACAAAGGGGATGCTGGCCAATGAAAGTGCGGCGAAAGCGTAGAATACCCATCCCGCAGCACGTACGTCTTGATAGGCATGAAGCAGAAAGATAAAGAAGGCGATCAGTCCTATCTGTGCCCATCCCACATTTGTAGAAGACAGAAGGAAGTTGGCCGCCGTTGTCATCACGATGAAAGAGCATGACACCATGCGGCTATAGATACGTATGAGGGCGTTGGCATTGTTGAGTTCTGCCATGAGGATAGAGGAGACAGCCAGCAAAGCCATCTGCAACCAAGTGTCATGACCTAACAATACTTGTACGACCATGAAGGCTACCATATATATCAACGTCACCGGCAACGCCATGCGACTCTCTGCTATCCTATTTTGTAAACGTCTTATCATCCTATCAAACTAAAGATTCTCACCCGTGACAAGCGCGAATGAAATACATGCCTCCAAGACATGTGGTCCTATGAAACAAAGGTGTCTCTCCCTCAAGGAGAAAGAGCTTCGCGCTCTTTTCCCCCGGAGAAAGGAGAAGGCTGGGCTAAAGATCCTGCCCGATATCGCTACGAAAATACTTTCCTTCAAACTGTATCTTCTGTGCTTCCTGAAAGCTCTTCTTCAATGCTTCCTCTTTGTTACGGCCATAAGAGGACACTGCGATAACGCGTCCGCCGTTAGTGACGATCTGACCGTCCTTCATTGTTGTACCGGAATGGAAGACGATGCTGTCCTCAACCTTATCGATACCGGTGATCGGAAAGCCCTTCTTGTAAGCCTGAGGATAACCGCCACTGACGAGCATCACGCACACGGCAGCACGAGGATCCACTTCTACGGGATGCTTGTCGAGTTCGCCATTGGCCACACCCTCAAAGAGATCCACGATGTCGCTCTTCAAGCGCAGCATCACGGTCTCGGTCTCCGGATCACCCATACGGCAGTTGTACTCGATCACCATCGGCTCGCCTTTGACGTTGATCAGTCCGAAGAAGATAAAGCCCTTGTAGTCGATACCCTCCTCAGCGAGGCCGTCTACGGTAGGACGGATGATGCGGTCCTCGACTTTCTGCATCCATTCCTTGTCAGCAAACGGCACCGGCGATACGCTACCCATGCCGCCGGTGTTCAAACCCGTGTCGTGCTCACCGATACGCTTGTAGTCTTTTGCTTCGGGAAGAATCTGATAGTGCTTGCCATCTGTCAGCACAAAGACAGAGCACTCGATGCCGCTGAGGAACTCTTCAATGACGACCTTGGCGGAAGCGTTGCCAAACATACCGCCGAGCATCTCACGGAACTCCTTCTTGGCCTCGTCGAGCGTGGGCACAATCAGTACACCTTTGCCAGCTGCCAGTCCGTCAGCTTTCAGCACGTAGGGCGGCTGGAGAGTATCCAGAAAGCGGATGCCTTCCTCCACGGTGGTGCCGTCGAAAGTCTCATAAGCAGCGGTAGGGATGTTGTGACGCTTCATGAAGCCCTTAGCGAAGTCCTTGCTGCCCTCGAGGACAGCCCCTTGCTTGCTCGGACCAATCACGGGGACGGAAGCTGTGCGGCTGTCGCTCTTGAAAGCATCATAGACGCCGTGCACCAAAGGATCCTCAGGACCGACCACAACCATGTCGATGGCTTTGTCCATGGCAAAGTCTTTCAAAGCATCGAAATCATTGACACCGATCGCTACATTCTCCCCTACATTGCTCGTTCCGGCGTTTCCCGGAGCAATGAAGAGCTTTGAGCATTTAGGGCTTTGGGCAATTTTCCATGCCAGGGCGTGCTCGCGGCCGCCACTTCCTAACAATAGTATTTTCATGAGATGATGAGTTGTAGAGTTATCTTTGATTCTTTATTGCGTTATATATAATAATAAGGTATATGTCTGTGTACCGAAAATACTGGTAAACGGCTGTCGTCAGCAAGCATCACCTTGATTGTTTGTCAGTGCCGTCGTCGAGCCATTGCCGGATGATGTCCACGATCTCGTTGCGCTCAATCTCGGGGAAAGAGGCGATGCGTGTGGCGTGACTGCCCCGTGGCAAGACAAAGACGTGGATGTTGCGCTTGTTCTCCAAGAAGTCGAGTTTAGCCACTCCCGAACTACCCCAGGGATCGAGGCCGCCATAGATGAAGATCATCTTTGGGTCGTTGTGGCGCAGAAACTCCATGGTCTTGTAGTAGAGCGTGGCGTCGAAGGGCTCGTTGCGGAGGCTGTCCGGCAGCATGATACGGCGCAGATAGTCCTTGGTGGTCTTGACGGAAAGCCATTTGCGCAACGGCTTCACGTCGTAACCATAATAGCCCAACTGCTTAGCCGCCTGCACATTAAAGGAGAGGTTACTCGACTGGATGGAGAAGTAGCCGGGATTGCTGATACGTATCAGATGGTTGATGAGTTTCTCGTCGCTGGCCGTTGATGCCGGGATGTCACTCGCCGGTGTGCCCCATTGCCATAGGGCAAAGGCGTACTCGAGGACACAGAGGTCATAGATCTCGTTGAGGGGAGCACGGAAGATGAGCCCGTTTTTCGTGACATAGTCCTTGAAGAGCGGCATCAGCGTGTTGCGACGCTGAAGCACAGTCTGCTGGAACTCTAATACCCGTTGCCGTTCTTTCGCCGTTCCTACCTGGTCGCGCAGGAAAGGCTCATGCCGGCCATCCTCTACGCTGCGGTTGAGCGGAGCCACGTAAGGAACAGAGATGTCCACATCGTTGGGATAGAACACGCGGTAGAACAGACAGGTCTGCCCGCCCTTGCTGATGCCCGTGGCGATCCACTTGCCCTGATAAAGGCGGTGAAAGGTGGTGTTGACATGATGCAGGTCGGCCAGAGAGTTTTCCACAGTGAGATAGCGCCAGTTGCAGGGTTGTGGCGTGGAAGCGGCAAAATAGCGATACTCCACGAATATGAGGTTGGCGTCAAAGAGCTTGGATAACTCCTCGGCATAGCCTTCCTTGAGCGCATAGTTGCAGCTGTAGCCCTCGGTGACCAGCACCGTAGGCCGGTCAAACCCTACATGACAAACGATGACCCGCTGCTGGAAAGCCCCCACCGTCGTGTCGTTGGGGTCGATCCATTGGCGGATGTCCATCAGATATTTATGGTCGTACTTGCTGCTCTTAAGCTCCTCTACCTTGGAGATGCCTGGCAGCGCCATGAGCTGCGCCTTGATGTCCTCCCCCCACATCTGCAAGGGGAGCAGCAAGGCGAGCAGCAGTAAGAGCCTCACGCCGACGATAAGATATGACGCATTCTGCTTTTTCATTTCAGATAGTCATCGAAATACTGCGAGATGCGCTCATGGAGATGCGTAGACTGATGTCCCCGCATGTTGTGCGGCTCACCGGGATAGACAAAGAAGTCGGGCTGTGTACCGTCCTGGATACACTGCTTGATGAAAGTCAGCGCATGTTGTGGCACCACTACGGGATCGTTGAGACCGATGATGATCTGTAGCTTGCCTTTGAGATTCTTGGCCTTGGGCAGCAGACTTGAGTGGGCATATCCGTCGGGATTGGTCTGCGGCGTGTCCATATAGCGCTCGCCGTACATCACCTCGTACCATTTCCAGTCGATGACAGGGCCACCGGCGACACCTACCTTGAAGACCTCGGGATGCGTGGTCATCATGTTGACGGTCATAAAACCGCCGAAGCTCCAGCCGTGCACACCCAGTCGGGTGCTGTCGACATAGCTCAGACTCTTGAGATACTTCACGCCTTCCATCTGGTCTTCCACCTCGTGGTCGCCAAGATGACGGAAGGTGACCTGCTCAAAGTCCTTGCCACGATTTTCGCTGCCACGGTTGTCGAGGATGAAGATCAGATAGCCTTTCTGTGCCATGTAGGTTTCCCATCCACGGCTGCAATAGTGCCAGCGTGCGTCAACGTTGTGGGCATGAGGACCACCGTAGACGTAGACGATGGTCGGATATTTCTTGCTCTTGTCAAAGCCAACGGGCAGCACCATGCGATAATAGAGGTCGGTTTTGCCGTCAGCCGCCTTGATCGTACCGCAGCGGTACTCAGGCACGGCGTAGCCTTTCCATGGATCGGGGGCGGTGAACCAGCGTACGGTCTTCTTCGTTGCCACGTCGACGAGGTCGATGTTGCGCGGTACGCTTGGCTCCTGATAGTTGTCTACGATCATCTGACCGCTTTCGCTAAGCGAGGCATTGTGCCATCCCTTTCCGTTGTCGAGCAATGTGCGCTTGCCGTCCTTCAGGCTGACCATCCATGTGTTGCGCTGGATGGGGCTGCACTCATTGGAAGCGTAGACGATGACTTTGAGTTTGGTGTTGAAGCCAAGCATATCCATGACCACCCAGGAACCTTTGGTGAGCTGGCTGAGTTGCTTGCCTTCCTTATTAAATAAGTATAGATGGTTGTAGCCGTCTTTTTGGCTCTGCATGATAAACTTGTCGCTGTCCCAAGGCAGGAAGACGATTGGATGGAGAGGCTCCACATATTTGTCGTCGGTCTCACGGTAGAGCTCAGCCTTCTTCTCGCCCGTGGCTGCATCGTAGCTCACGAGGCGACAGTCGTTCTGGTCGCGGTTGAGTTCAAAGAGATAGATGGTCTTGCCGTCAGGGCTCCACGCCGGGTTGGTGAAATAACGATCTGTGGGGTCACCGGCCTTGAGATAGACACATGTCCCCCTCTTTAGGTCGTAAATACCCAACGTAACCTTGTGCATCTTCTGACCCGCCATCGGATATTTCTCCGGTGCCGGCGTAGCGATGACACCCGGCTTGCCTTTCTCCAGACTTTCGCTGGCCGCGGGGATAGTGACCAGTGGGAAGTCGGTGACCATGCTCTGATCCATGCGCGTGAAGAGCAGTTTCGTGCCGTCGGGACTCCAGAAGGTGCCCTTGCTCCAACCGAACTCGTCGCGGTGGACACTCTGTCCGTAGACGATGTTGCGCGAACCGTCGTTGGTGAGCGTCAGCGTCTTGCCATTGCCGTCCAGCACGCAGAGCTGATGCGCACTAACATAAGCTGTGCACTCGGTGACGGGGCAGTAATCGCTGGAGACCACCGGTCCCTCTATCTCGCGCGTCCAGATCAGTCGTCCAGCCTTGAAATCGTAGAGCGCGCGTCCCTTGCCATAGTCGATCAGTGCCCAACTCTTATCGGTAAAGGGGAAGGAGACATAGTAAAGCGAATGAACCTTCTTGCCCTCTCCTCCACTTTGCTTTTGGATGTCGCTGAGAGTGAAGAGCGTATTCTCCTTACCCGTCTGTGGATCGATGAGGGCACACTCCTCCGCGTCAAGCTTGACGGGTTTGTCACCCCACCAGACTGTCCAACGGTTCTTGGCGGTCATCTGATGATAGTTCTTCCCGCCGAAGTTCAGATCCTCAAGCGTGAACTGCTTGAGGTCTGCCGTTTTCTGTTGTGCTCCTGCTGTGAATGTGGTCATGGTCAAGAGAACACCTAAGATAATGTGTTTAATCTTCATCTTCAAAGCGTCTGTTTTTCCCGAATTTGTCACTGCCGCGGCGGTTGCCACGATCGCTGTGCCCACGGAAGTCATCACTGCGACGGCGATTCTTGAAATCTCCGCCACGCTTGCGCCCCTTAAAGTCATCGTCGCCGAAGCGACGCTGGGAATGGCTGCCGGGAGCAGGGAAAGAGTGAAACTTAAACGAGCGGATGTCGCCTTCCTCGTTGGACTCCTCTTCCTCGAGACGCTGCTTAAACTCACGGTTCTTCTTGAAACGGTGCTTCTGCGCCATCTCGCATTTCTCCTCGTCGGTCTTGACGATGCCGCCCTCTGAGCGGAAGTCCTTCATCTTGCCGTCGAAGAGCACATATTTGCGGAACTCACATTCCAGACTGCCATTATAGAGAGGTATCTTCAGACTTGGCTTCAAGCCGATCTGCTCGAAGCACTCCTCACGGAAGCTGAGGATCCAGGCCTCGTTGCCGCCGAAGGCATTCTTCAGCCTTTCACCGATCATGCGGTAGGTGCCCAGGAGGTTGGGCGTGGAGATACGCTCACCATAGGGTGGATTGGTGACGATGACGCTCTTCTGCTCGGGCTTCTTGAAATTCTTGAAGTCTTGCTGCTCCACGGTGATCTCCTTCGACAGTCCGGCAGCTTTGACATTCAGGCGTGCCGTGTTGACAGCCTTCATGTCAATGTCATAACCATAGATATGATGTGGGAACTCGCGCTCCTGCGAGTCATCGTTATAGATCTCGTCGAAGAGGTTCTGGTCGAAGTCGGGCCATTTCTCAAAGGCAAACTCCTTGCGGAAGACGCCCGGCGAAATGTTGCGGGCGATGAGGGCGGCCTCGATGAGGATGGTACCGGAACCGCACATCGGATCGATGAAGTCGCAGTCACCCTTCCATCCTGTCATCAGGATCATGCCGGCAGCCAGCACCTCGTTGAGCGGGGCTTCCACACTCTCCTGGCGGTAGCCTCTGCGGTGAAGGCTCTCACCGCTGGAGTCGAGGGCGATGGTGGCATCGTCGTTGGCAATGTGTATGTGGAGACGGATATCGGGATTAGCCACAGAGATGTTGGGGCGCTTGCCGGTCTTCTCGCGGAACTGGTCCACGATGGCGTCTTTGACCTTGTAGGTGACGAAGCGTGAATTGCGGAAGTCATCGGAGTAGACGACCGTGTCTACCGAGAATGTCTTTCCCTCAAGGATATATTGGCTCCAGTCGATCTTCTGCACCTCGGCATAGACCTCCTCGGCCGAGCGGGCTTTGAAGTGTTTTATAGGTTTCAGGATGCGGATGGCAGTGTGCAGTTGGAAGTTGGCGCGGTACATCATTTCCATGTCACCGGTGAACGATACCATACGGCGGCCAATTTGCACGTTGTTAGCACCCAGTTGGGTCAGCTCTTGTGCCAGGACGGGCTCCAAGCCCATGAATGTCTTGGCGATGAGTTCGAATTCCATTTTAGCTAAAAATAAATATAAATGTTATATGAATGTCGGTTATTTGCTTTTGTTGTATATCTTGGTTTGTGGTGCCATGTCGTCCATAACCCATGTGTTGGCACCTACAACACAACCTTTACCGATGGTCACGCGGCCAAGCACGGTAGCGTTGGCGTAAATGACCACGTCGTCCTCGATAATCGGGTGGCGTGGGATGCCCTTGATAGGATTGCCGTGCTCGTCGAGCGGAAAACTCTTGGCACCGAGTGTCACGCCCTGATAGAGCTTGACGTTACTTCCAATGATACAGGTCTCTCCGATGACCACACCCGTACCGTGGTCGATGGTGAACGAGGGGCCGATGGTTGCTCCGGGATGGATGTCCATGCCGGTCTCGGAGTGAGCGATCTCTGTCATCATGCGAGGAATCAAGGGTACGCCCATCGTAAACAGTTCGTGCGCCACACGGAAGATGGTCAGCGTCTTAATGACAGGATAGCAGGCCAGGATCTCTGCGATGCTCGTCGCTGCCGGATCACCGTTGTAGGCGGCCACCACGTCGGTGGCGAGGATGCTGCGCACAGCAGGCAGACGGCTGATGAGTTCCGTCGCCATCTCCTTGGACTCCTGCTTGAGTGTTTTCAAGTCTTTGAGGATGCAGCTGTCTGCAGCAGGCTTCTGTTCGGCGTTCTCGTCGCTGTCGGCAAAGCACAGTCCGGCCAGAATCTGCTCGGAGAGCAACTTTTGCAACCGCTCCACGTTCACGCCAATCTGATATTTGATGGTCTTGACGTTGACCTGCGACTTTCCAAAATAGCCGGGAAAGAGAATGGCGCGCGCCAACTGGATAATCTCCTCAAGCGCCGTGCTTGAAGGCAGTGGATAACCATCCTTATGCTGATGAAACAGCCCCTTGAGCGAGCTCGGCTCGGAGAGCTCCTCTACTGTTTCCGTCAACTTGTGAGCCATATTTTGAGTACTCATCTCTCTGTTGTGTAATCTTAGCGCAAAGATACTAAATTATCAGCGAATGAGAAAACAATCGGCGATTTTTTTCATGTGGAAATAAAATGTAGCCTGATTATCAAACAGTTACAAGGTAAATGGTA
>DAWDCC010000096.1:0-10189 GCA_052355365.1 Prevotella sp. | reverse complement strand
TAATTTATTTTTGCAAAGCAGCAGAAAAGCTAAAAGTTTTAGCGGACACCAATAGTTTCTAAAACACCGCCGCGCAGAGTCAGCTCACTGGCGGCCGAGGACCACTGTGTCCACTGATGAGGAGTGAGGCGGCCCAGTGCGCTGCCGTTGGTCGAGAGCGGCGAACGGATGTTGTGGCGGCTCAGCACGACGACCTCGGTGAGCCGGTATTGCTGTTTGAAAGCCTCGCTGCGCTGCAGCTGTGCCCATGCCCATGACGGGCAGAGCATCAGGAGCAGCAGAAAGGCAGAAAATATTTTTCTCATAGCCAAATGAATCTTTAGGGTTGATTAGAACTTGATCTGCAGACGGGTCTCCAGTGCCGTGAAGTGGTCATCGTCGAATCCGGCACGGTTGCTGACCTTGGTGTAGGAGCCTCTGACACGCCAGATCATGTACTTGTTGATGTAATAGTTCATCGTAGCGGAGAAGTCATTGCTGCGTCCACCGCGGATGCCTGCGTCGGGATCCGACATGTCGAGATAGTCGTAGGCCAATACCAGCTCAAGGTTGCCGCGGGCCGGAGTGTCGATGCCGCCGTCCCAATAGTTGTATTTGTATTGGCGTCCGAGGATAAGACCGCGCAGGGCAGCGTAGCCGCCGGTAGCCTGGAAGCTGTGATAGCCGTTGTCGCGGGTGACCGAGTTGTAGAAGTACTGTGCCTCCAAGCCCAGGCGGTTGTAGGCAGCGGTGACCTCCGGGGTGAACTTATACATGGCTTTGGCATGGTCGACGGTGGCCTTCATCGAGGTGACTTGGGCGATACGTGTGGGCCAGGTAGTGGAGAGGACAAACGACTTGTGGTTGAGTTCATTGTCGCTGTTGTAGCGCGGACTCTCGTAGGCACCGGAAACGCCTACGTGGAAGATACGGCCCGGCTCGGTGAGCGGACGGTAGAGGGCGCGCGCCATGACGCCGATGCCCTGGTTGCCGGTCTTGTCGCTCGTCATCTTCATGGCGTCAGTCTCAGAGAAGAAACTGGTGGTGACGAGATAGCGGAGATCGGAATGCTCAAACATCACGCCGAGCAGACGTGCGTTGTTGAGCGCCTGGTTGCTGCGCGGCTCCTCCATGGAGATCTTGAAAGAAGAACTGGTGGCGCTCTGCAAACCATACTGGTGAACGAAGTATCCGGCGCGGATGAGGTTTTTCTTACCCAAGGAGTGCTCAATGAAGACATCCTTCATGCCCACCTTGCCGTAGGCGTAGCCGATGTCGACTTTAGCGGTCCAGTCCTCGTAGGTGGCCTTGAATCCCACGCGCATGTCAGGAATGGCCATACCGTCGTTGAGTTGGTTGTTGATCTCGTCGCTGGCGTCAAAGAGTCCGGCATCCAAGAGAATACGGCCGGAAGGCTTGACGACAAGTTTACTTTCTGTCTTTTCCTGGGCCTGCAGTGTCGTTGTGGCGAGCAGTGCAAGTCCAAACAGTATTGTCTTTTTCATCTTTTTGTGTTTACTGAATGTACGATGATTTGCGGTTGTCCGAAATATGGTTTATTTTGCGGTCTCTTCTGCCTTGCACTCTACTTTGGCGACTTTACCCTCTTTTACGAGCTTGGCGAACTCCTTCTTAGCCTTGCCGAGCTGCTTCATGAAGTTGTCGTTGGCGTGAAGACGGGCTACGACGGCGCTGGCCACAAGGCGGGCTGCGTCTACGTCGCTTTGAAAGTGATAGCCACAAATCACGCGGCTCTGCCCCATCTCATAGCCACGCTTGAGAATAGAATCCTGGCGGTCGGGGTTCACCTCAGCGAGAACGAGGGCAGTGGCCCAGCCAATGGAGGTGTGACCGGAGGGATAGCTGCCGTTGGTGGAGAGTTCCTGCTGCTGTTCGGGGTTGCAGGTCATCTCGTGATAATAGGCGAAAGGACGCACACGCATATAGTGGTTCTTGGCAGCGCGTGTGGCCAGATCGCCGGCATCCTCGCGCATGTTGATGACGAGCTTATAGATTTCGGGAGTCTCTTCCTTGCTGATGCGCACACCGAAAGCACCGGAGAAGGCGTTGGGCACGCCGTCGCCGTTGACGCGTGCGTCGGCAGCAGCCTGATCACCGCGTGGCGTGTCGCGCTGGAGCTTACCCCATTGATACTGTGCTTCATCGTTGAGCCACAGGATGGAACCTTGCTGGGGAGGAGGAGGCAACAGCGAGAGGCTGTTGGCGACTTCGTCGGCACGCAGGAAATAGAGGTCGGGATTGGTGCGGACATCCTTGATCTTGGACTGACCGAAAGAGGAAACGGCGATGAGCGTCAGCATGAAGCTGACAACAAGTGACTTGACGTTGTTCATGATCTGTAATATGTTTAAGTTTAAAAAAATGTTGATTCCGGTTTTTGCGATTGCGCTGCAAAATTATGGTGAAAGAAGGAATAAAAAAAGTTGCATTTGATGCATTGTGCAATATCATCAAATGCAACTTTTTGCAAAGTGTTGTATCAAAGAGAGTTATGGAAAATGTGTGGAAAGCAAAAAAGTTTCTGTTACTATGTCTTATTTTGCCAGCCTGAGGATATAGTCTGCGATGCTTGACGGATGCCGCTCGGCATACTGGCGGATATTTTCCTCAGCCGGCACGAGCTTACCCTTGACGAGTCGGCTGATGACGGGGTTGAGATTGCTGGCCACGTTGAGCATACCCGGCAGGAGCAGACGCTTGACTTTCGGGTCGGCCAACAGAAGGGCAAGCACACGGGCAGGCTGGTTCTCACCGTTGCTCCACTGGAGGATCTCGCCCGTCAGCCGCGGATCAGTGCGGAAAAGCGCGTCGTAGAAGCGGTCGATTGCCGACTTGATAGCGTGAACCGTGTCGTGGGTGTCGTCGCCACGGCGCTCCTCGCCGGTATATCGTGCGATAAGATGGCGCAGCTGCTGGAGGGCGAAGAGCTCGTGATAGCGGTCGTCGAGGTGTTGGAGCCGTCGCAAGATGGCGATGCGGTCGGCACTTCCTAAGGTTGGGAGCATGTCGCTCCACTGATGGATGAGTGTGTCGGTCACATTGTCCTGCTGTTCCAGTGCGGCGATGTCCCGTAGCCGCTGCTCGACGAAGCGTTGCAGTCGGTCCTGTACTTCCTTTGACATCAGCTTTTCCATGCGCCTGCGGATAGTGTTGAGCGTCGGTGCCATGTCGTGTGTCGTCTTGATGGCCAATCCCTTGCGGTAGCTGTCGATGAGAGAGGGCAGGTCGTCGCTGATGCCTTCGACGGGCAGCGTGCCGGTGAGCTGGTTCAGATCTTTGCTCAGTTCTTGGTGGATGGCATTAATCTGGCGGAGCCACGAGGCGTTTCTTGATGCCTGCTCGCCCAACTGTTCGGGCTGCCCCTCGGTCAGTGCCTGCTGGCTGTCGCCGATGAGCTTGTGGACATCGAAGAGTTCCTTCTGCTTGATGTCGTCGATCTGCTGCAATACAAGGCGCACGAAGTAGAGCGCCGCCTGGCTGTTAAGCCGCATGATTCGCTCCGAGACTGCCGCGAAGCGTTGGTTCGAGACTCTCCAGGAGTGTCTATTGTGGGTGCCGAACTGGTTGATCTCTGCTTCTATGTCTTTCAGTTCATGGGCTTCTTCATTGCTGAGAATATCGCGATATTTCTTCACCGCTTCCAACCGTCGTATCAGATCACGCTGACGCGCTCTCAGCTCTTGGCGGTAGGATCGACGCAGGCGTAGCAAGAAGAGGTAGATGAGCAGCAAGGTTCCCAGCACGATCGCTGTGCCCTCGAGGAGGCTGCGCCGTGTGATCATACTCGTCTCCATGGCGATCCATTCTGCCTGCCGTTCGTTTCCAGCCTTGAAACGGAGCATGCCGAGGTCGCTGCCTAAGTAGAGCCGCCCGTTGCTGACCAGAGCCGCTTGTGGGTGAAACTTGATGTCGCGGAAATAGGTGCCCTCATCGTGCAGCCTCTGCCCTTTTACCGTGAGTTTCATGATGCCACGCTCCAGGAGCGCGTAAACGACGCTGTCGTTGACAGGCAACAGGGCGGCTGTACCTTCCACCCTTATAGTGTCGGCTCCGCCTTGCAGATAGATACCGTCGTTGGTGCCCAGCAGTGTGGCGGGAGGGTAGGAGTTGATGATAGCTGTCAGTCGCGGGTTGGAATTCTGGTCGGTGAAGATAGGTTGAGGCCCGTCGCCCCGGTCGGTCCACAGTCCGTCGTTGAGCGTGGCGATCATCATTCGTTGGTTATCGGGAGCAGTGTAGAACGAGGTGATATATTTGTCGCGAAACGACGCCACGCTATGGGCCTGACTGCCGTCGAGTGGCAGTTTGACTAAGCCGTCCTGCACACCTATATATAATATAGGAGTCTTTGCGGGCAGCAGTCCCATGGCTGTCACCTTTTTCTTTGTGGAGAAGATCTCATGGGGCACGTGAGAGAGATAATTGCCCCAAAGGTGGTTGCCGAGGCTGAGACGGAATACCTGTTGCTTGTTGTTGATGTAATAGAGTGTGCCGTTGTCGGCGAGGCAGTCGATGATGGCGTTGGTATGGATGAAGTCGAAGATTTTACCGGCCTGCTTGCTGCCGTCGGGCAGGGCGAAGACATTGCCGTGGTCATCGACAAAGCAGAGCCGTCCCTCGTCCTGACAGGCAGTGACGATGGGGTAGGGAGCAGAACTGGAGAGATGGCGGGGCAACTGCCACACGGCGTGGTCGGTGACAAGCCATACGAAGTCGTCGTTGCCGGGCTGAGCAACCACGTGCGAGGACTTTGTGGGTACCGGCCGCCGCAACTGCAGGTGGGAGAAGTGACGGAGGTCGTCGGTGAGTATCGCATGGGTACGGCTGATGAAGCAGTAGGTCTTACCCGTGCGGAAGAAGCTGGTGGCTACGTCGGGCAGTCTGTAGGTCTTCTCATTGCCGTTAGCCTCACGCTCGTAGTATTGGTCACCTGCGAGGTAGCAGAGGCGGTCGCCCTGACGCTCCACCCATGTCACCTTGCTGCCGGCATGGATCACCTGTGCCTTGCCGGTGTGCGTGTCTACGAGTGCCAATCCGCTGTCGGTGGCGAGCGCCAGCCGTTGGGCATCGAGGTTGGCGATGAGTGGCGTGGCAAAAGACATGCCGTTGCTGTGGTCACGAGGGTAGACTTTTCCCAGTTGATGATGTCCGTCATTCAGGACAAAGAGTCCCTGACTGGTGGCTGCATAGAGCCGGCCGTCTTTCCACTGGATGTCGTAGACCGAGTAGTGGAGCCCTTTGATGGCGATGGGATAGTGAGCGACGGGGCTGAACGCGTTGCCGTCGAACCGGTATTGTGCCAGTCCTCCGTTGCGGTGTCCGATCCAATACGTGCTGTCGTGCCTGACGACACAATAGATGCGGTCGGAACCAAGCTTGTAGTGCTTCCGACCTTGTGCCGTCATGCGCCAGAGGTCACCGTATTCACCGCCGATCCAGTGCACGCTGTCGCCCTCGGCGGAGAGTGAGGCAAGCGGCTCGTTGAAGTAGGTTTCTATTTCGTCCCAGCCCCATTTTTCTTTCTCTTTGGTGCAGCTGGTGAGAAACACAGCGCTGAGGACGACGATCAGGGCCAAGATCCATAGTGGTGATCGCCCTGACAGGCATATGGGCGAAAGCCCCCGGTGGTGTAGGCGGTCGATATGTTGTGGCTTGGTGGTCATCATCCTTGCTCTCCTTTCATAAAGTCAGAGTGTTTTGTTGCTGATAATTTCGTCCATCACCCGGTCGTTGTCGTCGACGGGTACCTGCTCCACGCGCTGGAAGTCAAAGCATACGCCGATCTTGTAGGCCTGTGGTACTTGCGCCAGGAAGCGGTCGTAGTATCCGCGTCCGCGTCCGAGACGGTGTCCCTTGCTGTCGAAGCTCATGCCCGGAACGATGATCAGCTCGATGCTGTCGAGGTCGCGGTAAGGCTTTCCGACGGGTTCGAACAGGTTGTATATGCCTTCGGCGAGGTCGTCAGGTCCCGTATATTGCCGTGGTTCGATATGTTCCTTGTCGACGCATTTCGGCAGGATGACGGTCTTGCCCTCCTTGAGCAGTGTGTCGACGAGATGCCGTGTGTCCACCTCGTCGGGCAGTGCATAGTAGAGCATCACCACGCGGGCAGCCTGCAGGCGTGGGTGGCTGAGCAGCTCCTGCTCGATCTCTTTCGACCAAGCCTCACGTTGCTCAGTGGAGTATTGTTGTTTCCGTTGCCGGATGGCTTGTCGGAGTTGTTGCTTTAAAGAATGAAGGTCGCTCATATATCTAAGTGATTACTTATAACTGACAAAGTTAGAAATAATTTTCTAAAGGACTATATGTAGCTGGGGATTTTAACGTATCATGCCTTCATTTCTCTCACGCCATAGAGCGGAATGTTGGTCAGCCAGTCCTGCTCTCTATAGGGCGACATGCTGAAGCGGATGGCATGCAGGTCGGCGTGCTTATCCATAAAGGCCTTCAGCGATTTTGCTTTCAGGTTTTCTTCTGCCTTGACTTCTATGGGGATAATCTTGCCGTGGTACTGTGCAATGAAGTCCACCTCCAGTCTGGAGTCGTCCCGGCTGTAGTAGTAAATGGCCATGCCTTCCCTTGTTTTCAGTTGACACAGTACGTAGTTCTCGGTGAATGCGCCTTTGCTCTCTGTCATTGCATTGTTTGACATCAGCATCTGAGCCGGGTCCATCTCGCTCATAGCTCCCAACAATCCTACGTCGAGCATAAAGATCTTGAAGGCGTTGAGATCTTCATAGAATTTCAGCGGCATGCCTACTTCTCTGACTCGTGGCACCCTATAGATGAGGCCTGCGTCTGTCAACCAAAATCAGTACACAACAATTCATCTGTATCTTTGGCAAAAATACAAAATTTACACGAATAATAGTTCTTGTCCCGCACTTTTTTACACGAATATTTGCCGATTCTCTACACTTTTCTACACGAAAGCATAGGCGAAGACTACACTTTTCTACGCGAAAGAGAGGGTAAATTTGTACTGTCCCCTCCTTTGTAGTGTGCTACTCCCTCTTCTGTAGACAACTCGCCTCTCTTCATTAGCCAACTGGTTGCATACGCTTAGGCGGGTTACGGAAGAAGGATTTTCCATCTTCTGGTGTTATCTAAATTGTTGGGAAAACTGACAAAAAACGGGCCTTTTTTTGGCGATCTTCTGCACGAGACCACTTTGCTCTCAATTTTGCGAGAAAATGGCCGTTTTTTGTAATTTGTTGATAATAAGAATGTTATGTAGATATTACTTTTTTGAGAAGAGAAAAGGTCAAGGGTCTTACGACAAAAGTGCCTTTCTGAGCAAAAATTCTCTAGAGAATTTCTGCTCAGAAAGGCACTTTGATAAGGTCAAACAACCGAGATGATCGGGTCAAATGACCTTTCTGACCAAGTAAAATCACTGATTTGATGATGAGAAACCACGGTTTTCTCTCTTTTCTCCTTGTTTTTTGATGAAAAGGCTCCTCTTTCTGCTGTTGCTCTTCTCTAGATTGCAAGTTTCAGAGAGAGGTGTTTTGTGAAATGTTTTGATTGTTTCCAAGAGGTTTGGACGGGTATAGAGTCGGTCTCTGCATTGCCTCCTATGCGCTCAAATGAATATAGATTGTTTTGATGTGTGGGCAGCCTCATGGGGGTGTTGCTCTTGTTCTATATGAAGTTGACGCAATAGAGTGGATAGTTGGTCATCCACTCTTGGTCGTGGTAAGGCAACATGGAGAGGCGTACACCTTTCAGTAGAGGGCGTTTCTCAATGTAATTACATTTTTTAACCATATCTCCAAGCAATTCTTACACTTTTTCAACCATATCTCCTTGCTCTCACTACACTTTTTCAACCATAGTAGCAGGTAGGCAAGCTGACCCCAAAATCTTTCATTGCCAGTGTACTGTACTATTCCTTAGGTCTATAAACGTAGAAAGCCTGCTCCGGAGGGAGCAGGCTTCTATGTTTGTTTGGAATAAGTCTTTTTTGTTAATGTTTATGCTTCAGCCTTTTTTGTTTTAGCTGCGTAAGCTTCGGGTGAGAGCACAGACACGGTGCTCTTGTCGCGGGCACCTTTGTGGAAATACACCACACCGTCTTTGAGGGCATAGAGCGTATCGTCTTTGCCCTGAGCTACATTCTCACCTGGGAAGTGCTTGTTGCCACGCTGGCGAACGATGATGTTGCCGGCGATGATGCTCTGTCCACCCCAAATCTTAACGCCTAAACGCTTTGAAGCTGATTCACGTCCGTTCTTGGAACTACCTACACCTTTCTTGTGTGCCATAATGAATACCTCCTGCTTGTTAAGCGATTACTTGTTTAATTGATACCTCGGTGAACTGAGCGCGGTGGCCGTTCTTGCGACGGCAGTCCTTGCGGCGCTTCATCTTGAACACGATGACCTTGTCACCTTTGACAAGCGGGTTCACCACTTCTACTACTACTTTTGCGCCCTCTACGGTGGGGGCACCGACAGTCACTGCACCGTCCTTGTCGACGAGCAGCACCTTGTCAAACTCAACAGTCTTGCCTTCCTCGGCGTCCTTGATGTGATGGACGAAGAGCTTCTTGCCCTCTTCGGCTTTGAACTGCTGACCGTTAATGTCTACGATTGCGTACATTGAATTGATTAATTAAACGGGTTTTTCCGCAAGGCGGGCGCAGCATCAGCACCTCTTGAACTGAGCCTCCACGGACTAAATAACCTTGCAAAGTTACGAAAAAACTGGCACACAAGGCTTATCGTAGATAAGTGGCGACATTCTTTTATAGCTATTTAACGTTTACCATGCCTTACAATGAAAATAAAGCGGTGATTTCTTGCCAGTTACGTAAAAAAGTTGTTACTTTGCACTCTGTTAGAAAAACAGGCAATGAAAGTATTCAAAAAGATTGTAGATCTTCAGAACGAGCTCTTCCTTGTGCGCAAGGAAGGAAAGGAAATCGGTCTCGTTCCTACCATGGGAGCATTACACGAGGGGCATGCCTCTCTCATCAAGCGTAGCGTGAAGGAAAATGGCGCTACCGTGGTGTCTATCTTCCTCAATCCCACACAGTTCAACGACAAGGGCGACCTCGATCGCTATCCCCGTACGCTCGAAGCCGACTGCAAGCTCTGCGAGGTCTGCGGGGCGCAGTATGTCTTCGCTCCTTCGGTGGAGGAGATGTATCCCACTCCCGATACCCGCCACTTTGAATTCCCGCCACAGTCAACAGTCATGGAGGGCGCCAAGCGACCGGGCCATTTCAATGGTGTCTGCCAGGTAGTGAGCCGCCTCTTCTATGTCGTCAAGCCCAACCGCGCCTACTTCGGCGAGAAGGACTGGCAGCAGATCGCTGTGGTGAAGCGCTTGGTCAACTATATCGGATACGACAAGCTCGTGCGCATCGTAGAGTGCCCGATCGTGCGCGACGAGGACGGACTGGCCAAGAGTTCCCGCAACACGCTGCTCACGCCAGAGGAGCGCGCCATCGCACCGAACATCTACAAGGCACTGAAAGCCAGCGTCGACTATGCCAAGGATCATACTGTCAAGGAGACACACGACAAGGTGGTGGCTGACATCAACGCCATCGACGGCCTCGACGTGGAGTATTTTGAGATTGTGGACGGCAACACGCTGCTCGACGTCAACAACTGGGACGACAGCGACTACGTGGTGGGCTGCATCACTGTCTACTGCGGACACACGCCGATCCGCCTGATCGACCACATCAAATACAAGGATCCCGAGACAAAGTAATAGCCATTCATCAATCAATCAGCAAACAGCTCAATATCATACCCCATGCAGATAGAAGTATTAAAAAGCAAGTTGCACTGTGTGACCGTCACTGATGCCAACCTCCAGTATATGGGCAGCATCACCATTGACGAGGATCTCATGGACGCCGCCAACCTCATTGCCGGCGAGAAGGTGCAGATCGTCGACAACAACAATGGCGAGCGCTTCGAGACCTATATTATAAAAGGAGAGCGCGGCTCGGGTTGCATCTGTCTCAATGGTGCCGCGGCGCGCAAGGTGCAGGTGGGTGACACGGTGATCATTATCGCCTATGCCATCATGGACTTTGAGGAGGCTAAGCACTATCAGCCAGTCGTGGTGTTCCCGAAGGAAGGGAATAAACTATAAGAGATGTCTAATAAACACATCTCCGACCCAACGAGACAGCAGCGAAGATCTTATCCCCTCATCTGCTAGAAAA
>DAWDCC010000095.1:0-10253 GCA_052355365.1 Prevotella sp. | reverse complement strand
ATCGACACTTGAGAATCAAAAAGTTACATTAGCATAGGCTGCAAGTTGGGTTAAGCATTGTCACCCAAAGCGTTTGGCTGTCCGGTATGACGGTAATCAAGTAGTCACAACAGCGGTTAATAGATGGTCAAACGTTCGTTTGATATTTGGTCAAACGTTCGTTTGACATTTGGTCAAACGTTCGTTAGACATTTAGTTGACGATCGTTTGACCATCGTCTTTGCGCCTATTTCGGTTCCTCTCTGTACTGCTGTGGCGTGCATCCCGTGCGCTCCCGAAAAAACCGGCAGAAGAAGCTGCTATTGGGAAACCCGAGCAGGTCAGCAATCTCCGACACCTGACGGTCGGTATGTCGGAGCATCACCTTGGCCTTGGTCACCAGTGCCCGGTCAATCCAACTTTTGGCCGTCTCCCCACTGATGGCTTTAACTACGGTTCCCAGATAGCGTGCCGAAAGACAAAGTCGGTCGGCGTAGTATTCAAGGGCATGAGCCTCCTGCACATGCTCATTGACAAGACTGATGAAACGGTTGAATATCTCGCGCCGATGGGATACCGGTTCCAGCCTGCGCTCTTCCTGACGGCTCAGGCACAGTTCATAGAGCGAAAGCATCGGACCTACATATTGTCCAGCTACATAGCGCGTGTCAAAAGGCAGTTGGGTGATGGACCACAAAGCATCAAGACACCGGCCGAAGGCATCAAACTCCGCCGGAGAGGCATGAAGAACGCGGTGGAAAGCATACTGTTGGAAAAGTGATGGCACATTGCCATTGAAGGCCATACTAAGCTGGCTGTCGTCAAAAGCAACACCCGTGATATCGAAGTCGGCACTCAACTCGCCAATCTGCACAATGCTACCCCGTCCAAGAAAGACGACATCACCCTCTTTCAAGGTTGAATCTATGAGGTTGAGGGAATAGTGGGCACTACCTTTGCGGACGATTCCCAACCGTGCGTCTTCGAGACAAAAAGGGTCTTCGATGGCAAATGTCTCCAACAACAGCTTGACACTACGCGCCATGGCTATATTGTTCTTCAGAAAGAAGCCGTCGACACCATCTTTTCCTCGCTCAGCCATTATGCTGATCATGTTGTCAAAGTTCAGTCTTCGTAAGGGATGGACATCAGTTGCCTTTTTCATACTACCTATATATTATACATTCACTTTCGTACGCAAAGATAATAAAAATACCCGCACAATATTCATTTCACTGCATAAAACATACAAACAGGACATTTATCGATAGTAATAGATAATAACATATCTGACAAATTGCCGTAACTTTGCAACCAGAAAAAGAAACAAGAAACGACATGAGAATCCGACAAAACTTAATGATGGCAGTTCTTCTGCTCTTGACCCCATCGTTGCATGCCCAGCTCACCCTCGATGACTGCAAGCAGAAAGCACACGACAATTATCCGCTGGTGAAGCAATACGAATTGCTCAACCTTAGTTGCGACTATACGTTGGACAACATCTCCAAGACATGGTTGCCTCAGGTAAGCGTCACCGGGGGCACCACTGCCTATACCGACATCCTCAACCTTCCATCGCAGGCCCAAGCTCTGGCCGGTGACACCAAGAACTGGGTGGCAGGAGCAGGTGTCAGCGTGCAGCAACAGATTTACGATGGCGGGCAGACTACAGCACGGCAGCAGGTGACCCGGGCCGAGACAGAGGTCAGCCACCGCTCTGTCGACGTGTCGATGTATGCCATCAACGACCGTGTGGAGCAACTCTTCTTCGGCATTCTGCTCCTTGACGAGCAACTCAAACAGAACAGACTGTTGCATCAGGACCTCGGTGTCAATGAGCGACAGGTGAGTGACTTGATAAAAGGCGGACTGGCCAACAGCACTGACCTCGATGCCGTGAAGGTGGAAGAGGTGCGGTGCTGTCAGAATGAAGCCGCGATCATGTCGTCGCGCCAAGCCTATCTGCGTATGCTGGGCTATTTCACCGGCATGACACTCGGCGACAGCACAAGACTGGCCACGCCGGTGGAGACTGCTGAAGCAGACACCGCAAGGGTTGCGGGGCGACCCGAACTGCAATGGTATGCGGCACGGCTGTCGCTCCTCGACTGGAAGCGCAAGCAACTCGACACGCGGCTGCGCCCCACGTTAGGAGCTTTTGGCACTGCCATGACACACACCTCTATCTCTGACATGATGCATAACTCATTCGCATCTATCGGACTCACCGTGAGCTGGAACATAGGAGCACTCTACACCCGAAAGAACGACCTGCGACAACTGCAGACCGAGGCTGACCGCATCAATGTCGAGCGGCAGACCTTTCTCTTCAACAACCGACTGCAAAGCGAGGAGACAAGAGGTAAGACCGACGGCCTCAGACGACAGCTCGACCTTGACAATCAAGCCGTGACACTGCGCGAGCACATCTATGCCAAGAGTATGACGAAGGTGAAACTTGGCACCGAGACCGTCAATGAGATGCTTCGCGATGCCATTGCCGTGAGTCAGGCACGACAGCAACAAAGCCTCCACCGCATACAGTTGCTGCAGACCATCTACCAACAAAAGAACATACTCGGCCAATAATTTATACATTATTCATTATACACTATTCTTTCCCATGAACAGATATTTCTTCATTCTGCTGTTGGCTTCTCTTCTGTCCGCCTGCAACGATACCGACAAGGACTATGACGCTACCGGCAACTTCGAGGCTACCGAGGTGACTGTGTCGGCACAACAAAACGGCGAGTTGCTCTATCTCAACGCCGAGGAAGGCAGCAGTCTCGATGCCGGCGAGCAGGTAGGCCTCATCGACACCACCCAGCTCTGGCTCAAAGCCCGTCAACTTGGAGCCACCCGTCAGGTCTATGCTACTCAGCGTCCTGATGTTGCCAAGCAAGTTGCCTCTCTGCGCCAGCAACTTGACAAGGCTGAACAGGAGCAACGCCGCTATGCCGGGCTCACCGCCGACGGGGCTGCCAACCGCAAGCTCCTCGACGACGCAACAGCACAGGTGAGGGTACTACGCCGCGAGATTGCAGCCGCCGTATCGTCGCTTGACAACAACACACGGAGCCTGAACGCTCAGATGAGTCAGACCGACATACAGCGCTACGAAGTCCTTGACCAGCTCGTCAAATGTCATGTGCGGGCACCCCTCAGCGGCACGGTGCTGGAGAAATATGCCGAGACCGGAGAATATGCCACTATTGGAAGGCCTTTGTTTAAGATTGCCGACATGCGCCACGTCTATCTTCGCGCCTACCTCACCTCCTCACAGTTGCAGGACGTGAGACTGGGCCAGCATGTGACGGTTTTTGCAGACTATGGAGACGGAAAGCGCAAGACTTATAAAGGAGTGGTGACGTGGATCAGCGATCAGAGTGAGTTCACACCAAAGACCATCCTCACCGATGACGAGCGCGCCGACCTTGTCTATGCCGTGAAGATTGCCGTGACCAACGACGGAGGCATCAAGACCGGGATGTACGGGGAGGTGAAGTTATGAGACTAGATGACAAAACGACTGAGGACATGATGAGTATCGTCGTCAGCAACGTCACCAAGCACTATGGCCACGTAACAGCCCTCGACAACGTGTCGCTAAGCGTGCGCCGTGGTGAGCGTTTCGGCCTCATAGGTCCTGACGGCTCGGGCAAGACTACGCTCTTCCGCATCATGGCCACCTTGCTGCTCCCCGACAGTGGGCATGTGACGGTGGAGGGCTCCGACACCGTGAAGGACATGCGGACCATCCGTAGCTTGGTGGGCTATATGCCCGGCAAGTTCTCGCTCTACGAGGACCTTACCGTCGAGGAGAACCTGCGTTTCTTTGCCACTCTCTTCGGTACTACCGTCGAGGAGGGCTATGACGCCATCAAGGACATCTACGGACAGATAGAGCGCTTCAAAGACCGGCGTGCCGGAGCCTTGTCTGGTGGCATGAAGCAAAAGCTCGCACTCTCCTGCGCCCTCGTCCATCAGCCACGTGTCCTCTTCCTCGACGAGCCCACGACAGGCGTAGACCCCGTCAGCCGCAAGGACTTGTGGCACATGCTCACACGTCTTGAGGAGCGTGGCATCACCATCGTCGCCGCCACGCCTTATCTCGACGAAATACGTTGCTGCCAGCGTGTGGCCTATCTCAGTGAGGGACATCTGCGCGATGTCGGCACCCCCGATGCCATCCTCGAGGAATTTAAGGACGTGTTCACACCGACAACTCTCGCCGAGAGCGACAAGCCCGCCATAGAGACACTGCACGAGCCCGTTATCTCCGTGCGACATCTCGTCAAGGCCTTCGGCTCCTTCCGTGCCGTCGACGACATATCCTTTGACGTTTATCGTGGTGAAATCTTCGGCTTCTTAGGTGCCAATGGCGCTGGAAAGAGTACAGCCATGCACATCCTCACCGGCCTCAACCGCCCGACAAGTGGCGAGGGGCAGGTGGCAGGCTACGACATCAACACAGAGAGCGAACAAATCAAACGGCATATAGGATATATGAGTCAGCGCTTCTCTCTCTACAACAATCTCACGGTACGCGAAAACATACGGCTCTTCAGCGGCATCTACGGCATGACCAACCGTGCCATCAGGGAGGAGACCGAGCGTCTGCTCGAGCGTCTGCACTTCACCGGTCATGCCGACGACATCGTTTCGAGTCTGCCTTTGGGATGGAAACAAAAGTTGGCCTTCTCGGTAAGTATCTTCCATCATCCCGAGGTCGTCTTTCTCGATGAGCCCACAGGAGGTGTCGACCCCTCTACGCGCCAGGAGTTCTGGAGCCTTATCTATGAGGCTGCCCATAGGGGCATTACGGTGTTTGTCACTACCCACTACATGGAAGAAGCGGAGTATTGCAACCGCATCTCTATCATGGTCGACGGTAAGATTAGGGCTATCGGAACGCCCACCGAGCTCAAGACCACCTATCACGAAGCCGACATGGACGGCGTGTTTACCAAATTAGCCAGGGAAGGAAAGAGAACATGAAATCAGCCTTTTATGCCTTTGTCATCAAGGAGACCAAACATATCATCCGCGACCGGCGCACGTTGCTCATCCTCTTGGGCATGCCCACGGTGATGATGCTGCTCTTCGGCTTTGCCATACGCACCGACGTAAAGAACGTGCGTACGGTGCTTGCCACTGCCTCACATGACGACGCTACCCGGCGCGTAGCCCATGAGTTAGACGCCTCACCCTATTTCGACATCTGCCAGACGGTGCCAACGCCAGCAGCTGCCGAGCAGCTCATGCGCAAACAGAAAGCAGACATCGCCCTGGTCTTCTCACACGATTATGGGCGTCATCTTGCCAACGGCACCGCACGCATACAACTTGTCACCGATGCCACCGACCCAAACATGGCCCAGCAGTATGCGGCCTACGCACAGCAAGTCATCGCCCACGCTGCCCGCACGCCGGTCATCATCCGATACCTCTATAATCCGCAGATGGAGAGCTCCTACAACTTTGTGCCGGGCATCATGGGCATGCTGCTCCTGCTTATCTGCGCGCTGATGACCTCCATCAGCATCGTGCGCGAGAAGGAGCGCGGCAGCATGGAGGTTCTCCTTGTCAGCCCTGTGCGTCCGCTGATGGTCATCGTGGCAAAGATGGTACCCTATATGGTGATGGGCTTTGTCATCCTCACCACCATTCTGCTCATGGCCTATTACCTCCTCGGCGTACCGCTGTCGGGAAGCATCCTGCTCATCTACGGTCTGTCGATGCTCTATATCTTCCTGGCTCTGTCACTGGGACTACTCATCTCCACAGTGGCCGCCACGCAGTTGGTAGCTCTGCTCTTCTCGGCGATGGTATTGCTGTTGCCCTGCCTGCTGCTTTCGGGCATGGTGTTCCCCATCGAGAGCATGCCACGCGTGCCGCAATGGATCACCTATATCGTGGCACCACGCTATTATGTCGAGGCCATGCGCAAACTGATGATCATGGGCACGGGATTCAGCAGCATCCGCAACGATGTCCTCGTCCTGCTCGTCATGACCATCATACTCATGACACTCGCATTGAAGAACTTCAAGCAACGGCTGGAATAAGCAGTAAAAAACTTAGGGATTGAGATTTCAACAACACACAATCAGAAAAGACAAGTGATGAAAAATAAAATACGTTTTACCAACTCTACCAGCAAGAGCCCATCGGGCACGACGGCGAGGACTTTGCGCCATCTGCTTCGCAAGGAGTTATTGCAGATACGGCGCAACCCGTTTCTTCCACGTCTTATCATCGTCTTCCCCATCATGATGATGTGTGTCATGCCTTGGGTGATGAATATGGAGGTGAAGAATGTTAGCGTGGATGTCGTAGACAACGACCGCTCACCGTCATCGCAACGTCTCGTTCATCGCATTGAGCAGTCGTCCTATTTCCACTTCCACGGTCAGCCGGGAACGTATGGCGAGGCGATGAAAGACATCGTCAACAGCCACGCTGACCTCGTCCTCGTCATTCCCCAGCATGCCGAGCGTGATGCGGTACGCGGTCAACAGCCGCAACTTCTCATTGCTGCCAATGCCGTCAACGGTACTAAGGGTGCCCTCGGCGCCTCCTACCTCTCACAGACGGCAGCGTTAGGAGCCACACAGACGACAACAGCCCGGACGACAGCTTTGCCAACAGCCTCACCCACCGGGAATACCACCTTTGCCCCGCTCTATCTCTACAACAAGAATCTGAACTACAAAGTATATATGATACCGGCCCTGATGACTATCCTCGTCATCCTCTTCTGTGGCTTCCTGCCCGCAATGAATATCGTGGGTGAAAAAGAGACGGGCACCATCGACCAGATCAATGTCACACCCGTCAGCAAGAGCATGTTTATCCTCTCCAAACTCATCCCCTACTGGGTGATAGGCTTGTGTGTGATGACAGTGTGCTTCCTGCTGTCGTGGCTTGTCTACGGCATCACCTGTCAGGGCAACCTGTTGCTGATGTATCTTCTCACCATGCTCCTCATCCTCACCATCAGCGGTTTGGGACTTATCGTGTCCAACAGCAACGACACACTTCAACAGGCTGTCCTCGTGATGTGGTTCATCATTGTCTGCCTCATCCTTCTCTCCGGACTCTTCACCCCCGTGACCTCCATGCCCGACTGGGCACAGACGTTGACCCTCGTCAACCCTTGCCGGTGGTTCATTGACGGTGTGCGCACGGTGTTTGTCCGCGGAGGCGACGCTACCAGCATACTGCCACAGATAGTAGCACTGTCGGCCTTCGCCTTTGTCATGGACGTATGGGCCGTAGGAAGCTATAAGAAACGAGGATAACCTCTCACCTAATAGAGCTACAAACATATAAAGAGTGAAGTGAGAGGATGAATCCTCTCACTTCACTCTTTTCCTTTAGAGCCAGCAAAATCATAACAAAAGAGCTGACTCACATTGATTGACTTATCAAGTTATTAACAGCCATATTAAAGAGCAGAATGGTTCTCTGCCGAGAACCCAATTCTAAGCCGTTATTGCCGTTTCAGACGTATCACTTACTGTTGTAGCGCAAAACAAATAAATAACAAATCTTTACGGCACGGCAAAATTACAACTTTATATCAATAGTCTATCACATTAAGGCAGATGAAAATTGCGATACCGTACTTTTAGGACACAGCGTAATACGTAGAGGACACAGATCAATACGTAGAGGCACTGGCTGCAAGAAACAGCCGGCGACCTTCGCGTTTGACAATCTGAAAAGTGAGCAATACTTTACCCATATCAGTGCGTAGCTTTCAAATATTGCAAGTCGCCATACCAATAGCTGGCAGTACAGCCACCGTCGATGAGTAGGTCGGCACCGCTGATGAAGCGGCCACGGCTTGACATCAGAAACTCGGCAAGGTCGCCAACTTCGTCAGGAGTACCAGCACGACGGGCGGGCATTCCTTCTATCATCTTCAGATAGCCGTCCTTGCGGGGGCCGTGCAGCTCATCGTTGGACAGCGGGGTGATGATAATGCCAGGGCTGATGCTGTTAATGGTGGCACCACGGCGTCCCCAACGGGTAGCCTCCATCATTACACGAAGCACATTGCACCGCTTTGAGTACTGATAGGCTTTCAGCGTGTCGTCGATAGTCTTCAGAAAAGGTAGTTCCAATAACTTTTCTACCGGTGTTGTAGCCAATGCCTCATTCTGCTCCTGAGACAAAGCGGGTAGACGATGACCACTTTGCGACGAGATTATCACGCCGGAGCCGCCCTCTGCAATCACCTTGCCGAACTCCTCTAACAGCACACTCGTGCCGTAGAGGTCTACCCGCAGAATCTCCTCGACGGGAGCCTGCGAGGGTGATACGCCAGCGGCATTCACCACATTCGTCACCTCGCCCTTGCTGGTGGCAATCTCCACCAACTTCAGAATATCCTCCTTAGAGCCAAGGTCACATTTGATGGTCGAGCTGTCAAAGCCCGCATCCTCCAAAGTCTTTGCTGCCCGCTCTGCGTTCTCCATACTATAGTCAGCCAGCACCACATGCTTACCTGCCGACACTCTACGTATGATGGCCTGCCCGATGCTGCCAGTGCCTACTAATACTGATACTTGTCTTTTCATATTATCCATAATTTTTATTCCGTTAATCATACTCATGCTCGGTATAATCCAAACGGGCGTGATTCTGTTTCTTCTTATCCGTATGTTTCAATTAAATACTTCACAAACTGTGGGTCGCTGAAATTGACCGAACCCGTGTCGTACTGGTTCATGGTGGCAATCTGTGCCATCTCATCGGCTGTCAAAGAGAAATCGAAGATGTCGAAATTCTGCTGCATGCGCTCCTTATGGGCACTCTTGGGGATGGCAACAATGCCTCGCTGGGTGAGCCATCGAAGGGCTACCTGTGCCGCACTCTTATTATATTTTGCACCGATAGATGCCAGCAGTTCGCTCTTCACGATGCCGTCAACGCCCTGTCCGCCAAGGGGCCCCCATGCCATCATCTTCGTTCCGAACTCTGCGAGTACCGGCTCGACGGCAGTCTGCTGAATGAGCGTGTTGCATTGGAGCTGGTTCACTATCGGCTTTACGTCCACGAAATGGGCGAAGTCGAAGAAGCGGGCTGCCTGGAAGTTACTGACACCGATGGCACGAACCTTACCAGCACGATAGGCTTTCTCCATAGCACGCCACGTACCAAACACATCGCCATAAGCCTGATGGATGAGCAGCAGGTCGATGTACTCCGTCTGCAACTTGCGCAGACTCTCATCGATGCTCTTGGCTGCTTTTTCCTCACCAGCATTCGAAATCCACACCTTCGTCACGAGAAACAGGTCCTCGCGCTTGATGGTACTCTTGCGCCAAGCATTGCCAACGCCTTCTTCGTTGTAGTATGCCTGTGCCGTATCAATAAGTCTGTAACCCACACTCAACGCATCCGTCACACAGCGTTCGCACTCATCGGGCGAAACCCGAAATACACCATAGCCCAACAAAGGCATCTCAACACCATTTGATAATCTTAGAGTTTCCATTATATGATCTTTTCTATTTAGCAATTTACGATTTTCGAACTTTGGACTAAGTTTCAATTAATATCCTAAGCCCTTAAGCCATTTCTCAACTTTTCCTTTTCCCGTACACACTTCGTGCCCATAGATGCTGAAGCCTTTGGTGACATTAGCACCGGGGAAGGACTCTTTCACGTCCTCGACACAATTGGCCAGACCCGATCCCTCATGCGTAGTGAACGGGATGACGGTCTTACCCTTCAGGTCGTTAACATGCTTTTTGAAGAAGGTGAACATCACCTGCGGATAAGTGCCCCACCATACGGGACCGCCGACAAACACGGTGTCATACCGGCTCAGATCTACGTCACCCTCGTACTCAGGCAGTTCGCCGTTTCTGGTCTCTTCCTTTGCCAAATTGATAAGTGGCGTATAGGCCATGCCGTCGTATTTGTGCGTCACAATCTCAAACTGGTCAGCACCTGCCAGCTCGCTGATATAGCCGGCCACAATCTTCGTGTTGCCTACCTTGATGTTTCCTACTGAATAGTTATCTCCCGCATGAGAGAAGAACACTACCAAACTTTTTCCGTTCTCTGACATAGTTTTCTCTTGTTTAGCGCCACCGCTGCATGCCGTTGAAACTAGCAATGCTACTGCGGCAGTGATGATACTTCTGATATTCATTTGTTTCTGATTTCCGGGTGCAAAGTTACGGTGATTCCTTTATATTCTGAATTTTCGATTAATTTGTAGCGATAACCTTCTAAGACTCGTTTTTCTT
>DAWDCC010000094.1:0-10357 GCA_052355365.1 Prevotella sp. | reverse complement strand
TGATGACTTTGGCTAAAATGAGCTGAGAATTTTAAAGAGGGTTGCGGAATTGAGGATCACACTTAATAATGTCTTTCTCATACGACAAATTTAAATTAAACAATATAATTAATAAAATTAACTCTCAATTCGTTCTCTAAGAAACGTTTTACCGTTCATCGATCGACTGCAATCTCCGCCGGGGAGACGCAATTCAGTGGCAAATATAGGGATAATTCTTAAGACACGCAAATAAAATCTTGTCTTTTTCAAGGAAGGTGCTTAATTTTGTTGAAAATTAGCGGTTCCATCCTCTCATCTAAGGCAGATTTCTATGCTTGTCCTACTGAATCACTCCATAATATACCTCTTTTCACTCTGCAAAATTAAGGTTTATTCTTCATAAAACAAAACTTTTGGGCGACTTTTTATCAACAAACCGAAAAATAGGTTACAACAATATCTTTTTATCACTATGAAAGGGAACATTTTAACATTTGAAGTACCTCGTTCGTACTTTTCTCACGCCGATTCACTGGTTCTGCAACTTCACTTGACCGACATCAAGTCGGCGGCCATCGCCACGGGCGGTGCTCATGGCGACACACCATGGACAGTAGGTCGCATGATGGCGTGGATGGAGCATGTCGCAGACGAAAAGGAGAGGCAGGGGCATGTGCGCACGGCGGAGACTTACCGAAGTACGGCGCGGCGGATGAAGAAGGTCAGACACGGGGATGCCGACGCACTCTTTGATGACTCGTGGATAGCGGACTTCAACGCACAGCTACGCAGCGACAGGCTGTCGATGAATACGGTCGGCTTTTACATGAAACGGCTACGGGCTGCATGCAACATGGCGCGTGAGGCAGGACACAGTCTTCCTGACGGTCTCTTCGACGCTGTCTATACGAGCAACGCGCAGACGGCGAAGCGGGCGCTCGACGCTGTGACGATCAGCAGACTGGCGAGGATGGAACCGAAGAAGCCGATGCAACGTCTTGCTCGTGACCTCTTTCTTTTCAGCTTCTACACACGCGGGATGTCGTTCGTCGACATGGCGTACCTACGGCGAAGCGACATCCAGCAGGATATCCTTGTCTACCGGCGGCATAAGACGGGGCAGCGGCTCAGCATGGCATGGTTGCCGGAGATGGAGAAGATCGTCGTGCGGTACCATGAAGACGGCCAGCCGTATCTGCTCCCTATTATTAAAAGAGGTGTAGAAGACGAGCGGCGGGCCTTCAAGACGATGCAATATCGTGTGAACTATGCGCTGAAGTCATTAGGCAGGATCTTGGGGTTGCCTCGTCCACTGACGATGTATGTGGCACGCCATTCATGGGCGAGCATCGCACAAGCCAGCCATGTGCCCCTGCCGGTGATCAGCGCGGCCTTAGGACATACCTCGGAGCGTACCACCCGTATCTATCTTGAAGCCATCGCTGCCCATCGTGTGGACGAAGCAAATGAAAAGGTGATAGAGCAAATAAAAGGAGAGCTCCTATAGAGTTTTGTCCCAGTAATAGACGGCTTATATATAATAAGGTGTATAATGCGCTTGCCCCAGGTCTCCAAGCTACATCAACATATCAACCAAAAATAAAAGTAATGTTTAACCGGGTCAACCAACTTTAAAAATAAGGCCCGTCGTAGTCAACCTAATGCGTTAAACAATTGTGATGTTACCACAGTTTGGTAATGTCTTTACCATAGTTTGGTAATGTCTTTACCACAGTTTGGTAATCACATCACCACGCTTTGGTAATATCTCGATTCAAGGCATCGTTGTGTCTCCCCGGCGGAGATTGCAAAAGTATGTAGACTTATAATATCTATTTTAAATAGTTGTTCAATTAAAGTTTATCGTATGAAAAAAACAGTTTTAAGTGTGATGATGCTCAGCGCCCTCACGGTCGTTGCCACATCATTGACATCTTGTAAGGACTACGATGACGACATCAACAACCTGCAGGAGCAAATCACTGCAAATGCCAACAAGATCGCTGAGATTGAGAAGCTGATCAAAGGAGGCTCGGTTATTACGAATGTCGCACAGTCTGACAATGGTGTCACGGTGACTCTGAGTGACGGTAAGTCATTCAACCTTACCAACGGCAAAGACGGTAAGGACGGTGCTGACGGCAAGCCAGGTACTGCATGGACCATCGGCGACGATGGCTACTGGTACAAGGATGGCGCCAAGACCACCTACTATGCTCTTGGAACTAAGGGTGACAAAGGCGACAAGGGTGACAAAGGCGATGCTGGCTCAAGCACATCTGCTTCATCCTATGAGTACTATGTTCCTAACGCTCAGACACACAAGTTCGAGATCTGGAAGGACGGCAAGAAGGTTAAGGACACCGACATCTCCTTCGCTGACACAAGCAACGGTACGATCACCGGTACTCTGGACACCAACGCCAAGAACCTGATCCTCTCCGGTCTGTCTGGCTACAGCGATGACGTTGTCATCTCTCTGACCGGCGACCTGACAAGTTTGGTATTCATGCCGAAACTCTACCTCGACGGTATCGAGACTGTCAACTATCCGTACCTCACCGGTACCACACTGGTAAAGAAGACTCCAAGTGGCATCAAGAACCATCAGGGCAAGGCTGTCGGTGGCGACATCACGGACTATCAGTCCAACAAACTGCCTAACGATCCTATCTCTGTTTCTGGCGAGAAGGATTTCATCTATGGTCCTACATGGACAGTTCAGTACCACATGAACCCAGCCAACGCCAACACTGAGTATGCTGATGTTGTTGGTTACAATGTGCTGGAGCCTGAGGTACAGTATGTCAAGAGCCGTGCAGCTGCTGAAAAGCTCGGCGTCACTTCTCCTGAGAAGAAGGACAACGGCACTTATGCTTTCATGAACGACAACGGTATCCTGACCGCTGGTCTCAAGATTGAACGTCCTGAGTTGCTCAACCCCACACCGACTTCATCAACCTATCAGAAGGACAACACGATCGCTCTGCAGGTGAAGTCTAAGGACAACAAGCTCGCAACCAAGGACGCCATCATCACGTCTGACTATGCTCTGCTCAACCCGCTGCAGGCTAAGCTCGAAGCTATCATCTGGTCTCAGAAGCCTATGTACGGTGAGATGGACGCTACAAAGCGTACACAGACCGGTGATGAGAAGGGACTCGTAGACAAGAACGCTCAGATTCACGTTTGGGATTCTCCGGCTGAGGCTCTTAAGGATTCACGTGGTGCAGCTCTTGAGCTCTACTACAACGGCGAGATCGATCTCTCTTCTTACTTGGCTTTGCATATGCAGGAGCAGGACTACACAACTCTGAACAAAGAATTCAAGCTCAAGACCCTCAATTATGGCGAAGAGCGCGAATGGGGTCTGCATTATGAGTTCAACCTCGTAGACTACAGTGTTGACGGCAACAAGACCGGCGACAGCAAGTATGCTACATGGAAAGATCAGGCCAATGGCGTCTTGAAGGCTAACAACGTTGACGAGAACGGCAATCCTGCAAAGGACAACCGCGCTGCCATCGGTCGTGAGCCTTTGGTACAGGTTCTCGTTAAGAATGCCAACGGTGACGTTGTGCTCGATGGTTACATCCTGCTGCACATCACAGAGAAGGCTCCTGAGGATAAGGTTGCTGAGCTGACTGCTTATCCTGACGGCAAGGGCGTATTCGACCTCTGCAACGCTGTCGATGGTCTGAGCACCAACTGGTCGCAGTTCAACAAGTACATGCTGACTGACCTCCTCAATGGTACTACCAAGGATGAGTTCGACGCGATGTATGAGCCTGAAGTACTGCAGAAGAATGTTAGCAACGACGCTCAGGGCAATCCTATCGATCAGCTGAAGCTTTACAAGAAGAATGCTGACGGTACATATACTGAGGATGAGTTGGGTGACCTCTTCTACTCTGCTAACACTCAGGGTACCACCAACCACACTTGGACATGGACTCTGTCTCCTGAGGAAGTTGAGAATCTGACACACCACGCAAAGACTACTCCGGTTGAAGCTACACGCTACTTCCGCTATGTTTTGAAGCAGGCTGTTGTCGGCAAGAAGATTGCTGAGTACAAGTACATCTACGTGAAGGTTACAACCGACCTGACTCGTAAGGCTAACACAGCTATCGCTCTGAAAGAGAAGATCAACAACTACTGGTACAACGAGACCACTGGTGCTGACGACGGCTGGAGCGCAATTGTCAACGATGTTCATGAGCCTATCGACGGTGGCAACATCAACCTCTTCAACAACTCTATCGCAGCCACATTCAAGGGCAATGCTCCTCAGATCAAGAATACCTATAAGTATTACTTCGTTCCTGAGGACATCGAGATTACTGCTCAGAACGGCAAGAAGTACACGATCACAGCAGGTGATGCTAACCGTCACACCAGCGGTGCTTACAACCACTTGTATGACAAGTATGTTAAGGATCACACTGATAAGTACAACAAGGCTACTCTGACTGAGGATCTGAACGCTTGCGCCATCGACTACGACAAGGGTGCTTTCTACAACGACAAGCTCTATGCTGAGTACAACGGCATCTACACTCAGATTGCAAGCCTCGACCAAAAGACTGGTGAGCTGAAGCTGATCAATAACCAGCCCGCTAAGGACGTTCTGAACGCCATCGGCTATGAGAAGGATCACGCTAACATCGCTAAGGAGCTCCGCACTTATGTCGGTGTCATCGCTTCTAACGACTGCGGCGTAGCTGTTCCTGTAAGCGACGGTACATTCCTCGCAAGCTGGCAGCGTCCTATCAACCTCAACCCGTTGGAGCAGAAAGAGGCTGTCGACGCTAAGACTAACGGCAACGTTATCTATCTGAGCGATATCGTGAAGCTCTTCGACTGGCGCGGACAGAGCATGGAAGGCGCTAACAAGTGGTTCTGGGCTTACTATGGTGTAAACGCTATCACCGTGAACGTCAACCCAGCTGACGTGTTGACCGACATGCATCACGCTGGCAAGTTCGAGGCTCTGAAGAACGTTACCGAATTGGCTGAGCTCTACACTTACGATGGTCAGAATACTATCAACAAGGGTAGCCACAAGTTCACGTTCGACCTCTCTCAGTACGATGCAGCAAGCAAGAACGCAGACCTGCTGAAGTACATCGAGGTTAACAAGGGCGTGTTCGGTGCTATCTACTACAAGAACAACGGTGAGAACGTCACCGACTTCACTCTGAAGATTCCTGTAACCATCAGCTACACTTGGGGTGACTTCTATGATACGCTCGTCGTAAAGGTCGTACGTACACAAGGCAACTAATTCATTGAAAACATTCGAAGCTGAATAAGCTCTTATCAGGAGGGTGTGTCTACTAAAGAGCAGGCACACCCTCTTTTCTTATTTAAATATATTCCATCATGAAGAAATACATTCTTTTTGCTTGTACACTGCTGACGTTTGGCTTCTTCGCCTCTTGCTCCTCTTGCTCCAACAAAAAACAGCCACGCGAGGAGCGCGTCGCCGAGTTCCGCAGCACACTCAACCATGAGGATACCACGACAATGCTCAAGCTTTGTGACGATGCCATGGCTCAGCTCAAAGCCGGACAGATAGACCGCGTGCTCTCCAGCCTCTATGAATACAATGATTCCACGAAAGAGGTGAAGCCGCTGAGCAAGCAGACCGCAGACCGTTTCCGCCGTCGCTTCCGCATGTTCCCCGTACTGAACTACAGCCGTCAGTTCTTCTCCTTCCAGTTGGAGGGCTGCAACGACGTACGATACAACGTAACATGGGCCAAAGCTGAGCAGACCGGCACCGGTGAGCCAGCCAAAACAGCTTATATGTTCAATCCCGTCAAAGTCGACGGCACGTGGAAGCTCTGTGTCAAGACACAGAAAGACGAAATCGACCCAGACATGAGATAATCCCTAACAACAATGAAACACGTTTTACTGTTCTTCGCCCTATTCCTTTCCATAGGAGCATGGGCTCTTCCCGTCAAGAAGGAAACGTTCAGCTTCTCTGCTCCTTGGTCGCTGTCTCCTTCCTACCCTGCCTCTGCGTTCGAGACGTCTGATGGCTCATCTCTCAAAGTGTCCGACGTAAGCTTCACCTCGGGTGATATCACCTTGAAATTCAATGATGAATCCAACGCCTCAGGAGACTGGCTGGCCAAGCATACCAGCAGCAACACCACCACATACTACACACTTGACATGAGCGACAACAGTCGTATGGTCGTGACCGGTTCAGGCGTGAAGATTCTCTCCGTCACTGTCAGCAAAGGCAGCATACAGGGCGGCTTTGGAATAGAAAAAGGCCAAGGCGGAACCTTCAATACTGCCAGCAGTGATTTCTGCTGCCAGTGGAAGGCCGACGGCGCAACCTATCACAGCGTCTCGTTCTTTGTGAGCGGATCCGGCACTGGAGCCCATTTCAACACTGTGACGGTTGAGTACTCTCCAAAGGCAGATGTGCTGACACCGACCAGTACTACCATTGCTGACGGTGCTACAGTGAGCAGCTTCTCTTCCTTCGGTCTGGACTTTGGCAGGAGCATCTCCCTCTTGGGCGGTACCGCCACGCAGAAGACACCCGACGGCAAGACGCAGAGCCTCAACGCTTCTGTCAGCGGCTCTACACTGACGCTCGGCGTGAGCAATGCGCTCACTGATGAAGGAAGCTACACCATCAGCATTCCTAACAATATGATTGAGGACGCTGAAGGATACACCAACACGGCACTGAGCTATACCTTCACGGTGAAAAAGGATCGCGCACAGTTCAATCCCGTCGCTGTAGACCCGGCAGAAGGCTACGTAGGCAAGTCGCTGAAGAGCACCATCACCATCACCTTCCCGGATGCAGTCGGCACGGTGAAGAGCGACGGACAGGCTTTACTGCTCAACGGCAAGGCAAAGATTGGCATCACATTTAAAAAATCTGAGACAGATGCCAAGCAGATCATCGGCACGATCAACGGCGGCAAGGACGTCACTGACGAGGGCACGTGGACGCTGACGCTCCCCGAGGGCTTTGTCCACAATGAGCTCTACAACGTGCCGGAATACGACAACTGGAACAAAGAGGTGACCTACACATGGAATGTCACCAGCAAGGAGCCCGACACAGAAACGATGAAGGCCGTCAAGTCGTTGCTGGCCATCACCGGAGTGGGCTATCCTGCTGCAGACAGTGAGGCACGCAAGGCTCTCTCCGACCTCGTCAATGCCGAGACAACGCCTTCTGACGACAATCTGAAGACGGCTATGGCCAACTTCTACAAGGAGACTAACGTGACCCTGCCCAAGGACGGCAAGTACTATAAGATCTATGGCGTCAACAGTGAGGGAAAGAAGCTCTATCTCGCTTACGACGGCTCAGCTGTCAAACTCTCCACATCAGCTACAGACGCCTATGCCTTCAAGGTAGAAGCCAAGGGTAGCAACAAAGTGGCATTCTCCACACTCGACGGTAAGTATCTGCACGTGCTGATGAACAGCACGGGCTACGACCTGACAAGCGACAAGAATGTTACCGATAGTTACTTGGCTTCCGTCAATGATCTCACTCTGAAACGATTGACTTCTGATAAGCTCGACGCCACACTTACCTTTGGCAAGTTCCTCGTCAATGGCTACTTAGGCAAGAAAAAACACGGCACAGATGCCTATGTCAACGCTTTGATCGATTTCTCTGAAAAAGTCGAACAGCCCGTATCAGCCCCCGACTACTCTGCTATTTTCTTCCAGAAGGATTTTTCCAACGCCTTCGTCTTCGAAGAGAGCACCAAGCCTGCCGAGGAGAGTGTAGATGTCGATGTCACCTTCACTCCCAGCACCATCAAGAGTCTTTCAGAGGAGATGAGACTCAGCTTCACCCACAACAATGGTGTGACTCTCAAAGACGGCGTCGTGCCGACTGTCACCGACGAGAACGGCAAAGCCGTCAACGGTGCCTCTGCCACGATCTCACCTTTGAAGAACTCTGACATGGACTTCGTAGTCAAAGTCAGCGGCATCACCAAGGAAGGCACCTACAAGCTGGTCTTCCCGAAAGGAACCTTCAGCTTTGTTAACAACAACAAGCAAGTCACTTCCAACGAGTTGACAGAGACTTTCACACTGAGCACTTTCTCTACTCCTGATCCGACGCCAACCCCAACGCCTTCAGACTTCAAGCACTATCTGCAGTGGGAGAAGCTGCCGGCAGAAAGTGGCTCACAGGCTGAATATCCTAAGGATTATATCAGCCAGTACATCGTACTCATCGACCGCAAGCAGACCACTGGCCTTGTCGGTAATCCGAAAGCAAGAGTTGAGCTTGTTGAGTTCAACAACAACAGTCTCGTTGGCTATGGCCATTTCGAAGCAGATCCTGAGCATACCGACGACACCAATTATGCGCTCAAACTTGTGTGGGATCAGCCTATCGACATGGTACATGTCAGAACAACCGACTATACCTTTAAGATTCCAGAGGGTGCTTTCGGTGACTCCAACTATGGCAAGTATCTGAACAACCCGAGCAGCATCAAGTCTTCTGAATGCACCGTCAATGACTCGTTTCAAAGAACATATAGCATCAACACTACACTCACAGGTATCCGTGAGATCAACACTGACACCAATGCTCAGAAGGTCATATACGACCTGCAAGGTCGTCGCGTAGAGCACGTCACAAAGGCTGGTGTGTATATTATCAATGGTAAGAAACTGTTCATCAAGAAATAAGATGAGCAAGACAAACAAAGGAAATAGCAGAGACTTCTCTTGATCTTTCTATTCAATATCCATCGCGCCGGGGGCCCCACACCCCGGTGCGTTTTTCGTTGTGACCGTTGGATAAAAAGCCCAGCATAAAAGCGGGATATGGTCAAAAAACACCATTACTTAGGCTCTTACACGTAAAAATAGGGGGGAGAATGCAAAAAAAAAGGAGAAAAAACGACATCATAAGAAAAAAATTATTAACTTTGCACACATAGTATGTGTAAACTAAAGGATTAATATCGCAAGATTACCAATCAATTAATTAATTAATAGTTAAAGTTATGAGAAAGTTATTCATTGCATTGGCTTTTGCCGGTTTCGCCTTGGGCACTCAGGCTCAGGAGACAACCCCCGTACAGAAGTACAGCGTGGCCACCAACTCTTTCTGGAGCAACTGGTTTATCCAGGGTGGTGTTGACTGGAGTGCTTGGTACAGCAACGAGGAGCACGGACTGGGTCTGTCTAAGAGCCCGTTCAAGAAGTTCCGCAGTAACCCGGGCGCCTCTGTCGCTATCGGTAAGTGGTTTACTCCAGGCATCGGACTCCGCACTAAACTGCAGGGTATCTGGGGCAAGGCTGTCACTGACGGCAACAACGCTGGCAACGGCATGAAATTCTGGACACTGAACGAGCACGTAATGTTCAACATGAGCAACCTGCTCTTCGGCTACAACCCCAACCGTGTGTGGAACGTGATTCCCTTTGCCGGTGGTGGTTTCTCCCGCAACTGCAAGACCAACCTCTACGCTATGCAGTTGAGCGTCGGTTTGCAGTCCTCTTGGCGCCTGTGCGACAAGATGAACGTCTATGTTGAAGGTGGCTGGAACCGTATGGAGGAAGACTTCGACGGTTACAGCGCAAGCAGTAACTTCAAAGGTAACACGCACGATCTGCGTGGATGGGAAGACAAGGACAATCACCTCTATGCCGAGGTGGGTCTGACCTTCAACCTGGGCAAGAGCACATGGAACAAAGTGCCTGACGTAGACGCTCTGAAGGCTATGTATCAGAACCAGCTCGACGCTCTCCAGGGTCAGCTCGACGATGCCAATGCCGAGAACGCACGTCTGAAGAAGCTCCTCAGCGAGCAGCCCAAAGAGACCCCGAAGGCTGTCAAGAACTTCGTCACCACTCCGGTGTCTGTCTTCTTCAACATCAACCACACCGACATCGCTTCCCAGAAGGATCTTGTCAACGTGAAGGCTGTCGCCCAGTATGCTAAGGAGAACGGCAGCAAGCTGAACGTTACTGGTTATGCAGACAGCGCTACCGGTACTCCAGAGATCAACCAGAAGCTCTCTGAGGGTCGTGCAGCTACTGTTGCTGACGAGCTCGTGAAGATGGGTGTAGACCGCTCTAACATCAACACCGTCGGCAAGGGTGGTGTTGACGAGCTGTCTCCTGTCTCCTTCAACCGTCGCGCTACAGTGCAAGTGGCTGAGTAAAAAGAACAAAGTCACTAAGCCAAAGCCCACTAGCCTTCCGGCCCTTCCCTAGCCCTCCCCATGGGGAGGGAATGGAGAAACCCACAAGGACGGGCAAGAAGCTTTAGAACAAGTCTAAGGCTCTTAGTAAAGACAAAATCGAGTAGGAGGTAAACACTAATCATAGGTGCTTATCTCCTACTTTCGTG
>DAWDCC010000093.1:0-10458 GCA_052355365.1 Prevotella sp. | reverse complement strand
AGGACGAGTTTCAAGCATAGAATCTACTGATTTGGATGATTGCGGATATTCATTTAAAAATATTTCGGAAGTTACTATTTTAGAAAAATGGACTATCATATCGATGCTTCCTAAACGTACGGAGAGCTATGGAGTCCTTTGAAGTTTAAAATCGTTCAAAAGCAAACATGGAAGGGTGGCTGAACCGAAATAAATGCCTACCTTTGCAGTCGTAAAACCATCAGAATAGAGAATCGCAAACGAATCATGGCAAAAGAGAATCACGAAAAGAGGAAAATAGCATTGCTGTTTATCTGTTTAGGTAATATTTGTCGCTCCCCGGCAGCCCATGCCATTATGCAGCGCGATATCGATGAGGCTGGGTTGTCAGGCCGGTTCTTCATCGATTCGGCTGGTATTGGCCCTTGGCATGTAGGCGATCTTCCCGACCGTCGGATGCGGCAACATGGCGCTCGGAGAGGGTTGGACATTAGTCATGTTGCACGGCAGTTCAATGCCAAGACCGATTTCCGCACTTTCGACCGCATCGTGGTGATGGATGAGGACAACTATCGCGCCATCGCATCCAAGGCTTCGTCTGAGGCTGACCGTGATAAGATCATCAGGATGTCGGACTATCTTCTCGACCATCCTGCGGCCCATTCTGTACCTGATCCCTACTATGGCGACGGCTCCGACTTCGAATTGGCGTTGGATTTGATCGAAGATGGTTGCCGGCATCTGTTGACTGTTATTATTAATAAGGAGGAGAAACGCATCAAGAAGGAGGATGGACTTGCAGTGGATTGATACGGAAAAGGCGGTGAGCAGGCTCAACGCTTGGGGAACTGGCGACCGTCCTTTCTTCTTTCTGACCGATTATCTTCATCAACGTTGGCTTGTGGAGCCTATTGATGAGCTATCGGCAGACGAGCTGCTTTATGCTTTTCCCGGATACAGCAATGCGCCCGACGAGAAGGCGAAGGCCGTGTCACTTGTTTGGCAGCCCCATCCGCTCACTCCCGAAGCTTATCGAGAGAAGTTCGAGATTGTCCATCGCAATATGCTGGCAGGCAATAGTTATCTTGCTAATCTGACGTGCCGAATACCCTTGGACACCAACCTCTCGCTACACGACATCTTCCTGCTTTCCCAAGCACGATACCGGTTGTGGGTCAAAGACATTTTCGTATGTTTCTCTCCCGAGACGTTTGTGCGTATCCAAGATGGTGTCATCAGCAGTTATCCCATGAAAGGCACTATCAGTTGCAATGTGCCCAATGCCGAGCAAACGCTTCTCACCGATGTCAAGGAGGCGGCCGAGCACGCGACGATCGTGGATCTGATTCGCAATGACCTCAGTTGCGTAGCCGACCATGTGAGCGTGCGTCGCTATCGCTACGTAGAGCGTTTGGAGACTTGTAATGGTTCCATCTTGCAGACGAGTTCAGAGATCGCCGGGCAGCTGCCGGATGACTATCGTCGTCATCTTGGTGACATCCTTATGGCTCAGTTGCCTGCAGGGTCGATCACGGGAGCGCCTAAGCCCAAGACCATGGCCATCATCCGAGAGGCCGAAGGCTACGAGCGTGGCTTCTACACGGGGGTGGCAGGTATCTGCGACCGTGGACAGATGGACAGCTGCGTGCTCATCCGGTTCATCGACAAGGAAGAGGATCGACTGTTTTTCAAGGCAGGAGGAGGCATTACGGCTAAGAGTGACTGGAAAAAAGAATATCAGGAAATCAAAGAGAAGACCTATGTGCCCATTTGTTGAAACTATCAGAGTAGAGGAGGGTGTGCCCCACAATATTAGCTATCATCAGCAGCGCATGGCCAACACCATGCAACGCTTCTTTCCCCATGTGCCAGTCCCTTCGCTTGCCTCTGCATTGGTGAGTCGCAAGTGGCCTGCTGACATCACGTGGAAAGTGCATGTGGAATACGATGCAAGCGGTATTACTCTTGTCAAGGCTGACGAGTATCATATCCGCCACATCACCCGTCTGCGTCTTGTCCTCTGCAATGACATTGACTATGCCTATAAGAGCGCCGACCGTCGCTGTCTTGAGGCTTTGGCGGCCCAACGTGGAGAGGCTGACGAGGTGGTCATCGTCAAGAACGGACTGCTCACCGACACTTCCTATTCCAATATCGCCCTCTTTGACGGAAGTCAATGGGTGACGCCCCGCCAACCTCTGCTCCGTGGTACTATGCGTCAGTCGTTGCTCGATGCAGGTGTACTGACGGAACAAGACATCAAGGCTGAGGACTGGGATCACTTTCGGCAGGTGAGTCTTATCAATGCCATGATGCCTTTGGGAAGGCTGGTTTGTGAAATATAATGGTGAGTTGTTGCTCTACCTATTCTTTGTTTGCTGTTGTTATTCCCTAATGAACTTTTCCGTCTTTCCACCTTGTTGTCTGATGATCATCCCACGCTGAGACGCGTTGGCTCTGTTGCCACTGAGCGTGTAATAGCGAGCTGGCAAGTTGCTTGATTTGATGGCGGCTATTCCCGTAGAAGTCTTCACCGTGTGGATGCTGAGATCTGAAAGCTTGATTACGGCCATGGCGGAGGAGCGGAGGATGGTGAGCTGGTATTCGGCCCAGTCTTTGTCTAGACTGAAGTCGACGGCGACATCACCACAGCTCATCGTCTTGTCGAGGTATGTCTTTCCGTCTGCTATGCTTTTCAGTTGTACTGTGATGCGAGCGGATGTATTGCCTTCAGCATGAAAGCTTATCCGATAGTGCCCGGCTCTGAGCTGCAGGGAGTGATAGACGTTTTGGTTGTCCCATGTCGATTGCTCACCGCCAAAGCTAAGGAGCGTCGTGCCATTGTTAAGAACGAAACCGTGTGCGGTAGGATCCCATTCTGCTGCCTCGATGTGTGGCTCCCATACAAGCGTAGTGTCGCAGGGACTGTCGAGGGAGTACTGACTCATAAACTTCCACATCGTCATGGCTGAGTTGCCGTCTTCTGTGTGCGTTGTAAAGTCGTTGTGCCCCATATTGTCTATTTCGTAGTAGATATAAGGGAAACAGCCCTCCGCAGCCTCATACACACTCTTGTCGTAGCCGTTCCCGCGTGTCTTCTTCGGCATGGGATTACATCCGTTGCGGGCCACCATGTTGTCTACGATGACTGGCATGTGGCGATAGCGCACGAAGTCGTCGGCCTTGCCATGTATGTGTAAGAAAGGTACGGGACGGGAGCCTGACTGATGAAGATGAAACTCGTTGATCGGATAACCGCTGATGGAGGCAAAAGCTGCAAACACATCGCTGGACACGCAGGCGGCTGTATAGGTCATCATACCACCATTGGAGAAGCCACAGCAGTAGACTCGCTTCCGGTCAATGGAGAAATGGGATGCTATGTCGTTGATGACTGCTTTGAAAAAATCGATGTCATTGTTGTCTTCTCCCGTAGCATGCCATCCCGGAAGCGTAGAGCCGAAGACGGGGAAGAAAATATTCTCGCCTTGAGGATAGGCAACAATGCAGCCTACTTGGTCGGCAACCGATGTGCGGAACGGCGACTTGTCGGTAGCGTGACCACCGGTGCCGTGAAGACTCAGTACCAGGGGAGCGGAGGCAGAAACCTTGTCGGGGACATAAAGCCAATAGGGGCGTGTCGCCCCGTCTACTGTGACGGTCCGCATTTCGTCGGTCTTGGCGTTTGCGGCTACGAGACTCCAACAGAGAAGGAGTAACGTAGTGAGATAGTTTAAGCAGTTGTTCATTTCTTATTCAGTTGTTGCGTTCTTAGTTTTTGCAAAGTTACATATTCTTTCTTGCATCAGCACTGCTTTTTGTTTCTAAAACTATCGCATTTGTATAGTATGGTGCTTCGTAACGTTGTTTTTCTTCTTTGCCCAGTGTTATTTGTGCTTTTTGCTTTTTTTCATTCTTTAGTTTTGTTTGATAGAAAACAAATGATTATTTTTGTAGTCTAAAAAATAAGTATCAATCCAAAACCATGAAAGGAATCATTACTACCCAAGAGATCCGTTTGGCACATCCCGGTATGTGTGACTGTACCACTGACACCTGTTATACTCGTTTTGCCAACCGCCTTTTCGACAGTCTGCGGAGCTTTGTTGGCAAGGATTTGCCCGACAAGAACTTCACAAGAGTGTTGGCCCGCAAGTTGACCAATTATTTCGAGGACATCGTGGCAGACATGGGCGTATGGCACTCGTTCTCTGATCTGTGCATGAAGCTCTACGGCTATCCCGTGCCCATGTACCACGCTGATGAGGAATATTATCCCGACGAACCCAGTCTCGATGCCGTGCGCTACCTTGTGTGGGACGTGGCCAACGAGATGTTCCCCGACCGTATCTTTGAAACCGACCGCCTGTTGCAGGAGATGGGGCAGGAGGCTTACCGTTTGCTCTGCGGTGCCTTTGAGCAGGCACCGATCAACGAGGATGCCAAGAAGGTGATGGATGATATGCTCCACTATGGCACTGAGGGCTTCAACGAACTGCGCAATGTGCTCGACTGGGTGCTGGGCGGATGCTACATCACTTCGGGTAGCTGGATCAACAAGTTGATGGGGGAGAAGGCCAAGGAGATGAAGCGTGTGAAGCTCTTCGAAAGCATGACGCCCTCTATGAAACAGTATTTCATCATCACCGGCATTAAGTTTGAGGACCGCATAGGTCCATTGGCGCTGAAACCCTATGAGTGGCTACAGCAGTTGGCAGTGGCGACAGGACACGACGACGTCGCTTCTGTGTTGAAGGAAATTGAGGTATTGCCAATGGATACCTATAAATATACGTCGGGCGACGACGACCCGTTGACGATGGAAAACACCCATGGCAAAGTCATCAAGGTGTCGCAGGAGGAACTCAATCTCAAACCGGAGGTGCTCAAGCAGCATAATGGCTGTGTGGGCAGCTTTGTTCTTTATAAAGGTGAGTGGCGGCTCAACGGTGTGTTGGTACCTTTGCAGCTCAACGATGACGATTTCGAGAAGGCCAAGGCAAGACAACGTGATATAATCCTTCCTGGTACGAAACTGATGACAGCCGAGATGTTGCTGAAAGATACAGATGGTCATCGGCTTGTTTACTTCAAGGATGCAGCAGAGATGAAGCAGTATCTTCAGGAGAAGTTGAAATATCCCGATAGCCTTTTCAAGGACAGCCCACTGACCACATTGGAGAGCCCCTGCATGTTTATTGATACCATCGACAAGGTAGACCCGCAGTTCTTTGCACAGAACTTGGAGCAGTGTATCAAGGACCCCGACAATCCTTACTACGATGAGAAGGAGGCAAAAGAAGACGCCGTCAACATCCTGTGGAATGCCGACGGCGCTACGTCCAACATGGTCAACTACCTCATCGACCATGACTTGCTTCCCGATGCTGAGCAGCATTATGCGTTCAGTCAGCACAGCACGCACGAGCAGCGCCTCGCCGACATGAACTTCTATATGCGCTACAATCGCAGAAGCAAATACTAATGCTCCGGAGTGTTTCCCGTCGTCAAGTCATTGATTTGGTCAATGACCTGCTGGCGTGTCTTCTGCTGCTTGTGGTAGAGCTGGAAGGAGAAGATAATTCCGCATATCGTTCCAATGCTTCCGCCTATGATGCCTCCCCATGCCGTGGAGGTGAGCAGTTCGTCTTCATAATTAATACTTTGGAAGAAGTCGAAGAAGAACCAACCAAGCAAGAGTAGGATCATAGGCATGCTGATCATCATCTGCAAGGTACTCAGCCGCTTGGCCCGCTGTAGTCTTAGAGCTGTGGGGATGAGGTTGTCGCCCATAAAAGCCTCGTCCTTGATGTGGTTGACCTTATAGTCAAAGATTGCGTCAGCAAGACAGAGCAGGATGATGGCGATGACCGGTCCCCATGAGAGATGGAAGATCAAGGGGAAGATAGGGAAGAAGATGATGATGATAGGCATGAGAATGGTCGCCTCCACGCTGAGGTAGCGGTTGATGCTGGAGTAGTTGTGCTTCATCGACTCTCGCAGCAGGCGGTCGTTGACGATGGTCTCGTTATGGAGCTTCTCTTGCAGGATGGCCATTTGGCGGCGCATCTCTTCGAGGGTGTTGTTTTCTTGTGGATTCATGATACTGTAGTTTTTGTTGTTTGACACATTATTATATATATAGGCCCTATATATATAGTGATGTTTTTATTCGGGTTATTCTTCACTCATGTTTTTGAGTTGTTCTTTGATGCGGAAGAGTCTGACGGAGACGTTCTTGGTGGAGATGCCCACCACTTGTCCTATCTCCTCATAACTCATATTCTCGAGCCAGAGCAGTACGATGGCGCGGTCGAAAGGTCCGAGGCGTGCGATACGGTTGCGGAGCATCTGCACTTGTCGTGAGTCGGCATCGTTGTCCTCAAAGAGGTTGATGTCCATACTTAGTGGTATCGTCTTCCGCCGTTTCTTCTTTCGGTCGGCCGAGATACAGGTGTTCAGGCTCACGCGGTAGACCCATGTGCGTGGATTGCTGCGTCCTTGGAACTCTTGAAACCCTTTCCAGAGGTTGACGAGCACCTCTTCGAAAAGGTCAGCCACCTCGTCCTCGTCCTTGGAGAACATATAGCAAACCGTGTAGATGGTGCTCTTCTGCTCCTTGACGAGTTGGGCAAACTTCTGTTCTGATGGTTTTGTTGCCATTGTCTTTATAGAATTGTTACACCCATTAGACGCTATTTCTTTCAAAAAGCTACAGAGAAACGAAAGAAAAGAAAAAGAAAAAGAAAAAGAGAAAAGAAAAAAACAGACCCCTCTCTAGCTAGAGAGGGTCTTGGTATTGCTATTCTCTCCCTTTTAGGGAGAGCTAGAGAGGGTCCTTTATTTTCCCATGTACTTCAGGAACAATTCTGCTTGCTTGGCGAGCTGTGCTTTCTGTTCTTTGGTGAGGATCATGCGGCCTTCGGTCCAAGCCTCTATGTTGAGTGCGATGCCCGTCTGTCCCTCTGTCATCATGTCGGCTTTCAGCACGGTGAGCAGCGTAGTGAGTAGCTTACGGCATCCAGCTGTGGCAGCCTTACCGCCAGCTCCTGTGAGCGTGATCTTCTTTCCGGCAAGCACTGTCGGCGCGTTGCGGTCAGCAGGATCAACGGGGCGCGAGAGCCAGTCGATGAGATTCTTCACGTGCCCGGGATAGGAATAGTTATACTCCGGCGAGAAGATCCAGACGCCGTCAGCCTCTGCTATAGCCTTGCGTGCGTCGGTAACGGCTTGCGGAGCTGGGTATTCTTCATCTTGGTTGATAAATGGCACTTGAGAGTAATCCAGTTCTGTTACTTCGGTTCTGCCTTGGAGCATGCCCTTGACCATCTCACTCAACTCTCTGTTGAAGCTTTGCTTGCGCAGTGAGCCAATGATGAATAATATCTTTTTCATGTTTGTTGGATTGATAGTATTGTTGTTGCAAAGATACGTTTTTCTCATTATAATATAGCTTTCTTCTTGCGTTTTTGCTTTTTTTTCTTTACTTTTGTATCATTGAAACACTAATTTGATATTTCAACGATGAAACCGCTCTATACTATCGTGGTCTTTGTGACCCTACTGTATTGCTCCGTGTGGGCAGGCATGCATAGCTATCGTTGTGCTGAAGAGGAGATGGTGGCCGACATGAATCAAGCTTTGGCTCAGACGCTGCGCCATAAGCAAGAGGCGTGGATCACCCCCGACACCATCCGTGACTATCGCAGCAATCTGCGGCTGGCGGTGCTCCGTCACCATTCCTTGGTGTGCTATGCCGAGGATGCGGATCCGAAGACGGTTGCCAGTAGCAAGATGACGTGGGGCCGTGGAGAACATCGCATAGCCTTCCGGGGCTATGCCAACTGTTCCGTGGCTTCGGTGCTGGCCCTCTCTGACCAGCGTATGCCTCTGTCGCTGTTCGCCTTATCGCTACTTTGGCTGGCAGGCTCACTGATGTGGATGCGCCGTCGGGTCGTGGCGATTGCCGGAGGCCTTGGCGGTCTGCGCCTTGATGAAGCCACACAGACGTTCTACGACGAGCATCAGAAGCCTGTCCACTTCACCGCCATGCAGCGCCAACTGATGCTGATGTTCTTCGCTGATGAGCAGCACAGCTTGCGCAAGGAGGACATCTGCGAGGCGCTTTGGCCGAAGAAGCCCGATGCCAGCGACACGCTCTATACGCTCATCCGACGGTTGAAGCCTGTACTCGACAAGAGCAGTAACCTCACCATTACGACGGAAAGAGGCGGTAAATATCAATTGTCAGACAGATGTCAGTCTCATTCTTAGGCGCTTAGCCATTAGCTTCCTATCTTTGCAACAAAAACAAACAGCAAAGATATGAAGCAGATTTTCTTTCTCCTCATCCTTACGTTTGGCGCGGTGACGGTGGGCTATGCACAAAACCATGGCAGCACCAAGCCTTCCTCTTCCTCTCCGGCAGACACGGCGGTAGTGCTCAAGGGCGTTACCGTGGAGGCGGCACGTGTGACCTTCCGTCCCGACGGACGCCATATCATCCCGTCGGCGGCTCAGCGCACAAGTGCCTCCAATGGCTATGCCCTTCTCCGTCTTCTCAGTCTCCCTCAACTTCAGGTGGATGTTGTGCGCCATACCATTGCCGACCGCCTCAACCGTGGCGAGGTGCAGTTGCGCATCAACGGCGCCATTGCGTCAAAGTCCGACTTGATGGCAATCGATCCCAAACTCGTTACCTCTATTGACTATATCGACAATCCCGGCGTGCGCTATGGTCAGGACGTAGCCTTCGTCATCGACATCCACACACGGCGCAGTGACGCAGGATACGAGCTTGGCACCGACCTCACGCAGGCGCTGGCCCGCTATAGCGACGACATGGTCTATGCCAAAGTCAACAGAGGTAAATCGGAATGGGCGCTGACTTATAACTTCTTCTACAAGGACAACCGCAACGAGAAAGCACGCACCCTCACCGATTACCTGCTCACCGACGGCACGCACGACATCGTCTCGCGTGTGGATAAGCAGCACAGGAGTAGAGCGGTTGGCAACACGGTAGCACTGAAATATAATCGGGCTGACACGCTCGGCAATGTCTTGCAGGCCAAGTTAACTGTCGACTTCAACCATTGTCCGGGCGACGATATGCGCACCGACGTCAATGGCACGGATGTGAAGAACTTCTCCCGCGACCGCTCTTTCTCTCCGGTTCTCGACCTCTATTTCGCCAGAAAGCTGAGCCGCCACCAGAGCATTACGGCCAATGTGGTGGGCACGCACATCCACACATATGCCTATAACTTTATAGATGAGGGCGGTCCTTACGCTTACCATGTCAAGGGCAACACGTCGTCACTCATCGGCGAAGTCATCTACGAGAACCGGCTCAAACCCTTCACGCTGTCATTGGGTGCTAACTACCAACTCAAATACACGCGCAACAGCTACACCGACGATGTCGATGCCATTAACCGACTTCATAATCACTATGTCTATGGCTTTGCCCAACTCAAGGGCCGCCTCGGGGCGCTGACCTATGTGGCTGGCCTTGGCATGAGCAACCAACGCTATACCCAGGGTGAGGCACACTACAATTTCAATCTCTTCCGTCCCAAAGCCACGCTGGTCTATGACTTCGGTCATGGACTGAGTCTGAGCTATGACTTTAAGCAGTATGGTTTCTTCAGCCGCATAGCGATGATTGGTGATGCTACTATTCGTACCAATGGACGTGAGTGGACGATGGGGTCTCCCAACCTCAAGCCCAACCGCTGTGACGAGCATACACTGCGTTTCAACTATTCCTCATCACGATGGAACAACACGCTGATGGCTGACTATCGCGACCATTCCCATTGCAACATGGCTGCATATTTCCGTACCGATGACAACCGGTTTGTCTACACCCAACGCAATCAGCGGGGCTTCAAGATGCTATACTTTACCGACAACCTCTCCTACACCATCGTCCCGGATAAACTTGTGGCTAATGTCAACGGTGGCTTCTTCCGCTACTTCAACTTTGGCGACGACTACACCCATCTTCATAACTTCTGGATGGTGGGCGGAAGCCTGCAAGCCTACCTGGGACGTTGGACGCTCACGGCACAAGCCGACAATGGCTTTCGCTTCCTCGAAGGCGAGAACCTGGGTTGGAACTACGGCATACCGGCTTTGCAATGCAGTTATCAGGCCGGAGCCTGCTCCGTCTCCTTGACGTGGGACCATTGCTTCATGGCCAATCCCAAGGCAATGTCTTCCCACCTGCTCAACCGCTATATGCACAAGGACTATGAGCTCCGCAGTAAGACCCTCGGCAACCTCATTACCCTCAACTTCATGTGGAAGTTCGGTCACGGCAGGAGCTACAAAGAAGCACAGCGCAAACTTAACAATAAGGACACGCAAACAGGTATTATCGGCAGGAACTGATAGAAAGGGTTGCTTACTCTTTTTACTTTATTGGTGTCCGCTAAAAATGAAAACCGCATAAAAATCCTTTCGCGATGCCGA
>DAWDCC010000092.1:0-10524 GCA_052355365.1 Prevotella sp. | reverse complement strand
CTTTAATGTGTTAAATTCGAAGATGGCTCAAAATGGACTTTTGACACAGCCTCTGTGTTGGGGGTGAGGCTGTGTTGGGGTTTTGTTGTTTTTATCTTGCAAACATCAGCGTGCCGTAGCCAAGCTGGTCGAAGCCACCCGAGTTTGGTCCGTAGTCACCGGCGCCGCCGTCACCATAGCCGTTGTACTTACGCTGCTGCTCAACCCACTTCTGGCAGTAGATGGCAGAGAGGTTGTGAGTCTTGGCGTAGCCATAGAAGAGTTCCCATGCCGGACGCTTTGTGCCGCGCTGGGCAGTGGCAATTGTCGGACAACTTTGCGAAGGATTGCTGTAAGCCGTGTAGGGGAATGTGTCGGAACGATACTGGAAGTCGCTGTCGGCAAATCCGTTCTGCGTGTTGCTGGCCTTCTGGAAGTTCTCGTCGGTGTAGAGGTTGTACTTACCCACATACTCTGCCATGTGCAGTGCACGGTAGTCGTCGTAAGCGAACAGGTCCTCTCCGACGTTGTAGGCCATCTGGCAGAAAGAACCCAAGAGCGCGACGCACAGTGTGGCATGGCCTTGGTCACGACCACTCTCCTGACACTGTCCGAGAATCTCGTCGGAGTCCGGATCCTTGTGGAGATATGGGATGGCGTTGAGCACGTTGCCGTTCTCGGTGAACATCCCCTGCTCGTTCTTGTAGTAGTTGATGGCGAAGTTGATGGCAAAGTTGTCATCGCAGAGGATGCCGATGGAGAGCACTGCCGTCATGCTCGCCAAGTCCCAGTTGAGCCAGGCGTGCTGTGTGCCTTGTCCGCCCTGATGATTCTTGAGATATTGCAGCGCCACAGAGTAGAACGTGTTCTTCATCCATGCCTTGAACTCAGTAAAGTCCTGCTGCTGCCAACCATCGTAGTTGCGGAGCAGTTCGGCGGCGTTGGCCAGCTGGTGAGCCTGAATCTCCATGAGGAACTCGTTAGGGTCAGGAATCGAGTCGGTGTACCCACCGAGTTTCAAGAAGCCCTTGCAGTTGTTCTTCCAGGCGTTGAGCACTTTCACGGCAGCGTCGGCATACTGCGTGTCGCCTGAGAGCTGATAGCGCAGAGCCAGCTGATACGAGGCGGCGGCGTCGCGCATGAGCGCCGTGTAGTTGTTGTAGTCCTTATACTTTCCGCTCCAGTTCTTGGTATCCATACGCTTGAGATAACCGTCGAGCAGGGCAGCGGTGCCCTCAGTGTAAGTGCTCTGTGCGTAGGCGCTCTGCTGGAGGTGCTCGTAAGCCTCTTTCCAGGGCGTTGCTGTGAGGTTGCCTTTCACACGGCTGATGTCAGCGGCAGTGTGGAGCATACAGGGATGCTGCAAGGGCAGATAGTTCTTGGTGGTGATGAGCGAGTCGTAGGTAGGCAGACTGTTGAAGTAGCTGGCGTCGCCATCAGGGATCTCGCTGCTGCAAGCCGTGGCAAAGAGTGCCGTGGCTGCAAGCGCGATCATAGAAAATATCTTGTTCATAGTTGATACGTGTTAAAGGTTTAGTGTTTTGCTGCGTAGGCCTTCATCTCGTCGAGCGTCTTGAAAGCGTGTACCCAGTAGAGCGTGTAGGTGCTACCATAGGTCGATGGGATGTCAGCCACGAGGAGCTTGAAGGTTGACAATCCGCCTTCGGTCTTGTTTTTAGCGAAGTAGTACGGCGTGTTGCCGAAGCCCTGTTGCAGGTCGAAGTAGATCACATTCGGCTTATCCATGGCAGCTTCTGCCTCCTTGCCCTCATAGCCGAGGATGGAGTAGCGGTTGTTGCCGTTGCCGCTCTTCTGCTCGTAGCGACCCTTAGACGTGTCGAGCACGATGGTACCATTGCCGTTGTAGTTTTGTATGTAGGCACCTGGACGTGTCATCTTGAAGGCGAGATAGCGGTAAGTACCCACGTTGAGGGTAACAGGATTCTTGTTGGAACCGAGGTTGAAGTCACCGCGCCACTTCGATCCGCTCTGCATGGTCACTACCAGACCATCGCTGCCGTACTTGTAGCTGCTGCCGCTCTGACCGAGATACCACTTGCCGATGCCGGTGGTGAAGTCTTGGTTGATGGTGCCCTCGCCCACGGTGATCTCCATCGACTTGCTCACGCCATTGTTAGATGTAGCCGTGATCGTGGTTGTACCATATTTCAGTGCGGTGACCACACCTTGCGTGTTGACCGTTGCGACACTCTCGTCGCTGCTCTTCCATGTCAGCAGGTCAGCGGTGGCATCAGCCGGAATCAGCGTACAGCCGATCTGTGCACTCTCACCCACGTTGAGGTCATAGCCCGGAGCTTCGAGCGAGATGCCCGTCACAGGTACCACTTTCTTCACTTCCAGTTCAACTGTAGCCGTGAGGTTCGAGCCGTCGGTGGTCGTGGCAGTGATCGTTGTTGTGCCCGGTGTCAGACCGACAACGCTGTCACCTTTGATGGTGGCGATGTTCGTGTCTGCCACTTTCCATGAGAGCACGTCGTAGGCATCAGCCGGACTGAGCTGGGCGGCGAGTGCCTTGGTAGTACCCTCGTAGAGCGAGATCTTTTCCAAACCGAGGTTTACAGCCACTGGCATGACGTTGACCTGCAGCGTTGCCAGAAAGCCGAGGTTGCCGTCCTGACGGATCTGCACGGTAGCCTGACCGGGAGTGACGCCCGTGATCTTACCCGTGTTGTCGGCTGTGGCGATGTCAGTATTATAGGAAGTCCACACGAGATCCTTGAAGGTAGCGTTGTCGGGACTTGATGTCGCAGTGATCTGCTTGCTCATGCCCACGGCGAGCTTGATGGTTCCACTCTCGCTGAGTTCCACCGAGTTGATGAGCTGCGCCTCGCTCATCTCGGAACCTAAGTCATGATCCTGACCGCAGGATGCCAGCAGACCAAGGGTCATCATTGCCACGCAAGCGGCTTTGGCGCACGATATGTTTAATCTATTATGGTTCATAATATGGTTCATTGTTGGAATTTGTAATGTCAATCATCACTCAATTCATCATTCAACATTTATCACTCAACACAGAGATTACTTCCATCCCGGGTTTTGTTCCAGGTTGGGGTTGAGCTGCAGCTGATCGGAAGGAATCGGGTAGAGCAGGTTCTTTTCAGACCACTGACGGTTGTCGTCCATGATGAGGCAACCCTCGCTGTCCTTGAGCTGGCTGGGCTGGTTGGAGCTTCCCCAGTTGCTCTGGAACTCAGTGCCGGTGTACTTCACGCCGAGTAGAGGCTGGTTCATCGTCTGTACGGCAGTGTTCCAACGCTTGAGGTCGTCGACGCGGAAGCCTTCGAGATAGAGCTCTACGGTGCGCTCGCGGCGGATCTCCTCACGCATGTCCAGTCCATTGCTGCTGACAAAAGCGTTGCTGAGCTTCGGCATGTTGGGGTTGGCACGGCGGCGAACAAGGTTGAGACTGATGTCGAGGTCGGCGTCGCTGATGTGTCCGTCACGCTCATAGACGGCCTCGGCATAGTTGAGCAGCACTTCGGCATAGCGGATGACAGGATAGTCGTAGCCTTCCAACGCGTCGGTCATTGCACGCTCTGAACCCCACTTCTGGTTGTTGTAGCCTGAGCCGTGACCGTCGACATAGATGACACCGTTGCCACCGTTGGGCTTGATGTCCTTGACCCAGTCCCATGTGGTGTGCGGGTTGTCGTTGGTCCAGTAGTACTGTCCGGGAGTGAGCAGGGAGTACTTCATGCGGTTGTCGCGGTTCTGGAACTCCGAATTGCGCTTGGCATAGCCTTGGAACTCTTTGGACTTGCTGATGGGCAGACCGTCCTGACAGAGATAGAGGTTGGCGAAGTTGCGGGTTACCCACATCACGTTGTCGACATATCCGTGGGTGATGTTCAGTCCCACTGTGCTGAGGTTGGTGTCGTGGAGACGGCGGAAGATATACTCGTGGTTGGACTCCTTTTGCAATCCTGCGGGGTTGCTCTTCTCATTCTCCAGGATGAACATATACTTCTGTGCGCTGTCACCAAGGGCTACGCTGGCGCCCTGAGTGCCATAGAGATAGAACTGCTTGCCGTCGATGACGGTCTTGGCAGCCTTGGCGCTGACGTTGAGCAGCGAGTCAGCCAGTGTGGCGTCACCGTTGTGGAACTTCTGCCATGTACCCTCGTAGAGAGCTACACGGGAGAGGAAAGCCTCAGCAGCCTCTTTGCTCACGTGACCGTCGTCGGCAGCGGGGATGTCGGCATACTTCGGCAGCAGGTCGATGGCCTTGGTCAGATCGCTCGTGATGAAGCGGGCTACGTCCTTGCGGTCGTTGCGCTTAGCCTGAAGCTGACCTGAGGTGACGTCGATCGGCTCGGTGACGATGATGGCGTCGCCATAGATCTGCAGGAGTTCGAAGTAAGCGTAAGCACGGAAGAAGTAAGCATCTCCGACATACTCAGCGATTTCCGAAGGGTTGCTGTAGTTGGCTGCGTTTTGCAACAAAAGGTTGCAACGGCGGATATGTGCATAGTTGTTGGTGTAGTTGCCGTCGCCGGTGGGCACGGTGTTAGTACCCTTGCTGTAGACATTGGGTGTGGCAAACGTCACCAGATCGGAACGGCTGTCGCTGTGAGGGCCGTTGTCGTTGGATCCGAAGTCGCGGGTCCAACCATAGAAGTTGTTGGCGAACTGCTTGTACTCAGTGGCATTGGCCCACATCTTGTCGCCACCTAACTGATCCTGAGGATCGAGGTCGAGACAGCTCTGCAAAGAAAGAGAGGCTGCGACGATGGCAAGCAGACTATATTTGAAATGAATCTTCATGACTGTATAATGCTTAGATTGTATGGTAATGGGTTAGAAAGACAGGTCCACACCGATCGTGTAGGAGCGGCAGAACGGATATTTATAGATCACCGTGCTCTCGGAGTCGCTGTAGGCTTCGCACTTCTGCTCAGGATCCCAACCGTCGCGAATCTTGCTGGTCTCCCACAGATCGTTGCCGGTGAGGTAGATGCGCAGCTTGTTGATCGGCTTGAGATGCGCCAGGACAGATGACGGGAAGGTGTAACCGATGGTGAGATTCTTCAATCGCATGTACGCACCGTTCTCCACACTCCATGTCGAGATCTGGTAGTTGTAGGCGTTGATCCACTTGATGTTGGAGTAGGTGGGGTAGTAAGCGTTGGGATTGCTTGCGCTCCATGTGTCACCGATGCTCTGCGTTGTGGTGTTGAGATAGATAGCCTGCATAGGCACACGCCAGGAGTTCAGGCCACCGTTGCTGTCGCGGAAAATCGTGCGGCGCGTCACGCCCTGGAACATCGCGCTGATGTCGAAGCCTTTCCATTCAGCACCGAGGTTGAAGGAGAAGGAGAACTTTGGGTCGTCGCTGCCAAGATAGACGATGTCGTTCTGATCGAGCTTGCCGTCCTTGTTCACGTCCTTGTACATGTTGTCGCCGAGACGGAGCTTGCCGGTCCAGCCCACAGAGTTGTTGGCATAGTAGTAATCGGTGTACTTCTGCAGCATTTCGGCATTCTGAATCTTGCCGATATACTTGTAGCCGAAGAAGGAGTGGAGGGGATAGCCTTCCTGAACATCCTTGTAACCGGCGGAGATCACGGATGTAGCACCGATGTCGAGCACCTTGTTGGTGGCGTAGGTGAGGGTGGCTCCTACGTGGTATTTCACGTCACCGATGTGGTCAGCCCAGTTGATATTGCCTTCCCAACCTTTTGCTTCGAACTTACCTTTATTGGCTTTCGGGGCGTTATCACCGAGGATGCCGGGGTAGGAGACAGAGACAAGCATGTTGTTGTTGCGCTTGTAGAAGGCTTCGACGCTACCGTTGAGGCGGTTGTTGAGGAAGCCGAAGTCGAGACCGATGTTGTAGTTATGGATGCGCTCCCAAGTACGGTCGGTAGAGGCGAGGGTGCCGTTGGTGTCGATATAGGTGACCTTACCGGAACCGATGAGCACGCCGCTGGCGGTCTTGAGGTTGTAGAGCTGTGTGCCGTCGTAGCGGTCGATGCCACTCTGGTTACCGACGACACCATAGCTCAGACGCAACTTCAGGTTGTTGACCACATTGCGAAGGGGCTCCATGAACTTCTCTTCGCTGATACGCCAACCGGCAGAGGCGTCCCAGAAGAGCTGCCAGCGGTTGTCGGCCTGGAACTTGGAGCTGCCATCATAGCGCAGCAAGCCTTCCAAGAGGTAACGACCTTTGTAGTCGTAGTTCAGACGGCTGAAGTAGGAGAGCATGGCCTCGTGATACTTGCTGGCAGAGAGCGACTGTGTGCCCTGGCCATTGGGAACTTCAAGCTGGTCGTTGATGTCCTTGATGGTGACGTTGGTGTACTTGTACTGCATATAGTTGTACTGTGTACCTGCCATCACGCTGACGTTGTGGTCCTTATTAAAGGTGTTGTGCCAGTTGACATAAGCGGAACCCATGTAGTAGTCTGTGCGGGAGAACGAGTTGCTGTAAGAGCTCTGAGCCTGGGTAGGACTGTGAAGAACGACTCTTGTGCCGGAGTAGTTGTACCAGTCGATGGCGTTGCTGACGGCATCGCGTGTGGCGGTGGAAGTGTTGTAACCCAGTGTAGCGGCGAAGGAGAAGTGCTTGGTGATGTCCCAGTTGAAGTTCTCGCTGATGTTGATAGCTGACACTTTCAACTTGTTGTCACCACCGAGCTCTGCCACCCAGTTCGGTGCCATCCAGGAACCCCAGGCGTAAGGTTTGCCGTCGATGGTGGAGGCGGGCAGACCCGGCTGTGGCGTTGAGGACGACAGAACGCTGTGGAGCTGTGTGGGACGCACCTGATCCTGACGGTTATAGGCAATGTCAGAGGTGAGAGAGACATTGTTGGCCAGATAGAGCTTGTCGTTGATACGGAGGTTGAAACGCTGGTTGTTGTTGTCGCCCCACTGCAATGGTGAACCGTCGTAGAGATAGCCGAGTGAGAAGCGGAACATGTTTTTGTCGTTGCCGCCTGAGAGGCTGAGGTTGTGCTGGGTGCTGTAGGAGTTGCCCCACAAGGTCTTCTGCCAGTCGTTATCTGAGAAGACGAAGTCAGCCACATCCTTGAAACCGGCGCCGCCGAACGGGTTGACGCTGTGGTCAAGATCGATGTATTGTCCTTTGTACTTACGGGCGAGAACTACATATTCCAGCCAGTTGGTGTTGGTGCTGCCGTCGTTTTTCAATGCGGTCTCGACAGCGTCGCACCACTGGTCAAGGCTCATCAGCTTAGGCTGTAAGCCCGGCTTCTTGGCCGTGAAGGATCCGCTATAGTCGATGGTGGTCTTTCCTGCTTTGGCTTTCTTGGTGGTGATAAGTACAACACCGCCGGCAGCCTTACTACCGTAGATGGCAGCGGAGGCATCCTTGAGAAAGTTGATGCTCTCGATATCGTTGGAGTTGAGGTTGCGCAGACCGTTGATGCCGTCGCTGTACTCCACGCCGTCGACGATGACGAGCGGTGATGCGGTGTTGGTGGATACAGCACCACGCAGTGTCATGCCCCAGCTCTCATCGCCAGGAGCGCCACTGCCACGCGTGATGATCACACCGGGAACGGAACCTTGCAGGGCCTGCAACGGACTCGTCACGGATCCCTTGTCCTGGAAGGCCTTGGCGTCAACAACGGTCACGGCGCCGGTGAGGCTCTCTTTCTTCTGAGTACCATAACCCACGACGACCACTTCCTGCAACTCTTTGTTGTTGGGCTGCAACTTAATGTTGAGCGGAGATGTGCCTGCCTCTACGGTTTGGTCGACATATCCCACGTAAGAGAATTTGAGTTTAGCTCCTTTCTTGACGTTTAGGTTGAAGTTACCATCGATGTCGGTCACTGTGCCTCCCGACTGTCCGATGACTTGTACGGTGACGCCGATGAGTGGTTCTCCATTCTCATCGACCACGGTGCCCTTGACGGCTTGTTGCTGTGCTACGGCAGAGACGCTGGGTGAGGAAGCCAACGCGGGCGTTCCGTAACCGGCCAGACCTGCCAGCAAACATGCGCTGATTAGGTTTCGTATCATAGGTATACGTATTAAATAATGAGTATGTAATTAAATGATTTTCTTCACTGCGCGTCTCACTTCCTTTGTGGAAAGATAGATATGGGTCTCTACGGTGCGGCGGCTGATGCCCATGCGGCTGGCGATCTCCTTGGCCGAAAGCTCTTCGTGACGGAAGAGCTCATAGACTTCGGCGCGTTTGGGCGCCATGTGCTTGAGTGCCACTTGCTCGGCGCTGCGGATCTCGTCGCACGACATCTTGCGCACCACAGAATAGCTGTCGTAGCAGGAAGCGGTCTGCATGAGATCGTGCTCGGCTTTGCGTACATAAGCCTTATGGCGCGCGTCGTCGATGATCATGCGACGGGCCATGACAAAGATAAGGCTGTGCGTGGTGTCCTCGGCAATAACGTCCAGATTCATCACTTTCATAAACAGATCCTGAACCATATCTTCGGCCGCCATCACGTCGTGGGTGTAGCTGAGGAAATAACGTTTCAGGTCGCTGGCATATTGCGTATAGACAGAGGCGATGATGTCGCGATTGTCCAGGAGGCGTTTCTTGCCGCATTGAGGCTGATCCTTTTCCATATCTTGTGAGCTTTTAGTTATTCGTGATTTGATGTTTACGGTTGCAAAGTTAAGGTTTTAATTGATATAAATCAAGGAAAGGATGCGGAACTCCCGCCATTTGCTTTAGCCGCTTGTCTGTTTTATTTAAGTCGCTAATTATTAGTCTTTTGTACATAGTCCATCTGAATTAGACACACACGAGATGGACTTGTAACGATGCAGGAAGGGCACAAAAAACGCGTAGTCGACGCGCGATTACGTCGGCTACGCGATTAGGAAAAGTTATCCTTGACGCTACGGTTTAATTCTTCCAAGGCAAGATGACCAGCTTCTGCAAAGACAAGATGGTTGACTTTGTCGTTTACATAGTGGTCTACTTAAACGTTACGTCACTCACATGCTCGCCGATGAACATATTGGCGAAGTCCGAAGTCTTGTACCATTTGGGTTTGCCCGGCATGTCGTCGTCGATCTTCTGGCCGTTGATGACGAGGTTCTCAAAGTGGATGCCAGTGACGGTGCGACTGTCGTCGTAACCAGTGATGAGCGACATACCGGCGTGAGATCCTTGGTAGGATATGTTGCGAAGGGTGGTGTTGCGGATGCCGCGACCGGGTGCATGGCAGTATTTCTTGTTGAAACACACGCGGAAGTTGAAGAGGTTGCCCAAGCTGATGTCCTCAATGCGGATGTTGCTGAACGTGAGACCGTCGACAAGGATGTTGTCACCGTTGTTGATAGCGATGCAACCCTGATAGTCGATCTGCCGCTCATTTTGCTGTAGGATGTCGATGTCATCGTAGACGACATCGGTGATCGTTTCGTTCTTCTCGATGTCACCGTGCAGTCCGATCATGATGGGATGCGCCACGTCGGCCCAGTAGACGGCGTCGTGGACACGGATGTCGCGGCAGTCGCCATGATAGTCCTTGCGTGTGCAGTAGATCGTGGAACAGTCGTCGCTCGTGCGGCAAAAGACGTGATCATAACTGACATGGTTCGAGGCAAAGACGTTCATGCCGTCGCCCCAGCCATACCAGCTGATGACCTTGGCGTTGCGCACTGCCACGCTGTCGCTGCCTCCGATGGGGATCTGTGTCGTCAGAGGCCCGTCGACGGTGATATCACGGGAGTAGCGCACCATGATGCCCTCGTGCTGCCGTTCGGGATTGACGATGCCGTTGCCCACGACACGGACGTTGTGGGCCCGATAGACCGACAGCCAGCCTTTGGCATAAGCTCCGGCAGCGAGGTAGACGACCTGTCCGCTTTTCACGCCGAGAGAGTCGTTCAGCTCGTGATAGCCGGGACCGAGGAACACAACATCGCGCTTCTTCACCTTGTAGGCCTTCGCTACCTCGGCCGCTGAGCGGCAGAAGGGGATGTGCGTGTCGTCGGCAAAGAGCTGCAAGTTGTGATAAAGATCACCATCCACCTCTACGGACAGATATCGGGGACGGTCGAGCGTGAAGAACAGCGTGTCGCCGTGCTGCGTGGTGGGGATGGAGTAGGACAGCGGTCGCACGCGCCACTGCTTACTCGCTCCCCGTTTGCTGTTGCCCGGCTTACTTGTCTCTCGCTTGCTGATGACCGCCACTTCTGTCTGCCCGTCGAACGACAGAGCCGCCACATTGCTGTTCTCGGTCTGGTGTCGCGCCTCAATGACATGGTCTACTTTCCACGTGATCACGGGCACTCGTCGCCAAGTACTGCCCTGCTGACGGACGAGCACCTGAAAGTCTTCACTGGTTTTCACCTTCGCATCGTAAGCGGGGATCACCAGTTTGGCTGATGTGGGCAGTGTCGTGAGCAGCGACAGCAACACGGGCAGAACAGCCCAACGGATATATTTCTTCTTCATCTTATGTTTGTTGACTCATTATTATATTAGCATCTAATGCGATTGACTCCTTATTATATATAATATATTCTGTGTGGTGATGTTATGACTAAAATACCTTTCAATCATTAATAAAGCTT
>DAWDCC010000091.1:0-11062 GCA_052355365.1 Prevotella sp. | reverse complement strand
GCAAAGGTACAGACTTTTAAGCGAGGCTGAAATACGGTAATGCCGAGACGCTTACTCAAAACGGATGGAACCCACAATAGCCATTTGGGAAGACTGCAAATGCTTGTTAACTGATAATCAACCGATTACTTGCAGCCGTTTGCCGACATTAAAGTTCATGTGGAAATAATATCTATCTCAATTACCAGACAGCTGTAATGCGCTTGGAGAATTCGTCTTATAGAACTATCTTTTTAAAGTGGCATTATTATTCTAAGGTATATTTGATGCTTAAAATTACCGACAAAAACTCATCGTGGAACATTCACCTTCCAGAGAGAAAAAACTTGTGAAACATCTCTGATAGTCACTGAAAACAAAGATGACGTGGTCGTTAAGCTCTTTTGATGCGGTCATCTAACCTTTTTGATGCGGTCATCTAACCTTTCTGATGTGGTCAAAAAGCCTTTTTCATAGCATCAAAGTACCTTTTTGATAGCATAATTTTAGGCAAATTACAATCAGAAAATTGTCTGGTATTAATAGCATACTGATTATCAATAGATTATAAAAGTCACTCAAAATTCGTAAAAATCAGAGCAAGGATGGTCTTGAACGAAAAAAACGCCGTAATAAGCGGCGTTTTTTATCAGTTTTCTTAACATGTAAGCGTGTGGCTTAGACAATGCCCTGAGCCATCATCGCCTTGGCCACCTTCAGGAAACCGGCCACGTTGGCGCCCTTGACATAGTTGACATATCCGTCAGGCTCAGTACCATACTTCACGCATTCGGCGTGGATGGAGTTCATGATACTGTGGAGTTTCTCGTCGACTTCCTCACGGCTCCACTTCAGTCGTTCGGAGTTTTGCGTCATCTCCAAGCCGGAGACGGCCACACCACCGGCGTTGCTGGCCTTACCCGGGCAGTAGAGGATCTTGTTGTCCTGGAAGACTTTCACTGCCTCAGGCGTAGAAGGCATGTTGGCACCCTCGCTCACGGCGATGACTCCGTTGGCGACAAGCGTCTTGGCAGCCTCGCCGTCGATCTCGTTCTGCGTAGCGCACGGTGTGGCGATGTCGGCTTTCTCGCCCCAAGGCTTTGCACCGGGTACGTATTTAGCCGTCGGATACTCCTCGACATACTCCTTGATACGTCCGCGCTCGATGTTCTTCAGTTCCATGATATAGGCCAACTTCTTCTCGTCGATGCCGTCGGGATCATAGATGTAACCGTCGGAATCGGAGCAAGTCATTGGTGTGGCACCAAGCTGCAGGAGCTTCTCCATGGTGTACTGAGCCACATTGCCGGCACCGGAGACGAGCACCTTCTTGCCCTTGAGGTCGATGCCCTTGGTGGCGAGCATGTCCTGCAGGAAGTAGACATTGCCGTAGCCGGTAGCCTCAGGACGGATCAGCGAACCGCCAAACTCCTGGCCTTTACCAGTGAGAATGCCTACAAATTGATGTGTGAGCGCCTTGTATTGGCCGAACATGTAGCCTACCTCGCGTCCGCCCACGCCGATGTCACCGGCAGGAACGTCGCAGTCCGGGCCAATATAGTTCCACAACTCACGCATGAAAGCCTGGCAGAAGCGCATCACCTCGGCGTTGGACTTGCCGCGGGGCGAGAAATCCGAACCACCCTTGGCACCACCCATGGGCAATGTGGTGAGCGAGTTCTTGAAGGTCTGCTCAAAGGCCAGGAACTTCAGGATGCTGGCATTGACCGATGCGTGGAAACGCAAGCCACCTTTGTAAGGGCCGATGGCATTGTTATGTTGGATACGATAGCCCATGTTGGTCTGCACGTTGCCCTTGTCATCAATCCAGTTGACGCGGAACTGGATGACGCGGTCGGGGATGCACAACCGCTCAATGAGATTGGCGCGGTCGAACTCCGGATGTTTGTTGTACTCTTCCTCGATCGTACCGAGCACCTGGCTAACAGCCTGGATATACTCGGGCTGGTTGGGGAAACGCTGCTCCAAGCGAGCTACTACTTCTGTTGCTTTCATAATCTTGGTTGTTTTCTTTATTGGATGTTTAAGTTTGCTCCCTTATATATATAATAATGTGTCATCGCAGGCCTCAGCATGCTTCTGTTTCTTTTTCGTTTGCAAAGGTAAACCTTTTCTGTGAAAATACCAACAAATAGACAAAATATTTATTGCAAATATCGGAAATTGTAACTTTATCCTTCTTTTTTGCTCGCTAATCCAACTTGTACTGAGTTGGATCCGCAGAGCGTTTACGTGCTTATGCCGACGATACGATGATGGTCAGCATCAACGACAAACATAAGTAGATGAATATCAATTCTTAGTTAGATTATACTCATGTGACGGTTGAATGATATGTAAAAAACGGCTCATTAAATTACGTGAAATGCCCAATAAAATACAATGATGACACACACAATATTGGCATTTTTTGCTTAACTTTGCAAAAGAAAAGTTGGAAATAACGGTAAACTCGAAGTCCTTGAAGCCAAAGAGAAATTTCCTTTTTGGAAAACTTTTGCAAGAGAGAAAACGAAGAAGTTTCCCGTTTTGAACAACAACTATGAGGGCAGACATAAGACAGAATACACTCTAAATCCAATCAGATAAAGCTATTAAAGGCATGGAAATGAACAACTTCGCCATTACCAAGCGTGACGGCTCGAAAGAAGCTTTCTCGCTCGACAAGATCATGAATGCGATACTTAAAGCGTTCAACTCAGTCAACGAACCGATCAATCTCGGAGCTATCTCCAAGATTCTTAGCCATCTCGACATTCAGGATGGCGTGAAAGTGGAGGACATCCAGAACCAAGTCGAGGAGGCGCTCATGAGAGAGGGCTACTATCGCGTCGCCAAGTCATTTATCATCTACCGTCAGGAGCACAAGGAGGACCGCGAAGTGCTCGACAAGATGAAGTTCCTCTCCGACTATATGCAGGCCGAGAATGCTGCCACCGGATCTAAATTCGATGCCAACGCCAATGTGGAACATAAGAATATTGCCACACTCGCCGGTGAGCTGCCCAAGAAAAACTTCATCCGCCTGAACCGTCGCTTGCTCGTGGAGCGCATCAAGAAGATGTACGGCAAGAAGCTCGCTGACGAATATATCGACAAGCTCACACACCACTTTATATATAAGAACGACGAGACTAACCTCGCCAACTACTGCGCCTCGATCACGATGTACCCCTGGCTCATCGGCGGCACAACGAGCATTGGCGGCAACTCCACGGCTCCGACGAATCTCAAGAGCTTCTGTGGCGGATTCATCAACATGGTGTTTATGGTCAGCAGCATGCTCGCCGGCGCCTGTGCCACACCGGAGTTCCTGATGTATATGAACTATTTTATACAGAAGGAATACGGTAAGGATTATTATAAACGCGCCGATGAGGTCGTGGATCTCAGTCTGAAGAAGCGCACGCTCGACAAGGTCATCACCGACAGCTTTGAGCAGATCGTCTACTCGCTCAACCAGCCTACCGGTGCCCGCAACTATCAGGCTGTGTTCTGGAATATCAGCTACTACGATAAATATTACTTCGACTCTATCTTCGGCAACTTTTATTTCCCCGACGGCAGTCAGCCTGACTGGGACGGACTCAACTGGTTGCAGAAGCGATTCATGAAGTGGTTTAACCAGGAGCGCACCAAGACGGTGCTCACCTTCCCCGTCGAGACGATGGCTATGCTGACCGAGGACGGTGACTGCAAAGACAAGGAGTGGGCCGACTATGCGGCTGAGATGTATGCCGAGGGCCACAGTTTCTTCACCTATCTGAGCGACAATGCCGACTCATTGAGCTCGTGCTGCCGTCTGCGCAACGAGATTCAGGACAACGGATTCAGCTATACACTCGGCGCCGGTGGCGTGTCTACAGGCTCCAAAAGCGTGCTGACAATCAACCTCAACCGCTGTATCCAGTATGGTGTGAACCACGATGGAGACTTCCATCCTTTCCTTGAGCATGTCATCGACCTCTGCCATAAGGTACAGCTTGCTTACAACGAGAATCTCAAGGAACTCCAAGCTCACGGCATGCTGCCGCTTTTTGATGCCGGATATATCAACATCAACCGACAGTATCTCACCATTGGCATCAACGGACTCGTGGAAGCCGCTGAGTTCATGGGGCTGCAGATCACGCCCAACGACGACTATAAACACTTCGTACAGGACATCCTGGGTACGATTGAAAAATACAACAAGCAGTACCGCAGCAAGGAGGTGATGTTCAACTGCGAGATGATTCCTGCCGAGAACGTCGGTGTCAAGCACGCCAAATGGGACCGTGAGGACGGATACTTCGTGCCACGCGACTGCTACAACAGCTATTTCTATGTGGTGGAAGACGACTCGCTGAGCATCCTCGACAAGTTCAAGCTCCATGGTGCTCCCTATATCGAGCACCTCACCGGCGGCTCCGCACTGCACATGAACCTCGACGAGCATCTGTCACAGAAGCAGTATCGTCAGCTCTTCCGTGTCGCCGCTCACGAGGGTTGCAACTACTTCACATATAACATCCCCAACACCGTCTGCAATGATTGCGGTCATATCGACAAGCGCTACCTTAAGGAATGCCCCGTCTGCCACTCTAAGAATGTCGACTATCTGACGCGTATCATCGGTTACCTCAAGCGTGTGAGCAACTTCTCCGAGGCTCGCCAGTCCGAGGCCCACCGCCGTTTCTATGCCGGAATCGACCGCCTGCCGAAGACACAGACCATCGCTCTCGGTGAGCGCAGCAAGGCACACCAAACGGTGAAGGAGGAGAAATAGACTATGCTGAAGTACGTTAACACTGATATCGTGTTTCAGGAGATCCCGGACGAGACAACGCTGGCCATCAACATCTCGCGGTGTCCATGCCACTGTCCGGGATGCCACAGCAGTTATCTTGCCAAGGACTTCGGCAACCCGTTGTCCACGGATGTCATCGACAGGCTGATTGCTGACAACGACGGACTGGTGACGTGTGTCTGTCTGATGGGCGGTGACGCTGAGCCGCAGTCGGTCAACTACCTTGCCGCTTATGTCCGGGAGAAGCACCCGGGAATGAAAGTGGGGTGGTACAGCGGCCGTCTGCGCGTCGATCACGCCATCGACAAGAACAACTTCGACTATATCAAGGTGGGGCCCTACATCAAACATCTCGGTCCCCTCAACTGTCGCACGACCAACCAGCGCCTCTATCATGTCGTGAACAACCAGCTCCACGACATCACCGCTTCCTTCTGGAAGTAAGAGACAAGGCATAAAAAAGCCAGGAACCTTTTCGGAACCTGGCATTGTAACGTTTTTGATTATATCCGCAACCATTCTCATAGTTTGGTTGCGGATATTTTGTTGTTAGGGGATACACTTACTATTTACGCTTCACTCACAGGTTGCTCCTTGGGCAGATGCCCGTAGTACTTCTTATAGAGACGCGAGAAATAGCGTGGTGTGTTGAAGCCTACGCGTGAAGAAAGATCAGCGATGCTGATGTTTGGCTCGTTCTCCAAAATACGCTGAGCCTCTTCCAGTCTGATGTGGTTGATGAAATCCACGATGCCCATACCCGTCAAGGCACGCAACTTGTTATAGAGTGTCGACGAGCTGACGAGCATTTCGCGTGCAAAAGTCTCTCGGTCAAATTCGCTGTCATTGAAGTGTTGTCGTACGCAATCAGTGGCCTTAGTCAGAAACACTTGTTCTGGGCTACTGTAATGTTCTGTTTGCTTTTCATCATTATCAGCAATGTCATTTCGAGATTCAATCCTTTGATAGAACTTCTCTCTAATGCGCATTCTGTTGGCAATGATGCTGTCAATATGCAACCGCAGACTCTCCAACTTGAAAGGCTTGACGATGTAGTCGTCAGCACCGATGTGGTAGCCTGCGTCGCGGTCCTCGTCACTCGTCTTGGCCGTCAGCAAGATCACGGGCAGCTGGGCGTAGTCCTTGCTCTCCTTGATGCAACGTGTGAGTTCCACACCATCCATCACCGGCATCATCACGTCGCTGACTACCAAGTCCAGCTCTTCGCGCTGGATCATATTCCAGGCTTGCTGTCCATTTCGTGCTGTTTTGACCTGATAGTATTTCCCGAGAAGCTGTCCAAGCAGTTGCAGCAGTTCGTCATTATCCTCTACGATGAGTATCTTGTAACTATCCTCACCGGCTTCCTCCATGATGCGATTGGTTTCATCAGAGTTTGTTTTCTCTATGGTGACAGCTGTAACTGCGGGCAAAGGTTTCTGCTTAGTACCTCTGACTGCTGTTTGCTCACTGATTTCTTCTGGAAGGTAAGCGTCACGCTTCAGTGGCAGTGTGATGGTGAACGTAGTGCCGACGCCTTCCTGGCTTTGGCATGTGATGCTCCCATGATGAAGTTTGACCAGATCATGTACCAAAGACAGACCGATACCCGTGCCATGAAGGTTCATAGCGCGATAGTCGCCATCGAGAAAGCGCGTGTAGAGACGTTTCATCTTGTCCTTAGAGATGCCGATACCTTCATCGCTCACGGTGATTACGGCATTACCCTTCTCTTGTTTCAAACTGATACGTACCTGGCCGTACTCCTTATTATATTTGATTGCATTGGAGATGAGGTTGGTCAGTATTGTCTCCACCTTGTCAGTATCAAACCAACCGGTCACATGTCTCTCCGGCATGTCCACGACCATCTGATTGTGGTGGAGATGTTCCAAAGGCTTTAAGTCGTCGCAAACAGCATTCATGAAGTCTGTCAGATCACCATTGCTGACCAGCAGTTTGAGCTGACCGGCTTGTGACTTCCTGACTTCGAGTATCTGTCGGAGCTGACGGGTGATATGTGAGATGTTGCTTTGTACCCTTTGACAGTAATCGTCCAATCCCGGATATCTGTCACACATCTCATCCATCGTTGCGGAAATCACTGTCAGAGGTGTCAGTAAGTCATGGGTGATATTCGTGAAGATGACTGCCATCTGCAAACGGTTGTTAGTCTTAACGTGCTCTTCATACATTCTCATGCCTATCAACACTGCAATGATGGCCAGCGAGCCCCAGAGGATCATCGCCCACCACGTGGCATACCAGGGCGGAAGGACGTTGAGCGTGATCGTGTAGGGCAGCATCTGCCACTGTCCCTGGCTGTTGGCCGCCTTCACCTTCAACCGGTAAGTACCCGACGGCAGGTTCTGATAGATCACCTGACGGTCTGTACCATAGACCCAGTGGCGGTCGTAACCCGCCAAAAAATAAGCATAGCGGTTTTGATTCACATTGGAATAGGAGAGAAGGGCCAACTCCACACCAATCTTCCTTACAGTATTTGGAATGTTCAGCACCTTAGTAAAGGATGGCATCTCTGTGGAGATCTTGCAGCGACGGACGGATTCGAGCTGGGCAAGTGACTCTCCGTCAATGAGTATGTCTGTCACCAAAAGAGTACCTGTTGTCTTATCCTGTGAAGCGTTTTTTAAACTGTCGGGACAAAAAGAAAAGAATCCCGCCCTGCTGCCATAGTACATCTCACCTCCATTCATATACACTCCATTCGGTGAGAACAGCAGATGGTCGATACCGTCTTCTTGCGTGTAGCAAACTACATCGGCGTGCTGATTGTCGTGGACAGATAGCCTGAGCAGTCCTATCTCGGTCGTCAGCCACAGATCTCCATTGTTGTCTTCGTTGATCGTGTAGGCTTGGTCTGCGTAGACATTGAATGTTTGGCGCATAGAAAGAAAGACGTCCCGGCGAGGATCATAGCGGAAGAGTCCGCCATTGGACGAGATGGTCCAAAGATTGTGGTGACTGTCTTCATAGCACTGGGTGGCTTCGTTCACGTCAAAGTTGCTGTTGCCCGGGCTATATTGTCGGCACGGAATGCGTGCGGCACTCAGTCTATGACCATCCAGCACGATGATGCCCTCATTGTCGGTGGCCAGCCATATCTTACTATCGTGTGTCTGCGTGATGCCTCTTACGTCGATGTCAGTGAGATTCTTGCCTTGGCTGGTTAAATGCAGAAAGTAACCGTGCCCATCCGGCAGCATGACACTGATACCGGAGCGCTGACCGATCCACACGCGGTGATCGCGGTCTTCGTATAAGATGCAGATATAATTGTCATGGAGAAATGGAGTGTTTGTATTATTCATCAGTCGGGTTTGCCCGTCTGATTGTCGTACGGTGACGCCATAACTACTACTACCGAACCATATTTCACCATTGTCGCGGCGGATTATCGACGGAATTTTCGCCGTCATCGAGTTTTGGGGTAGTGAGGCAAAGCCTGGAATGCTACGGCCATACACTGTTTTTCCTGACACACGGTCGTAGAGTGCAAGGCCGTATGGGCGCAATCCCAACCAGAAATAGCGGTCGTCGGTCGTGCAAAGTGACAGCACTGCACTGATGGGCAAGTGATTTTGCTGCCCCAGCGTCCAGTTATGGAAGAGGGATGTTCGCGTGTTGACCTGTACGATGCCATTGTTCATCGTCGCAATCCACAGGTCTCCGCGTCCGTTGGTAGCCAGTGCATAGCTGAAGTCGAGAGGAGTTGTCCCCCCCATGGTCATATTTTGCCATTGGGCATCATGGCTTTTCAGATCTAAGACCGACACGCCTTCACGCGAGCAAGCCCACAGGGTATGTGTGAGCGGATCCTCTACGATCTGATAGTACGTGTCGAAGTGCTGGGGAGAATAGGGGTAAGCATGAATCTGCGGATTACGATAGTCGTAAGGGCGGTCAAGGCGCACCATGCCACGGCACCACGTTCCCACCCATAGCCGATGAAGATGATCGAAGAACAGCGTGTGGGCTGACTGTCGGTCATTGAGCATTGGATATTGATAGAAAAGGTGCGTTTTACGGTCGTATCTCAGCAGTCCACTGTGCCAAGTACCTATAAAGAGGTTTCCTTTCTTGTCGTCGAGAATACTTTTCACGCTATAGTAGCCTAAGCGATGCCGCTGTCCTTTGCTGTCAATGGCCGTCATTTTATTACCATCCAAATTGTGGAGTCGCTTGGTTTTAGGGTTGTAGCATGTCAGTCCTCCGTCTGTTCCCACCCAGACACTTCCGTCGGATGTCACAGACAGACAGTAGATCACCCGCTGATTCTCGCCAGGCAGCCTCACGGTATGCCATTCACCAGTGCGCCGGTCAAGGCAGACGAGGCCGTCACGTGTGCCTATCCACAGCAAGTCTTCATTGCCTTCCGCCATGCAGTTGATGGTATTGCTCGGCAGTTGCTGAGAATTGATCACCAGAGAATGGTAGTCATGAACCGTATAGCCATCGTAGGACTTCAGTCCGCTGGTTGTGCCGATCCATAGCAGTCCCTTTTTGTCGAGCATCATACACAGCACGTCGTTGGACGAAGGCAGGGTCACGGGTTGGGAAAAGCGCAGGGGTATGCCCAACGCCATACAGGGTACGGCAATGAACAATGCTATATATATAATAAGGTGTCTGGTCATTATCTGTAATGGGCTAATGTTATTAAGTTCTATTTTAGTGCAAAGATAATAAAATTGTAGTGAACAAAGTACACGTCAGAACGTTTTTATCAGATCGTGAACATATAAATGTCATATTATGACGGTGTGTTATATTGTATAAAGCTAACTTTGCAACCAACCAAATCATCACCTATTACATTTTTAACTAATAACTAACACAATTATGAAAAAGATCAGAGTGCTTTGGTGCATCATGTGGAGCCTGCTTGCTACCACAGCTTATGCTCAAGGCCCGTCATTAACAAAGAAGCAAGTCTTACCGACAACACTTCTGAAAAGCAAAGCCGTTACAGGAGCAACTGCCGATGTGACGACGGTAACATCAACCGTTCCAACATCCAACATCTTTACGCTGGAGGTGAAGGCAAAAGTGAAATCTGCAGCAGGAAGAGGACTGGACATCGAAACAAGCAATGAAAACGGAATAGGATTCCGTACATCGCTGAGCACACAAAAACTCTATTGGAGCAATCCGCTTACAGCAATGCAGCCCCTGACGAGTAGTGACAATGCCCAAACTCAGACCATCCGCTGGGCTTCGGACGGAACGCAAGTTCATATCTATCAGAATGGCTGCTATGTCACCAGCAAAAATTTGGCTGAGGTGAAAGCCATTACCGACGGAAAGGAGACAAGCCCCTACACCTATGGCACTGACAATCTCATCGCCTCTGCCATACCCTCGACATGGGAGACAAAACCAACGCCAAAGTCTGTGGGATGGAACATTGTAAGAAACAAAGCAGTGCTGACAGGTGATTGGCCCAACTCTCGCTTCGAGAAGAACTTTAAAGGCATGAAAAACGCTGACGGCTCAGCATATACAGGCAGTTTCTTTTTCTTTAGATGGGACAATAACTCATGTGGTCATGATTATTACACCTATCCCGTCACATTGGAGGGCGGTACTACTTACACTTTCCAAATGAACTATGCCTATTGGAGCAACTATAATGGCAGTAACTCTGCCAACATCAACGTCAAAGGCATTCAAGTAGGTATCACACAAAGTGAGACCGTTGATAATATCATCAGTTCGAAGACTTTCAAATGCCAAAAAACGCAGCAATGGGAAACAGGAAATTTCACTTTCACGGCAGAGAAGAGTGGTACTTATTATCTGAATTTTTGTGGAGGCTGGGGTATGTATGCGATTGCAAATTTGAAGGTGATGACAGTCAAGGCTACGCCCCGTATTCTCATCGGCAACAATGAGCTAGGCAGTGAAATAGATGCGGAGATCGAACAGATGACCTTTGATGGCTCTGGCGCATACGCTCCGGAAGAAGAAACTACAGCCTCTTCCAACGTGACACTCAATGATGCCGGAAGCGTAAGCCTTGAAACCTTGCTGAACACCAACGTCACGGTCAGTGGTAAAACGGACTTGACCATCACACGCGCTTGGCGTCCTCTGTATAACAGCAAAGTCAACTTGCAAGGCAATAATGCATGGCTGATGCTGACGGGAGTGAAACCAAGTGAGGTGGAAACTGTCTGCAAAGATATGATATTGATTAATATTGGTGTCCGCTAAAACTTTTAGCTTCTCTGCTGCTTTGCAAAAATAAAT
>DAWDCC010000090.1:0-11610 GCA_052355365.1 Prevotella sp. | reverse complement strand
CATCATTGACGGACTAACAGGCTCCATCGACGAGCTCAACGCGATCGACGGCAACGATATCGAGAACATCTCTGTGCTGAAGGATGCCTCTGCTGCCATCTATGGTTCACGTGCCGCCGGTGGTGTCATCCTCGTCACGACAAAGCGCGGAAAGAAAGGAAACGCCCAGATCACATACAACGGATCGATCAGCCGAACCATCAACGGCATTCAGGCTCCACTGACCAACAACAAGGAATGGCTCGATATGTTCTATGAAGCACAGTACAATGACGCTGCTGCTCTCACGGGACTTACCGATCCCGACGCTATCCATCAGAAGATCAACTGGTGGATCTTCAACTCCTTTGGCGGCGTGAGCACCGATCCGAACGATGTAGACGAGAACGGCAACCCACGTAGCTATGTAGGCGAGAGCCTTTTCAATGCACTTCGCGAAGGCAAGACACTCACACTGAAGCGCAACCAATATATCGACCGTTGGGAGCCCAACAACTATATGATGGACTATCTCTATGGTCAGGCTACTTCTCAGAAGCACAATCTCAGTGTCTCCGGTGCTGACGACCGCTTTGGCTATCGTCTCTCACTGGGCTATGAAAGCGACCGGTCGCAGCTCAAGCCGGCTTACGACGGGCAGCGCAAATGGAGCGCACGCTTCAATGGCGACTATCAGGCTACAGACCGTTTGAAGTTGCAGACCAGCATTTCCTTCGAGAAGCGCAAAGTACAGAGTCCGTCTACTGATGTAGGTGCGGGTTGGTTCGATCCTTGGTTCTGGGCTGTTGTCAATGAGAATGGCGATGCCTACGACACCTTCTCGGGTGTTCGCAACCCTATGGGTGGCCTCACGCAGGGTGGCACATACACCAACCAGCTCTCCACCTTCCGTGGCAGCGTGCAGGGCACCTACGACCTCGGATTCATCACCAAGGGACTCTCGCTGACCGGTTCGGCTGCCTTCAAACGCGTGGAGAAAAACGAGCAGACGCAGAAGAACGGCGTCACCTATTACGACTGGGTAGGCACCGCCTACAACACCAAGCAATTCCCCAGCTCGCTTTCAGAGAGTTTCAACCGCTGGGACAACATCACCCTCGACGGCTTTGTCAACTACAGCAACACCTTCGCCGAGCGCCATAAGGTCTATGCACAGTTCGGTATGACCGCTGAGCAAGAGACCAACAAAGCCATCTCGGCCAGCCGCAACAAAGGCGAGATGTTCCCGAATTCGGGCCTCAAGGACCTCGACGTTTATATTGGTGGCGACAACAACGGTGCCGGCGGCGGACAGTATTCCTATGGTCTGGTCTCGTATATCACCCGTCTGAACTATTCCTACAACGACACCTACTCCTTAGAGTTCATCGGCCGTCGTGACGGAAGTTCCAAGCTCTCCAAGAGCCAGCGTTGGAAAAACTTCTACTCACTCTCAGGATACTGGCGTCTCACCAGCGAGCCATGGATGAAGGACATCAAGTGGCTCAACGACTTGAAACTGCGCTATAACTATGGTAAGACAGGTAGTGTCAGTGGCATCGGCAACTATGAGCGCTTCGCCGGCGTCAGCACCGGCCAGGTCCTCTTTGGTGTCAATCCTGCATGGGAGCCCTCGTTATGGGTCGGCGGCATGACCAGTGACAACCGCACGTGGGAGACCATCAACAGCCACAACATCGGTCTCGACTTCACCATGCTCGACAACCGGCTCAGCGGTAGCTTCGACTACTTCATCAAGACCAACAGCGACATGTTTATCTCTGTGGAATATCCTACCGTTCTCGGCGCTACCGCTCCAAAGGTCAACGACGGCAAGTTCCGTGCGCGTGGTTGGGAGTTGGCTTTGAACTGGAAAGACAAAGTCGGACAGGTGAAATACAATGTCGGCTTCAACCTCTCCGACGTATGGTCGAAGGTGCTCAAGCTCACGCAAAACGCTGACAAGCCCTATCCCGGCATCAACAAGAACCGCATCGTCGGAAAGCCGCACAATGCCATCTATGTCTATCAGACCGACGGCATCTTCCAGACACAGGAAGAGGTCGACGCCTACTATGAGATGTACTATTGGAATGCCGACCACACAGGTCCGAAGAGTGGTAACATCCTGCCCGTGCCTTCAAAGAGTGCTACCAACACACTGCGTCCGGGAGCCCGTCGTCTCGTCGATGTCAACGGCGATGGCAAGATCACCGTGGACGATATCTACTACGCCGGCGACACATCACCACGTATGACCTTCGGCATCAAGGCTGGCCTGGAGTGGAAAGGCATTGACCTCAGCGTCTTCTTCCAGGGCGTAGGCAAACAGAAGATCTTACGCAGCGGCAACCTCTATGCACCATGGGTGACCAACTACATGATGCAGAACAAGAACTTTGCAGGTAAGATGTGGACACCTGAGAATCCCAATGCTGAATACTGCATCGCTTCACGCGACCAGAACTTCAACAAGTGGAACTACGAGAACAAAGATGTCAGCGTGCAAAACAACCGCTATATCCGTCTGAAGAGTCTCGTGTTGGGCTATACACTGCCTAAGAGTTGGGTGAGAAAAGCCACACTGGAGAACGTACGTGTCTACTTCTCGGGCGATGATCTCTGGGAATGGACAAAGGTCAAAGACGGTTATGATCCAGAATACGGAGAAAACACCAACAACACCTTCCCCTTCAGCCGACTGCTCACTTTCGGTATTAACGTCACTTTCTAAACATTCTTAGATATTCAACTTTATGAAAATACATCATTTATATATATGTGCCCTGCTGCTCTCTGGACTGTCACTCTCTTCTTGCAGCGACTTTCTCGACAAAGAACCGCTCGCTCAGGGCACCACGGCTGTTGCCTTCAAATCACCGGAGCAATTCAACGAGGCCGCAAACGCTTTCTACAATCATCTGCCAAAGGGCTACACAAACTGGGATCACGGGACAGACTTCAGTGGGCTGAGCAGCAACGGTGGCGGAACGGCACCAGAGGACGACGGCACGTGGAATACCGAGTACAGCAACATCCGTCAGTACAACACGCTCTTGGAGAAGGCTGCCACCTACACCGGTGAAAAGACCGCACTGAACAATGCTGTCGGTCAGGCTTATTTCTTCCGTGCCTTTGCCTACTTCGAGCTTTTGAAACGCTTCGGCGGCGTGCCCATCATTGACAAGGTGCTTGATGTCACCGACAACGATGAGCTCTACAGCGCACGGGCCAGCCGCTACGAGGTGGCACAGCACATCTTCAACGACCTGAAGCAGGCTATCAACCTGCTGCCCAACGAGCGAAATATCACCGACGCCGATAAGGGACACATCAGCAAGGAAGCCGCTGAAGCCTACTATGGTCGCGTGCTTCTCTATGAGGCTACATGGGAGAAATACGTGCCAATGATCGGCTATGACCTCGACGGTGACGGCTCGAAAGTCGGTGCCGGCACCACCAAGCCCGACGGCTATCCCTCTATCCAACAGATGCTCTCCGATTGCAAAAGCAACTCCAAGGCCGTCATGGACGAGGCTGCCAACCATGGCACCTATAAGCTGTGGAACGAGTGCGACTCGCTGTCGTACTACTATCTTTTCAATATAGATGAGAAAGACGGTAACATCAGCAACTTTATGAACGTCGGAAAGTCGACCAATAAGGAGTTCATCATCAGCACGAAATACGACTATGATCTCAAGCGCCGTGGTGAGCAGATCGCCCACATCGTCTATACCTGGCAGGGCGTAGGCATCAGCGCACAGTTTGGAGAGTCGTTCCTCTGCCGTAACGGACTTCCCATCCGCATCAGTCGCACGGGCAACATGACCGACGCTGAGAATAATCCTGAATTCAAGGGGTGGGGCACGTTCATGGGTGAATACCTCAATCGTGACATGCGCTTTTTCGGCTGTACGTTTTTGCCTGACCGCCCGGTTTGGCAAAGCAATCTGCCGGGAATGGAGTGCACCGTCACCGGTCATCCCTATCCTGACCCGATCTATCCGAAGAACAACGACAAGCTCGACACCAGCAACCCCGCATACTCCAGTTCTCGCGGCGTCTTCAACCCCTATCTCCGCGACAACACTACATTCTATGGCTATGGCAGCCGCAAGTTCGGACCTGAGGGTGCCAAGCGTCCTAACCGCACCGAGTCGGCCGACTGGCCTATCCTGCGCCTGGCAGAGGTATACCTCAACTACGCTGAGGCTACTTGCGAGCTACAGAATGGCAAGATTAGTGACGAAGATCTAAACATCTCCATTAACCTCCTGCGCAAGCGCGCCCGTGTGGCCCCGTTAATCAATGAGCTCATCGCAGGCGTTTGGGATGCCGGATGGTGGGATTGGAAACAAAAGAAAACGGTCTGCCACAAGATGACCATGCTCGACGAGATCCGCCGTGAACGGGCTTGCGAGCTCTTCGGCGAAGACTTGCGTATGGACGACTTGAAACGCTGGGGCGTTGCCAAAGACCATCTCACCGGCACGATTCTCGGACGTCACGTGCTCAACACAGCTTACACGACCAACAAATGCAATGACCAAAAATACTTTGGACAGCCCTGCTACTATCCACAGAAGTATCCGCTGCTCTATGGCGTGTACACAGGCTCCGGTTCCGACGATCCCGACTATGGCCGCTCCATCGCTGTGAAGAGTGAAAACCTGCAGTTCCAGAACCGCGACTATCTCTCTCCGCTGCCGCTGAAGCAACTTCGCAAGAATCCCAACCTCAAACAGAACCCGGGATGGTAAACTGAATGATACATGATGAATGTTGAGTGTTGAATTACGAATGATCCATATTGAATGGGAAATCTGGCATTCAACACTCAACAATCATCAAGGCTTCTGTTCTTCACTCAACAATCACCATTGCTTATATTCTTTAATCAACACTCAATATTCAACTTTCTTATGAAGCGATCTATTACCCTATTCATACTTGGTTTGACTTGTTGTTTGTCAACCATGGGACGTAATTTTGTCCATCCGGGCGGCATTATGACCATCAACGACCTCAACCGGGTCAAGCAACACGTGGAAGCCAAAGATGCGCCCTGGTATCCTCTCTTCACTGATTTGCAGAAGGATGCTTACGGCAACATGTCGCGTACAGCACGCGGAGCCTCCGACATCGGTGGCTCCAACGGTAACAGACAGCGTGCATCCGGCGATGCATACGCAGCACTCGTAGACGCTATCGAGTGGCATGTCACCGGCAACACAAAATATGCCGACCATGCCGTGAAGATGCTTAATGCATGGGGCAGTACTGTCAAGACAGCCAATGACCAATTATTTCAGCTGCCGTCGGTGACCATGACACTTGCTGCTGAGATGCTCCGCAATAGCGACGGCTCCTTCTACTCAGGATGGGTCGATGCCGACAAGGCAGCTTTCCTGAAGATGGTACGCGAAGTGCTCTACCCCGCTTGCAAGAGTCAGGCTGAGACCAACACGATGACCTCGTGGTCGGCGCCGGCCGCTGCCGCTGTCATGGGTGCGGGCATTCTCCTCGACGATGAGACTATATATAACGAGGGCTTAGCTTTCTTTAAGGACAGCAAATACCCCGGCTCAGTGTCAAACTCTATTGCCGAAGACGGTCAGTGCAAGGAGATGGGACGCGACAATGTCCATTGCATGCTTGCCCTCAACGCTTTGGCCGAGATGGCACAGATGGCCTGGATTCAGGGCGACGACCTCTACGGCTATCTCGACAATCGTCTGCTCAAAGGTTTTGAATACTGGTGCGATTACAACATCGGTCATGAGGATGTGTACTATAAGCCTGTGGGGAACTGGTATTATATCTCCACGCATAACAACGCCTTCCGCCTGGCCCCTGATGGTACTTGCTTCGAATGTGTCTATCATCATTATCAGGAACTGAAGGGCATGAATGGGAGCGAGCTATTCCCTAATCTGACAGCATTCACCAAGCTTGCACGCCCAGAGGTGGGCGGTGACTTGGCCAACGGCACATTGCTCTATACCATTGATGCCGCAACGTCCCCTTATTGGACTACTGTGCCTCAGACTGCCGAAGGTGTCACTGCCCAAGCAGGAGCTGACGGTGTCTGGCTCTCATGGAATGACAATGGACTGAACGATGCCAGTGGCTTCAAGATTCTACGCGCCGAAGAAGGTAAAGATTATAAGGAGATTGTCAACTGGCAGAAATATACACGTAAGGCTTATAAGGATGTTACTGCTGAGGCTGGTAAAACTTACAGCTATCAAGTAGTAGCTTTCAACCATGCCGGCGATGCCCCGGCCTCCACTTCTGTCACTGCCGCAACGCCACAACTTGGAGGGCTTCCCAACGGCTGGTCGCTGACTGGAATCGGTAATGGTGCCGGGCAGGCCTTCTTCACCAACAACATGGGCAACAGCTTTGTCGTAACGGGAACAGGCAACGGATTCCGCCGCCACGACGAGGGGCATGTCTTCGTTTACCACAAACTCAATGGGGATGGCAGTCTCGTGGCACGTCTGTCTGACTGGAAAAGCGACTTTAAAGGTGTGGGACTAATGTTACGCAATGGACTGGCGAGTGGTTCCACTCAGATGGGACTGTCACTGGAAGGTGCCGGACTAAGGTATCTCGATTGCATCTCGCGCATCAATGCCAGTAGTCAGACAGAATGGAAGACTGGTGATGACTTCACTTATGCACCGGTATGGTTGAAACTTAGCCGCAAAGGCAAAACGGTGACCGTCAGCCAAAGCCGCGACGGCAAGCAATGGTTCGACATACAACAACTCAATCTTGACATCAATGAAACCGTATATGTCGGCTTCCAGCTGGCAGCAGACAAGACCAGTACAGCCTATTTCGATCATGTGGAACTCACCCAGGACAATCCTACAGAGGATGCCCCAGTAGCCAAAGACCTCACTGCAACTTGCCTTCCCGGCAATATCGCCAGTCTGGTATGGACGGGCGTCTATGGGGCTGAGAAATATATCGTCTACCGCCGTGGCAAGAACGACAACGACTATGAGCCTGTCGGCGAAACCACGACAAACAGTTTCCGCGACACCGGCGTAGCCGACGGTGACTATGTCTATACCGTTAAGGCTGTTGTCAATGGTGTGGCAGGTGAGGCGTGCTCTGAGGCTACAGTCAATATCCACACTATTGTCATGGAGCCCTTAACAGGTACCGTCATCGGCACGGAAGGAGCCTGGGATGGCAAGTCCACAAGAGACAAAGTCTTTGATGATGATCTTTCCACCTTCTTCGATGCCCCCAAGGGTGCCGGTGAGGGCACATGGGTCGGTATGGACCTTGGTGAGGGCTTTACCGCGCAAGTTAATCGCATCGCTTATTGTCCTCGGTGGAACTACGCAGGGCGCACTGTCGAAGGCGTCTTTCAGGGTGCCAACAAAGCTGATTTCTCCGATGCCGTGCAGCTCTATCAGATAACCACAACACCGGAAGTAAACATGCTTACAAACGTGGACATTACCGTTACCGGGCAGTATCGCTACCTACGATATGTCAGCCCGAAGGGCAGTAATGGCAATATCGCCGAGGTGAAGTTCTATGGACAGCTTTATAAAAATGGAGTGCCTACAGGAGTCATCATGCCTAATACCATACATAAAGGCAATACACAAGTCTATAACCTCAACGGACGTTATCTTGGCACGAGAATAGGCAACAACATTCATGGAGTCTTTATTATCAGGTCTAATGGTAAGACCATGAAGGTAGTCCGATAAATGCATTTCAAGAAACTCTCTATGATAAATTATAAGAACTGGATATTTCTGTTAGTAGCCAGCGCACTTGCCCCTTGTTGTGCTTTGGCTGCATCCGTCAAGTACACGCAGCCCACCTTCACCGAATGGCACGACCAGCAGGTCAACGAGGTCAACCGCTTCCCTGTGCACACCGCCTTCTTCCCCTTTCTCAACGAGCAGGACATGAGGGCAGGTAAGCCTCAGCAGGCTGCCAACTACCTCTCACTGGAAGGCATGTGGAAATTCTGCTGGGTAGCTGATGCTGATCAGCGCCCCACAGATTTTTTCCGTACTGACTACAACGACGCTGCATGGAAAGAACTTGCCGTGCCCGCCATCTGGGAGATGAATGGCTACGGACAGCCCGAGTATCTTAATATCGGCTTTGCATGGCGCGGACATTTCAAGAACAATCCGCCGATGGTGCCCACAAAGGATAACCATGTAGGCTCTTACCGCCGCTATATCGACATTCCCGCTGACTGGAACGGGCGACAGGTGATCGCACACTTCGGCAGCGTGACCTCCAATATCTATCTTTGGGTCAATGGTCACTTCGTCGGTTATGCCGAAGACTCAAAGGTTGCGGCCGAGTTCGACCTCACGCCTTACCTCCACGCGGGCCGCAACCTCATTGCCTTTCAGACCTTCCGCTGGTGCGACGGCAGCTACGACGAGGATCAGGACTTCTGGCGGCTCAGCGGCGTGGCACGTCACTGCTATCTCTATGCCCAAAACGCCAGTCACCATTTCAGCGACCTACGCTTGACACCAAGTCTTGACGACAACTACCACGATGGCACATTGCATATCGATGCCAAGACCACGGGCGATGGACGTGTGTCCTTCACTCTCGAAGATGCATTGGGACGTATCGTTGCTGAAAAGAGAGTGACAACCACTAAGGGAGATAACCACGTCGAGGCTGACATGACGGTTACCAATCCACAGAAGTGGACGGCAGAGACACCTTGTCTATATATACTGCGCACACGCCTGACTGACAACACTGGCAAGACGCTCTATGAGACAACTCGTCAGAACGTTGGTTTCCGTCGTGTGGAAATCAAGGGCAACCAGCTGCTCGTCAACGGCAAGCCTGTGCTCATCAAGGGAGTGAACCGCCACGAGACGGATCCCGATGGTGGATACCTGCTCACCGAGGAACGGATGATGCAGGACATCAAGATGATGAAACGCCTCAACATCAACGCCGTGCGCACCTGCCACTACCCCGACGATCCATTGTGGTACGACCTCTGTGACCGCTATGGACTCTATGTCGTGGCCGAGGCCAACCAAGAGAGTCATGGTTTCTGGTACAAAGAGGACTCTGAGGCTGGCAAGCCCAACTTTGCCAAGCCGATCCTGGAACGCAACCAGCACAACGTCTGCCTGAACTTCAACCACCCGAGTGTCATCATCTGGAGTCTGGGCAACGAGACGAAATACTCCCAAAACTTCGATGCTGCCTACGATTGGATCAAAAGCCAGGACCAAAGCCGTCCCGTGCAGTTTGAGCAAGCTGGTATTGACGGCCGCGCCACCGACATCTTCTGTCCGATGTACTACACCGTTGACGCCTGCAAGTGGTATGCCGAGAACAGTAAGTATAGCAAGCCCCTCATCCAGTGCGAGTACAACCACACGATGGGCAACTCAGGCGGAAACCTCTCTGATTACTGGCAGCTGATACGCAAGTATCCCAAGTTCCAGGGCGGATTCATTTGGGACTATGCCGATCAGGCTCTGCACCGCAAGCCACAGTGGAACGCCAGTCGCACGCTGTCTGACATGGAGGCTACGGCCAACCGGCTCTCTCCGGCCGACAGTCTCGGCAACACACAGGTGGTGCCCTTCGTAGACTACACCTATGGCGGCGATTACGACAGCTACGACCCCTCGGACAACAACTTCAACTGCAATGGTGTGCTCGGCCCCGACCGACAGATGAATCCTCATGCCTATGAGGTCACCTATCAGTATCAGAACATCTGGACCGAGCCCGTCGACCTGTCTAAAGGTACCATCCGCGTGCGCAATGAATACTTCTTCCGGGATCTGAGCAACTACCGCATGGACTGGCAACTCACCGACGGTGAGCATACCATTGCCAAAGGTTCGGTCGACGACCTCAATGTCGCTCCACAGCAGAGTCGCGAATACCATCTCGACTTGCCAAAGACTACTGGTGAGACTTTCCTCAATATTCAGTTCCGACTGAAACATGCTGAGCCTTTGCTCACCGCCAATCATGTCGTAGCTTACGACCAGTTGGCTATGCCAGTGGAAAAGGCCGACAAGGAGGACACGCTCGCGGTTACTGCCAAAGGAAAGCTGAAGGTCAGTCAAAACGACTCGTTGTTGACCATCAGCAATAAGAAGGGTGATGTGTGTATCGCATTTAACCGCTCTAACGGTTGGATGGCAGACTATCATGTAGGTGGACAGGACTATCTCGCCAAGGGCAACAGCCTGAGGCCTCTCTTCTGGCGTGCTGTCACCGACAACGACATGGGAGCTGAGTTCCAAAAGAAGCTCGGCGTTTGGCGCAACCCGCAGATGAACTTAAAAAATCTGGTCACCAAACAGGCAAAGAACCATGACGGCAGTCAGACCGTGAAGGTCACTGCCCTTTATGACATGCCCGAGGTGAAAGCCACGCTGACGATGACCTACACGATAAACGCCGACGGAGCCATACATACAGAAGAGCGTATGACGACGACGCACGGCGAAAAGATTCCCGACATGCTGCGCTTCGGCTTGGAACTGGTGCTGCCCTACAATATGGACAAGACTGAGTATCTCGGTCGTGGCCCGGTAGAGAACTATGCCGACCGCAAGGACTGCATGCCGGTGGGTGTCTACCATACCACTGCCGACGAGATGTTCTATCCCTACATCCGTCCGCAGGAGACCGGCACTCACAGCGACCTGCGATGGTGGCGCCAAACCGATGGCAAGGGGCACGGCCTCTACATCACAGCAGACAGCCTCTTCTCGGCCAGCGCCCTGCACTACGCTATCAAAGACCTCGACGAAGGCATGGAGAAGCATCAGCGCCACAGCCCACAGGTGCGACGCTCGTCCTTTACACATCTCTATATCAATGGAGCCATGGCCGGACTCGGAGGTACGAACAGCTGGGGGCAGTGGCCGCTGGACAAGTATCGGTTGCACTATCAGGATCGTACATTCCGCTTCACGTTCCGTCCGTTGTGATCTCTCACAACACGCTTTTGATTGACAATATAACCGCTATGAATGAGAAAGAAAACATAAACCGCATTGTCGGGACAGCTTACATACAGTTACGCGACAGCCTGATAACATTTGTTGCCAATCGCATAGGCGATCAGGACTTGGCCAAGGACATTTGCCAGGATGTGTTTCTACGTCTACTGGAATACGACATGGTGTCGGCAGAGACCGTGACGAATCTTGTCTATACCATAGCACGCCACATAGTCATAGACAGAATCCGACATAAGAGCTGCAGCGAGAAAGTTAGAGACTATCTTTGGACCCACCTGTCAAGTAGCTACAACAATGCGGCGCATGAGGTGGAGAGCCACGACCTTGAGCGTCTTGAGAGGCTTCGCATTGAGCGCTTGTCGCCCATGCGTGCCAAGGTCTACCGCCTCAGCCGCTACGAAGGGAAGTCGACTGCCGACATTGCGTCTGCACTGGGCATCAGCCCACGCACTGCCGAAAGCCATCTCTTCTGTGCCCGCAAGGAAATGAGGCAGTTCATGCGAGGATGCATGTAGAGCATTCAAGTACCGTTGTCTTTCCAATCGTATTATATTATTTCTGTGTGGTGATGTTATAACTAAAGAATGTTAATTTACTTGTAATGATCGAT
>DAWDCC010000089.1:0-12052 GCA_052355365.1 Prevotella sp. | reverse complement strand
GTGTTCACTGTACTAGGATAGAGGCCAGTTCTCACCCACGGAAAATATCCGCTGCACCAGAAAACCGCTTTAAATGCACGTCTCATACGCTTAATTAATTTAATGGTGACACTTCGAGTCCGGCAGGGGAGGGCTGTGTCGTCTCAGAAGCCGTTTTGGCTACAGAAAAACACAGGTACCCGTTTCCTGTACCGGAAAACTTTCCGTGTGCAAAGTTAGACATAAGCGACTGATTTTCAATAATTTTATTGTGGTCTGATTTGGGTCTTTTCGTGGTCAGAATAGGATCTTTGGCTACAATTTTTGTGCTGGCACATTTTCTGTACCGTATGTGTAGCCAAATTGGGACCACAATGGGACCACAATTAGGCTTTTTAGAGGGTCAGAGAAGAAAGGTGAAGAAACAAAAAGTGCCGTAAATCATTGATTTTACGGCACTTAGTGAATTTTGTGAACTAATCTACATAACTTGTAAATTATTTTCAGCAGAGAGAGAGGAACCCCCACCTTTTCCGCTAAAATCTTGTATTTCAATTGCTTATAAAGTCAAGGAATTGAGTTGTACCGTATCTGTACCGTTTTTTAGACCATCTACAGACCCTCTACAGACCATTTCCTAACCCTGCATGACTTGAAAAACACACCCGAAGGCAGTAATCAAGCCGAAATTTAAAGATCTCTTTTATTTGGGTTCAAAGTTAGCAAAAAATGAACTAACCACCAAATATTTGAGAGACAATTTTTTATCTTGCGTTTTGGTACATAAGCAGTGCAGGGTGCGAGGTCATATTTATAATAGACCTTGCACCCTGCACTGCTCATGTACCATGGCAAGCGCTGGCTTTGGCCTTCTACACGCTGTTTGATGGTTTACCTTATATGCTATGGAATCTGCCTTCAAGTTCAACCATTCGCTCAAGTAATTTATCGAAAGGAAGTGAATTGCCATAGATCATGGAGAGCTGCATAGCTTCGTAATCTTTCTTCCATATGTCAAGATATTCTTTTTGTGGAGTCAGCTTTATTCTTTTTCGAATGTCTGGGGTATAATCAACGCCGTGAATGCTGGTGAAAACCTCTCGATGATGTGCGATAGTATTCCACAACTCATCATCATTAATGCCATTAATGGCAAATTGCTCGTCCATCATTTTCTCAAGGTCATACAGGTGACGTGATTTTCTGTCTGCGACATGTGCTCTTTCCGTTGTGAACATCTCGTGAAGCAAAAATGCTTTTTCAAGGAACGTCTTTTCAGCCTTTGCTGTCCGAATATCTGTATCTACCACGTCAGTGTTTACCTGAGGGAAAGAAGAAGTCACAAGACTGGATACTCTTGCAATCTCTGTTGGCTCAAAAAGAGAACGGGAGCCGATTTCCAACATCACCTCCGGATTTAGGTAAGATGGCTCACCGAAGAGTGCATTGTATCTAATATGAATCTTTCGTGGCTCGGGATAAGTATTGTCACCTTCACCGTCAGGTTCAGGTTCCACGGTAAGATATTGCTCCAGACCGTATTCTTTCAGTCTGTCCTCAAGCTGACTTGCGAATTCATCTCTGACGAACAGAGACGACTGTTTCCTCAACTTCTTGGTTTGTCTCTTGGTCAGATCGCCGGTTAATCCAAAGAAACTTCTGTCTATTGCGAGGTCAATGTCCTCAGACATCCGATCGATGAGGTTATAAACCTTGCTCAAAGAGGTGCCACCCTTGAAGACTAGCTTATCCGCAAAAGGCAACGTGAATACTACTTTGAGTATGGTGGAAACCCATAGGTCTTTTTCAATTGCTTGGACAGGCAGTCCTATCTTGTTGGCTGTCTGCGTGATAACCATCTTCTTTTGGTCATCACGTAAATCGAAATAACTATTCATAAAAGCTCTTTATTATTTTTCTAATCCATGCCGGCATCAGCTTATAATCCGCCTCAATGGACTTCTCATTAATGGTTGTGAATACATGTTTCAGTGTTTTCAGATGCTCTTCATTGACACTGTTTTGACCTATCTCCTTCAATGCGAATGTTGCCAGCTGAGCTGTCTTGTTCGTGAAAGCAAGGTTTTTGGGAACAGTATGCTTAAACGTTATTGTTCTATGGTTGCCGAGCCTTATCTTCCTTGGCGAGCCGTCTGTTAGGAATACCACGTTCATGGGTACCTGGGTAGACAGCCCGAGAAGGTTCATGGCATAAGCACCGGTCGGCGCAATGTGTGCTCTGTCTCTCTTTGCGACCTGCAAAGCAACGTCTTCGACAGACGGATATAATACGCCCAGTCCAAGTTCCTTGTCTATCTTCGGATATAAATAGATGCCATTAGCCAACCTTATTATGAAAGAGTCATTGGTCAACCGCTCCAAAGACTTGGAGACAGACTTGATGTCACCATAGGCCGTAAAGCTGCTCGGAAAGAAGATAGAACCCCTTCCGCACTTCTTCATGCTACTAACAATCTGTTTACCAATGTTTTCTTGCATATTTTCCCTATTTATTTTGTCGCAAATTTACGATATATTTTCGACAATAGCAAATATTATATTAGTTTTTTCACAATAACTTTTGAATATCAATTGTATTCGGTAGCCTTCAGAAGATAAGCCTCTTGAAATAACAGAGGAAATAAGGAAAAATGTGCTTAGCGTGATATACGGTGTCAACCATCAAATCTCTAACTAAACAGATATAGCCACATAACACAAAAGAATTTACCAAGCAAAGGAATCATCAGTCCATATAAGGCCTCTTTCGTCAAATACACAGTCTTGTGACTACTTATCAGCGTCTTGATAATCCTACATCGTTATACTTTGGGAAATTTCTGACTAACCCCACATGATCGTCTACCATTATGTAGGAAAATCTTATTTTGTTATCCGACTTACAAGTAGAGAAACTGCATTGCAATGCATTTTTTTAATCGACACTAAGCAATCATTTTCTTCTGTCTCACAATATGTTATCGTTGGATTGTTAATTGCGTCTGCATTGCAGTGCATATTAAGAGACATTGCAGTGTATACGAGTTTGGGGAAATATATCCGATTTTTGCAAAATGGAAGAAAAGATTACTTCAAAACAAGAGGTTGCCAAAACGCAACAAAAGAAAGCTAAGCCACTAAAGGAAGCTGAAAATACAAAACGGGAAGTTATTGTACCGTGGATGAAAGACGTAGTCTTTTGTACACCGGAAGGATTTCTCCCCTCAGGTGAGGATGTGGTAAAGGCCCTGTCTGATAGAAGTGGTATAGACGAAAGGCAGATCCGCAAAATCTTGAATGGAAATGTGGATTTCAAAATAAGTTCCCTGAATCGTATTGCTGAAGGCCTTGACCTCGTATACTTCCTCGTGCCCGTCGTTAAATCGTCTGGTCTCAGAAGAAAAATTGCTTACTTTGGCAAAATGGTCGGTCACATATGGCAGATACCCAGTAAAAAGACTGCCACTGCAATGCCCTATCTTTTCAGAGAGTTTTCTGCAATAAAAGATGTTTCAACAGAAGTATTCACCACAATCTATGAACTCATACAGGTCGCTTCAGGCGCAATCAAAGGTGGAGGTAAAGACGCAAAGCTCATTGAGATATTGAAGAAATGTATCGATGAGATAGCAAACCTTGTGCATGAAGAAGCGGACGATAGCTAACAGCCACAGGCGACGGTACGCCAATACAAATTTGAGAGACTAATAGACATCCCTTATATGGTGTGTCAATTATATTATAGACTAAAATTAATCTTGAACAAAAGAAAAGGATGAGACGGTACTTAGAAAAAATCGCCATGCAGTACGGGCTAATGGCCCAACAGATTCAGTCGATTGATTTCGACTTGCTTGAAAAGACAATCAATGAGTATTATGCCAAAGCGCATGCTTTCTATCTGAATTCCGTCAAGGACAGCCAATTGGACTACGGCATTTATCACAACATCTTCTTTGTGCTGACGGAGATGGTGGAAGCGAGAGGATGTATCAAGGATGACCTGATAAGCAGATTTTCATACGGTATTGTCAAGTATTCCCTCACCAACAAAGAAAACCTGGTACGAGAGTACTTCGAGAAGAATCCTATAGGATGCTACTGCCCGCTGCTGAAGCAGATACTGGGAAGCAAGTATGTCGCTCAAAATTCAGGAACCACAAAAGAACAGAAGGGAAACAATCGTCATGCCATTCTGACTGATGAGCAGAAACGAAAGTTCACAGAAACACTGAAAGATGTCGACCAAATGAAGATTCCCAAGGCGACGCTCATCAAGACTCCTATCCCAAAGGAGATCATCGCATCCATAGCGAGCTTTGCCAATCAGATTAGGTTGTTCAGCAAAGATATCAGCACTGATGAAGTGAAGGCTTTTCTTTACAACGAGGAGTGCGCTCGTCTCAGAATGAACCAGAACAACCTCGTTGCTTTCTTCCTTTACCAGCTCTCAAAACAATCTCTCATCAAAGCTGAGTGGGCTAATATCATCGCCTGCAACGGACTGTTGATAAGCTCTTCAGGCAACATCGTCACAGAAGCACATAACCTTACCGTTCCAGCTTGCAAGATAGCCAACAAGCCTCTTGAAGCTCTCAAGGATAAGGAAAGATTGATTTACGATTTCGTCAAAAACTTGAAATTTTGATTGATAATGATTGACAATGATTGATAATCAGACCATTGTCAACCATTTTATTTGTATGCTTTCATTTTTCTTTCTATTTTTGCGACGGCTATCAAAGTGATAGCTGTCGGACTGTTTTTATAACAGACTTGCTAAACGTTCGACATTTATGTTATAAATTACAAGAAAAGAAAAAAGCGATGAACGCTCAATTAGTTGAACGACTGGAGAAGATGCACCGAATGCTGGCTAAGACGCATGAGGAAGTCAAGGTGCTGAGGATTGAGGTTAACACGTTACACCAAGCCTTGTCATCAGGGGATGACATTCCACCACCAATGGATAACAAGCAGCCGCCTATGGAGGAAGAGCTGGACGTTCTGTCGGCCAAGAACATTAAGGTTGGAAGCAAAGAGCTGCTGAGAATACTGCAAATCTCTGAGACCACACTGAAGAGATGGAGAAAGAACAGCGAACTGCCTTTCGAGTATTTGTCCCGCAACCATGTTGTCTATCCACTGGTGAAAATCTATGAGGGCATCTGGAGTGGACAGATGACTTGTAAAGGTCTGGATAGAATTAAGGCACTGGAGAGAATACTCATGTATTCAGGCAATGCGTCCATGTTGACTTTTGACGAATAATCATGCTTCTTATTCAATATGGACTACAAAATTCAGATTCTGAACAAAACACGTCAAGGATTGGATGTGTTTCACCACTACATTGCCTTCAAGTTCTCGCCGGACAAGAAGTTCAAGAATCCGTTATATCATGACACAAAGGCTTCATGCTATATTCATCTGAGCAAGAAGACGGGAATCTACATGATGAAGGACTTCGGAGATATGGAATACTCCGGAGACTGTTTCTGGTTCGTGGCGAGGCTTCTGAATCTGGACATGAAAAATGATTTCGTCCAGATACTCCGTCGTATTAACGATGACATGGGACTCGGAGTATTCTTCGATCCCACACAATCATATAATAGCGGGCACAGGCATGGGACCATACTGTCCCACCCTGTTATCAGGGAGCAGCAAGAACTTTCTGACAAGCAGCAGGATGTCCAACCACAGCCTAATATAACGTTGACCTATAAGGAGTTCAGCGAGAATGAACTTCTTTATTGGCACCGATACGGCATTACGCAAGACGTGTTGAAAAGGTTCAAGGTGCGCAGCGCGCGGTTTCTGACCGGCATCTCCAAAGAGGGAAAGGAATATAAGATTTCTTCCCGTGTAGCTGAACCGATGTTCGTTTATCACACCATTGATGAAGCGGTGAAGGTGTACATGCCGAAGAGCAAGCTGCGGTTCATGTATGCGCACAGACCAAGCGGAGAGTATGTATATGGACTGGAGCATCTGCCGGCGCGCGGACACATGGTGTTCATCACCGGCGGTGAGAAGGATGTCATGTCGCTCGCGGCACATGGCTTCGACGCTGTGTGCTTCAACAGCGAGACTGCCGTGCCGCCAATCAACATCATTGAGAATCTTCACCGTCGTTTCAAGCACGTTGTTCTGCTCTATGACACTGACAAGACCGGCAAGGAGAGTGCGGCAAGGATTGAACAGTCGCTGAAACAATATGGCGTGAAGCGGTTGGAGCTGCCACTGTCGGGGACAAAGAGTGAGAAGGACATTTCTGATTTCTTTGCCCTGGGACATACGGCAAAGGAGCTGGAAGATCTCATCAGTGATCTCATTCACAACCTCTACCGCAAGAGCTCGGTCATCTTCAAGTCCTGCGAGCTGGACTATAAGAATCCGCCTGCCAAGTCCTCGTCTGTTGTCGAGGTCAATGATGTGCCCGTCGGCACCTGTGACAACCTTTTTTGTCTCACCGGAGGTGAAGGCGTGGGAAAGAGCAACTTCGTTGCTGCCATCATCTCCGGTACTATAGCAGAGAGTGCGCTGGATTCCGAGCGCACGCTGGGCCTTACCATCATCCCGAATCCGTCGGGTAAGGCCGTCATTCTCTTTGACACGGAACAATCTGAGCATCAGCTTTACAAGAATGTTCATAAGGCTATAAAGCGGGCTTATCTTCAAGACAAACCGGACTTTTTCCATGCCTATCATCTCTCGGAGCAGTCTCGTAAGGAGCGGCTGGACATCATCCGCACGTCTCTCGACATGAACTTCCATGAGCATCATGGCATCCAGTTGGTCGTCTTAGACGGTGTGGCGGATCTGGTGCGGTCGGCCAACGATGAGCTGGAAAGCGTGGATGTCATCGACGAACTGTACCGTCTTGCCGGATTCTACCACTGCTGCATAGTCTGTGTGCTGCACTTCGTACCGAACGGTGTGAAGCTCAGAGGTCATATAGGCTCGGAGCTGCAGCGAAAGGCCGCGGGTATTCTCTCCATTGAGAAGGACACCAATCCTGCATACTCAGTGGTCAAATGCATCAAGGTTCGCGACGGCAGTCCGCTGGACATCCCGATGATGTCATTCGGGTGGGACAAGAAAGAGGATATGTTTGTCTATATGGGTACTAAGTCCAAGGAGGATAAGGAGAAGCAGAAGACGGCTGACCTCAGAAATCTTGCTGTCAGTATCTATGAAAAGGTGGACAAGCTGGCCTATGGAGATATGGTGAAGGCTATTGTAGACTCTATGGAGGTGCAGCCCAGGACTGCCAAGGAGTATATCCGTTACATGAGGGAAAAAGCAATCATAGAGCAACTGGCAGACCAATCCTACCAGCTCAAGATGTCTTGAGCCGGCAACAGAGGGCACAGGCAGTGCGGTTACTTGCGCTGCCTGGCTACCTTTTTCTTTCTGTCTATGGCGTCAGCAATGGTGAAGTAAGTCCACAGAATGGGAATCAACAGAATCCATAAGATAAGCTTCAAGACAAAGACAGCGACGGCGATGATGAGTGCGTAAAGGAAGAAGAGTGCGAACATGATGACATCTTTTTGAGGGTGAATAATTATGTTGTTTAACCCTTTAATACTATGCAAATATACGAATATTTTACGACATACGCAACTTTTTGAGCCGTTATTTTCAATAAATATGCAATAGATATCTATCTGTCCGAGAGACAAAAACACAATTATTATGAGTACAAAAACCGCTCCAAACAGTCAGAAGGCTATTCTGACATTCAATGTGTTCTTCAGAGAGGACACGACCACTCAGTCGTTCCTCCCAAGTATCGTATCAAAGGATCCCTGCCACTGGGCTGTCTTCCGCAGTGTCTTCGCCGGACGGAAGGACTGTAAGCTGACCATCGTGGACAAGTCGGTAGAGACGCCTTTCCACTGCTTGCTTGTAGCACTCTTCTGCAAGCAGTTGGAGAGGGAGCTGCAGGCTACGATGGATGGTATTACGCTGATTCTGTCACCGCTGCACAAGGAGCATCCTGGTGGTACCAACATGACCAACATGCCGTTCGACACGACAACGCACCGAAATGAGTTTCTGCAACAGTGCTTCGATAAGGTTATGGGGCGGCAAATGAAGATTGCGACGAAACGCAACCCGATACTCTGTAGGGACATCAAGATCTCATCGGGCGAGTATGTGCTCTATCTTCGTTTTGAGGGAGGAGTGGCAAACGGATGGCAGGCGGATGACAATTATGTCTCTCGGCTGTCACCCAAGGATTTGCTGTCCTTTGCTGACAACAACGTGAAATGCAAAAACATTTTCACGCATGGATATAGTCAGAATGGTGTTTTTCTTAATGTAGATTTCTTGACAAAATATCACATGCTCAATCTGTAATTCAATTACCTGGGGCTCGGAGGGTGACTCGAAATGGGTATTACCTCCCGAGTCCTAACCTCCTATAAAATGATAAAAGCAATCACATGATAAAGGTTATCATAGTAATCACGGTTATCACGTGATAAAGGTTATCATGGTTATCACGGTTATCACGTGATAAAGGTTATCATAGTAATCACGGTTATCACGTGATAAAGGTTATCATACTTATCATAGTTATCACATGATAAAAGTAATCAATCGCATAGTTTGAGCCAGTAAAATACTAAGTCTGCGAGAAACTGATGAAAACCCGCTTACGCAAGTTTTATTGAAGAAATGACATATCCGCTTGAAAACCAACATACGAACCTAATCCTTTGGCTTTGCTACCGCCACGGCAGTCCATTGGGAGTAGCAAGTTGTACTTTTGTACGTACACCTCGGTTAACACCTCAGTATACTTCAAAAGTCACTTGCCAGCAGAGCTGGGAGGATAATCGGTCGCAACTCCCTAATCCTTATCAGATGAACTATAAACCAACCATCAAAGTATGAAGAAGAAATGTATCCGTTTGGAAATCCGTCTCACAGAAGATGAGTCTCAGATGTTCCAAAACAAGGCACAGAACTATGGTGGCAACATGAGCGCCATGGTGCGTGACGCGGTCAGACATTTCGATGACAAGCGGACGAGAGGGAAGATAGAGACGATGGAGGCACTCCTACAGTTCTACAAAAAATATCAACAACAGCTCTCGTGGTTGGGTGGTAATTTCAACCAGTGTATGCACCGCGCTAACGAGCTGGCCATAGCCGGTGAACTCACCGAGAATTACTTCCGCAGCATCCTTCTACCTGAAACTCGGAATGCCGTCAAAGCCATCATGAGCATCAAGGCTGAGTTGGATGCCATCCACGACAAGCAAGAAGAAACGTAAACAATCAGACCAAAATATGATAATCACTATCCTGCCCTCTTCCGCTAACTTCCATGCAATCGCCTACAATGAGATGAAGGTTGAGAAAGGCGTGGCTACGTTCTTGGAGGCTCAGAACATCCTCGGACTGAGACCAGGGGCATACACACCCGAAAAGCTCCGGCAATATTTTCTTGACTACTCTTCACGGAACACACACATTCAAAACGCCCAGTTCCATGTGGCTGTCAGCTGCAAGGGAACAGAGTACACCCACCAGCAGCTTCTCGATATTGCACACCGTTATCTCAAAGAGATGGGATATGCCGAGGAAGGCCAGCCGCTGCTGGTCTATGCTCACCACGACACAGACAATAACCACATCCATATCGTCACTTCCCGTGTGGCACCCGATGGTCACAAGATAGACCACAATCATGAGAAGCGGCGTTCACATCAGGTGACGCAAAAGATAATGGAGGAATACACGGGTCAGAAGCAGGAACTGGAAGTCAACGACATCGCAAATGACGCACTCTCTTATCGCTATACTTCCAAAGCTCAGTTCTGTGCCATCATGGAAAGCTTAGGCTATGATTGCAAGGACGATGACGAAAAGCCATTAGTATATCTTTATCGCGGAGGTGAAGAGCTCGGAACGATACAGGTTCAGCTTATCATGCAGCACGCATTGAAAGAGAACAGACCTGACAATAGGCGACGTCAACAGCTGCGCGCCATCCTGCAAAAATACCGTAACCTTTCTGCCAATAAGGAAGAGCTGGCCGCCCACATGAAGAAGAAGTTCGGTATCAGCCTTGTCTTCGTCGGCAATGCTGACACGCCTTATGGTTACATCCTCGTTGACCATAAAAACAAGACGGTCTTCAAAGGTGGGGAGTTCCTTAGCATCAAGGAGCTGCTCCAGTTCGAAGATGCAGCCACTCGCTTTGCCAAAATTGAAAAGACCATCGATGAGCTGCTTGCCGACAACCCGAAGCTCACTACAGCCGACATCAACCGTATCCTCTATCGGCAATTCGGTATTCGCATCCACAGAGGCACCGTGTCGTGGAGTGGGGAGACCATCAACCTACGCGAGTCTGTTGTTCACCAACTTCATGACAACTACTTGGAGTCGAAAGGAATCGCCAAGGTCGCGATACCTATTCATCCAAAAGCAGAGCTGAAGCCGCAGCCATCGTCTTCGGTGTCTCGTCCTTCTTCTATGGATAACAATGCCGGTTCCAAGGATGCCAACCGTGAATACGAGGTCGGCAAAGGCATGAACGTGAATGACGTAGACGATGAGCAAAGTCAGCAGGCAAAGTGGCGGAGATAACTGGTTAGAACAGTCGGGGTTCTTTGTCAAGGTAGCTCTCTTGATGCAGGGGAACGATCTTGTCTGTTGGCTTTAGATGACCGATCATCAAAGGAGAAAGTGGGGCATGGAGACTGTAATTCTCCTTTGCCTTCTCATGGTCGTAGTTGGCATAGCAGTATCGACAGCCGTTGATGCAGGTGTTGTAATCGCCGAGCCCACGGCTTTCCATGCATCGGCATCCTGGGCGATTGTCCTTCTCTGTTATCTTCTTGAAATGTAAGCCGAGTGAATGCTCATAGACAGCTCGCGTCATACAGCCACTGCCGTGGATGCCGTATTGCTCATAGCTTTCCTTTGTCCCACATGTTTGAATATACAGATGGTGCTTGGCGGCAATCTCACCCAAGCCTTTTGCAATCTGATCTTTCTGCTGTTCCGAAATTGGCAGCAGCTCCGGCATGTGCAACTTTTTATACCACACCACGAAACTGAAAAGGCAACGGTCCACGTATGGTGCTATTCGCTCTGCCATATAGTCGAAAGTCTCGAAATGCCGTTCAATGGCGTATTTAGCGGTCAGCAGCACTGGGTCATACCGCCAAATGATTTTCTCTTTGCCGACCTGAGCCGACAGTTCTTTCAGGGTCTCGATACTCTCGTCAATGCCGGGTACGTTTGGCTCTATGTCCTTCCCATAGGCGGTAATGGTGTAGTGGAAGTGGCAGTTGAACCGGCCGGTAATCTCATGCAGCCGTGGCAGAATCGGACGATAGTTCTTGCTGCAGAACTCTACCACGTCAATGGTTTCCGGCGAAAGTTCTGTCCGGTTAACCACATCATGGTAGAATGGATTACGGCTAAAGGCATAGCCTTCCCAGAAGCGGTTCAACAGCCACTCCGAGAAATTATTCACCGTATCAGTCCGTCCTCCAGTATTGAGTATCATGCTTACAATGCAAATTTCTTTCTGTGATTGACAATGGCATCCATATTCTCCAACGACCAATCTACAAGTTGGTTGAGAAGAGGGATGAGCGACAACCCGCGCTTCGTCAGTTCATATTCCACGCGAGATGGCACTTCCGGATAGATAGTTCGCTTGATAAGATCATCAGCTTCCAATTCACGCAGTGTCGATGTCAGCATCTTTTGCGACACATCGGGTATCGCCTTACAGAGATCGCGGAAGCGCATGGGCTGCGAACTGCTTTGTAGGGTCAACAGTACCAGCAACGACCAGAGGTCACCAATCCTTGAAAGCACATTTCTAATCGGGCAGCTTGAGAACAGTGGATCTACAACTTGTTTTCTAATCATATCATGTACATTTTATACGCAACAACCGCCACGGACTCGTAACAAGCCCATGACGGTATAGTGTTTGAAAGTAGAGTGTCAAGTTTTTGACTACAAATCATTATATGAATATCCGCAATCATCCAAATCAGTAGATTCTATGCTTGAAACTCGTCCT
>DAWDCC010000088.1:0-12247 GCA_052355365.1 Prevotella sp. | reverse complement strand
GATCATTACAAGTAAATTAACATTCTTTAGTCATAACATCACCACACAGAAAAAAAATATTACGAAACAAGAGAGAGGGGAGCCGGGGCCCCTCCTCCTGCTCTCGTTTCGGTCTTGTCTATTAGCAAGACATGTTTATTGGGTCACCCCAAAGTTACGAACTTTTATTCATGCAACATCATTTTTGATGTAATTTTCTCTGTAGCTAACCCATTTTTTCTTCAGTTCCCCAGAACACAGTGCAGCCTCTGCCGGTGTCATCCAGTCAAGACTCATGTGCGGACGCTCATTATTATAGAAGTCAATGACTGTAGCCACAGCAGCTTTCACTTCTTCGATATTACAGAACTTCATGCCCATAAGTAGCTCGTTCTTTATGATTCCATTGACCCTCTCGGCTACAGCGTTGTCTTTTGGATCACCACATTCAGTCATGCTTATCTTGATGCTCCTTGCCTTCAGTATGTCTGTATAGGCGAAACTTGCATACTGCACCCCTCTGTCAGAGTGATGTATCAGGTCATATTGTTCATTCGGATCAAGTCTCTTTAAGGCCATCCTCAAAGCTTCGATGGTAAACTTTGCCTCTAATGTCTCACCGACGCACCAGCCGACAATCTTCTTCGTATAGTAATCTGTAACGAGTGAGAGATAGCAGAACTTATACTCGTCAGTATCAGTATCAGCATCCTCATAGATGACCATATACGTTATATCACTGACCCACAATTGATTAGAGTGTATAGGGATCAGAGCCTTAATCAGATTTGGATAAGTAGGAAGACTATGGTCTGAGTCTGTCGTCTTGGCTCTGCGCTTGCGCTTACGAACTTTTAAGCCATACATCTCAAGAATGTCATAGAAACGGTTGTAACCTACTGCATGCTCATCACCGAAGGCCTTCTTATACATCCGCCATAGTTTGTCTCCGCCGATTCCAGGATTCTTCTGACGTATCTTCTTGACATACTCTACCACGAAAGCTTCTTCGGCAAGCTTCCGCATCTGTGTGTCACCATGCTTATAGAAGGCTTGTGTGCTTACACCAAGCAGCCCGCAAAGAGATCGGACTGGATATGCCTTCTGATCTCTGTTGTGAAGCCTCCCGACTACTTGGTGCCAGCTTTTTTTAAGTCGATGCCGTAAGTCTCCTTGCCAAAAGCCACCATCTCTTCATAGAAGTCTGCGCGGAGTTTAGCCTGCTTTAGCTCACCGCGTAAGCGGGCATTCTCCTCTAACAACTTCTTGTAGTCCTCCGGAACAACGTCTTCTTTTGTCTTCTTGTTCTTCATATCTTCTGCCAATTGTGGGTTGTCTGCCTCAAAGGTACGAAGATAACGGGAGATTGTATGCTTTCCCAAGCCTGTTTTTTTCCTTACAGCTTCCCAACTCATTCCTTGGATCCGAATTAGCTCATAAACCTCCTTTTGGAGACGAGCACGCTCCAATGAAGTTTGGAGCAAACCTGTGGTCTTTTTCATTGTTGTTGACTTTAGGTGTCAACCTTATTTAAAAAAAGACATAGTGTTTACCTCCTACTCGATTAGCCCTTCCTCAAGCCCTTCGCTAACCCTCCCCCAGGGGAGGAAATGGCGTTACCATTGAGAATACCTGTTTTCGTCATGGTGCAACCATGTCAAATGACACCAACACTGATAATCAATCTTGCATTATTCATTTTCAACTTGGTGAGTTCCGTTTTGTTGTACTATAACTATTTCTTCTTTTAGGTGGACAAATCGCTCGATGCTTGAAGTGGACATTTGCCAAATCATGCCCTCTAAAAGGCTGTTTTTTGCCCCAAAAAGCAGTTTGTCCAACTTATTTAGCGTTTTGTCCACCGTGTTTTATTACACTTTTCTTAATTTTGGCCTCAGAAACGTAAACATCAATAACAACCTAATTATTACTACAATGAAGAAACAACTCTTCTCAGTGATGCTATGCCTGGGTGCCATGGGTGGTTTGTCCACCTTCCCGATGCCGTTACAGGCTGCCGTATCACAATCACAGACGATTAAGGTGAAAGGCCAGATCGTAGACGATCAGGGTGAGCCGCTTACCGGAGCCACCATTAAGATTAAAGGAGGACAGGGTGGTACCGTGACGGATCTCGACGGTAATTTCAATCTTGACGCTCCTGCCAATGCTACGCTCATCGTCAGTTACGTTGGTTATAAGGATCGCGAGATTGCCGTACGCGGACGCGCGATCATTGATAAGATACAGATGACTACCGATGACCGTGTTTTGGATCAGGTTGTCGTCGTCGGTTACGGTACTCAGAAGAAAGCCGACTTGACCGGTTCTGTCGCCGTGGTTAATGCCGAGCAATTAAAGAAGGTATCCAACTCCAACATCTCCACGATGCTTGAGGGTAAGGTTCCAGGTGTGCAGATCACGACCGATGGTCAGCCTGGTGCAGATCCTTCTGTACATATTCGTGGTATCAGTACTTTTGGTAGTTCCGCACCTCTTTATGTTGTTGATGGTGTGCCAATGGGTACAACGATCCGTGACTTCTCCGCTAATGATATTGAGTCCATTCAGATCTTGAAGGATGCTGCTGCCGGTGCTATCTACGGATCGCGTGCTGGTAACGGTGTGGTCATCATCACCACCAAGCATGGTCGTAAGGATCAGCCTTTGAAGGTAGACTACAGTGGCTATTTCGGTATAGACAACATCTCCAAAGGTGTATATGATCTGATGGGCGCAGACCAATACAGCAACTATATCGGTCAGGCATGTGCCAACAGTGGAACCACACTTCCCGGCGGCTATAAGCTTGGAGAGGACGGTAAGTACCATTTTCAGGATGGCACCAATACCGACTGGTTCGACGAGGTCTTCAAGACAGGTATCCGACAGAACCATAATGTCAACCTCAGTGGCGGTGGTGCAAACAATACCTATAATATAGCTCTCGACTACTTCAATCAGAAGGGAACCATTGAGGGCACCGGTCCCGACTATCAGCGCTACACGGCACGTGTGAACAACTCTATGGATACCAAGTTCATCAAGTTCCAAACCAGTCTTGTCTATTCTCATTCCAAGCAAAACAACATGGCTCTGTCCAATGCCTCAGAGTATGTCCAGGGACTTTACGGTGACGTGACCAACGTGCTGCGTGGTACGCTGCTCATGCAGCCGACTATCAAAGCTTATGATCCTTCTACCTGGGTTCTCGACGATCAGGTTGGCTCAGCCAGTGGCTACAACTACGATGCCTACGGCTATGGCGTTTACTACGACTTGGTTCATGGTGACATCTCCGCTTCCAACCCGTTGCTCGTCAACAACCTGCTGAAGCGCAACACACTCGTTGACCGCTTTGTGGGAACAGGCTCTGCCGACGTTGACCTGTTGAAGATGATCGGTTTGGATACCAAGACCCAACACCTTAATTATAAGATCAACCTCTCCTACAGCAAGACCCACGCCCAGGACTTCACTTGGATTCCTTCCTGGATCCAGAGCAACCGTGTCTACTTGGCTAAGACCAATGAGAAACTCACAAAGGGTTCTCGTACTTACGCAGATGCGTTGATGGAGAACACGCTGACTTATGACGGGCAGATCGGCAAGCACAACATCAATTTCGTGGCTGGTACCGCTTATCAGGAAGAGAACACCAACACGCTGACGGCTTGGGGCAATGAGTTCAGCGAACCTTACTTCCTTCAGATTCAGAATGCCAAGACCCGCGATGCCAGCTCATATGAGTATAAGCATGCAATCATGTCTTACTTCGGTCGTCTGAACTACAACTACGACGAGAAGTACCTCCTCTCAGCCATTGTCCGTCGTGATGGCAGTAGTCGTCTGTCTAAGGACAAGCGCTGGTCCACCTTCCCCTCTGTGTCTTTGGGTTGGCGTATTGACAGGGAGAAGTTCTTCCCTGTAAGCAAGGACATCATCAACCTGTTGAAGCTTCGTGCCAGCTACGGTGAGATCGGTATCGACAACGTAGGTGATTACGCTATCCAGACCACGATGGACCGCAACAACATGAGCTACAGCTTCGGCAATAATGTCGTTTACGGTTCTGCTATCTCCACCTTCGTCAATCAAAACCTTGAGTGGGAGCGCCGTATCACCAAGAATATCGGTCTCGACCTCGCCATGTTTGGCAACCGTCTCGAGTTCACTGTAGAGTGGTACAAGAACCGCTCCAAGAAACTGCTCTATGGAGTACCAGTCCCTGAGAATGCCGGTGTGAGCAACACCAGCGTAACGATGAACGCCGCTACTTTGAACAACACTGGTTGGGAGTTCAGCGGTACTTATCGCAACAACGATCATCCTCTGAAATATCAGATCAGTGCCAACCTTAGCACACTTAAGAATAAGGTGGTACAGCTTGGTTTCAGCAAGGATGCCTATATCTCCGGCAACTATATCACCGAGCTCGGCAAAGAGATCGGTAAGTTCTACGGCTATGTCTATGAGGGCATTGCACGCACACAGGCCGACCTCGACAACCACGCTACCCAGCAGGGAGCCAATGTCGGTGACTGTCTCTACAAGGATATCAGCGGCCCTGACGGCAAGCCTGATGGCAAGATCGACGAGAACGACCGCGTTGTTCTTGGCAGCGGTATGCCAAAGGTCAACTTCGGCATCAGTGCCCATCTGGAGTACAAGGGCTTCGATCTGAGTATTTCTACCTTCGGTGCTTTGGGCTATCACGTCACTGACGACATCTACAATAGTCTGAACTCCTGCTACGGCTGGGGCAACAAGGACGTAACTATGGCTGATGCCAACCGTTGGAGTGAGGATGGGAAAACCTATCTGAGCAATGTGCCTCGTACTTACGCTACCAACAACGCCCAGCAGGCTTGGAACGACCTCTTCAGCAGCCGTAAGATTCAGAATGCCGCTTATTGGAAGATTGCCAACGTAGAGCTTGGCTACAACATGCCTGACAAGTGGTTTGGCGGATATGTAAACAGCGTACGTGTTTATGTCTCTGCACAGAACCTCTATACCTTTACGGGTTATCATGGTTATAATGTCGACTACGCCGGAGGTGTATGGACACCGGGTTACAACTTCTGTTCATTCCCGACACCGCGTACATTCATGTGCGGCCTTCACTTCTCATTCTAATGTTGACAACAAAACACAACTGATTAACATAACGTCAATATGAAACTCTATCATATCTCCCTCGCCCTTTTGTTGGGCCTCGGAATCCTTACATCCTGTAACGATAAGCTCGATTTGGACAATCCCAATCAGCAGACCTCAGCCACTTTCGGCTTCAATGCCGATGATTTGGAGGAAAGTGTAGTGGCTGCCTATAACCATATTCGTATGGAAGGCTCTTACGCCCGTGTAGGCTACACCATCGACATGTGCCGTGGCGATGAGGTGTGGAACTCCTCACAAGTATGGTACCTGCCGTTCGATAACCTCAACCTTCCCGTCTCCGGTGACATCGGCTGGTGGGTCTGGCGTGAGTGGTACTATACCATCAACGTCTGCAACTTCGGCCTCTCCCGCACCGGTGATGACGACAGCAAGTTGAGTGAGAGCATGAAGGATATCAAGGGACAGTTGCTGTTCCTGCGTGGCTTAGCTTACTACAATCTTGCCGGATATTTCCAGGACGTGCCATTGATCAAAGACTACAGCACCTATTCTTCTCTTGACGGTCTCTATGCCACCAACAACACCTTCGACGAGGTAATGGATCAGGTGGAGAAAGACTTCAAGGAAGCTATCGACTTGTTGCCTTCCCGCGACAAAGGCGGTGAGTGGGCAAAGGGTCGTGCTACCTGTGGTGCCGCTGCCGGATACTATGCCCGCGCGCTGATGCAGCGTCATAAGTATAGTGAGGCACTGACCGTCTTGAAGGATATCATCAACAAGAAGTACGGTACCTATAAGCTCATGGCCAACTATGGTGACAACTTCCGTGAGGGTGCTCAGTATGAGAACAACGATGAGAGCCTCTTCGAGGTGCAGTTCCTCGACTATGGCACACAGGGCACCGACGATGAGTGGACACCGGTCAACACCAGCAAGAACGCTACACAGGGCTCGGCAATTGAGAGTAACTGTGGACCCGGTGCCTACGGTGGTTGGGCAGACTTGAGTGCGTCGCCTTGGCTCTATCAGCTCTTCAAGCAGGAGCGTACCACCGATGGACATCTCGATCCACGTCTCTATTGGACCATTGGCACTTACGAGACTGACTGGGACAACAACGACCAGACACTCGGCAACGTCTGCTACAAGTCTAAGATGACTCCGACCGATACCGTCGTCACCAACAACACCAATGGTGGTCTGCCTATCTGCAAGTTCACCAATATGCGTACTGGTCTCTATGACAAGGTGGTTACCGGTCTTCACGATGGTATCAACCTGCGCCTGATGCGCTACTCCGATGTGCTGCTGCGTGCCGCAGAGTGCGAGAACGAGGTCAACGGTCCGACACAGCAGGCTATCGACTGGATCAATCAGGTTCGTGAGCGCGCCGGACTGGCTGACTTGAAACTGGCTGACTTCCCGACGAAGGACAAGCTCTTTGAGCAGATTGCCAATGTGGAGCGTCCTAAGGAGTTCGGCTGTGAGTTTGGTCGTGGCTTTGATCTTCTGCGCTGGGGATTTTTCTATAGTGCCGATCGTCTGCAGCAACTCAAGGAGCACGGTACCTATCGTTGCTCGATCCATCACGCCAAGGATCCGGTGAGCTATAGCCTCGTCGGTCAGGATCCTGAGGTGAAGTGCTCTTACGATACCTATGTACCCGGTCACGAGTTCCTGCCTATCGTTGAGACGCTGACCAACAAGAACCCGAACCTCAAGGGCAACTCTGCCAACAACAGCACCGACAACAGCGAGTATTTCAAGACCAACGGATGGACAGTGCATCCTGTTGTCAGCTTGAGCAAATAAGCCACACGATAACTATAAAAAGAAACAACAATGAGATATTTCAAGCATATTGCCAATGCCCTTTGCGTGGCTGCACTGGGTGTGATGGCACTGACCGGGTGCGAGGGTGCTGATCAGTATAGCATCGACTCTCCCGATTGGATAAAAAACAAGGTTGACTCCATCAACAACGTTAAGCAGCCACACGAGGAAGTCCTCGAAGGCATGCAAGAGGATGTATACACCATCGGCAAGACCGACTTCTCTTCCGGCTGGTGGTCGGCCTTCTCCAAGTACTATGTCATCGGTGAGAACCAGAAGTGGAATGCACAGTTCAACCTGAACCTCAATCCGAGTGACAACACCTATTATAAGAACTTTGTGCTCATCGTCACCAATGACTGTGACCGTGGCGCTACGGACTATAAGGAGTATGGTGCCATTCGCTTCGATGCTACCGGTGACTCTGCTAAGTACAACTCTCAGTGGGGCAACCTCTTCTTCAAGTATACCAACAGCTCTCTGCTTCTGGATCCTCAGGACAATAAGGATGCGAACGTGCAGAAGCTTGGTGGCAAGGTCACGCTCACCGTCGACCGCTCACGCAAGGACTCTTTCGTGGTGAAGATGTCCAACGGCGTTGTGACGAAGACTTATACACAGCCTTATGCGCTGAACAGTATGAACGCCGACGCTTCCGACACCAACATTCGTTGCTTCCTCACTGTTGAGGGTTCGTATGTCGATTTCCTCTCGACCAACATTGTGCCTGTCGGCGGTCTGACCTCTGCTGAGGACAAACAGCCGTTGTCGATGACGCTGAACAATGTGCCGGAAGAGGTGGATCTCGGTACTTCGCTTGATGATGCCATGCAGAACGTCTCCGCTGAGGTGACCTATGAGGAGGGCGTGAAGAAAACCATTCCGGCTTCTGAGCTCTACTTCTCTGCCATCAACGACATGAACGTGCCGGGCGAGAAGACGCTTACTGTCATCTACAACAAGACCTTCAAGGGTGAAGCCTCTGCCAAGCCAATCGTAGCCTATGCCACCTTCAAGGTCGTACAGCAGATCGCTTCCATCAAGATCACCAAGCAGCCCGCACGCAACACCTATTATTTCTATAAGAGTGCTGCAACAGAGGCTATGGGCGACCGCACGATGGCCTTTGACCCGACAGGCATGGAGGTGACCGCCACCTACAGCAATGGTGAGGCGGGTGTTCTCGACAACAGCAAACTGAAGTTCTCTGCTATCGCTGCTTCGGCTGGCAAGAAGGCTGTGACCATCACTACCGCCAACGGCAAAGAGGCTAAGCTCATGGTCACCGTGAAAGAGTCGGCAAGCAGTGCTGCCGCATTCACGCCTAACCTCATCGGTCTTGAAGACAACACCACAGGCTGGTGGACTGCCTTCTCTGATGACGTGAAGGTTCCGGCTGGTGAGACCCGCTCGTTCTCCTTCACCAACTACACCGACGGCAAAAACAACTGGGACAACTTCGTCACCATCCTGCGCAATGCTGATAAGAAAGAATATGGTGTGGTGCGTGCCGACAACTATGGTTGGGGCAACGGTTACGACGCTTGCCAGCACGACGGTACGGCAGGTGCCGACTGGGCCGGATGGCTCGCCGCCATGAACGGCGCAAAAGTCACGGTCTATGTCACCAACTGCAACAACGGTACGGCTGACGTTCAGGCTGTCATGAAGGGTACCGACGGAAAGACCTATACCTTGTATTACTTAGGCATCAGCACCGTCGATCCCGCTGATCTCTATGTTGCCTTCACCGCTGACCACAGCCATCTGGTGGCTGGCACAGCAGGTGCCAAGAGACATGTTCACAGACGATAAGTGATAAGCAACGTAAGGCTTGCTCCCCATTCCCTCTTTCGGAGGGGTGGGGGACGGCTTTACCAACTTTCTAATATATTATTTATGAATCATCTTCAACTCTTTACAGCTATCGGTTTGCTTGCCCTCGGCACTGTCGCTACTTATGCCAACGACAAGACGAGAGTCAGCTATAAGGAAGTAGCCGTCCACGATCCCTCCATTGTTGCCGACGGTAGCAACTACTATCTCTTCGGCTCGCATCTCGCTACTGCCAAGTCCACTGATATGCTCAACTGGACTTACTTCGGTGGTGGGGAGACTGACGCCTGTACGCTCTTTGCCAATACGAGCGGAGCAAAGATCGGCTATGCCAACGCCTACAACACCCAAGCCATCACTCAGGTGAAAAACCGCAAAGGAGAAACCGTTAGCTTTGGTAATTTCAATGCCCACAGTTGGCAATGCAAAGGCAATAACGTACAAGGCATGCAGTGGGCTCCTGATGTCGTTCGTAGCCGTAAGACGGGCAAGTGGCTGATGTATATGTCGATCAATGGTGACCATTGGACATCCTCTATCGTCTGCCTTGCTGCCGACAATATCGAAGGACCGTATGTCTATCAGGGTCCGGTCGTGTTCTCAGGCTTTCAGGGACGCTACGACCACAACGGCTTTACGAAGAGCGGTGACTGGAAGCATACCGACTTGACCATTGCTACCGGTGCTACTTCACTGCCTGCACGCTACAATACAGCTCAGTGGGGATCTTTCTGGCCCAACTGCATCGACCCTTGCGTGTTCTACGACAAGGACGGCAATCTGCTGATGTCTTATGGCTCTTGGTCAGGTGGTATCTGGGAGTTGAAGCTCGACGAAACCACGGGACTGCGTGACTATACTCACACCTATCCTTACCAGATCAATGATACGAACGCTGCTGAGGGTGGTGCCAATGCCACCAGTGATCCTTATTTCGGCAAAAAGATCGCAGGTGGATACTACGTTTCTGGCGAGGGCTCGTTCATCCGTCATATTGGCAACTACTACTATCTCTTCCTCTCTTATGGAGGCTTGAACCCTAATGCGGGCTATGTGATGCGTGTCTTCCGCAGTGAAAATTCCGACGGTCCTTTCGTGGATGGTCAGGAAGTCAGCGCGATCTATAGCAAATACGAACTCAACTACGGCAACAATTCCGTGACCAACCGTGGCATGAAGCTCATGGGTGCCTATGCCGGTTGGGGCAGCATGACACGCGGCGAGCGTGCACAAGGCCATAACTCTGTCTTGGTCGACAACGACGGAGATGCCTTCTTGGTCTATCATACTAAATTCGACGATGGAACTTACTTCCATGAGGTGCGCGTGCATCCGCTCTTCGTCAACGAAGACGGCTGGCTCGTCACCGCTCCTTTCCGATTCACCGGGAAACAGACTACACAAAAACAAATCGAGAACGAACGACTCTTTTCTGCTGAGCAGATCGCTGGCACCTATCATCTGCTCAAGCATCCTTACCAGCAAACCTGTGCCTACAACGACAAGGCAGATGCCTCTGTCAGCCGAGTCAACGAGCAAAAGCCGGTCACGGTGACGCTCTGCGCCGACGGTACGGTGTCGTGTACGAGCAACAGTGAGTACGACGGTACATGGGAGTTCACACAGAATGGCAAGTCGTTCATCAAATTGACACTTAACGGCTGGGAATACAGCGGTGTGGCGATCAAGCAGAATGTTGACGGGTACAAGGATTGTCCGGCCACTTGCATCACGGCAACGAGTTTCGACGGCGTTCCTGTTTGGCTCTACAAAGAGGGTGTGCCGACGGCGGGCATCCATGAGGTTGAAGTCGCTCAGCGCAACGCTAAGTCTCAGCAGGCCTACAACCTTGCAGGCATGCCGGTCGGCGACAGCTACAAGGGCATCGTGATCGTGGGAAGAAAGAAGGTCGTGAGAAAGTAAAAACAAACTATCATTGAAAATCTTAATTTCCATGGCTGTGGCCGCGCTCTGCGTAGCCACGGCCTTGGCAGGAGAGTCTGCTCCTCATGGTGTCTCGGATCCTTGGACGCATGACCCTGTCATGACCTATGAAGATGGTACCTATCATCTCTACTGTACCGGCCCGGGCATCCTCAGCATGACCTCCTGCGACTTACATACCTGGGACATCGCACAGCACGGTGTCCTGCAAGACCATATTCCCGCTTGGGCACATGACAGCGTACCCGGATTGCGGGGCGATCTCTGGGCTCCGGACATCATCCGCTACCATGACCGTTGGTATATGGCTTATTCCTGTTCGACATTTGGCAAGAACACGTCGGCCATCGGACTTCTCTCAGCTGACCGCCTCTCTGACAACAGCGCCTGGCGCGACGAGGGTTGCATCATCGCCTCACGCGAGGGACGCGACGACTGGAATGCCATCGACCCTAATTTTGTCATCGATGACAACGGTCAGCCGTGGCTGACCTACGGCTCGTTTTGGGATGGTATTCAGCTTCTTCGCCTCGACACGACGCTGCATGCCGCTGCCGGAGCACGTCCTTTCACCATCGCACGACGTTATGCCAAGGACACCAAGAGCCTTCCGGCCAATCCCACTTCGGCCTATGCCGGGCCTAATGCCATCGAGGCTCCGTTCATCTTCAAGCACCAGGGCTGGTACTATCTCTTCGTCAGTCACGACTACTGTTGTCGGGGCATGAAGAGCAACTACCGCGTGGTCGTCGGACGAAGCCGGACGATCACCGGTCCCTATCTCGACCGGAAGGGTAAGGCCATGCTCGATGGTGGCGGTACGCTCGTCATCGAGGGTGACAAAAAGCAATACGAGGCAGCCGGCCATTGTGCCGTCTATCATCTCCGATTGCCGAAGAAGCAGAAGAGTGGTGATCTCTTCATTTGTCATGGTTATAGTATCAAAAGTGAAGGTATGCCAAAACTGGTCATCCGTACGGTTCGGTGGAACCATGGCTGGCCTGAACTAAAGTAGAAAGAGCATAGGATAACAAGAGGCTCCAACCCACTGTGGGTTGGAGCCTCCTCTTCTTATATGGTGATGGAACTTCTTTGTAATGAGTGAACTTCCTTTACAAAAGTATATCATTCTGAACTTTCAATCTAGAGAAACCATTTGGGGACTTTGAGATAAAATGTGGAGTGAAGCGGTCATTTTTCTGAGTTGAAACAACAAAATAGGTGAGATGATATGATCAGAAAGGTACTTTGAGTTGGAAATAGCTATTACTTTGTATCATGCTGTTTATCAGTGTTTTATAAAAAGCATCCAAAATTCGCAAAATTCAGAGCAAAGTGGGATTTGTTTTTGAAAATCGCCTGCATTCGGGCGGAAAATTGTCACTTTTCACAACATTCACTCGTTATATGTATGACCTAAGTTGCTTTTTTGTGGCGCATTGAGCGTATCTTATGGTTTACCCGTACGATATTCGGTTAAATGATTATCCGCATTTACATGTAACCTTCGTGCCATATAGTCGATGTTCAA
>DAWDCC010000087.1:0-12579 GCA_052355365.1 Prevotella sp. | reverse complement strand
TAATTTATTTTTGCAAAGCAGAAGAGGAGCTAAAAGTTTTAGCGGACACCAATAATAAAAAATCCCTTATGCGAAACAGATTGGCATAAGGGATTTTTTTTAATTCGTTCTCGAAATCAATTGGGCAAGGGATTTTTTTATTTCTCGAAGTGCTGATAGTCCTTCACACTGCGCCATGCTCCTCCCCAGCGGAAGCCATGAGCGGTGAACTGCCGATAGAGCAGGTCGCCGCGAGTAATCTTATGGGCGAACGTCGCTGAGCGGTCGGCATAGCGCGAGGCAGTGGCAGGTTGTATCGTCGTCTTGCCGTGGCTGCGTCGCACGCAAGGGTTGTAGAGCGGGTTGATGTCGACAGCAAGTCCCTCGGCATGCTTTGAGAGCTTGGCAGAACCTTTTACCACGCGGTAGCAAAAGCAGCTGGTGTTGTTGGCACGCATCGACTCTTCGTCGCTGGCATGATAGTCGTCGATGAGGCGCATCTGTCCGATGGGATAGCGCTGCTGATAGAGCTCACGGAAAATGGCGACAAGGTTGGCGGCAATCAGCTTGTTGCATACCAGCTCGCCGATATGAGTGTAGCCGTCGAAGCCCACGTAGAGCGTGCGGACATAGCGGAGTGACGACCTTGCTATGGTGCAGCCGGTGGGGTAGGAGCGACCACGCATGCGGGCAAAGACTGCGTCGGGGATCGGCTCTGCCTGGAAGCAGCGCGCAAGGCCATAGCGATTCACGGCCTCGGCGCTGACCACGCATCCGGCCTGCCACGACTGCAACTGGCGCAGGTCCTGCTGAAGCGACTGGCCTTGAGCTTTAAGGCTTGTCAGAGCCATCAGAGCGATGAGTGCTAAGATGATTTTGCATTTCATTTTCTCGTCGTACTGGTGCCCGTGATGTGTCCGTAGCGGTCCTTATAAGTTGTGGTGGTTGTCGTGCCACTGGTGCGTGTGGTGCTCGATCCGGTGACATGACCGTAGCTGTCCTTGTAAGTGGTCTCTGTGTGCTGTCCACTGGTGCGCGTAGTGCTTGATCCGGTGGTGTGGCCATAGGCGTCGCGCCGTGTCTCTGTGGTCTTAGAGCTCTGTGCACTCATGCTCAGAGAGAGAAGCATGAAGAGTGAAAGAATTACCGTTTTTTTCATACCTTCTTTATTTGTTTATTATTGGATCGTATAGATGAATGTCTGTTGCAAAGATATAAAATCAATCTGATATTATAGCCATAAAGGAAACGTTTTTCTTTGCGGTTTCATTTGTTTACATTATCTTTGCATGAAAAAGAAACCCCAATGATGAACTCACTTACTGTCATTCTTACCCTGTTGGTTGCTGCAGAACATCTCTACATCATGTTCTTAGAGACCTTTGTAACCACATCGCGTCATACTTCCAACACATTCAGCATCGACGTGGATGAACTGAGCAATCACCATATCTCCACACTACTGAAGAATCAGGGCGTCTACAACGGATTGTTGGCCTTGTTGTTGGCCTATGCTGCCTTCAGTCAGGACTTGCTTTGGAGCCGTCTGCTGCTGGGCTATATCATCCTTGTGGCCCTTTACGGAGCATGGAGCAGTGACCCGAAGATACTCTTCAAGCAGGGAGGATTGGCTATCGTGGCCATGGCGGTGAGTTTCATGGGGTGAGACAGAGACTATTATCAAACATAGATTATGAGCAAGAAAAAAATCGTACTGGTCACCGGAGCTACCAGTGGCATTGGTGAGGGCTGCGCCAAGCGCTTTGCCCAAGGAGGATACCGTGTTATCATCACGGGCAGAAACAGCGAGAAACTGGAAAACTTGAAAAGAAGTTTGGAAGCAGATGGCACTGAGGTGCTGACGTTAGCCTTTGACGTGCGCGACCGTGAGGCGGCTCGCAAGGCCGTGGAGAGCATCCCTGACGACTGGAAAGACATTGACGTGATGATCAATAACGCCGGACTGGCTCGAGGACTGGAACCGGAGTACAAGGGTGACTTTGACGACTGGGATCAGATGATTGACACCAATATCAAGGGACTGCTGACGATGACGCGCCTCATCGTGCCCGGTATGGTCAGCCGCAACAGCGGACACATTATTAATATAGGCAGTGTGGCAGGCGATGCCGCTTATGCCGGAGGTAATGTCTATTGTGCCACAAAATCGGCTGTGAAGGCTATCACTGATGGACTGCGCATTGACGTAGCTGATACCCGGCTGCGCGTGACCAATATCAAGCCCGGACTTGTGGAGACCAACTTCTCTAATGTCCGTTTTCATGGAGACACCCAGCGAGCCGACAACGTCTACCGGGGCATCAAGCCGCTCACGGGCGACGACATTGCTGATGTGGCCTTCTATGCCGCCAGTGCACCCGAGCACGTGCAAATCGCTGAGGTGCTTGTTCTTGCTACACATCAGGCCAACGGTACCGTGATACATCGTGAGAAATGACAGGGGAAAGACTATGAGTAAATACAAGTGAAAGGCTATGAGTAAACCAACCATTACCATGCTGGGGACGGGTAGCGCGCTCGTCTCCCGCTGCTTCAATACGTGCTTTGTGTTGCAGAGTCTTGATGGCACCCGGCTGCTGGTTGACACTGGCGGCGGCAATGGCATACTGACTCAGCTGAGGCTGGCAGGTATCGACCGAGGCGACATCAGTCACCTCTTTATTACCCATGCCCATACCGACCATATCCTTGGTGCTATATGGCTCATACGCATGACGCTGCAGCGCGACCGCCCAAAGCAACTCCATATCTTCAGCCACAAGCGCGTCATCGACTTGCTCAATCTCTTCTGTCAGTCGTTGTTGCCAAAGAAGCAGACCGACAAGATACCCGACCGCATTGTCTTCCACGAGCTTCAGGACGGCGACTGTTTTCAAGCTGGCGACATGCAACTGCAGTGCTTTGACATCCACTCTACCAAAGAAAAGCAGTTTGGCTTCACTGCCCTCCTTCCTGATGGTCAGAAACTCGTCTGCTTAGGCGATGAACCATATAATGAGGCTTGTCGTGCTTATGCTTTGAACGCTGATTGGCTGATGAGCGAGGCCTTCTGTCTTTATGCCGACCGTAAGCGTTTCAAACCCTATGAGAAGCACCACAGTACTGCTCTTGACGCCGCTCTCAACGCACAGGCTCTTGACGCCCGTCATCTCATCCTCTATCATACAGAGGAAGAGACGCTTGACACGCGCAAGGAACTCTATACGCGAGAGGCCAAGAGCGTCTACTCCGGTCCGGTCTTTGTGCCAGACGACTTAGAGGTGATTGCACTGGAGTGAGACTGTCGCATTAATTGATGAGCTTATTGACTGCCGCTTGAGCGCGATAGTAAAGCAGGCGCTCGTCTTCATCGCTGACGGGTTTTGTCGCTTTCAATTTGTCCATCAAGCGGTTGGCAAAGGCTGAGACATGCTGCTGATGGCGTTGGCGAATGTCGAAATAGCGCTGCAACTCATAGGCGGCTCGTGCGGGCAACGTGTCCTGCATGAGCACTGCCAGCTCTAAATGATATTTCGCACGAAACTCCTCCTTGCGCTGCTTGGAGATAGCCATGCAGTAGAGAGCTATTTTCTCACTCGGATTATGGATGATTTTGGCCAGTTCGGCATAGAGATAGCTGTCCTGATAGCGGTGAAGCAACTTCTTGTAGGTAGCCATAGCCTCCTCTTTCTTGCCAAACAGCGCATGCATTTGCGCAAGATGCCGGAGATTGCCTTTATAATTTGGAGACTTTTGCAAAGCTGTGCGGAAGAGACCCGCGATGGTGTCGATATATTTAGTGTCGCGCTGAGACAGATTTTTTAGCAGATGGTTTACAACCTGCTGGCCGAGCGAGGGCACAGGATGGCCTTGCGCCACATAGGGTTGCCAGTCCGCTTCGGTCATACGGTTGAAGTAAGGCATGAAATAGACGAGGTTGAAGTTGTCGATATTTTTGTCGAGCGTCAGCGCTGCGTTGACAATAGCGCGGTTGCCCATGAACAGACGGTCGTCGATATGCGGATAGAGCTGTGTGAGCTGATAGAGCAACTTACGGGCCTCCTCAATCCGCTTCTCCTTGACACGCATCTTAAACAAGTCGTTGGTGCACCAAAACATGCAGAGGTTGGTGTGCGGGCCCTGATGAATGGCATAGATTTGCAGGATGGCGCGGTAAGCCTCTTCGGTGCGCCCCCTCTCTTCTGAGTTCAAAAATGTCTCTGACTTCCATAGCTTTCGGTTTTGTGGTTGGTAAGGTTGGTGGAATAATTTAGGTTTTGCCGGACTTATTTCATTGGGATTTTATACTCGTCTTTTGCCCAAATGATGTTGCCGTAGAGATCGTAGTAATGGTCTTGTGCCATCCATTGCTGGTGTTTGGGTGTTGCGTCGGGGTTGAGGCATCGCGAGGCCCTCTTGATGACGATGCAGCCCTTTTGCACTTCGATGCAGAAGCCTTGTCCTATCTTCTTTGACTTATGCTTTCGGGAGTCATAGCGCCACACCTCCTGCCCGTCATCTAAATAGAAGCTGGCCAAGTTGCCACGGTCCACGGCAATGAAAAAGAAATTGCCATCGGGACTGAGCCATGTGGTGATGATGCGGGCATAGCTGTTTCCGGTGAACGGCACATCGTGCTGCCGGTCGGTGAGGACATCGTATTGATAGAGGCGATTGCCCATGGTGAAGTAGAGACAATGGCGATAGACGTCAGTGTATTTCGCCACTACGCTGGCATGTCGCGGCAGATGAGCGACAACAGCCTTCACCCGGTTGGCAACGGGTGTTTGAGCAACGGACAGCAGGGCAAAGAGCAGGCTTGCCGTAAGAGATAACAGTCGATGACTCCTTAATAGCATTTGATGATAAAAGATCCAGGGACGACGAATCGCCCCTGGATAAACATAGATGAAAAATTTTCGATGATTAGTAAGCGAAGAGCGGATACTGCTTCATCGTGGCGTTGACCTTCTCGCGTACGCGCTTGATGACCTGGTCGTTCTCCGGGTCTTTGAGCACTTCGTCGATGAGGTCGGCGATGAGATGCATCATGTCCTCCTTGGCGCCACGTGTGGTCATAGCAGCGGTACCCAAGCGGATGCCGGATGTCTGGAAGGCACTGCGCTCATCATAGGGCACCTCGTTTTTGTTGACGGTGATGTCAGCAGCCACGAGTGCGTTCTCAGCGACTTTGCCCGTGAGATCGGGATATTTCTGACGCAGATCGAGGAGCATTGAGTGGTTGTCGGTGCCACCGCTGACGATGCTGAAGCCATGGCCGATGAGGTCCTGAGCCAGCACGGCAGCGTTTTTCTTCACCTGAGTAGCATACTCTTTCCACGACGGACGCAAGTTCTCACCGAAGCCGACAGCCTTGGCGGCGATGACGTGCTCCAGCGGGCCACCCTGGTTACCGGGGAAAACAGCGGAGTTGAGCAGCTGACTCATCTTCTTCAGCTCGCCCTTCTTATTGCGCTTGCCGAAGGGATTGTCGAAGTCCTTGCCCATGAGAATCACACCACCACGGGGACCGCGCAGCGTCTTGTGCGTCGTCGTGGTGACGATATGAGCGTATTTCACCGGGTTGTTGAGCAGTCCGGCAGCGATGAGTCCGGCAGGGTGAGCCATGTCGATCATCAGCAAGGCACCTACCTCGTCGGCGATCTTGCGCATGCGCTCATAGTCCCACTCACGGCTATAGGCCGAGCCTCCGCCGATGATCAGCTTCGGCTTGTATTCCAGAGCGAGCTTCTCCATGTTGTCGTAGTCCACGCGTCCGGTCTCGCGGTTAAGCGTGTAGCCGATGTGGTTGTAGAGGATACCGGAGGTGTTGACGCTACTGCCGTGAGAGAGGTGACCACCCTGGTCGAGGTCAAGACCCATGAAGGTGTCGCCGGGCTTCAACACAGCGAGCAGCACAGCTTGGTTGGCCTGTGCACCGGAGTGGGGCTGCACATTGGCAAACTCAGCGCCGAAGAGTTTCTTGACGCGCTCGATGGCGAGGGTTTCTACCTGGTCCACCACCTGGCAGCCGCCATAATAGCGTTTGCCGGGCAGCCCCTCAGCATATTTGTTGGTCAGATAACTGCCCATAGCCTGCATCACCTCGTCGCTGACGAAGTTCTCTGATGCGATCAGCTCCATGCCTCTGAGCTGGCGCTGGTGCTCCTGCTCGATGAGGTCGAAAATCTCTTGATCTCTTTCCATAGTGTGAATGTTAATAATATGATTTATACAAGTTCTACTTAGACAAGTTCTACGTTGTTGATGTCCTGCTCTTTGTCGCAATAGCGGCATTTTACGATGCCCTTCTCCTTGTCGATGACGGTGAAGAAGGTGTCCATGGGCTCGTTGTTGGTGATGCACTTAGGATTGTTGCATTTGATGATTCCGTGGAGCTCATTGGGTGTGACCACCATTTTCTTTTCCACCACCTCGTAGTCCTTGATGATGTTCAGGACCACGTTGGGCGCGATGACCGACAGACGGCTGATCTCTTCGTCGGTGAAATATTTATTGGTGATCTTGATGATGCCTTTTCGTCCGAGGCGTTTCGACGGCAGATTGTAACCGATGAGCGTCGGCACGTCGATGTCGGTGAGATGCAGCAGACGCGCCACCTCATAGGTTTTCTCTGAAGGTATATGGTCGATGACAGTGCCGTTCTCGATGGCGGCCACTTGCAATTCTTTCTTTCCCATGATAATGCAATGATAATCTGATTATACTCTGATAATGAATGCAGTGAGATGCCCTGATTAAAACTTTGACTCAATGATGGTCTTGTCGTTTTTCACATCGTCGAGAGTGATGCCCAGGCAATAGCAGAAGATAGCCTCACGAGCGTAGAGTCCGTTTTGAGCCTGCTGGATGTAGTAAGCGTGCGGATTGCTGTCGACGTCGTAAGCAATCTCGTTGACGCGTGGCAGTGGGTGCATGATCTTCATGTTGGGCTTGGCTTTCGAGAGCATGCTGTTGCGGAGGATATAGACGTTTTTCACGCGCTCATACTCCATCAAGTCGGAGAAACGCTCTTTCTGCACGCGGGTCATATAGAGGATGTCTGCGTCGGCAATCTCCTCCTCGTTGAAGGCTGTGTGCTCATGAAACTCGATGTTGTGTTCCTTGCAGTAGAGCTTATACTCTTGTGGCATGGCCAGTTCCTTTGGTGCGATGAAGTGGAATACGGGGTGGAAATGGCGCATGGCAGTGATGAGCGAGTGCACGGTGCGGCCGTATTTCAGATCGCCCACAAGATAGATGTTGAGGTTCTCGAGCGTGCCCTGGGTCTTGTAGATCGAGTAGAGGTCGAGCAGACACTGTGAGGGGTGCATGTGGGCACCGTCGCCGGCATTGACGATAGGGATGGGAGCCACCTCGCTGGCATACTGCGCGGCGCCTTCGATATAGTGGCGCATGGCGATGATGTCGGCATAGTTGCTCACCATCAGGATGGTGTCTTTGAGGGTTTCGCCTTTTGTGGTACTGGAAGTCTTGGCATCGGAGAAGCCAATGACACGTGCGCCTAATCGGTTCGCTGCCGTTTGGAAGCTGAGCTGAGTGCGCGTGGATGGCTCAAAAAACAATGTTGCGACGACCTTGCCTTTCAACAGCTCACGGTTGGGGTGTTTCTCGAATTCCTTGGCCATGGCGAGCAGATACATAATTTTCTCTTTGGAGAGGTCTGCAATCGTCACAAAATTATGTTTGTCCATATTATTTTGATTGATGGGTTATTTTCGACTGCTAAGTTACTGATAATTTTCCATATAGTGGTGCTGTTTGAAAGAAAAATAGTATTTTTGCAAAAGAAATAATAAATATTCTGATGAGAAGGAATTTTATAAAAACGTTGTGGATATGTCTCATGTCATTGATTGGCATTGGGTTCCTCCTCTTTTTCCTCATTTGGTTTGGGGTGATCGGCTATTCGCCGGACATCGAAAACCTTCAGAACCCGATCAACAAATCGGCTTCGCAAATCTATTCCGCCGACGGTAAGATCATCGGCACATACAATGCTGACAAGGCCAACCGCATACCCGTGCCTTACTCCAAGCTGTCGCCCTATTTGGTGAAGGCACTGGTGGCTACGGAGGATGAGCGATTCTATGAGCATTCGGGCATTGACTTCATCGCCCTGGGACGAGCCATTGTCAAGCGTGGACTGATGGGGCAGACAAGTGCCGGTGGTGGTAGTACGATCACACAGCAGCTTGCCAAGCAGCTCTATTCCGATCCTGCTCAGTCCACTACCCAGCGGCTGCTGCAGAAACCTATCGAATGGGTCACAGCCATTAAGCTTGAGCGAAATTTCACCAAAGAAGAGATCATCTCGCTCTATCTCAACTATTTCGACTTCCTCCATGGTGCTGTGGGCATCAAGACAGCAGCCAACACCTATTTTAATAAGGAGCCCAAGGATCTTACCCTCAATGAGGCAGCACTGCTCATCGGTTTGTGCAAGAACCCCTCGCTGTTCAATCCTGTGCGCTATCCTGAGCGCTGTAAGCAACGCCGCAATGTGGTGTTGGGACAGATGCTCAAGGCCGGGTATCTGTCAAGAGCTGAGTATGAGGAGAATGCGGCTCAGCCCATCGTGCTCCGCTTCCATCGTGCTGACCATAAGGATGGCACAGCTGTCTATTTCCGTGAATTCCTCAGACAATATATGATGATGGATGCACCGAAGAAAGCCGACTATCCATCATGGAATAAGCGACAGTATGTCATCGACTCTATCGCATTTGCCACAGACCCATTATGTGGCTGGTGCAAGAAACACACCAAGAAGGATGGCTCCTTCTACAATGTCTATACCGATGGCTTGAAGATTTTCACCACCATCGACTCGCGTATGCAGCGCTATGCCGAAGAGAGCGTCTATGGCCATGTGGCACAATTCCTGCAACCGGCTTTCAATGCTGAGAACCGCAAGAAGCCCAACGCGCCCTTCACCAGTGAGCTGACTCCCGAACAAGTGCGGCAAATCATCGGACGATCGATTCGACAGAGTGAGCGCTACCGCAATATGCGGGAGGCAGGAGCGTCGCCTGAGGAGATCGACAAGGCTTTCCATACTCCTACCGACATGACGGTGTTTACCTATCATGGCGACATCGACACGGTGATGACGCCTTTGGACTCCATCCGATATTATAAGTCGTTCCTCCGTGCAGGATTCATGAGCATGGATCCCCATACGGGGCAGGTCAAGGCTTATGTCGGCGGCATCGACTTTGAGCATTTCCAATATGACATGGTCATGGGCGGACGTCGTCAGGTGGGTTCCACCATCAAGCCTTTCCTCTATTCACTGGCTATGGAGAATGGCTTCTCGCCCTGCGATCTCGCTCCCAACGTGCAGCGCACTTATATGGTGGCCGGACAGCCGTGGACACCACGCAATGCCAACCGCAACCGCTACGGTCAGATGGTGACACTCAAATGGGGTCTTGCGCAGTCCAACAACTGGATTTCGGCTTATCTGATGAGTAAGCTCAATCCCAATCAGTTTGTCTCCATCCTGCATAAGTTTGGCATCAACAATCCCGACATCTATCCTTCGATGTCGCTCTGTCTTGGTCCGTGTGAGGTGTCGGTGGGTGAGATGGTGAGTGCCTACACCACCTTCGCCAACAATGGCATCAGAGTGGCTCCGCTCTTTGTCACCCGCATCGAGGACAACGAGGGCAATGTGGTGGCTGAGTTCCATCCTCGGATGAATGAGGTGATCAGTTCGGAAAGTGCCAACAAGATGCTCGTGGAGCTGATGGCTGTCGTTGACGAGGGTACGGCAGGAAGACTGCGGTATAAATACAATATCCCCGGAGAGATCGGCGGTAAGACGGGTACCACCAACCGCAACTCCGATGCCTGGTTCATGGGCTTCACGCCTCAGCTTGTCAGTGGCGTGTGGGTTGGCGGTGAGGACCGCGACATCCACTTCGACTCCATGCGCATGGGTCAGGGTGCAACGATGGCTTTGCCTATCTGGGCTTATTTCATGAAGAAAGTCTATCGCGATCCCTCATTGCCTTATAAGCCCACGGCAACGTTTGAGATTCCCGAGGGCTTCAATCCTTGCGCCAAAGATGACGACGGCGGACTCGGCATAGAGGAAGTCTACGAATAATAATAAAAGGGGGTGCCCATCTCGGGCATCCCCTTATTTTATAACATTTCTCAATAATTTCGTAACAACTCATCGCTCAATCTTTCGTAACTTTGCACTCGTAAACAAGAGCTTGGCAGAATACCATGCTCGAAAACAGAGGAATAACAATTAAAAATACAAACGACCATGAAAAAGACATTTAATGTATCCGGTATGAAGTGCAGCCACTGCGCTGCCAACGTTGAAAACGCATTGAAGGCTGTGAATGGTGTAGCCAGCGCTGAGGTTCAACTCGAAGACAAGACTGTCACCGTAGAATTTGATGAGCAGCAGACCAGCGAAGCTGCTCTCAAGGCTGCCGTGGACGCTGCCGGCCGCTATGAGCTGACCGACTAGACCGACTAATTAATAAGGAGAATCTCATTTATGAAGAAAACAATACCCGTCATCGGCATGGCCTGCGCCAGTTGCTCCGCCAATGTCGAGCGCAAACTCAATAGTCTTGATGGCATTCAGCAGGCTTCGGTCTCTCTTCCGGGCAGAAGTGCGCTTGTCGACTACGACCCCGCCAAGATCTCTCTTGAGGATATGAAGCGGGCTGTCAACGGCATCGGCTATGACCTCGTCATTGAGGCTGACCGCAGTGCGGTGGAGATAGAGCGGCGAGCTTATATATTGCTGAAGCGTAAGACCTGCCTGAGCTGGCTTTTCGCCGCGTTGTGCATGTCGCTTTCCATGCATTGGCTGCGCATAGGCGACGCCTCGCTGACCAATCAAGTGGAGTTGCTCTTGGCTTTAGCCAATATCGTCGTCTGCGGTTGGACCTTCTACCGCACAGCCTGGCGTCAGCTGCTCCATGCCACCGCCAACATGGACACGCTGGTGTGTCTCTCCACTGCCATCACCTTCCTCTTCTCTGTCTTCAACACATTTTGGGGCGATCAGACGTGGGGCAGCAAGGGCATCGAGTGGCATACCTATTTCGACGCTTCGATCATGATCATCACCTTTGTGCTCACCGGCCGTCTCTTGGAGGAGAAAGCCAAGGACGGCACCGCCTCCAGCATCCGGCAGCTCATGGGCATGGCTCCCAAGACAGCCCGCATCGTCGAGGACGGGCAGGTGAGAGAGGTGCCTGTGTCGACGATAGAGAAAGGCGATGTCCTCGAGGTGCGCCCCGGCGAGAAGGTGCCTGTCGATGGTGAGGTGATCAGTGCCGAGAGCTTTATGACTGCCGACGCTGCTTATGTCGATGAGAGCATGATCACCGGTGAGCCAACACCAGCCGAGAAGAAGAAGGGCAGCAAGGTGCTGGCCGGTACCATTCCCAGCCAGGGTAAGTTTCGTATGCGGGCCCGTGAGGTAGGGGAGAACACGGCGCTGGCTCATATCATTCAGATGGTGCAGCAGGCTCAGGCTTCCAAGGCTCCTGTTCAGCGCATCGTCGACAAGGCTGCTTTGGTCTTCGTACCAGTGGTGGGCGGCATCTCTGTGCTCACCTTTGTTTTGTGGTTGCTTATTGGTGGCAGTGCGATGATGCCGCAAGCCATCCTCTCTGCCGTGGCTGTGCTCGTCGTGGCCTGCCCGTGTGCGATGGGCTTGGCAACACCTACGGCATTGATGGTGGGTATTGGCAGCGCGGCACAGGATAAGGTGCTCATCAAGGATGCCACAGCTCTGGAGCGTTTGCGTAAAGTAGACGCATTGGTCACTGACAAGACCGGCACACTGACGATTCCCAATCAGAATGTCGACTTCACCAAATCCGACGATCTGCCTTTAGAAGAGCGCGAGCAGCTCAAGCCACACACTGCTGAGGCCATGAAGCAACTCCGGGAGTGGGGAATCGAAGTGTGGATGATGAGTGGCGACAAAGATGAGGCTGCCCGCTATTGGGCTCAGAAGGCTGGCATCAGCCACTATAAGAGTAAGGTGCTGCCAACGGACAAAGAGGAGATGGTGCGCAAACTGCAAAGTGAGGGTAAGACGGTGGCCATGATTGGCGACGGCATCAACGACACTCAGGCTTTGGCACTCGCTGACGTGAGCATCGCCATTGGCCGTGGCACTGATGTGGCCATGGATGTGGCGCAGGTGACGCTCATGGGTGACGATCTCCGTGCCATTCCCAACACCATCATACTCAGCCGCAAGACCGTGAAGATGATTTGGGAAAACCTTTTTTGGGCATTCATCTATAACATTGTCTGCATTCCGTTGGCAGCCGGAGCCCTGCGCTTGTTTGGCATCGACTTTCAGATCACGCCGATGTGGGCCTCTGCCTTGATGGCATTCTCGAGTGTCAGTGTGGTTCTCAACAGCCTCAGATTGAAGTTTGTCCTTAGACACAGACAATAACTTAGGGCGCTGATAGTAATTCCATCGCAATATGCTGATGAGTCTTACGTTATCATCATCAGAAATTTTTTAAAATGATTATCCGCATATAAATGAAAAAAGTCGGTAAAACCTTTCGCGTTCTC
>DAWDCC010000086.1:0-12635 GCA_052355365.1 Prevotella sp. | reverse complement strand
GGTCTGTTCGGGACTTGCACCCGTTAGCCGGTACACATGCTGGTCAAACAAAAAAGGCTCCACGAAACCGTGGAGCCCACATATTGAATGAATGGAATATTCTAACTAAGAGCAATTACTTGAGTGCAGCGACCTGCTTCGCAGTCTCGTTCTCAGGATCGACAACGAGGAGCTTCTTAGCCCACTCCTTAGCACCTGTTGTATCCTTCTTGACATTGTAGTCATAAACCAACATGTAGAGATAAGCCTGCTTGAGCATAGCCTTCTCACTGCTGCTCAGATCTGTCTTCTCCTCTAAACTGGAAGAGAGAGCTTCATAATAAGGTTTGGCAAGACCGGCCTTGCTGTCTGGATCAAGGTTGGCATTAATCTGACCGCGCATAAAGTTGCAGTAGTTCTTATAGTTGGGGAACATCTCCATAATCTTGGCATAAACCTCATCAGCCTTCTTGAAAGCGGCAGCGGCAGCAGCCTTGTCACCGGCACTGGCCTTCTTAGAAGCATAGTCGGTATAGAGACCTGCCATGCTATCATAGTCATCCATGGTCGGTTTATCCTTAGCATCGATAGATTTCTCGAGATAAGCTACAGAGCTATTGAAGTCGCCCTTCTCTTTATAAACATCAGAGAGGTTCTTCAAAAGCACGGACTTGGAAGCGATGGCATTGCTGTCTACTACCAAATCCTCAATAGCCTTATTATAAGCAGTGATTGCCTCGTCATAGCGCTTAGCCAGATCGAGAGCCTTGCCATAGTAGCCGTAGTCATCAGCAGTGATGTGTGCACTGTCGCTCTTGTTGAACAGGCGATCGGCATAGTCCAAAGCATTCTGGGAATCACCCAGATTAGTGTAATTCCAGAACACCAGACGGTTCCAACCAGCACGTCGCGGATCCTTTGCCAGACCGGCCTTGGAGACATCGATACTCTTCTGAGAGTTACCCAGCAAGAACTCCGTCATAGCATAGCGAGTGATATCCTCATCCTCCATAGAAGCGATATTCTGAACCTTGTTGAAGTAAGACTCTGCTTTCTGGAAATGATCAGGAACTGAAGAGAAATAGTAAATACGACCTGCCAAAGCGTCAACAGGATAGTCGGGACGCTGCTTACGAAGATCCTCCAGGTTGTTAACGGCATCCTCGGGACTACGACCACGAAGAATCATGGCATACTTGTAATAACCCTCAGGATCCTTCGGATCGAAATACTTGGCCTGCTGATAGTTCTCTGCAGCTGCACCTGCGTCATCCTTGGAGACAGCGATGTCACCCTTCAGCAAGAATGCCTTAGCGTACTTAGGATTGCGAGCTAATGCATAGTTGGCGAAAGCCGCTGCATTAGCAGTATCCTTCTGAGCCAGGAATACTTTACCAAAAGCAACAAGCACCTCAGGATTTTTTTTGTTGTCCTTGTAGAGTTGCTTTACCTGATCCCTATAACCAGCACCTTTAGCCAAGATGACTTTGGTGCCCTGCTCAATGACTGCTTTATTGTCGTTCTGAGCAAAAGTAGGCACTGATGAACCGAGCATCAGTGCACCAATCAATAAATATTTATAAGCCTTCATAATTCTACTGTTCTTTATAGAGTTCTATTATGTTTATGAATACTTTAATGCAAAGACGAACCTACAAGCAAAATGTTTCTGCTATTGATTAACATTAACATCTCTTACATTGATATTACCAAGTACAGGCAACAAACCGGCACGCATGACGATACGTTGACCCTTAGGCCCCTCAATGAAATGGGCAAAGCCCCAAGGCAAGCCCTGGCGAGGATCGTTGAGTAGGGCATAGATGGTTCTTACCAATGGATACTCGCCACTATAGATATAGTATTGATAAGGTTTGCGGCCACTCGTAGGAGTAGCAGGATGAATCAAGCTCACACTCATCACACGGATGTTACGCTTAAACGTGAGGTTGGTGCTGTCGCCTTTATCATTGAGCCAGTTATTGCCGATGATACCAATGGCATCTCGATGCTGTTCGACATATTTAATCACATCAGCGGTCTTCTTCACTGCTGCTACATTCTTGTTGAGAATAGCATGACCGCCAAGTATGGAATCTTCTACATAATGAACTGTACTTGACTTTGGATTGTCAAATACGACGGTGATAGGCTGGTGGGAACCATCCTTAAAGATATCACTCCACTTCGTTGCCTTACCGTTCATAATATCACGGATATTCTGAACAGACAACAACGTGTCACGGCAATCCTTGTGGCAGATGAATGCCAAAGCATCATAGGCCAACTTGACGGCTACAGGCCGATAATTCTGTGCCTGCAAACTCTTTAACTCGGACGGAGTGAAATTGCGTGCCGTGAATGCCAGCCAAGACTTGCCACTGAGCACGCGGTTGATCGCATCGCTCTCATTGGTATAGATAGGTTTCACCTTGGCCTGGGGATAATCATGTTCAAAGACGAAGCGCTCGTCTTCGATAATGGGACAAAAACTCTCATCAGAGACGAAACTAATCGTCCCTGATGAGTAAGTATCTGTCCGTCCGTCTTTCCCCCTCTTGCTATTACCACAGGCAGAGAGAAGACAGACAGAAAGTGCTAATCCTACAAAAAAGTAAGATGTTATTTTCTTCATATAAACTTTTACTGCAATCTGAAAGATACAGGTACGTTATACTTCACACGAACAGCAGAACCATTCTGCTTACCAGGAATCCAGTGCGGCATGGAACGAACCACGCGCATAGCCTCACGGTCAAGAGAGGGGTCTACGGAACGAGCGACCTTCACGTCAGTGATGGAACCGTCGCGCTCAACCACGAAGGAAACGACGACACGCCCCTGAACACCATTCTCCTGTGCTACGACAGGGTACTTGATGTTGTCGGAAAGATACTTCATCAATGCTGCAGGACCACCGGGGAAGGAAGGCATTTGCTCCACGACCTCGAAGACCTTGTTCTCGACCTCGGGCTTTTCCTCAGCGGGTTTGACAGGTTCGTCGGCCACACGCTGTGTAACCTTCAGAATCTCACCATTGTCGCTGTTACCCTTTACGTCGAGTGCACCGATAGCAGTGTTGGTCTGCATCAACTCAGCCTGGGTCTTCATCTCCTCCTCCGGCTTCACCTCGTTATCTTTCTTGATGACAGGTGCCGTGAACTTGATAGAAGACTTAACTTCCTTGACAACCTCTTTCTTCTCGGGTTCTACAATTTCCTTACGCTTTACCTCAGCCTTTTTCTGCTTAGGCTGGTTGAGTGCGGAAAGCTCAGTGACTGCCTCGTTCTTGGCATGGGCTGCCTGATACTTGTCGTATGCAGACTTGGCCACATATACACCAACCAGAAGGGCGGCCAACACCGCTATCACAATGATTGAGTAGATGTTTCTCTTAGGAGTACCCTTACGGAGCCTGTAAGCTCCATATTCATGGTTTCTTCCCTCAAAGATAAGATCGACCCAACCATTGGTTGTTAAATCAATATTTGCCATTTTTTCACTTTTAAATCGTTACTGAATGTGCTTAAAGCTTGACATTGTTCTTTTTGAGAAGCTCTATGTCTTGCGGATTAAGCTTATCGATCACATACTTACCAATGCTGCAGATCTGCATCTCATCGAGAGCATCTACAAGATTCTTGTAATTAGCATCGTCGGTAGCCTTGATAATGATGGTCATCGTGCTGATCTTCTTATCGGGCAGGATACCGGCCTTGATCTGTGCCAGTTTAGCGTCGTAGATGCTGTCCGGCATCTTATGACCTTTGCTTTCCATATCTTGGCGCTGCTTGTCAAGAGCCACCTTGGCCTTCATCACGTCCTGAACAGGATAGGTCCCATCCTCAGTAACGTGGTTATAGAGCACAGAGCGGATACCCTTGGTACCCCATGTTGTCTTCTTCAGACAAGAGGGATCCTCAGGCTTCACCTGACCAGCCACATAATAGATCTGGTTGTCAGCGGCACAATAGATCGTAATGGTATACGATGCCTTTGTGACACTCTTGTCCTGATCCTGAATGTTCTTATCGTTACTCGGCATACTCAATTCCATCGTCTGGGGCTTGGCCAGAGAGGTACAAAGCATGAAGAACGTAATAAGAAGCATCATCATGTCAACCATAGGAGTGAAGTCCACACGGACATTCATCTTCTTTTGCTTGCTTTTTCCTTGCTTTGCCATTTATTAGTCCTCCTGTTTCTTATATTGAGTAATCAGGTAGTAACGGTTCTCGTTCATGTCCTGAAGCTCGCTCATGATCTTCTTCACGATGCGGTAAGGAGTCTTCTCGTCAGCCTTGATAGCGATCTTGGCATCAGGGTTGGTGTTCTTGGCTGCCTTTACCCAAATCTGGAATTCACTCATAGCGGCGTCACCCGTCTTGCCTGGTACAGAGTCTGTTGGAATACCATACTTCTTGATGGCAACCGGCATTTCTGTCTTTGGCAGGCTGAGATAGCCCTTCAGGTCATTCATTGGAACGCCCCACATAGGATCGTTGAGGAACTTCTTCTCCTCTGCGGGTGAGAGCGACAAGCCAAACTGACCAGCCACATCCTCGAGAGTGGTCTGGACATCAGTCGTCTTGTCCATGCTCATGAATATCTTACCGTCATTGCTGACCAAGACATTCAGGACGTTCTTCTCTGGAACTTTGATTTCAGACACTGAGCCAGGCGTGTTGACCTTCACAGGCTCCTGCTTCACGAACGTAGACGTCAACATGAAGAAGGTAAGCAGAAGGACCATCACGTCAGACATAGGTGTCATGTCTATCCAGACGTCTTTCTTAGCTATTTTTACTTTACCCATAATGATAAAATTTTAAAGGGTTAGTAAAATTAAGCCTCGTCTGTGTGGTTAGCTTCGTATGTCTGAGCGATTGTGTAACCTACTTCGTCGAGTGCGTATGTCAGCTTATCGATCTTGTTGGTGAAGAAGTTATAAGAAATAACGGCGCACCAAGAAGTTGCGATACCGAAGGCCGTGTTCACAAGGGCCTCAGAAATACCAGTTGACAGGGCGAGAGAGTCACCACCACCACCGGCAGCCAGAGCCTGGAATGAACGAATCATACCGGTCACAGTACCAAGCAGTCCGGTAAGGGTACCCAGTGTAACGATGGTTGCGATGATCGGGAGATTCATCTGCAGAGTAGGCATCTCAAGCTGAGTAGCCTCCTCATGAGCCTGCTGGATCTTAGCGACCTTCTGGCTCTTCTTCAGAGCTGCGTTGGCACCGCTCTCCATATCCTTGTAAGCGTGAAGAGAAGCGAGAACAACGTTTGCAACAGAACCGCGCATCTCGTTGCAGAGCTTCTCAGCCTTGTCGAAGTCGTTAGCCTTCAGAGCTGCCTTGATGTTTAACACGAACTTAGTGAGGTTCTTCTTACCGAAAGCGGTCTTCAATGCCAACCAGCGCTCAACAGTGAGGCAAAGCACGGTGAGCAACAGTGTGTGGATCACAGGCACCACATAACCACCCTTGAAGATAGTACCGAGAATGTTGACAGGAGCGTTGGCGTTGTCGCCACCCTGGAAGTTGTCGCCGTTACCAAGAACGAGATTGAAGATGCAAAGAGCTGCGATGAAGCACAATACAATGATCCAGAACGCACCTCTGATACCAGTGAAGCCCTGAGACTTCTTTGCAGCTGCTGGAGCTGCCACCTTTTGTGATGTTGCCATAATTTTGAATAATTTTTTGGTTTATAGTAAATTTAAGTTGTTATCTTCGTCTAACATACGACCACGCTTTCGTGCCTAATCCTGCCTTATCGGCGGAATCCACACGCAAAGATAGTAATTTATGCTTGACTACGAGAGCTTTTCTTCTTATTTAACAAATTTTTATTTCAAAAGGGCGGTTACCTCTTTAATTCTACGCATGGCTTCCCGGATGTTGTCGTCACTTGTGGCGTAACTCATGCGGAAGCAGTCGGGATCGCCAAACGCATCTCCTCCAACCGTCGCGACGTGGCCTTCCTGAAGGAGATACATCGCGAAATCAGTAGAGTTGTTGATAACTGTCTTGCCGTCGCTCTTGTCAAAGAAGCTGGAGCACTTGGGGAAGAGATAGAACGCACCCTCAGGAACATTGACTTCCAGTCCGGGAATCTCACGGGCAAGGCTGACAATAAGATCGCGACGCTTCTCAAAGGCTTTGCGCATATCTTCCACACACTCCTGGCTGCTCTGATAAGCGGCGAGGGCTGCCATCTGGCTGACATCGCATGTGCCACTGGTGTACTGACCTTGCAACTTGTTGATGCCCTTGACAATCCACTCGGGAGCTGCTACCCATCCTAAGCGCCAACCTGTCATGGCGTATGCTTTGCTGACACCATTGCAGATGATGGTACGCTCTTTCATGCCCGGATAAGAGGCGATGCTGGCGCTCTTGCCTATATAATTAATGTGTTCGTAGATCTCGTCAGAGAGAACAAACAGATCTTCATGCGACAGGACAACCTTTGCCAGTTCGTTGAGCTCTTCCTGAGAGTAAACACTACCGGTAGGGTTGCTGGGTGAACAAAGGATCAGCATCTTGGTCTTAGGAGTAATGGCCTCCTCCAACTGCTTGGCCGTGATGCGGAAGTTCTGCTCGAAACTGGCACGAATGATGACCGGTGTACCCCCTGCCAACTTCACCATCTGAGGATAGCTGACCCAGTATGGAGCCGGAATGATGACCTCATCACCAGGATTGACCAAGGCTAGGATCGTGTTGCAGACGCCTTGTTTGCCACCCGTACCGACAATGATCTCCTTATTATTATATTGGAGATGATTCTCTTTGTCGAGCTTTTCCGAAATGGCGTTTCTCAGAGCCAGATAACCCGGCACCGGAGAATATTTGGAGTAATTGTCATCGATAGCCTTCTTTCCGGCTGCCTTGATATGCTCCGGAGTATTGAAGTCCGGTTCACCCACGCTCATGTTGATAACGTCAATGCCCTGGGCTTTCATCTCGTTGCTTTTCTGAGACATAGCCAGCGTGGCAGAAGGTGCCAATCGATTCAGACGGTCTGATAATTGTGCCATAGTGATTCCTTTAATATGATTTCATTTGCAAAAGTAAGCATTTTATTCGTTATAACGAAAGAAACATGCTTTTTATTTTCAAATTGAAATAATAATGTTACAATAGTATTACCTATACATTATTTAATATGCAACTGATGCCCCATACGATCCCGCTTGGTTCTCAGATACTTAATGTCGTAACGGTTGGGGGTCACCTCGATGGGTACATTCTCTACGATCTCCAACCCGTATGCCTCCAAGCCGACACGCTTGGTAGGATTGTTGGTCATCAGCCGCATCTTATGGACATGGAGATGACGAAGCATCTGCGCGCCACAACCATAATCGCGCTCGTCGGGTTTGAAGCCGAGGTGGACATTGGCGTCTACGGTGTCCATACCTTGCTCTTGAAGCTTATAGGCGGCGATCTTGTTCATCAGACCGATACCCCTACCCTCTTGTTGCATATAAATGACGACACCCTTGCCTTCTTTCTCGATCATCTGCATGGACTTGTGGAGCTGCTCACCGCAGTCGCAACGCATGCTGCCCAAGATATCGCCGGTAGCACACGAAGAGTGGACACGCACGAGGATGGGCTCGTCGTCTTTCCAGTCTCCTTTGATGAGCGCCATATGCTCCAAGCCGTTGCTGGTCTGACGGAACGGGATCAAGCGGAAATGACCATAGATGGTTGGCAGGTCTACTTCCTCACCTACTTCAATGCTGGACTCTTTGCGGAGACGATAAGCAATAAGGTCCTTGATCGTAATGATACGAAGTCCCCATTCCTCGGCCTTCTCCTGCAACTGAGGCATACGGGCCATGGAGCCGTCATCATTCATAATCTCCATCAGCGCACCGGCAGGATACAGACCAGCCAACTTACAAAGATCCACCGCTGCTTCGGTATGACCGGAACGACGAAGCACTCCGTTGTCCTGAGCATACAGAGGATTGATATGGCCCGGACGGCCAAAAGTCTGAGGTGTGGATGCGGGATCTGCAAGCGCAAGAATGGTTGCAGCACGGTCATGAGCGGATACACCTGTCGTACAACCCTCCAACTTATCTACCGTGATGGTGAAAGGTGTACCTAACATTGAGGTATTCTCCTCGACCTGATGAGGCAAATCCAACTCGTCAGCACGCGATAATGTAATGGGCGCACAGAGTACGCCGCGCGCATTCTTGAGCATGAAGTTCACCTTCTCCGGGGTGATCTTTTCTGCCGCAATGATCAGATCGCCCTCATTCTCGCGATCCTCGTCATCTACGACAATAACGAATTTACCTTCCTTAAAGTCTTTCACTGCATCTTCGATGCTGCTAAGTTTGAAGTCTGCCATGTTATGATTCCTTTATTTGTTACTTATTCATCAGCAGGGACATGAGACTCTTCTTCTGACCGATGAGCCAGTTCTGCAGCCAGTCTCTGCTTTCTCTCTATATGATTGATAATGTTTGTGTCTGTAAAACGTATCAGCTTCAAATCCCGTAAGAGACGGAGGCGGAAACGCCACATGCGGAAATAGAAGAACATGCCCAACGGCACGATAAGCGCAGAAAGTATGTTCAACCACTTACGCTCAAACGGGCGCGTATGTGCCTTCAACGTCAATATTGGATATTGATTGATCTGCTGCAAGACATAAGGGTCGCGGGTATTGGCCAGGTCCTCAATGATTGCTTCGAGTTCTTCATTCACTCGCTCGATCTCATGATCCGAGAGATACTTAAAGAACACCTTAATGACATTTGGTGGTGCCACAAGCTTATGTGCCTTGGAATAAGCAACCACATCCTTATTAATAATAAGGAGCTTGTCATGGTCTTCGGCATAGTTCGGCTCATTGATGATCACTTCCTTACCTTGAATGCTGCGTTTGGTTCTCAAACCCAACAAGCGACGGAACATGTCTCGCCAAGCATCGGCATTGAACACCATAGAATCGTTGCAAGCCTTGTAAGTGATGAAGACTGCAAGTGGCGTCATCACAACAGGAGCCAATGTGCGACCCATCCATACGGCCCACATGCCTTTACGCGCCATCTGATAACTGGAGTTATCGATGATATAGAACACGATAAAGACCAAGACGGACACGATGACCGGTACGCCCAAACCTCCCTTGCGGATGATAGCGCCCAAAGGAGCGCCGATGAAGAAGAACAGCAGGCACTGTAAGGCCAACATGAACTTATTCTGAGCCTCGATCTGGTGCTCACGTACCGTTCGCTCGTTGTCATTAGTCATCATGCTTCTGAAATCCAAGTCGTTGACAGCCGCCTGGGCCTTGCTCAACGCTGCCGACACCGCCATCCGCTTTTGCTCAGCAGGTGACTTTTCGAAGACTTTGTCAATATCAAATGACTTTGACATACCACGTTTTACGGCCATCAAAGAGTCTTTCTTGGAAAGACGAACGTTGGCAAAATAGAAGGTACGTGCTTGATTATAAGACACGCGTCCTATGCTGTCATAGGTCTCATTAAGAGAGTCGATGGAGTTGACGATTTCTTTCAGACTCTTTCCACGGGCATTGCCGGATAGCGACGAGGCATCGGTCAGGCTGAAATCTGCATCAAAATCCAAATAGATACGCTTGGAGATAAAACTCTCACGGCGGTAAGGCACCGAGGCACTTCCTGCCAACTCCTGTGACTGCATATTCTCAAACCACTCACCGCTCCACAAACTGAGCAGCAAGTGCTTCTTCTCTGCCGTAGACTGAATCATACCGGAGTCGGCAAGGATAATGGCTGCATCCTCATAGCTCGCCGTCATACGATAGACCATGATGCCATAGAGCTTTCCCGTCTTCAGATTCTTCTTCTGTACATAGATGTTGCTGTTCGGAATGCCATCATAGAAAACACCTTCTGGTATCTCCAGTTCAGGACTCTTCTGCTTCATCGACAGGAAAAGCTGGGCCAACTTCATATTTGCTGTAGGACCTATATTGTTCTGGAACACGAAAGAGGTGACACAAATCAAAGAAGTGATGACTATCAACGACCGGAAGCTCTGCATCAAAGAGATGCCCGCCGCCTTGATAGCAGTCAGCTCAGAACTTTCGCCCAAATTACCAAACGTAATCAGAGAACTCAGCAAAATAGCCAAAGGCAGAGCCTGAGGTACCATCATCAGTGCCATGTACCAGAAGAACTGGGCCATGATATCCAACGAGATACCCTTGCCAATCAAGTCATCGATATAGCGCCACAGGAACTGCATCATCAGCACAAACTGGCAGATGAAAAACGTTCCGGCGAAGAGCAGCCCAAACTGACGGGCTATGAATATGTCGAGTTTCTTTATCCGAAAATTCATTTTGTCTTTTTCTCACCAGGGAAAAACACCTATTATTATATAAGCACTCCCGCTAAACTCACATTCTAATCTGAAAGTTGCCAAGGAGACACTTCTGTTATTATATAAGCATCACCAGCTAAACTCTCGTCCTACTCTGAAAATTCTCAAGGAGATAGTATATAGGTAGCCCAGCTATCGACTGCAAAGTTAATGCAAAAAAGTCAGAAAAGCGAATGTTGCAACAAAAAGTAGCCAAAATATTTGGATGTTCAAAAACAAATGTGTACCTTTGCATTCGCAATTCAGAAATCACCCATCACCGTGTGTTTTTCTCTTTTGCTGAAAATGATGGCGGGATAGCTCAGCTGGTTAGAGCGTCGGATTCATAATCCGGAGGTCGTGGGATCGTGACCCACCCCCGCTACACTGAAAATCAAGGAGTTACAGAGTTTTCTGTAACTCCTTTTTCTTTTGTCGGAAAACAATGGGAAAACACAACTCGTTTGAAAACAGCATGATATGCCACGAAATATCACGCCAACTTCACTTCCTTCCTCAAAATCACCAAGTGTCTTTCGGTATCATGGAAGTCGGAAATCGGCCAAGAATCCGAATCGGGAAAACAATGGGAAAACATTTCTGAGGGAACTATTAGTGTGAGTCTGCTTCATAGCAACCTCTTTAATCATGGCACCTATGCAGGATACATATCCAAAATTATCTCGTAAATCTCTTTACCCTCGCTCTTTTTTATTACCTTTGCAACAAAGAAACAATGCTATGGCAAAGAAAAAGAATACGGCTGACATAGGCTTTGAAGATAAGATATGGAAAGCGGCGGACGTGTTGCGCGGTTCCATCGATGCTGCCGAGTATAAAAATGTGGTACTCGGCCTCATCTTTCTGAAGTATATCTCTGACAACTTCGAGGAGAAGCACCGCCAGTTAGCGGCGGAGGGCGACGGCTTTGAAGAAGACAAAGACGCTTATACGGCCGAGAACGTGTTCTTCGTTCCGGCTGAGGCCCGGTGGGAAGTGATCGCTGAGAATGCTCACAAACCGGAGATTGGCACCATCATCGACAATGCCATGGCGGTCATAGAACGTGAGAACAGCAGTCTGAAGGGTGTGTTGCCAAAGAACTTCGCACGGCCGGAGCTCGACAAGCGGCGTCTCGGTGATGTGGTCGACATCTTCACCAACAACATCTCGCTGGGCAAGGATGAAGAGAACAAAGACTTGCTTGGCCGCACCTACGAATACTGTCTGGCTAAGTTCGCCCAGCTCGAAGGCAAGAACGCTGGCGAGTTCTACACTCCCGCCTGTGTCGTCCGCACATTGGTAGCCGTCATCGAGCCGTTCAAAGGACGTGTCTACGACCCCACCTGTGGCAGTGGTGGCATGTTCGTGCAGAGTGCCGACTTCGTGAAGCACCATCAAGGCCTCATCAACAACATCTCTATCTATGGTCAGGAGATCAACGCCAACACGTGGAAGATGTGCAAGATGAACCTTGCCATCCGCAACCTTGAGGCGAACCTCGGTGAGAGTAATGCCGACACGCTGATGCACGACAACTTCCCAACGACGAAGATGGACTTCGGACTAAGCAACCCGCCCTTCAACATGAGCGATTGGGGACAGGATAAACTCCAGGACGATCCACGGTGGAAGTATGGCATTCCACCTGCCGGCAACGCTAACTTTGCCTTCATGGAACATCTTATCTACCACATGTCGCCACGAGGACGGGTGGGCATGGTGCTCGCCAATGGCTCCTTGAGTTCTCAGACGGGTGGTGAGGGCGACATCCGCAAGAACATCCTCGAAGACGATCTCGTAGAGGGTATTGTCGCCCTGCCCAGCCAGCTTTTCTATTCCACACAGATTCCTGTCTGCCTGTGGTTCCTCTCCCGTCGGAAAGAGCAGCCGGAGAAGGTGCTGTTCGTCGATGCGCGTAATATGGGTGAGATGGTGAGCCGCCGAAACCGGGAGCTGTCGGAGGATGACATCAACCATATTGCCAGGCTCTTCAACGACTACCGTCGTGGAGAGCTGAAAGATGAGAAGGGGCTCTGCGCCGTAAAGAGCCTTGACGACATCCGTGAGCAGGACTATATCCTTACGCCCGGTCGTTATGTAGGCATTGCGGAGCAGGAAGACGATGGTGAGCCGTTCGATGAGAAGATGAACCGTCTGACAACTGAGCTCTCCGGACTCTTCACCGAGAGCCATCGCCTCGAAAAAGAGATTCAGAAGCAACTCGCTTCTATCGGATTTAAGTTGAACTTTTAAATTCCCATTTATGGAA
>DAWDCC010000085.1:0-12823 GCA_052355365.1 Prevotella sp. | reverse complement strand
ACAAGACGCTCAGAAAAGTGAGCTAAAATTGGCACAACGAACTGGACACCCTATCTATTAAGTCGATTCTTGCACTCTTAGCGGCATGTCTTTTTGTCGCCGGTTGCAGTGACGACGGGATGCCTACTTCGGCTCCAATCGTCCCACAATCCCAAAGTTCTGTTACGATGTCGCTGACGCGCGCTACTGTTGACTCTTTCACTCAGGCTGGTATCAACGAAGTTCGCTTCTTTGCTTACATTCGTCAAAACAAGCGTGACTCACTCGTCAAGGATACCACTGTCAATATTGGTGATGGACAGTTTGCCATAGGACTGCCTCTTGGCGAGAATATTCGCGCGTTTATCGTTGCTAACGCCTCGGGAGTGGAAGGCACAGAGAAGTTTGATTCGGTATCGTTGACACTTGATCCCTCGCAGGAAGCTAATATATGGCTTTCCAACGTCGCCTCGTTCACAACCGACAAGACTGTCAGTCGGGTAGCATTCTCATTACGTCGTGTCATCAGCCGCGCCACATTCCGCCCGGAGGAAGACGCTCAGACGTTGGCTTCGCTCGATCAGTTTGACAACATAGGCGTGACATTCGCCAACATCGCCACGCGCTATCGCATCAGCGGCGACTCGGCAGTGGCCATGTCTTCAGTCGCAATGAAAGTCGATGTCTCTAACGGATACACTGCCACAGTCAACTCTTTCCCCACTCGTGAAGGTCAGGATCCTTCTGCAGAGCTTCTGCTTACATTCTATCGTGGCACGACTGTAGTCAACAACTCTGTGGCATCTATCGATGGCGGTTTTCACTATACAGGGTCTCACCATTATATGATCACTGTACCGCTCACCGACAATGCTTTCCTTGAAACGCCATGGACACGTGCCGCAAAGATCACTATTCCATTTCAAATCCAAGATACAACCTTCTAAATAGAAAGAACAATTATGAAAAGTCATATATTAGTATTACTCTCTTCTTTGTTCTTTTGCGGAGCAGTCTTTTCTGGCTGCTCCAGTGATGAAACCTACGACACAGAAGTGACACGGAAGATCAGCCTTACCATGGACGGACAACCTTGGAGCATCTATTACGGAACCTCCAATCGTCCGCTCTTTATCTACGCTGCTGACGGAAAGTATGTCGCCAATTATTCCACCAGCTATAATTTCTCTCTCAACAACGGCAGTTATAAGGTCTTCGCTACGGATCAGAGTGATCTCGTCGACATTCCGAATCCATTGGACGATATGGTTATTGCCCAGGACACGCTGATGAAGCAAACGTTCGGAATCTCCGCACCTGTCAATTACAGCGCTGGTCAAGATATGAGCATTGACATGTTTACGCGTACCGGTGTCTTGCGTCTGCACTCCACAGATGAGAAAGCAGACAAGAGCTATTCTGTCGTAAAGGCAACCATAAAGACACCTGTCACCGGTTATCAAATTGGCAGCGCGTCGTATGTTGTCAATGATGATGCTCCGCTGATGCTTACCCATAGTCGTTCGACAAGCAGTGGCGGTATCAACTACAACGATGATATGGTGCTCTTAGGCACACAGCCCGACGGCCGAAGAGTCAACGTTCACCTTGACTATCTTGACGGTAAGGGCAATGTTGTCAGATCCAAAGACTTTGCAGACGGCTTCGAGATTGTGCCCAACGACACTACCATAGTCTCTTTCGCGCTGAACAATGCTCAGGAGCCCGTGATTATCGACTATACTGTAGCACTCGCATCTGACGAATGGACAGAAGACAAGGTTACGCCCGGTGCACCACTTGTCGTTCCTGACGGCTATACCTACGTGAGCCCTGATGAGGATATCTCCGCTATCGTTGCAGCTCAGCTTGCCGACGACAACATCACGGCCATCAAGCTGTATCTCAAAGCTGGAGAGACTTATACGCTCGGTGCCAATGATCTCGCCTCACTCACCAAGCCAATAAGCATTGTCGGACAAACTCCTGCACGCAACCATGCGAAGGCTACGCTCTCACATGGAGCCGTCACACCCAACGGCAACATCGAGCAGATAAGCTTCAAAAACATTAATTTCGCATCGCCGAGCCGCTTCTTCAATGTGCGTAACCAAAACTTCAACATCGGCACACTCAGCTTTGACAACTGCAATTGGAAAGACTGGAGCGGAGTGATTTGGTATCAAAATACCTCATCTGCTACATTGACACAGCACATCGGTACCTTCAGTCTTGTTTCGTGTCATCTGAATAACTGGACTTTTAACCGCAACCCGCTGCTCGGACTGTCTACACGCAACCCTGCTAAAGTTGACAAACTTGTCCTGCACAACAATATTGTAGAAGGCAACAACGTCACCGCCGGAGCCATTTATTCCAATTATGGCAACACGGCGATAGACTCACAAGGCAATAACTTCTAACTCAACAACTCACAGAATTATGAACTCACAAACTCATAAACTAAGACATATAGCGGTCGCCTTGCTGACTACAGCCTCCATGCAGGTGATGGCTCAGAGCTCTATCGTTAAAGGTAATGTCACCGACGGCACAGAGCCTATCATCGGTGCCACGGTCAAAGTCAACGGATCTACAGTGGCTACCATCACCGACCTTGACGGAAACTTTGTACTGAAAGGTGTAGACCCAAGTAAAGACGAGATTGTTATCTCTTACGTAGGCTTTCGGGAATACAAACAGAAACTCAATGGCAACACCACACTCAATGTGGTGATGAAGGAGGATGTCGGCAATCTCAACGATGTCGTGGTCATTGGCTACGGTACATCGAAACGCGGTAATCTCACGGGGTCCATGGCTTCGGTGTCTGGTGAGACTTTGGCAAAGATCCCAGTATCCAATGTTGCTGAGGCTATGCAGGGCAAACTTCCCGGTGTACAGATTACCACATCCGACGGTAGTCCCGACGCAGAGGTGAAAATCCTCGTCCGTGGTGGTGGCTCGCTCACACAGGACAATTCACCACTGATCATCTATGACGGAATGGAAGTATCCTCGCTCAACGATATACCGCCATCGGACATTGAGAGTATCGATGTGCTGAAGGATGCGGCCTCGACCGCTATCTACGGTGCGCGTGGTGCTAATGGTGTGATACTCATCACCAGCAAGAATCCCGGTAAGCGCCGCACCAGTGTGAGTGTCAACAGCTATTTGCAGACACGCAGTCTGGCCAATCATCTTGACGTGCTCGACCCTTACATGTATGTCCGTATGCAATATGAGAACTTACGACAGAAGAGCAGCAACCCAACAGCATTCTTCAATAAGTTCGGACACGCTTACGAACAATACATCTATCAGGGCTATGAGGGCACCGACTGGCAGGACGAGGTGTTCGGCACCCATCCTCTGACATGGTATCTCGACGGCACGGTTACTGGTACCGTGAACAAGGTGAAGTACAAAGTGACATGGGTGCATCAGAATGCGCCTTCCGTGATGCGCGACAACGGATTGACACAGAACAATGTCAATGCCCAACTGGGGTGGCAAGTCACAAAGTTTCTCTCTGTAGACTATCGTGGACGCTATCTCAACAAGAATGTCAATGGTTCAGGAACAGAGGGCGTCAGCCTGCTCACAGCACTCCGCCAAGCACCTACCGAGGGACTTGATGACTTCATGACCATACCTACGGATAATGACTACTTCGACCCCAGCACACTTGAAGAGGTGACGCGCTTCAACCCCATCGAGGAGTCAAAAGCCAACTATCGCCGTCGTATGACCAGCACACTGTCTAATCAGCTTGCCCTCAACTGGATCATCTTGAAAGGTCTGACCCTGCACAATGAGTTCAGCTATATCCACACCAAGACACAAGACCGGTGCTACTGGGGTATGGGTACGAGTAACGCACGCAACAATGGCAACCAGCCTTATATGTCATGGGCGAATGGCAAGAGCTCGCGCTGGCAGATGACCAACACGCTCAACTACCATCTCGATCTGAAGGAACAAACCCATGTGTTTGACTTCCTTCTCGGTGAGGAGATGAAGAGTCAGTCGTCGGAGAGCTATACCGACACCTACCGCTATTTCCCAACAGACATGGAGGCTAAGGCTGCTTTCAAGAATGTAGGAGCGGGTACACATTATACATATACCTATTCAAAGCCGTCCGACACCCGCATCAGTTCATTCTTCGATCGTGTCAACTATAGCTTCAAGGACCGTTATCTGGCTACTGTCACGTTGCGTGCCGACGGCAGCTCTAAGTTCTCGTCTGACAACCGCTGGGGCTTCTTCCCTGCAGCAGCTCTTGCCTGGCGCGTCAGCAACGAGAAATTCCTTGCAGACTCTAAGGTTGTTTCCAACCTTAAGTTGCGTCTCTCTTACGGAACATCGGGTAATGACCGCATTGATGCCGACCTCTTCCGCAACCTCTATGGTATCAGCCAAACACGTCCGGCAGGGTGGAACTACACCGACAACAGTTGGTACTACCGTCTATACAACACTTCCTATCCCGTCAACAAGGATGTGAAATGGGAAACGACGATAACCCGCAACTTAGGTATTGACTTCGGATTCTTACGGGAGCGTATCAGTGGAAGCATCGACATCTATAAGAATACGGTGAAAGATCTGCTTGTGGCAAGCGATATCCCCGGCTACTCAGGCTTCACAAAGATGATGATCAACGTGGGACAGACCTCCAACAAGGGTATTGAGCTCAACGTGCAGGGATGGATAGTCAACAATCCCACGTGGAGTCTCAACGCTACGCTCAATATCGGTCACAACGTCAACAAGATCGACAAGCTTGCCAGCGGTGAGACAGAGTGGATACTCTCCTCGGGCTGGGCTGGCAACAGTCTTCTCAATACCGATGACTACCGTGCTTACGTGGGCGGAACCATAGGCCGCATCTATGGTTATGTCAATGATGGCTTCTACACTGTCGATGACTTTGATCACTTCGATGCCACCGCTCGCACGTGGACGCTTAAGAAAGGTGTTGTGGACTGCTCCATCCTTTCCGGAACGCCACGCCCGGGTAATGCTAAGTTTAAGAAGCTCGCCGACGATGGTACCGACGTGCTCACCTCCGACGACCGCACCATCATTGGCAACACCACTCCTAAGGCGAGCGGCGGTTTCGGAATGAATGCTACATGGAAGAACTTCGATGCCAGCTTCTTCTGCAACTTCATGGTAGGTTTTGATGTCTACAATGCCAATAAGATCACGATGGTCACTTGGTGGAACAATAGCTACAACAATCTTGCCGGTGTGATGAAAGGCGCATGGATGAACTTCGATGACATGGGCAACGAAATTCGCTATCAGCCTGAGATACTTGCCAAATACAACGAGAATGCCACTATGTGGAATCCTACTTCCATTGGTGCGCCCATCGCTATGAGCTATGGCATCGAGGATGGTTCTTTCCTCCGTCTGCAAACGGTGACACTGGGCTACAGCATGCCTTTAAGTACGATCAAGAATCTGCACATGACCAAGTGCCGCTTCTACTTCACGGGCTACAACCTCTTCACCCTCACCGGCTATAGCGGTTACGATCCTGAGGTAGACATCGCCACGGGTCTCACGCCGAACATCGACTATAACCGCTACCCACGCAGCCGATCCTATACCATTGGCGTGCAGCTGCAGTTTTAAAGTAACATAAAATACTCCGGCAACACCGAAGCTAACTAAAAAGCAACAACAATGAAAACCAATATAAAAAGCAAGGCAAAGGCACTGTTCTTCATGCCGCTCTACCTTTTTCCTTTTTTGTTTCTGAGCTCCTGCAACGACTTCCTGGAGACAGAGCCGGGAACGGGCTATACGGTGGAAGAGGTGTTTTCTACCAATGGCAGTGCGAAGATGCTGCTCAAGCAGATCTATTCTCAGCTTACCACTGACGGTCTCTATGGCAGTACGCTTGTTTATGGTCTCAACACCAACACCGATGTGGAGATGACAAGCTACACGTCAGAGATTGCTGACTCACGTGGCTCTGACGTGGGTTGTTTCGACGCGAAGCCCACGTGGACGACGCTCAACAACCTGTGGAACAACCTCTACAGCGCCATCAACAACAGCAACGACTTCATTCAAAACTTGGAGACTTCCTCCCTCTACAATGCCGCCGATGCAGACTCTCTTGCTGAGGCAAGGCAGATGGACGGAGAGGCTAAGTGCCTGCGAGCCATGCTTTACCTCGATCTTATACGTACTTGGGGTGACGTGGTCTTCACCACAAAGGCTTCTACTGCTCTGGACGACTTCTTCAATACCGGCACCACCGACCGCAACAAGATTCTTACTTACCTCATCGATGAGTTGAAAGAGGTGGAGCCCAACATGAAGTGGGCTTCCGACATTCCAGAGGGAGTGGAGCGCTGTTCACGCGAATTCTGCCAGGCACTCATCGGACAACTTGCTCTCTACCGTGGCGGCTATGCCCTCTATCCGTCAGCAACCTCCACGACGGGTGAGATGAAGCGTCAGGACGACTACCTCACTTTCTACAACACAGCGGTGGAATACTTGGGTAAACTGGTGAACAGCGGGAAGCACAGTCTTCGCGACAGTTACGCCAAGGTATGGAACGACGTGTGCAACAAGCGCGTGGTCAATGATGATGACCCCATCTTTGAGATTCCTATGGTGCGCAACGTGACAAGCCGCATTGGCTACAACGACGGTGTTACCATCGCCTCAGGCTCACACGAGTATGGCAGTGCACGCAACTATTGCAATTTCAGTGGCATTTATCCCTTCACCTTCAATAAGCGTGACCTTCGCCGCGACGAGACTGTGACATTCTATGCCTACGACGCCCAACTCGATCAGACTGTCAATCGCGCTATTGGCTTTACCGGATATGGAGCCGCCAAGTGGTCTAAGCTGAAGATGGAGAATCCTTTGGGCAGCAACAGTGGCACGAATACCGGCGTCGATAACATCAAGATGCGCTATGCCGATGTGCTGCTGATGTATGCTGAGGCGCTCAATGAGGTCAACAATGGCCCAACAGCTGAGGCTAAGGAAGCCCTGAAGCAGGTGCGCCGCCGCGCTTTTGCCATCGAGAATCAGGCTGAAATGGTCGATGCCTATGTGGATGCGTTGAACACCAAGGACAACTTCTTCCAAGCCATCATGGATGAGCGCAAGTGGGAATTTGGCGGTGAAGGAGTGCGAAAGTACGACTTGGCACGCTGGAACAAATATGGTGAAGTGATCAGCCGTCTCTACCAGACTGAGAAGAACTGGGGACTGGCTGCCAACGGACAGTATGTGGCTGGCCTCGACTCAGTGCCCTCCAACATCTACTATCATCTTGTTGACAATGCCGAGACAGGACACAAAGTGCTTGAGTTCCGTGGCATCAACGAGTATGGCGATGGCGTCAACCAGCCACGAGGATGGAGCACCCAGGCTTTTGCCTCTACATGGTATGCCCTCAACAGCGAGACACAGGCATACGACTTCATCGATGCCATCTACTATAGCTTCCGTGGATACATAGGTAAGGGCAACGAGCATCCAACAGCTCCGCTGCGCTATCTCATGCCTTATCCCAGCAAGGTCATCACCGACCACCGCGGCAACATTCAACAGCAATATGGTTACTAATGTTCTGTATGCTTCGCTTTGCCGAAGCCAAAAAGCAACAACAATGAAAAAAAACATATTCCTTCTTCTGTCCGTACTGTTTTTCAGCGGAGTGCTTTTCACAGCATGCTCCGATGATGAGTACACGTCGCGTGGTGATCTTTTCCAGCCGCGCTTCATCAACGATCCCGTCTGCACCGTCGACAGCAACAATGCTGCCATCGCGTGGTATGACGTGACAGCTGCGAAGGACTATACCGTACAGGTGTTTACGGACAATTACTATCAGAATCTTTTCCGTGAATACACCACAGAGAATCCTTATATCGATATTCAGGATGTGCCTTTCTCTACTGCCTTCTATGTACGCGTGCGCAGCAATGCTCAGGACAGTGTACACAACAGCCAGTGGGCCACTACCAACTTCCGCACCAAAGCCCGCGGCGACTATGCCCGTCTGTTGCAGGCTGTCTCAAAGATGGAAATCACCGACTCAACGGCCATCATACGTTGGACAGTGGATCCCAACAATCCTGTTGACTCGATCAGTGTTGAGCCAACGATGAGCAAGACTTTGCCGGGACAGTCACGCTTTCTCACGGCTGAAGAGCGGGCGCAAGGATGGGCTCTGATTACCGGACTGGTGCGCAACACCATGTACACCGTCAACATCTACGACACCTCGAAACCGCGCACCTATGACAAGCCTTACAATGAGGTGACATTTAAAACCACAGGTCCTGCTGCGCGCGTCATCAACGTGGGCCTCACGGACAACCTTTCAGCAATGCTTGCAGCCAACAACGACGACAGTGACGTGCCTGAAGGCACGGAGTACCGCTTGCCGGCAGGCAGCACCTTCACTATCTCGACTTTCAGTATCAAGAAAGGATTCCGGATTGTGGGTGAGAGTGGAGGCGAGAAGCCAATCGTCATCATCAATGGCAGCTTCAAGTTTGAGAGTGGAGCTTATATTTCTGAGATGGAGTTCAACAATCTGGAGATTCGAAATGCGGCCTCCGGTCAGTACTTCATCAACGATGGCAATCCCTATACGCTGGAGCAGATGAGCATCACCAACTGCGTCTTCCGCAATATCATGCGAGGCTTCTGGCGTCATCAGGGCGAGAACACAAAGCACATCATGAATCTGGAAATTGAGAGCACCACCTTCGATCAGTGCGGATGGCAGACAGGAACTTATGGTATGTTCAACTTTGGCTCCGCCGGCAAGAGTGCCGTGGCAAGCTACGACCGCATTGACAACCTTACGTTGCGCAACTGCACCTTCAGCCGTGGCGGCTACTCGCAGAACCAGAAATATGGTTGGGGCAACATCGTCTACATGACGATGAGTGACAATCCTATGAACCTCACGCTTGAGAACATCACCATCTACGACTATTGTGTCAACAACCGTCTCATCGACCTCAACAATGCTGTTGGCTCTAAGCTCACCATCCGTGGCCTGCTGCTTGCGTCACCCTGCGGCGACCTCTACCGCATTGCCAGTGAGACGACGACCGACTTTGGCAACAACTACACCACCAGAGACTATGCGCTCGGAGGTGCAAAGATGAACGCTACCGATCTGGAGCAGACAGCCACTGATCTCTTTGTCAATCCGTCAGGCGGCGACTACACCATCAGGGATCACACTTCTCCTGTCTATGTCAACCGTGCCGGTGACCACAGATGGATCAAGTAATCACACACCGCATCGGCATCACCAAGGATGCCGATGCGACGTAATCATTAGTAAAATTTACATCTTAAACATATTGGCAATCTAAACCTAATATCACTAAAATGCTGAAACATTCATTCTTATCACTGGCTTTGGTGCTCATAGCTTTGTTCGGTATGAGCACGGGCATGCGTGCGGCAACAACAGTGACCATTCCAACTGCTTCAGGTGAATACATCAACTGGGGCAATGCCGACCTTACCCACTGCAAGACCGAGAACAACGGTGCGTCTGTTGGCTCCACGGGTGCTGGCACGGTCATCACGTTCTCGATTAAAAACACTGTGGCACAAGATTATGTGATGTCGTTTCTGACCGGAGCAAAGAATCTCACCGCTGAACTCGGCGTGACGTTGACAGATGGCACAAATAACTATCTCGATGGCACCGCCCATGTAGAGAACACCGGTGCGTGGACACCATCCACTCCGCAGACGTTTGTCATAAAGTCTTTGCCTATTGGCAACTACACACTCACCATCAAGGTGAACACTACCACCGGCAGCTATGCGGGCAACTACGGCAATCTGGCCTTCACTCCACTAAACAGCTACGATCAAGTGCCCAATCCGGGAACTATTACACTCGCCAAAGGCTCTTACAACGGCCCGACCGTGGAGAGCGCCGGCAACGTGGGCTATGTGAAAAACGGAGGTACGGCATCGTATACCTTTTATAATAACGCTGAAGGTTCGTACAAACTCCATCTTGACATCTGTCGCTACAATCAAGGCGGAATGATGAATGTCTGCATCAAGGACGTGGCAACGGGCACCGTGGAGGTCAATCAGAACTACACCATAGCTCCTGACGCTCCCGCAAGTTACACAGCCAACAGCATCCAGCTCTCCGGCTCGCTCAGTGAGGGTCTGAAAGTGATGACACTGACATTCTCGGATGGCAGCAGCTACATCTGCAACTACCGCAATGTGAGTTTGGAAAATGTCGGTATATTGGCTGAAGTGAAGAGCGTCGCCATCGATGGACAGACTATTGTGACGGGCGACGACAGCGATTGGCTGTGTCAATTACCAGTCACCTACACGGCGGGCGCTACGACGATCAGCGTGAAAGCGGTGAATGGTAATGTGACTCTCACCGCTGTCGACGGAAACGGCAACACGGTGAAGGTCACTGACAATGGCAATGGCACGTTTACACTGCCAACACCAGCGGCCAACACCACGACGACGGTCACCATCGAGCTCTCAGCAGTTGAGGGAGCAACGCTTGCCAAAGGCAGCTACACACTAAAACTGTTCCATATCGGCACCGTTTCCATTACAGACATCACGGTGGGTGGCGTCCGTGAGACTTCGCTTTTGGAGGCTCTCAACAGCGATAGTCACTGCGCCTCGCTCAGCGACAAGGTGTTCACCAGTGTGCCGACGGTTGTAGCTACGCTTATCGATGGCTCCACTGTCACGAGTGAGGGAAAGCTCAATGGAAACTCAGCCACCTATCAGATAAAAGGTGAAATTGGCACGCTCTCACAAGACTATACACTCACCGTTGAGGGTATCCACACTTACGCTCCGGCGGAAAACGACGAGACCGTGGATCTAAAATTTAGTGGAACGGGCAAGACGGCCAGCGGTACATGGAGCAACGGCATTTACACATTGTCAACCACAGCCCTTGACGGTTGGGAAAACAGCAGCTTCAAACTCAATGGCAGCAACTATATCCTTTCCGTGCCTGCCGATGCAAAGGTGAAACAGCTCATATTCAAGAGTGCATCGAACAACTATACGACCACTACACCAGCCGAAATTACAAGCGTAAGCTCTGATGGCGCAACAGCGTATGTGCCATCAAAGTGCGACTTCACGCAGGGCGCAAGCTATGACATCGTCGTGAACATCGCTGATCATACTCCGGGCAAGGACATCGACTTTACTTTGGCAAAGAACGGTCAGCCGACGGCATGGCTTGAGTTGACTGTTGAGCGAGTGGCAATCGCGACGGCGCCGGTGCTGACGGCACAGAGCGTCACCGTGAGCAACAATCACGCAGTAGTGGCATTGACCTTCGACCGCGTGATGGCTACGACAACGGCTACTATTGGTTCTCAGAAGGTGACTGCTGAAGGCGGCTCATCCACACTCTATTTCAAGGTGTGGAACCTGCCATGGAGCAGCAACAACAAATTGGTCATCGCTTCCGGAGCGGCTAAAGACGCTTATGGCAATGCCAACACTGCGGACATCACCGCTACTGTCAATATTGGGGCTGAGCCCGTGGTTGAGAAGGCGGCTTATGACTATGTTGTCTCCACGGCAGAAGAGTTCAAGATGGCTGTGGCAGCAGTGAATGCCTCGAACACCTCAGCCGATGCAGCACGAAAAGTTATCTTCATCAAGAGCGGAGATTACGACTTCGGTGCTGATGAGCAGAAGCTCACTGCTTACAATGTGTCGCTGATTGGCGAGAGCCGCGACGGCGTGGTTCTTCATGGCAACCGCACGGGCATTTCCAATCCTGTGCTGAATCTTCGCGACCGCTCGGGCTTCTATCTCCAGGATCTTACCGTGAAGAACGACCTCAACTATGGAGCCGAGAACAAAGGTGGAGTAGGGGTCGCTATCTTTGGAGGCAACAAGACGGTGATGAAAAACGTGAGAATGCTCTCCAACCAAGATACGCAGGTGACGGGCGACCGCACTTATTTTGAGAACTGCGACATTCATGGCACCGTGGACTTCATCTGTGGCGGTGGAGACAACTACTATGTCAACACGAATTTGGTTCTTGAGGATCGTGGCGGCAACGTGATTGTGGCTCCTTCCACCAGTGCTACTTCGAAGTGGGGCTACGTGTTCCAGAATTGCACCATCAAGGCGATGGACGGTGCGACAAGTGTCACTGACGGTTCCTATAATTTGGGACGCCCTTGGCAAAACGAGCCGCGAACCTACTATCTCAATACCACGATGCAGGTGCTGCCCTCTGATAACGGATGGACTGGAATGGGTAAACTGCCTACACATTTCTATGAGTATAACTCGCTGGACGCTGACGGCAATAGCATTGACCTGAGCGTTCGTGGCAACTCCCCTACAAGCACCAACACCTACGTGCCGGTACTCACTTCAGACGAAGCTTCGAAGTTTACGGTGGAGAATGTTCTCAGCGGCACTGACAGCTGGCTGCCGACGGAGCAGACGGTGAATAGCAATGCTACAATACTCAGTGTCAATGGCACTACGCTTTCATGGACGGCCGTAGACAATGCCCACACCTACGTCATCTTCAAGGATGGCAAATATCTCACTGACCAAGTTGGAACATCCTACACAGTCACAGAGGATGGCGTCTACACTGTGCGCACAGCCAATCTCATGGGTGGATTGGGTGCAACATCCAATGAAGTGACTTGCCAAAACGTGGCCTCCGGAATCAAAAGCATTCGGAGCGTGCAGAAATCAGAAGGCTTGGAGCATGAATATAGCAGAACTCGTTGAGGTAGAGCTGCAGAAAGTCCCCCTTGATGTCATGGTA
>DAWDCC010000084.1:0-12823 GCA_052355365.1 Prevotella sp. | reverse complement strand
GAAAGCTTTATTAATGATTGAAAGGTATTTTAGTCATAACATCACCACACAGAACGAAAATAGCTGCTCTGGTCGTGAGAGAATGACGTCAGACTGCTAAAGCCATGAAAGCCCAGTTGCACGTTGGCAGCCTGACGAAACTGTCCGTGGGCCGACACCCTCGTATCTGTTGAGAAGGAGAAAGGCTTTGTGGCTTCCTGCTGCGTGATGATATTGACCACGCCACCGATGGCATCACTGCCATAGAGCGACGAGGCTGCCCCGTCGAGCACCTCTATGCGCCGCACATTGGTCATGTCGATGCGGTTGAGATTGATATTACCCGAAATGTCGCCGATGAGCCGTTTGCCATTGACGAGAACCAGCGCATATTTGTTGCTCAGTCCGTTGAGCCGCAGATAGGCACCCGTGGAATTGGGGGATATCGAGAGTTGGGGCAACTGTCTGACCACAACATCCTGGAACAATCGTGGTGAGGAAGAGAGGATACTCCCCTGATCGATCACCTCCACGGGACTGATGGCTGTGCGCAGACGCTGATGGTGTCCGGTGCCCGTGACCACCACAGGATTGAGACTATAGACCCGTTGCTTTGCCACACTGTCGTTTTGGGCAGCCAAAGGCAACGAGACAAATAATAATAAAAGAGGGGTAGCGCTTTGTCTATGCTTCATGCTTTCTGTTTTGATGATGTTTGAGACTCTCCTATTGTCAAAGCCTAACGAAGTGCAAAGTTATGCCAACAACCGTAAATAGGCAATACCATAGATAGAGTAGATATCTACCACAATTGTGGGATGGCAATATACCGATAGAGGGGTATTACATACCAAGTAAAAAATAGCGAACTTTGCAAGCGGAAATCAACGAAAGTTGTATCGCCTCAATCAAGCAACAAAAACATCAAAATAAAGCATTATGGCACAGATTATCGTAAACGACGAAAAGCAAGACGTGACACTGCCGCTGACACTCAGTGAGCTCATCAAGCTGAACAAAGTGTTTCAGCCAGAGATGGTGACCGTGCAGGTCAACGAAGAGTTTGTGGAGAAGGAGGACTACGACAAGACACAAATCAAGGAAGGCGACCACGTGGACTTCCTCTATTTCATGGGAGGAGGCAGCTTATGATAGAATTGACAGAAGATCAAATTGAGCGCTACAGCCGCCACATCCTCTTGCAGGATGTGGGACTGGAAGGACAGGAAAAGATCCTCAACGCCCGTGTGCTCATCGTCGGTGCCGGTGGCTTAGGCGCTCCGGCCGCCATGTATCTTGCAGCGGCAGGTGTGGGACATATCGGTATTGTAGATGCCGACGTGGTGGACTTGAGCAACCTGCAACGGCAGATCATCCACTTCACCAAAGACGTAGGACAGCCAAAAGTGGGGAGTGCGAAAGAAAAGATGCTCGCCATCAACCCCGACATAGAGGTGACCACCTATCATGAATTCATGGACTCATCCAATGCCAAGAAGATTATCGAGCCATGGGATTTCGTCATCGACGGCACAGACAACTTCCCCGTGAAGTTCCTCATCAACGATGCTTGCGTGATGCTCGGCAAGGCCTTTAGCCATGGCGGCATCCTGCGCTTCCGCGGTCAGACGTTTACCCATGTGCCGGGCTCAGCCTGCTACCGTTGTTTCTTCAAGGAACCGCCACCAGCCGGAGCCGTTCCCACCTGCTCCCAAGCAGGAGTGCTCGGTGCCATCGCCGGCATGCTGGGTACGATACAAGCGGCCGAAGCACTGAAATATATCCTTGGCGTAGGCGAGCTGCTCACCAACCGTCTTCTTACATTCGACGCCAAGACGATGAACTTCCGTACGATCAAGGTGAAGCGTCGCTCCAACTGCGAGATCTGTGGCGAGCATCCCACCATCGACCATCTCATCGACTACGAGCAGACGGCATGCGACCTGCACTAAACGTTCACCGCACTGTCTCCCACACCTATTATAATACACAGCACCATGAAAATCAACGATGATGTCATCAAACAAATGATTGCACAGGCGCAGAAAGACGCTCCCATCGAGACCTGCGGCTATCTGCTCGGCAACGACGGCGTGGTGACCGAAAGCTATTGGATGGAGAATATCGACCACAGTTCGGAACACTTCTCCTTTTCGCCAAAGGATCAGTTCGCCGCCTTGAAATACGCCCGTTCCAAGCATCTGAAGATTCTCGCCAACTGGCATTCTCATCCCGCCAGTCCCTCACGTCCCTCGCAAGAGGACATCCGACTGGCCAATGATCCTACCATCCGCTATGCTATTCTTTCGCTCCACGATGGTATTCACCTCAACTCCTTCAAGATTCTAAAAGGTGAAGTCGTGGACAAAGAAAGTCATTATGAAGGATGAATGATGAATGATGAATGTTGAATGATGAATGGTCCAATGTTGGATGATGAATGATCCAATGTTGGATGAAGAATGAATAAAATGACGAAATAACATGTACCGCATACCTTCCACACTCAATAGCGACTTGGACTACACCGAGTCACTCATCAAGAAATATCAAGCCGGTGACATCAAAGCCGGTGAACTGAAGAGCAACCGCGTGCCTATGGGCATCTACGAGCAACGCAAAAACGAGCACTATATGCTCCGTGTGCGCTGCGCTGGTGGTCTCATCACGCCTAAGCAACTGGCCGAAGTGGCCTATGTGGGACGCCTGGTGTCTACCTCACACCTACATATCACCACACGGCAAGAGATACAAATCCACAATGTCGACCTGCGCGACACTGTTCCAGCACTGCGCAAGCTCGAAAAGGTGGGACTCTCCACAGCCGGCGGCGGTGGCAACACAGTGCGCAACATGATGGTCAACGACCGAAGCGGACTGGTGGCTGAGGAGTCTTTCGATGTCTATCCTGTTGTAGAGGAACTCACCTCTCGCCTCATTGCTGAGCGCGACTCGTTCACCATGCCACGAAAATATAAGGTAGCCATGGACTACAACGAACAGGACGCCCACTACTCGTTTGTGGCTGACTTCGGGTTGCAGGCAAGGATTGTTGACGGACAACGTGGCTACCGTGTGCTCATCGCCGGCAGTACGGCTCCTAATCCACACACCGGGTGGCAGGTCTTCGACTTCCTTCCTGAGGTGGATCTCTATCGTGCTGCCAAGGCATTGAAAAACTGGTTCAACAAATACGGTAACCGTCGCAACCGCCACAAGGCCCGTATGCGCTACGTGTTCTATAAATATGGTGAAGAGGAGGCCAAGCGACTCTATCTCGAAGAGTTCAACGAGCTGAAGAAAGACGGAGCCCTCGACTTCTTCGTGCCTACACTGCCTCTCGAACACCATCGCCCCGACTTTGCACCGGAGAAAGACGACAGCGAGGATTATCTTCGCTGGAAACGACGCTATGCCCACGCACAGACCACTGAAGAGGGAAAGCGCGAGAACCTGTGGTTTGCCTATCTGCCGGTAGACCATGGCAATAACCGACCGGAGTTCTTCGCCGAGGTAGCTGACTATCTGGGCAACTATGGCAACGACGTCATCCGATTCACAAAACGTGAGCAGATTCAGGTGCGCAATATCCCGGAGGAGTATCTGCCCAACATCTACCATTTCTTCAAGCGTTTAGGCGACTATCAAGTCGACTACCCAGTGGTAGTCACCAACTTCACATCGTGTACCGGAGCCGACACTTGCCGCTTGGGCATCTGCTTGCCAAAGGGTGCCATCAACGCGATCACCAAGAAGTTGCTTGCCAGTGACCTCGACCTCGACGCCATCCCTGACTTCGAGTTGAAGATGAACGGCTGCACGAATATCTGTGCCAATGCCACCTGGGCTGACCTTGGCTTCAGCGGACGCATCGGTCGCGTCGGCGACGATCCGTTCCCAGCCTACACGGTATGGCTGCCACTCAAGGGACGCAACGAGATTGACCTCAGCGTGGGCTACATCCCTGCCCGCCACCTCCCCAGTTTCGTCGAGGACTATCTCAGAGATGTCATCGCCGAGAAAGACAACTATGCCGACTATTACGACTATGTCGTCAAGCATGGTGCTGAAGTAGTAAAGCTGTTGCTTGAGAAATACAAGCCGGTCAAACCCTACGCCGAGGAACCCGAGGCTTACCATGACTGGGAGGACGACGAGAAGTTCAGCCTCATCAAATATGGTCAGGCTGAGTGCTCTGCCGGACTCTTCGACATCATAGAACTCGACCAGGACACGATCGCTGAGAAGCGTAAGGCTATCGCCTCTGGTACAGCCAAAGACATGGAGAAAGAGCTCCACGACATCGTGTTCTCCGAAAACCGTATGCTCCTTGTCACGCGTGGCATTGACCCGCGCACCGACGACGACGTGTACAACGGCTTCCTCAAAGAGTTCATCTCCACCGGCATCGTTCCTCAGAAGTTCAGTGTTCTCACCGATCGGGCCCGCCGTCACGAGCCGCTCGCTGATCAGCAGCCTCTCATCAATGAGCTCGCCGACTTGCTCAACGAACTCTACAAAGGCATGGACGACAACCTGCAGTTCAAAACAGTTTCAGCGACAGCTCAGCCTCAGCCAGCAGTTTCGCAACAGCCAGATGCTACACCGAAGCCCGCAGCATCGACAGCATCCCCTGCCCCATCGGTGTCAACAGTCGCAACGTCGAAATCAGATGGCTTCACGCCCGATGTGAAGAAGGACTTCCGTGGCGTAGCGTGCCCAATGAACTTTGTCAAGACGAAAATCGCCCTTACCCCCATGAAGAGTGGCCAGGTGCTTGAGATTCTCCTCGACGACGGCCAACCCATACAAAACGTACCGAGAAGCGTAAAGAACGAGGGGCACACTGTGCTCTCCACAGAGAAGGTCGACAACTACTGGAAGGTGCTCATCAAAAAGAAATAGCTTTGTACTATCTACCCATCGCTCTTGCCCTCGCCGAGGCTCCCGTTGTCATCATCGGAGGCAGCGACGAGGGCGTGCGCAAGGCACAACGCCTGGCCCGCCTGAACACCAATGTCACTTTCATCGCTCCTCACATCCCTGACAGCGTACGCAGCCTCGGCTTCACACTCAAGGAAAAGGACTTTGAGACCGATGATCTCGACGCTGTGAAGGTACTCTTCATCTGTACCGATGATGCCCAGCGCAATCACGACATCTATCGCTTGGCGCACGACCGTGGTATCCTCGCCTGCGTCTGTGACGACAAGCCCTATTGTGATTTCATCTCACCCGCTATCGCCCGACAGGACAACATTACCATCGCTGTCGGCTCTGACGGTAAGGATGTACGACGATCTATACGTATACGCAATCGTATCAAAGCATTGATAGAGAGTGGTCAGCTCGATATGAGCTGACCACTCTTTTTTTATCTACATTTATTCTTTGCTATTTTATTCATCCATATCACTACGTAATACCCTCTTTGGGGTATTCTCTTCTACCACATTGATGGGATACCAAATGGTCATAGTGTGGTATTTCTACAATCACGGATTTGCCGTAACTTTGCAAGCAGTAAAAGAGATAACATCACATTATTATATATGGACAACAAAACCATTCAACACCTCAAGGAACTCGAATCGGAGAGTATTTATGTGCTGCGTGAAGTAGCAGCACAGTTCGAGCGACCTGTCATCCTTTTCTCTGGCGGCAAGGATAGCATCGTGTGCACCTACTTGGCCTACAAGGCTTTCTACCCTGCCAAGATTCCATTCCCTCTGCTGCATATCGACACGGGGCACAACTTCCAGGAGACACTCGACTACCGCGACGCACTGGTAAAGAAACTCGGACTGGAACTCATCGTCGGCTCGGTACAAGAGAGTATCGACACGGGACGCGTGAAAGAAGAGACGGGCTACTACGCAAGCCGCAACAAGCTACAGATTACAACGCTACTCGACACCATCGACAAATATAAGTTCGACGCTGCCATCGGAGGCGCACGACGCGACGAGGAAAAGGCGCGTGCCAAGGAGCGCTTCTTCAGCCATCGCGACGAATTCGGACAGTGGAACCCCAAGAACCAGCGCCCTGAGCTGTGGAACATCTTCAACGGCCGTAAGAACATGGGAGAGCACTTCCGCGTCTTCCCCATCTCTAACTGGACCGAGATGGATGTGTGGCAATATATCTACCAAGAGAACATTCCCATGCCGAGCCTCTACTTCACTCATGAGCGTGAGGTATTCCAAAGAGACGGACAGTGGCTGGCTGCTCTCCCCGCCATCAAGCGCAAGCCCACGGAGCAAGTAGTGAAGAAACTCGTGCGTTGCCGTACCATCGGAGACATCACTTGCACGGGACTCACTGAGTCGAAGGCAACCACCGTGGCCGACATCATCGACGAAATTGCCTCGACCCGCGTCACTGAGCGTGGCGGACGAGCTGACGACAAACGCTCGGAGACAGCCATGGAAGACCGTAAGAAAGCAGGATACTTCTAAAGAGATATCCGTCGCCAGACTGAAAAGAAGAAGAAGACGAAGGACGATTCTCTACTCATCAACATCATTCCATCCATCAACCCTGAAAATATAGATAAATGACCAAACGAGGATATTTAGATATGGAGTTGCTGCGCTTCTCCACGGCGGGCAGCGTAGACGACGGCAAGAGCACACTCATCGGACGACTGCTCTACGACAGCAAGTCGATCTTTGAAGACCAGCTCGAAGCAGTAGAGGCAGCATCGAAAAGCCGAGGCAACGAGGAGGTAAACCTCGCCCTGCTTACCGACGGACTGCGTGCGGAACGCGAACAAGGTATCACCATCGACGTGGCTTACCGCTATTTCGCCACGCCCAAACGTAAGTTTATCATCGCGGATACTCCAGGACACATTCAATACACCCGCAACATGGTCACCGGTGCCAGTACCGCTGACCTGAGTATCATCCTCGTAGACGCACGCCATGGTGTACTCGAACAGACAGTGCGCCACAGCTACATCTCTTCGTTGCTCGGCATTCCCCACATTGTAGTAGCCATCAACAAGATGGATCTCGTGGACTTCTCCCAAGAAGTATATGACAAGATTGTGGCTGACTACCGCAAGATGTCAAAGACGCTGAACATCAAGAACGTGGTATTCATCCCCATCAGTGCCAAGGACGGCGACAACGTGGTGAACAAAAGCGACCGCACGATCTGGTACTCAGGAAAGGCTTTGCTCGACTATCTTGAGACGGTGCCAGTGGGTCATAAGACGGTGAGCGACTTCTTCCGCTATCCGGTGCAGTATGTCATCCGACCCATCAGTGAGAAGTTCCCCGACTACCGTGGCTATGCGGGACGTGTCAGCGGTGGCATCATCCGTCCGGGAGACCGTGTCCGTGTACTCCCTTCAGGATTGGAAAGCACAGTAAAGAGCATCGACTTTGCTGGTGAGAGCCTTGACGAGGCTTACGCTCCTGAGAGCGTCACCATCCGTCTGAACGACGAGATAGACATCAGCCGGGGCGACACGCTCGTTAAAGTTGATGAAAAACAGCCACACGTGGAGCTGGACGTGACGTTGGACGTGTGCTGGCTCAACCAAACACCGGCACAGATACGCAAGAAATATATCATCCGACAGGCTACCTTCGAGACGCAGGGCATAATCCGAAGCATCAACTTCCGACGCAACATCAATACGCTGGAGAAAGAACAAAACGTCAGCGAACTGGCCATGAACGACATTGCTGAGATTGCCATCCACACAGCGCAGCCGCTTGTCTTCGATGCTTATGCTGAAAACAAAGTCACCGGCAGTCTCATCATCATTGACCCAGACACCAACGAGACGGTGGGAGCGGGAATGATTAAGAATGTTGAATGATCAGTGTTGAATGATGAATTACAGCAAAGATGAATGAAGAATTAATCACACAGCTTAACGCAGAATTGGAGGGAAAGAGTGCGGAAGAGGTGCTGCGCTATTTCCTGGAACAGTATAAAGGACGCATCGCACTGTCCTCCAGTCTGAGTATTGAGGACCAGGTGCTCACCGACATCATCGTCAAAGAGGCACCGGCAACACGCATCTTTACTCTCGATACCGGCCGTCTCTTTCCCGAGACCTATCAGCTCATCGACCGCACAGACATGAAGTACGGCATCAAGATAGAGGTTTTCTTCCCCGACTACCACGAGGTGCAACGTATGGTGAGAGAAGAAGGTATCAACCTGTTCTACAACTCGGTGGAGAGCCGGCATCGCTGTTGTCAGATCCGCAAGCTGGAACCATTGCACCGGGCTATGCAAGGACTCGACGTGTGGGTATGCGGACTAAGACGACAACAGAGCGTGACCCGCAAGGACATGAACCTCGTAGAATGGGACGACATGCACGGACTCATCAAGGTGAATCCCCTCATCGAATGGACCGAACAGCAGGTGTGGGACTATATCCACGAGCATAGCGTACCCTATAACAAGCTCCACGACAAGGGCTATCCCAGCATTGGCTGCGAACCTTGTACACGCGCCGTGAAGCCCGGCGAGGATATCCGATCGGGGCGATGGTGGTGGGAAGATCCCAATCACCGCGAATGCGGACTGCATCAAAGAAACTAAGGAACACTACGAAAGAGAGTAGAACAGCATAAAAGAGAAAGTGAGTAGAATGACCTATCGTATTTTCAAGGATAAGATGGCAGGCGGTGTGATGGCCGCTCTGACACTGGCAGCAATCCTGCTGGTGGTGGTCATGGCAGTGGAGCTGTGCGTGAAGTCAGCGCCCATCCTACGCCACTACTCACTTTGGACGCTGCTCACCGAAAGCCATTGGAAACCCATGAAGGGCGAATTCGGCTTTCTGCCTTTCTTGGCCGGTACGTTCTGGTGCACAGTAGTGGCCATCGTACTGGCACTACCCGTGTCGCTGTTCATGGCAGTCTATCTCACAGAGTATGCCCGACCACGATTACGCGCTTATGCTTACCCACTGCTCGACATACTGGCCGGACTGCCATCGGTCATCTATGGCGTATGGGGCTCTTTGCTCATCGTGCCGTGGATATCACACACGCTGGCACCTCTTGTGGGCAAACAGAGCAGTGGCTACACCGTGCTGGCAGGTGGCATCGTCCTTGGCGTTATGATTCTGCCGTTGCTCATCTCGCTCTTCATGGAACTCTTTGCCAATGTAGGTAATGACCTGCGCGAGGCATCGACGGCATTGGGAGCCACGCGCTGGCAAACGGTAAAGCATGTTGTGCTCCGACAATCAGCCCCGGGAATGATGGCTGCTATCGTATTGGCCCTGAGCCGTACGATGGGTGAGACGATCGCAGTGCTGATGGTCTGCGGCAATCTCGTCATTGTTCCCTGTTCGCTGTTGGATGCCTGCTATCCCATCCCTGCCCTCATTGCCAACAACTATGGCGAGATGCTCTCAGTACCCATGTACGAGAGTGCGCTCATGCTTGCCGCCTTCCTCCTCTTCATCCTTGTAGTGCTGATGAATATCGGATCGAGAATCATTCTTAAAAGATTTAAGAGTTAGAAGGTAGAAGATAGCCCAAAGAACATATAATCATGAACCAACAAGAAGAAAAGCCCTTGTAGCAAATTACTTCCCTCCCTCTCGGGGAGGGATTAAGGGATGAGGCTGTTATGAATAAGTTACCGTTTTATGAAGAGAAGTTAGCCAAGGCCTTGATGTACCTGAGTGTAGTCGTCGTGGTCTATTGTGTGGTGAGCGTTATAGGAGCCATCCTACAGCGCGGATTACCCGTGCTGTCGTGGCAGATGGTGAGCGAGGTGCCCGGCGGTGGATTCTTCATAGGTGGTAAGGGCGGATTTCTCAATGCCATTGTCGGCAGCCTCTACATCGTTGGCGGCTCGACTGTTCTTGGATTGATCATTGCCCTGCCCGTTGTGTTCTACCTCAATGTTTATCTCAAGCCCACATCACGCTTTGCTGCCGTAGCCCGTTTGGCTTTCGACGCACTCTTCGGTATCCCGAGTATCGTCTATGGCGCCTTTGCCTTTACGTTGATGGTGGCGGTGGGCATGCGTGCCTCGCTCTTGGGCGGTATAGTCGTGGTGACCATTATGATTGTACCCATGCTCATCCGCAGCATGGACGAGGTAGCCAAGAACATTCCACACGGACTGCTCGAATCATCGTACAGTCTTGGCTCTACACGCATAGAAACCATTGGTATTGTGCTCCGGCAGATAGCACCAGCCATCGCCACGGCTACCTTGCTGAGCATCGGGCGAGCCATTGGCGACTGCGCCGGCGTGATGTTCACCGCAGGGTTCTCCGATCACATCCCCACGTCACTATCGCAACAGGCTGCCACCCTGCCTCTCTGCGTCTTCTATCAGTTCACGGCTCCGCAGCAGTCCGTACAAGACCGCGCTTATGCTGCTGCCGTAGTGCTCACCCTCATCGTTCTCGTCCTCAGTCTTGGCGGACGACTGATCATGAGTCGCTTTAATAAGAATAAGGTGTAGAGCCTTCTATCAAATCCAATAATTCTCCGATAGTCTTCACTTGCTTGTCCGTTCCATCATAGTGGTAACGATAGCCTTCATCCAGCACCTCAATACTGTCTTTTGAGTCTACATGTCTGCTGCCATGGATGCCATTGCGAGCCAACGCTTTGCGTGCCATCAGATAGCTGACGCCGTGTCTGCCTTCCATGTGGATGTCGCGCTGAGTAGCATTGTCAATACGGAACAAACCATTCTCAGCGTCGAAGGCTATACCTTTATGTGCAAAGAACGATGCCATCTGCCCGTTGAGCGACAGATCTTCCGGTGTTCCCACGCTCAATCCATTGTCTCGGCCGAGCAGCCATAGCTCATCGGCGGTCTGCAAGACAAGGTCTACGTCATGTGTAGAGAGGAAGATGGTTTTGCCGGCTTCGCGAGAGATGCGGTGCAGGAGTTGCATCACCTCCACCTTGCTCGGGAAGTCAAGAAAGGCCGTTGGCTCATCGAGAAAGATGACAGGTGTCTGCTGTGCAAGCGCTTTAGCTATCATCACCTTCTGTCGCTCACCGTCGCTCAGCGTCTGTATCATGCGTGGAGCCAACGACGTAACGCCCACCATGGTCATAGCCTCGCTCACGATGTGACGGTCGTCAGCACTGAGCCGTCCCCAAAAACCGGTATAGGGCGATCGTCCCATACCCACAATCTCCTCTACTGTCATATTGCTCACGTCGGGCTTGTCGGTAAGAACCACACCTATGGTCTGTGCCAGCTCATGACTGCCATAGTCCTTGATGTCCTTACCGCTGATCTCCACTCTGCCTGCTATCGGCGGTTGGAAGCCAGAGAGTGTACGCAGCAGCGTGGACTTGCCCACACCATTAACACCTAACAGGCAAGTGACTTCTCCGGCAAAGAGCCGGGCACTGATGTCAGCAATCACCGTACGCATGTCATGCCTACTGCGATAGCCGATGGAAAGATTCCGAAGTATGACCGTTGCTTGTTTCATGCCGTTGTCAAATACAATTTGCATTCTGAGACACTAATGATTTTGCACTTCCCAATGCTTCGCATTGAGAGGAGATCATCGTCACCAGTCAGTAAGAAATTAGCATCTGAGACAACTGCCAATTCTAAAAGGTAGTCATCTTTTGGATCCCTACAACGTGAGGGGATATTTCGCAAAGAATATATTTGTGAGTTTTGCAAAATGAAGCCAATTACAGAATTAATCTGTTTTTCTGAGATATATCTTTTGAATTTAGGCCTCGTCGCTACAGAAGCAAATTCATTAATAGAAGGCTGAGATGAAATCAATGTAGTCTTTTCACTCGCAAGTATTTCTAAAAGATCTTTATAGACTTTTCCCTTTAGTAGAAAACTTATCCATAGATTGGTATCAATGATTATTTTCATCTTTTCCAACCCTCCCATCATAGAATGCTTGTCTTCCCTTCTCGACCTCTTCATTTATTTCCTCATCTGACATTGGGCAAGGTTTAGACATGGATAATATATCCTGCAACATTGATGCTTTATCCGCCTTTGGAGTTTTTTTTGCAGAAGTCAAGGATTTAATATAGCCAATGACTTTTCTCAACAGGTTGTCATCATTGGAAATATTGCCGACCTGTCGAAGAAGTTCTTGGTTTAATTGCAACGTTGTCATACTACTACAATTTAGATACGCAAAGATAACTAATAAATCTTGTAACAACAAATTTTTAGCTGATAATTTTTCATGGATGTCTTTGTGTGAGCATTCTCACATGATTCTATATCTCGCAAAACCGCAAAGAATCAAGTTTGTTACGAACCTACACTTTTGTTCATTAAACTGACAAAAAACCGAGCAAATGCAGGCGATTTTCTCCACCAGCACCCCACTTGCCCGCAATTTTTCGAATTTCAGAAGATTTTTCGTAAATATCTGATTGACAGGATATTACAATCACAATCGCTTTCCGATACATCAAAACGAGGCTCTTTTGAATGAAAAAGTGGTAAGGTTTACCCCTCAGAAAGCCTTTCTGATACTGTCATCACGCCTTTCTGATGCTGTCATCTCGCCTTTTTGATCTGGTTAGAAAGGCGAGATGACAGCATCAGAAAGGCACTTTGACAACAAGCCCTCGACTTTTTGTCATTTCCATCCCTACTTTTTCCTTTTTCCCCAAAAAGTTTTTCTCTAGAATGGTCGCTCGCGATGAACGATTTTTGTCAATTGGTTTCAGAAGACATTACTGATAAGTTGAGCATCGGATTCCGTTTTCATAGATGTCTACCGAGATTGTAGACTTAGGAATGTCATAAGCATGGAAACATGCAGAACAAAACAATGTGGCATAATCGAGTAGGAGGTAAACACTAATCATAGGTGCTTATCTCCTACTTTCGT
>DAWDCC010000083.1:0-12831 GCA_052355365.1 Prevotella sp. | reverse complement strand
TAAATTATCATTTATCTGACGATTGAGGGCGATTTTCTCATCTAATGTTGATAATATATTAGCAATCTGCTTTTGTTCATCCAATGAAGGTAAGCTAACAACAAATGACTGTAAAGATGATTTTGAAACTTCCTTGAACGTTGTGCCACTACCCAAAGCCTGCACTTCTGCAATGTGATATTTCAGATAGTAATAAAAGAAATCAACGTCACATATGGATTTATCAATAACCAAGTTTTTAAAACCTTGATTTGTACAACATTCTGTCCTGTTTATAGCCAATAAGCCAATAGGAGCACGTGAAGACATGAGAATATTATAAGGTGGTATTAATTGAGTAGAACACCCCTTATATCCCTTTTCTGTCAGATTTCTTTCTCCTCTACTAATGTATTTGCTATTATTTAAAGCAAGATCTTTTGGTGTAATCCAAACTATTTCACCATCATAATTTGCCAAATCAGACGTTGCTGGTGTCGCCCCACTCAGCACAGTAGCTATGTCGCATATTTTATATTTCTTCCACATCATGGTTTATTCCCCCTTTAGTTTTCTTATTTCCTTATCAAAATCCGAGTCAATCTTCTGCGTCTTGTTGAAGATATCGTATTCCTGTTCTGCTTTAGCTTTAGCTTCTGCAGCAGAAATCTTTCCTTTGTCAGGCAAGATGTGATAGTTTCGGAATTCCAAGAACTTGTTGACACTGGCTGAGAACTGATCCATCGTGAAAGTGTTCTCACGCTCTATGAGATCCTCTATGTAGTCGAAGAAGCCAGTTACAGCACGCTCCAAACGTTTGATCTGTTCCGGCTGCAAGTAGTTTTTGGCTATACTGACATCTGACTTCAAGACCCTGCCATCGGGTGCATGCTTCCATGTTGTTAACCCCATGTGGTCTTTTGCATGATCCGCCCGCGTGTATATGATCTCAGCTGCCGTCATACCAGTGATGGCATAATGAAAACGATTTTGAATCATAGCATAGAAATCACGGGTCGTCGGAGAACTCTTATCGTAGTCGGTGCTGCACTCCGCATAAATGTCAGTAATCTGCTGCCATATCCGGCGCTCACTTGCACGAATGGACCGGACGCGCTCAAGGAGTTCGCGGAAATAGTCCTTCCCGAACACGGCTGTGCCCTGTTTGAGTCGCTCGTCGTCAAGTGCAAACCCCTTTGTGATATATTCTTTCAGCACTAACGTTGCCCACTGGCGGAACTTTGTGGCTCTGATGGAATTAACACGATAACCGACTGAGATAATAGCATCAAGATTATAGAGTGTTGTTTGATATTTTTTCCCATCAGCGGCAGTTAGTGCATTTTTTGCACATACTGATTCTTGCCTTAGCTCTCCTGAGTCGAAGATGTTTTTCAAGTGCTTGGTAATGACAGACCTATCCACCCCAAAGAGCTGTGCCATAGCCTTCTGAGTACACCATATTGTGCCATCCTTTACAATGACTTGTACCTTGCCCTGCTCGTCGGGCATGCTATATAGCAGAAACTGTATCTCGTTTTCCATTCTATTCGCCTTTTACATCCTCGTTGAATTTTAGACTTGCCAGTTGCTTCATAATCTCATCCTCAAGCTTATGGCTTTCCTCAAACTGCTTTGCAAGCGTCGATTTGTATTCAGACATTCGATGGTTGAACTCTTCCTCGGTGATATCAACGTAGTCGATCTTGATGTCGAAGTATTGTCCGGCAGAAAAGCTATATTTCTTTTCCTTAATCTCATCAAGTGATACCACCTTAGAGAAATCATCGACATCTTCCATACTACGGAAAGTATTCACGATCTTGTCCTCGTCAGCAGTACTGAGCACTGTCCGCTGGTTCTTGTCAACCTTCTCTGTCGTTCCGAGTTTGGAAGCATCTATCAGAATGACCTTGTCGTCCTTTTTGCCTTTATCGATAAAGACCACGCTGACATTGGTGCCCGTGTTGGCGAAGATATTGGAAGGCATAGAGACAACTCCACGCAGCCACCCCTTGTCCACCAACTTCTTTCGGATGGCCAATGGTATCTTTGCTGATGCGGTGAGAAAACCAGTTGGGACGACAACGGCAGCCTTACCAGTGTCTTTCAGAATATAGAGAATATGCTGAATGAAAACAAGATATATCTCCATCTTTTGCTTGTCACCCTTTGGCACGTTTGGGATGCCCGCAAAGAAACGGTCGGTGTTTTTGAATGCGGCGTTGGTAACCGTCTGACTAAGGTCCTCTTTGAACGGAGGATTACTGACTACATAGTCGAACATCTTATCGAACGTGCCGTCCTCCTTGCGCTCATGTCCCCAGTCTATCAGAGAATCTCCTTGAATGACATTTGGCAATGATGAGACGAGATTGTTGAGAATCAAGTTCAGGCGAAGCATCGTCGTTGACTTCTGGCTCTGATCCTGCGTAAAGATAGAACAGTTGCCCTCACCAATCTGATGAGCCAAGGCCATCACGAGCGTACCAGTTCCTGCCGTTGGGTCGCAAGCTTTCGCACTGTGGATATCCTCGTTGGGTGCCACAAGAAGTCGCGCCATGATAGTGGCTACGGCATGAGGAGTGAAATACTCTCCATATTTTCCGCTGTCTTTATTGTAGTCGCTGACAAGATACTCAAATACCGTTGAGAAGAAGTCGTACTTTTGATGGAAAATATCCTCAAAGTTGAAGGTGGTGAGGTTGTTGATGAGCGCACGGGCAAAGTCATCGCGCTTATCGGGATCCGTAACATAGTTTGTCAACGACTCCAACAGCGCGACACTGCTCTTTCCAGAAGTCTTGACACTGAACTTGTCGGCATTGAGCTGACCGAGCGAAACCATAGTATTGTCAAAGACACTGGAGAAATCGCCCTCGTTCATGCGATTATACAGATTGGCTATCAGATGTTCAGGCTTTAGTTTGGGCGTATCGGCTGGCAGATAGTCCCAAACATCCTCACGCTCCTCATCGGTCATAGCTGTATAAGCACTCTCCCAATGAGCAGTTTCGTTAAAACGCGAGCGATACTCTTCATTCTGAATGTGCTTTAACTCATAACCGAACTTGTCGTTGAGGAACTTATACAGAAACATCTGTACGACAATTTTATACTCATTGCCGTCACCGCTCAATCCGTTGTTTCCACAAGTGGCGCGTAGCGCGTCGATAAGGTCTTCTGTTTTCTTTATTATATCTGATGTGCTCATTAAAATTTCTTATATTGATGTTCGTACTCGTTGGTAATAATCCCTGCCAAATATCTGCGGTCGGCAGGCTTTGCCTTGACTTCCATCTTATGTAGTACCTGCGTAATGCAATTCTTCACTTGGTCAGTGAAAAACGGGAAGTTGTTGATGAGGTCCAAATTATTCAACAACATTGTGTCAATATTGTCTTTCATCGTGTTGAGCGCAATACATGTCTCCACTTCCGAGGGAGAGATAATCACCTTGCCTGTCAACTTTTGTTCCCTGATAATACGCTTGTGGAATCTGACAAACTTGGCATCGCCCTTGTATTTCTTTTGCAGGGCAGCATTGCGCTTGTTGATCTCCTTGATCTTCGTCATCATGTCGTCCATGAATCCTATGTCTTCCTTTGCCTCTGCAACATTGGAAGGCTCAAAGCCTTTCTTTCTGAAGTATTTTTTTATCTCGTCGAGAAGGGAGACATAGTCGTCATCGTCTTGGTCGATATTTTCAGCCAATTCATCCGATAGTGCGCGCTTCTTATATTGCAACTCGCTCTTCAAGTTGTCGTTGATGACCAGTTCCCCGCTTCCTTTCTTATGGAACCTGAATTCAATTGTGCCCAATGCTTCATTGACCATGAAGGCTACCTCTGCCTCATGGTTGAAGACATCCTTCAGATTGAGGTTACTGATACGGTCGTTGACCACTTTCAAAAGATTGTTGATATTGCCGGGTTGCATGGCCTTCACTTTCGCCTTCAATTCTTCTGAGCCAAAAGTACGGACTTCATTCCATGTGGCTTTGGCTTCTTCAAGCTTATGCCGGATGATAATCAGTTTGTCGTGGTCATCAATATCTTCCATCTGCTGGGCAAATTCCTCCGCATTGTCGGTAGTGTAGTCAAAGAGAACCTCCTGCACGTCCCTCATCGTTTCCTTGATTTCCTCTTCTGAAACCATGACATGCTCAACGCTCGCATCCTCTGACTGTCCTGTGTCGAATTTGCCAAGTTCAGCCGCATAGGCGTTGTTGATGTCGTTGAAATTCTGCTTGATGTCGGCGAAATCAACTACATATCCGAATCGAATGTCCTTGTATGGCCTGTTCACACGTGTGAGCGCCTGAAGAAGATTGTGGTCTTTCAACTTGCGACCAAGATACAATCGCTTCAGACGTGGCGCATCAAAACCCGTCAAGAGCATATTATTGACTATCAGCAAATCAGGTTCAGCCTTCTTTCGAAATTGCAGAGAGATATTAGCCCGCTTCTCTTTGTCGTAATAATCGTGCAATATCAGCTCTACCTTCAACCCCGACGTATCTTCGTTGGGCATGGTTCCGTCATCTTCAGGAATGACTGTCCCAATCTTAGGCACATAGGTGTTACGTCCATTCTCGTCCTTATGTGTTCCCATCTTATACAGACGGAACATCATGCGGGCCTGTTTATTTGTCTCGCATACGATCATGCCGCCAAGCGACGGATCGTCCATTTGCAAGCGGAAGCGTTTGAAGTCATTGATAATATAGTCGAGCAAAGCTCCCACATATCTTTCATTCTCAATAATGGTTTGTCTCTTAATATCCTCCTTCTTAACCTTTATTGTTTCTTCGAGGTCAGACCATATTTCTTGTAAGCGCAGCCGATAGCTGGTCTCTATATCTTCGCGCATCATGCGCTTGGTAAAGCCATCCTCAATAGAGCGATTGTAATAATAGGTGCTGATATAATTACCAAAGACATCCGTGGTCTTTCGTTCCTCGCCGATAAGTGGTGTGCCGGTCAAGGCGATACGAATGGCCTTCGGGTCGCTTTCAAACAGGCGGCTGAGGAATGAGCCTTTGGGGTTGTAGTCACGATGTGCTTCATCAAGGAAATATACCCGTTGGATGTTCGTGGCATATTTAGAGACGTTGATCTTACCGTCGGAATCTTTCAGTTTCTGAATATTGACAACGATTATCTCATGTTCGCCCGAGTTGTTCTCCTGTGCCTTTTCGTTACTGAAAGTATTCATCAGCTCATCGCGATTCTCCACATTGATGACATGCAAGCCACGATTGGAGAACTCTGTCGTAGCCTGTTCCATCAAATCAAGACGGTCAACGAAAAAGTAGAATTTGGGAATGATATGCTTTTGTGTAAAATAGTCGGTAAGCACTCGTGTGGCAAAATAAGAGAGAGCCGTCTTTCCGGAGCCTTGTGTATGCCATATAATTCCGCTTTGCTTGCCATCATCTATGGTCTTTCGAATAGCCTGGGTGCCGAATATTTGAGGATAGCGCATTACATGTTTTTGGAGGATATGTTTTTGCGTGTCTTCATCAATATAATCGAGATAGACAAAACCATAGCGTAGTAAATAAAGAAGACGCTCCCTGGAGCACAAGGACGTGATAATCCTATTAGTTGGTGTCGTTGGATTCTTGTCCGTTTCGTACTCGGGGGAGGATTTCAGCACAATATTATTGTTGTCCTTGAGAATATAATTCTCAGTTTCTTCCTTCAAGGGCAAGTAATTGAAGTCCTTGTAGAAGTCGGCGTTTTCTTCGCGAAACACATTGAAGTGCATCCGCTTCTTATCTATACAACCGTAGAATGCACCTTGGACAGGCTTGGGTGTGGTAAAGTCATACTCCTTGTTGTCAGAGAATATCATCAACTGTGTGAGGTTGATAAATCTGCGAAACTTGGGATTGGGGAGGCGCTGATCGTTCATGCGGTGAAGTTCAACAAGTATTCCTCCTTTGTTGTTGGGCTTCTTCACCTCGATAAAGACAAGTGGCAAGCCATTGATAAGCAGGGTAATGTCCGGGCGGAACTCGTCGTTTCCATTTATGCATGGCATTTCGGTCACACAAGCCCAGTCGTTAGCTTCAGGATGCTCAAAGTCAATAAACTTAGTACCGCTATTAGACGAGATCATCCTGTAGAACTCACGGCCCAAATCTTCATTGTTCAGCTTATTACGGATGTCGCCGAGCAGTAGGCTGATGGACTCTTCTGTCAACCGAGGATTGAATTTCCTTATCTGTCTGGCGAAAATATCCTTGGCAATATTTGTCTCTGGGTCAAGGTCTAACTCCTTTAACGCATGATAAGTATACCCGATGCGCGTAAGGTGCATCAGTGCTGGAAACTTAACTCGCGTATTCTCATTAAAACCTGCCATATCTACTTTTAGTCTTGTTCAATATGCAAATTTAGTGATTTTAGTTGAATTTGCGAAATACTGTAATAAAAATATGTAGTGTTACATTTATCTCACTTCTTCATGTAGTAGTGCGCATAGTTGAAGAAAGGCTCCGTGACGACATTCTTGCTCGATGCACGGTAGACATTGCCGTAGGGATCATGGGCGCGCACGGTGATCTCTGCTGCGGGCGACGAAGGCTCGTAGTAGTAGAGATGGTTCATGATCAGATACTTATTGCTTTTTCCTACGAAATGATAGGGCACCGACACTGCGTAGCGATGGTGATAGCCCACGGCAAAGGCGTCCTGCCCTTCACCGCTGAGACGCTTCATCGGATGCTCCACACCATTCTCGATGGCATAGACCTTCCACCGCGAGTCGGCGTTGAAGACGTTGGCCACGATCACTCCTTTGTCGCGTGGCAGACTCCAGTCGGCGGCATACGACTCACCGTTGAAGTCCGTGTCTGCGTGGAAAAGTGCCATCTGCGTCATGCGTTTCCAGTGTGTGCCTTTATAATAATCGGTGTAGATCGCCGTACCTTGGAAGCCGTAGACATAGTAGCCGTTGGGCGTACCGCAGATGTTGACGTTAGACTGCCAGATGTTTCCGCAGGCTGCCGCATGGCAATGCTCCAAGAGATGACGGCCGTGATAGTCCACCTCATGGTTCAGCGCGAAGTGAGTGTGACCGCAGAAGAGTTCATATCCTCCTTTGAACGTGTCGAGCAGAGAGAGAATCTCGGTCAGCCGCGACGACGTGAAGTGTCCCTCTTCCGTGGCGATGCCCACGGGTTCAGCGCCCTTCTTCGGTCGTGTGCCCATGGTGAGGGGGATGTGATAGCAGAGCACCACCTTCTTCTGTTTGTCCGCCAAGGACAGATCCTGCTTGAGCCACGCCATCTGCTGGTCGGTGAGCTCGCCGGGCTGCCAATAGATGCTGCCGCGATAGAAGTGACAGTCGTTGAAACACACATAGTGCTCGTCGCCACGGTCAAACGAGTAGTCGGTGGGTCCCCAGGCCTCTTCCCATTTGCGCTTATAGAGGTCTTTGCCGTCCTGGTCGTGGTTGCCGATGACGGAGAACAGCCTCATGCGTGAGGCACCGAGCGTCTTGCGGATCTTTGTCTCCAGGGTAGCGTTGAAGCCACCATAGTATTGCACGTCGTCGCCCATGCTCAGTCCGTATACGGGCAGGTCGGCGGGCAAAGCCTTCAAGGTCTGACGGACGTCGGTCATCGTCTCTTTGGAGAAGCGGGCCACATCGGTGATCTTCACGGGATTGTCGTTCGGGCCTGTAAAATAAGGGCTGTAGGCGTTGGTCACCTGCGGGTCGCCGAAGATGAGTATGGCATAGCGGTTCTCCTTACCCGTGGGCAGCGGTTTCAGTCGGAAGCCATAGACCGAGTCGGTGGGTGTGATCTGCTGGTAGATACATGCGGTGTGGTCCTTGTGGCTGTGCGTGGGTACCTCAGCCCAGTCGGGAACAGTGTAGTAGACGAAGTGCGCGGCGGCGCGGCGGCGCAAGGCATAGTGGCCCATTGAGTCGGTCTTCACGCATTCGATGCCGTCGCTGACCGTCACTGCGGCTACCGGTGTGCCGTCGGTACGCCGCAACATGCCCTGTATCATCGTTGAGGGTTTGGGCTTAGGCTTCAACCGATGAGGTTTGAGCGCACGGCTCATGGTGTCGCGCACCGTGTCGGCATGGTGCTTGACAGCCGAAATCTGATGTTTGGGCTGGTCATCGGGGTCGTCGGACTGATGCCAGGCGGTGACCACAGCGGCCACGAGCACGAGGGTAGCGATGAGCGCTGCCAGGGTGAGCAATAGTGTATGTCGTTTCTCTTTCTTATCCATTATAAAACCTTTCAACCGACAAAGTTACATAATAATAACGACTTTTTGTGCTTTTATTCCGTCAATATTTCGTAACTTTGCGCTGACAAAGACATTTTGAAACACTTTATTGATTAAATAACAACTCTAAACGTTATGGAAAAGAAAGGATTATTGGAGGGTAAGACCGCGCTCATCACCGGTGCTGCCCGTGGTATCGGCAAGGCCATTGCCCTGCGTTTCGCTCAGGAAGGTGCTAACATCGCCTTCACCGACCTCGTTATCGACGAGGAGCACGGCGGTCTGGAGACCGAGCGTGAGCTCAGCGCCATGGGTGTGAAAGCCAAGGGCTACGCCAGCAACGCTGCTGACTTCGCGCAGACCGAGGCTACCGTGAAGCAGGTTGTCGCTGACTTTGGCTCTGTGGAGATCCTGGTCAACAACGCCGGTATCACCAAGGACGGACTGATGCTGCGCATGACAGAGGCACAATGGGACGCTGTCATCGCCGTGAACCTCAAGAGCGCCTTCAACTTCATCCATGCTTGTATTCCTTATATGATGCGTCAGCGCGACGGCCGTATCATCAACATGAGTTCTGTTGTCGGTGTGCATGGCAATGCCGGACAGTGCAACTACTCAGCTTCTAAGGCTGGTCTGATCGCTTTGGCCAAGAGTATCGCTCAGGAGATGGGTCCCAAGGGCATCCGTGCCAACGCCATCGCTCCGGGCTTCATCGACACTGCCATGACGCAGGCACTGCCTGAGCCCGTACGCAAGCAGTGGGTCAGCCACATCCCTGTACGTCGTGCCGGCACGGTCAACGACATCGCTGACACGGCTGTCTATCTGGCTTCAGACCTCTCCAGCTATGTCTCCGGTCAGGTCATCCAGGTTGATGGCGGCATGAACATGTAAGTTGTGTTGAATGCAAGTCGTTTACGAAGACAATCACATTATCATCGTATATAAGGAGAGCGGAGAGATCGTGCAGGGCGACAAGACCGGCGACGTGCCTCTCTCCGAAACGGTGAAGGAATATATCAAGGAGAAGTACCATAAGCCGGGCAACGTGTTCCTCGGCGTGGTGCATCGCCTTGACCGTCCTGTGGCTGGCCTCGTCGTCTTCGCTCGCACCAGCAAAGCACGGTCACGCCTCAACGAGATGTTTCGCAAAGGCGAGGTGCACAAGACTTACTGGGCAATCACACAAAACGTACCCGCTGACGAGGCGGGTACGCTGACCAACTGGATGACACGCAACGAGAAGCAAAACAAGAGCTACGCCTACGACCGTGAGGTGCCGGGGGCGAAGAAAGCGGTACTCAACTATCGTATCATCGGCCATAGCGACCGCTACCATCTCTTGGAGATCACGTTGCTCACGGGGCGTCATCATCAGATACGCTGTCAGCTGGCACATATCGACTGTCCGATCAAGGGTGATCTGAAGTACGGCGCACGCCGCAGCAATCCCGACGGCAGCATCTCGCTGCTCTCCCATCGTGTGCAGTTCATCCATCCCGTGTCCGGTAAGGAGATCGATGTCGTCTCGCCGTTGCCGGAGGATAAGCTGTGGAAGGCACTTGAAAAATGATATCCACAGGGACTCACTACCGATGTTACAGTTCATCAATATCCTGTGATGTGTTTTCGATAATAGCGGCAGCAAGACTGTCGGCAGTCTGAACAATGGTGCACAGCGGATACACCATCCGAACTGTGTCGTAGCAACGCTCATCCTCATAGGAATAGAAGTTCAGTCCGAATGCCCCCATGTGCCAACGAATCGCACACATCTCGTCGTCATCGAGCTGCAGACCACTGAGCAGCAAGAGGATGACACTTTTATCCAAACTCATCACATAAAGCCATAGAAAACACTAAGAAAGCTTTGCCGGGTAAGGAGATACAGAGGAGAATCAAAGTCCTCTCCCTCCTGCTTATACACAGTCTTTTGCTATCTAACCGACACATTTAGAAGGAAACTATAATAATATTCTGTATTTACAGTTATTTGTAAATGATACCAAGTACCCTCATAAAACAAATACGGCGCAAGTCCTGTTTCCCAACAAGACCTGCACCAACAATTATAGAGAGTTAAATACCCTATTACGGGTTTATATTCTTATCACCACCCGATGAAAAGCCGGAATCTGATCTGACCTTATTTTCCATTCCTTCCACTCGATATCCACGTCTGAAAGCCTATGTCACAAATGGCAACCCCACCACCCAAAGTGGCTGAGATGGGAACAACGGCGAAAGTAGAAGTAGTGAATATCTAAAGTAGAAGTAGCCCCCCTGAACTATATTTAGTCATGGTCTGTATCTGCTTCGTCCACCAGGTGGTTAAAATTTAGTTTATTAAAACTTAGAATGCAATAACAGAGCGTGCTGCATAGCCATTGCTTCTGTTCTCGCCAGAGGTCTTACCAATGTAGGTAAAGCCAATTTCAGAGTTCAGCAATCGGACGCAGCAGGCGTAGCCGTTCTTCGCCTCGTCGCAGGCCCATAAGTACCAGTCTATCTGCCCGTCGGTGGGGACATAGAAAGTGACATCAGGAATCCTGCCATCGTTGTGGTATTGTCCGAGTATAGAATTGCTGTAATCATCGAAATAGTTCTGGAACTTCTCCAGATAGGCCTTCTTCTCTGTGGCCGAACTGAACAACCAGCTGAAGGAATAGACGTTGCCACTACCATCCTTGGCCATGACAAGGTTGTTGGGATTCAGCCCCGAGAGGTTGGCAAGCATAAGGAACCACTGCCCGATACTTGGCAGATACCAACCACTGGTGCCCGATGGCGCAGGGACGAGGGTCTGCTCTCCGAAAGCTTCCTTCCAATTGGCGTCGCCGTATTCCATGGCGTGGGGGATAGCAGCCTGCTTGGTTGAGTAATGGTGGAGGTAGTTGTCGTAGTTGTAATCTTTCAGGTATTTGCTGTTCAGAGTCTGACAAGTGGTCAGTCCGTCCAGGTTTTTCATCATACTCAGTGGGGCGGTTGCGCTGACATGCTCGAAAACATTTTCCGTCTCGGGGTAGTCGCCTAATTCTCCGGCAGGACACCATGGTGTAGGCCACGCTGCGTCACGTAAGGCCATCGCATAGCCATGTGTATAGCCACGCTGCCGGTCGGTCGCGCTGGTATAGTTGCTGAAGATGACGGCTACGGGGTATTTGTCGTAGTAATATTTCAGAGGCCCCCACGAACCGTCGCTGTACAGATAGTCGCCGATGTTGGGTACTCTTTGGCTTGCTTTCAGACCGATGGTCTTCGCTACAACCTCCTGTGCAGGAAACGACTTACCCTTTAAGTTAATATCTCTGTGAAACTGATTTCCACTGGTGCCTTTCACAGTGATGGAGAGTTCTCCTGTGAGCTTGCCATTGGCAGGTATTACGGCATAGGCTTTCGCCTTGTTGTCTGATACGGGAATGGAGAGACCGGACAAGGTGAAGAAGGTAATGCCATCATAGGTGCTTGTCGTACCCTCACCTCCGAACTCGAATGATGCCGACTTTGCAAAGATGCTGTTGGCAGTGGAGGTCGACGGTATGTAAACAAGCGACAAATCGGATATAGAGTTACCCAAAGAGGCGGTAGCATCAGTGGTGAAGTCCAGCCGCATCACGCTCATCTGATGGGTGAAGTGAAGGGATGAGCTGGCTTTCCCTGTGGCATAGAGCAGGTCATAGTCAGCAATTTTGCTGGCATTACCGTTTTGCCCCGACAAATCAACAGATACTTTCAGCTTGTTATTTTCTACTGATGCATCTATCTTGTCCGTCGATTTATTGTTGACGACATATAACGTGCTTGTCTTAAAAGCTTGTGCGTCAGCACTGCTTTCTACACTTCCACGAAAAGTAGCCGAGTTCCCATTCATGGATGCCACCGTAAGTTCCGTGGTTTTCAGCATGCTGCCACTTTTGTATGCGACCGTCAGCTTGTCATCACTTTCCCAAGTTGTTTTTAATCCACTGGCTTCATTCTCTGCCACACCGACTCTCGTCATCATCTTATTGTATGGTGCTACCGCTGGATTGTCTATTGTTACATCAAGAGAGACCTCATAAGAGGTGTTACTTGTTTTTCCTGTTTGTTCAAAGACGTCATTGTCTGAACAAGACACAATGCTTAGCCCCCCTAAAACACAGCCTATAAAAAGCAGGGGGTAAACGATTTTCGCATAAATTACTTTTCCCATAAGTTCATTGATTTACTGTTGTTTGAATTGTCATCACTCCAATCGTCATCATCGGAGTCGTCTTTTTCCGATGACCAATCTTCGATTTCCCCCGAAATACAGATGAAATGGTTTGTCTCCACGATAACAGTCTCCGTTTCAGGTTTTACATACTTTTTCTTCATATCTACTGTTTTATTAATTGGAATATATTACTCATGGTTTAAATTTCCCTCATCACCATCCTTACATCAATAGATAAGCCTTCGCAAGGGGATACAAAAACTCGGGCAAAGGAACCACATGAATGTCCTTTGCCTAAAGGGGCCGTGCTGTATTTCACGCGTGCGTATGCGAAGAATATTTAGAAAGAAATTACACCAGTAGCGCCTGTGTGTGTGTGTGTGTGTGTGTGTGTGTGTG
>DAWDCC010000082.1:0-13041 GCA_052355365.1 Prevotella sp. | reverse complement strand
ATATAAGCCCACAATTTTTATACCAAGGATTGTCCAGGCAGTGTAAACTTTGCTACTTTGGATGATTGCGGATATTCATTAAATATTTACGTCTCATACATCCTAAGGCGCGAAGAATGGTTTCACATAATCGACGATGGATTTATGTCTTTCATATTGAGAGCTCTTTTGTCATAGTAGACCGCATATTGCCAGCAAAAATAGTAAAATAGTAAGACTTCACAGCTATACCATTCCAACATTACCGGCAACGGGTATTGCCATTCCCTCCCCCTGGGGAGGGTTAGGGAAGGGCTTTTAGGTAAAGGGCTACTTCCCTTATTCCCCCAGCATCTGCTCTATCTCCTGCTGCTTGAGGATGCAGAGAATCTTATGGCCATCGGGCGTGTAGTTGACATTACTGCAGAGGAAGAGACTGTTGACGATATTTTCCATCTCATCGTTCTGAAGCACCTGACCATAAGGAATCGCGGCGGCACGCGACATCGTCAATGCCAATTGCTCATTGACCTTCTGTAAAGCCTCATCACCCGTAGCATGAACACCGTCAAGCATGTCGTGGAGCAGATCCATCACGTTGATGCCGTCAAGACCTTCCGGCATAGCATTGACCGACCACGTATTTCCACCTAAACTTGTCAGCTCAAAACCCATAGCCTGCAATTCTGGCATGATCTGTCCTAAGGTCACTTGCTGCTGAGCCGTAAGTTCCAGCGACTCGGGGAAGAGCACCTTCTGCGCCCGCATCTTCTTTGCCTCCAGCTGCTTCTGATACTGCTCAAAGAGAATGCGGATATGTGCCCGATGCTGATCCACAATCATCAGCCCCGACTTTACGGCGGTCATGATGTATTTCCCCTTATACTGGTAGTGCGACGGCGCCTTTTCCTCAAGCACCTGCTTGGTACCTGCCGTCGTACTGTTCTCTTGAGGGAAGAGATCCTCAGGCACTGAAGACGGTGTACTATTGAAAGATGATGACGAAGCACCACCCGCCAATGCGTCGAGGTCAGCAAACGCTGATGCCGAACTGCCCATACGAGAGGCGTGTAAGCCCTCAGACCCCAACTGTGAAGCATGGAAGTTGGCAGAGCCCATACGGGAAAGATGCAAGGCGCTGGAGCCACCGGAGGACGGCACCGACGCTGTGAACGGGTTATATTGCGGATCGAAGTCTACCTTCGGCATGGAAGCCCCATTGTCGGGATCAAAGACCGGAATGTCGGGCTTGCCCTCCGTGTCGAAGTCAAGCGTAGTAGCATTGCTGAAGATGCCCACAGCGTCCTTGACAGCAGCATTGAGAATCTGCCACACCGCCTGCTCGTTCTCGAACTTGATCTCCGTCTTGGTTGGATGGATGTTGACGTCAATATCCTTCGGCGAGATATCGAAATAGAGGAAGAACGGCACCTGTTCACCTTGGGGTATCAAACGCTCAAAAGACGACATCACTGCCTTGGCAAAATAAGGATGACGCATATAGCGGCCGTTGACAAAGAAATACTGATGGGCATTCTTTTTCTTTGCTGACTCAGGCTTACCCACGAAGCCATGGATACCACAAAGCGAGGTTTCCACCTTCACGGGCAGAAGGTCCTGGTTGAGACGGTTGCCAAAGACGTCAACGATACGCTGACGCAAGCCACAGGCCCGCAGGTTGAGCAGTTCCGTATCATTGTTGTGAAGGCGGAAGACGATATCGGGATAGACCAGTACGATGCGCTGGAATGCCGTTAGGATGTTGTTGAGCTCGGTATTGTTGGACTTGAGGAACTTTCGGCGGGCAGGTACATTGAAGAAGAGGTTCTCCACCATGAAGTTGGAACCTTCGGGACAGGCACACGGCTCCTGTCCCATCACCTTACCACCAGCGATGGACAGATGCGTGCCGATGTCCTCGCCTCGTTGCCGTGTCTTCAGTTCCACCTGCGCTACGGCAGCAATAGACGGCAGAGCCTCGCCACGGAATCCCATGGTATGGAGGTCGAAGAGGTCGTCGGCCTTACGGATCTTGGACGTGGCATGGCGTTCAAAGGCCAGGCGCGCGTCAGTCTCGGACATGCCCTTGCCGTCGTCAATGACCTGGATGGACGTGCGTCCGGCATCGACTACGGCGACGTCGATGTGCTTGGCACCGGCATCGACAGCATTCTCAACAAGCTCCTTGATGACAGAGGCGGGGCGCTGGATGACCTCACCGGCTGCAATCTGATTGGCAACGGAGTCTGGAAGAAGTTGGATAATATCACTCATAACGTCATAACATCAAAACAAACAAAACAACACATAGAAGGATGAGTACGATGAGCAGCAGATTACCCGAGAGCAAGCCCGGACGACGATGGTGCACTCGACTGTCGGCAGACAAGAAAGTTCCTCGCAGGACCTCCGGACGGAAACAGCGCAGGGCCTCAGCGTCATCCGCCGTTGAACACTTCATTTCCCTACCCTCCTTGGCCTGCCGCCCTTCTTCGACTAACTCTTCACGCGCGTGCTCCTCCAGTTGGCGCAGCCGTTCCTTACGCCCATCGTAGTAGATGAACGTATGATGGAAGGGACGGGGACGACGGAAAGTGAAAAACATATGCCAAAATGATTAGGCCCTCTCTAACTTTCCCTAAAAGGGAGAGAAGAACAATACCATTCGAGTGTAGTGGCAGAGGGGGGGCGTGCTAACGCCCTTGAAAGTTATCGATGAAGGGGTTCGCCATTCCCTCCCCTTGGGGAGGGTTAGGGAAGGGCTTTGGATTAACGCTTGCGCATAGGTAGCGTCTTCTTCGGCGGTGGAGCCTGACGGTCCTTTGCCCCACCTGCGGCAGGAGCAGGCGTTTCCGCCTTTTCCGAAACGACTTTATTGCCAATCTGCTGAATAGGTGCGGCATGACGCCTGATGTGTTTCAGTTCCGAGCCCGAAGCTTTCGCCTTCCAGTTAAACACGTCATCCTTGTCTTTTGGTCGGATATAATCAAACCACGCAAAGACATCGAGTTTGTCCTTGCCCGCCGGAATCTGTGTCATCGGATAGAGCGTACCCTGGGCTTTCGGCATCCAAATACGTTCCAGCTTGTGCTGATCGTTGACAAAAGATCGCATGGTGTCGGTCTCGATATAGTTGAGTCCGATCAGTGTGCTGTCCTTATCGTCAACAGGGAAGAAAATCGCCCGCACATTGCCCACGGCATCGCTATGTCGGATCTTGCCTGCCTGGAAATAAGCAAACATGTTGGTGGAGGACACCTGATTGTAGTGTGTGGAGTCCTGCATGAGCTCGATGGAAAGTGCTTGCCCGAGGACGTGAGCCTCACGGATCGTAGTGTCATTCATAAACGCCAGGATCCTCTCGCCCAAGAGCTGTCGCTGTCCGTTCCAAAGAATCGGATCGTGATACATCGTCATGCACGAGTCCTTGGAGTTGAAGACCAAAGAGTCGCAGACCGCCTGCGCATCGTTGCGAAAGATGCGCACACGGGGATAACAATGAACCTTGCGGTAGACCGAGTCGGTGTTGATATGGAAAGTCTCCACACGCATCGTGTCCCCATGCATCCACAGCGTATCGGGGCGTGAGTAGTCTATGACAAGTGCACGCCCCGTGGCAAAGCCGCGTCCGGTCTTCTCGTTGTAGACGACGAGATGAGCGGTAAGCTTGTTCTTGTTGCACTTGTCGACATACACCACGTCGCCCTGACCATAGTTGCGTCCGGTCTTGCTATTATAGAACAAGGTGTCGGCTGTGATCGTTTTCTCCTTGTTGACAACTGTCGAGCGCCCATAGAGATCCGCCTTGTCAGTCTTGGTATTAAAGTAGGCGTCGGTGGTAGTGATGACGTTCTGCCCATTGATGATACGTGAGGCGCGTGGCGTACCCTGCCCTTTATCGGGTGTGTACTGTCCGACAACATGCGCCTGCGAGGTGCGGGTATCGTAATAAAGCGTATCCGTGGACACGCGGGTCTTTGGCGTATGGAGCTGCACATCGTAGTAGAAGACAGCCTGCTTTGTCTCGGTGTTGTACTCGCCCCAGTCAGAACTGAGTTTGCTCGTTCCGTCGATGAGCCGTCCGCCACGGAAGAAATAAGCGTTGTTGTAGAGCCGGTCATAGTTGAGTGAGTCGGTGTAGAGCGTCTGTCTGGCATGATGGAGCACGACATCGTTGCGGGCCTCCAGAAGCTGCTCCTCACCATCGTACCACGCACGCTGACAGGTGAGCGTGATATTGTCCTGTGGTTGACGAAAATGCACGTGTCCCATGGCACGCACAGAGTTTGTGGTCTGGTAGAAGTAAGCCGAGTCGCAGGTCAGCGTGGCCCCCCGGTGAAGGAAGTGAACATGTCCCTTGACGATCTGAGCGTCGGGGTTAGGCCCATACATGTCGAACTTCAACTCATCGGCATGTACGAGATAGACCCTATTGTCCACTGCCTTGCGCTTGCGGGGAGCAGCGAAAGCAGTCAGCATACAAAGTGCAAAGAGGCATAGAGCCGTAAAGAAAACGGTTCCATGCCTATATGATAAGTGTTGGAAAAATCTGCGGAACGTCATCTGATCCATCCCTGATACTGAAATTTACAATCTTTATAGCGGTCGTTGACCCTGACATAGGTATGCTTGATCTTGTCGACGACCCAGTCATTGAGCACCTTCTCTCGTTCCTTGGCCAGGACGACATCCTTCATCACCTGGAAATCCTCCGTGATGGTAGCACGATGCCCTTCCACCCGGCTCTTGAGCTTGATGATGCAAGCGACCGTCTTGTTCTTATTATTGATACGTGTGAAGGGCGCGGAGATCTCTCCCACCTTCATCGTGTCGACGACTCTTGCGATCTCCGTGGGCAGCTCCTTCATTTGGAAACGCGAGGTCATGCCGTCGGCGGTGCTATTAGACATAAGACCCTGATTATTCTTGGTATCTTTATCATCAGAGATATAAGAGGCACCGGACTCGAAGGTGAACTTGTTGGCAAGGATGTCGTTGCGGATAGAGTCAAGACGCTGCTCAGCTGCGTCAATCTCGTCCTGCGACACTTTAGGTCTGAGCAGAATGTGGCGCACATTGATCTTATCACCGCGTTTGTCGATGAGCTGAATGATATGATAGCCGAATTCCGACTCCACGATCTTAGACACCTTCTTAGGATCGGTCAGGTTGAAAGCCACCTGAGCGAAGGCGGGATCCAGCATACCACGACCCATGAAGCCCAGTTCACCGCCCTGACGGGCTGAACCCGGATCCTCGGAATAGAGGCGGGCCAGCGTGGAAAAACTCGTTTCACCATTGTTGACACGCTCGGTATATCCGCGAAGCTCGTCCTTAACTCGGTTGATCTCGCTCTGCTTGATCTTCGGAGAAACCTGTATCACCTCTACTTCTACCTCAGTAGGCACGTAAGGCAAGCTGTCCTTTGGGACATTGCGGAAATAGCTACGCACGTCGGCCGGTGAGACCTTCACGTTCTCGACAAGTTTCTGTTTCATCTTCTGGATGAGCTGCTGGTTCTTGAACTCATCGTGCATGTCGTTGCGGATCTCGTTGATGGACTCCTTGCGATACTCTTCGAGTTTCTCCTGACTGCCCGCGATCTCTATCCAGCGATTGAGCTGCTGCTGTACTCCAGCGGCGATCTCTGACTCACTGACATCAATGGAGTCTATCTCAGCCTGATGGAGGAAGAGCTTCTGCACGGCGAGCTGTTCGGGAATGGCACAGTCAGGATTACCGCCCCACGTCATACCTTCCTGCTGCCCCTGCATACGCATCATCTCGACATCGGACTTGAGGATAGGCTCGTCGCCCACCACCCATACGACTTCGTCGATGACACTGCTCTCGGGAATCGGAGTTTCTTTCTTGGCTGTACTGTCATGTGACGTAGAATCTGAAGCCACACGACTAAGAGAACCCGGCAAGCCGGGGACTGTAGTCATGGCCGATAGAGAAGCCGCAGTCAACAAGAGTGCTGCGACAAAGGGGATATGACGCTTATTGCTTATTTTCATGTTGCTATTTCTGATCTGTTTCTTATTTGACCGTGTTGATGACAGCCTCATTGACGGTGACAGGATACTTGCGGCGCAACTGCTCTACCCATTCCTTTTCCAGGGCGTCCTGATAATCAGCCACGACGAGTTCACGCACGTCGTCCATCTCTTTGGGTGCTTTAAGTTTCTTGCCGTAGACAGCCATATAGGGATAGTCCTTGACAGGTTTGGCAATTGTGTCCTTGCCAAAGATTTCATTGTCCACTAAAGCATTGTCGCCCATGCGGAAAATTCCCTTCTCCACACGGATGCGAAGCACGGAGTCGGCATTGAAAGTGGCGCGAAGCTTCTCTGCCCACAGACTGAACGGCAAATTCTTCACTGCCTTCTTCACTTTTTCAATATCTTCCTGCGCACGCGTACAATAGGCAATGCCCTTGAAGCGAGGCACATCCCAACGGTAGCGCTTACGATTCTTGCGAAAATACTGCTCCAAGCCGGCTTCGTCATTCTTAGCTTTCTCCCATACCATACTGTCGGCGATGGTGAAGAGCAGCAGCCCATCATGGTATTCTTGGATGAGATACTTCAGGTTGGGATCTTGTTTCTCCATCTCTTCCCGCTTAGCAGCCAACACAGTGTCGGAAGAGGTATGGCGTTGCTTGGCCAGTGTGTCGAGCTTCTGATCTATGATCTGCTCACGCAGGTTACGCTGGTCGATGAATCGCAGAATGTCCGATCGCTGACTGTCGTAAGAATAAAAGTTCTGATGACCATGTCTTAAGACAATATGCCAACCGGCTGGCGAAAGGAAAGGCTTGCTCAGCTGACCATCTTTAAGACTCCACACCTGATTCTCAAACTCTTGAAAGGTCTGACCTTTGACTATCCAGGGCAGCTGCCCTCCCTCACTGGCGGAACCCGGATCTTGAGACACTTCACGGGCCAACGCAGCGAAGCCCGCTCCATGCTGCAAAGCGGTATAAACTGAGTCGATACGTTGTTTAGCAGCCTTCTCCTCATCGGGTGTAGCCTTTTGCTTCATGGCGATAAGGATATGCGAGACGCACACCATGCCTCCATTATCGTCTATGCGCTGACGTGTCTCCTCATAGATCTTTCTGGCCTCTGCTTCAATGTCCGCACTGTCGATCATTGCCGGACGGATCTGCTGGTCGCGATAACCTGCAAACTCCTTCTTGTAGGACGACAGCGTGTCGAGATGCGCATCCTTGGCGGCCTCCACCTTCAACTTATAGTTGATAAACAGCGGCACGTAGTCGCGTACGCTTTTACGGTCGAGGACACCATTGGTATTGTTCTTTTTATAAGAATACGCAAACTCAGAGCGTAGAACCGGATGACCATTGATGGTCATGATGACAGGATCGTCGCTCTGAGCAAAAGAGAGGGTGCCACACAAAAGCGTGGCGCCCACTATCACATATTTCCTATAGAATAATTTGTTCATGCAAAGAAATGATTACTCGGGGCGCGAGTAGTTCGGAGCTTCACTTGTGATCGTAATATCATGTGGATGGCTCTCGAGTACGCCTGCATTGGTGATACGGGTGAACTTAGCGTCGTGCAGACGTTCAATGTCAGCAGCACCGCAATAGCCCATGCCAGAGCGCAGACCACCGACGAGCTGGTAGATAACCTCCTGAACGGTACCCTTATAAGGTACACGGCCGGCGATACCCTCCGGCACAAGCTTCTTGACATCACGGACATCGTTTTGGAAATAACGGTCACGTGAACCGTTCTTCTGCTCCATAGCTTCCAAAGACCCCATACCGCGGTAGCTCTTGAACTTGCGTCCGTTGAAGATGATGGTCTCACCCGGACTCTCCTCAGTACCTGCAACGAGTGAACCAATCATGACGCAACTGCCACCGGCAGCCAATGCCTTGACGATGTCACCGGAATAGCGCAGACCACCGTCAGCTATCAATGGCACATCGATACCTTTCAATGCAGAGTAGACATCATAGACAGCGCTCAACTGAGGCACACCGACACCGGCAACGACACGCGTGGTGCAGATAGAGCCAGGGCCGATACCCACCTTGACAGCGTCGGCACCGTTGTCGACAAGATACTTGGCAGCCTCGCCGGTAGCAATATTGCCGACGATAACATCCAAGTTGGGGAAGGCAGCCTTCATGTCATGGAGCTTGCCAACCACACCCCTTGAGTGGCCATGAGCGGTATCGATGACAATGGCATCGACGCCTGCCTCTACCAAGGCCTGTGCACGGTCGAGCGTATCAAAAGTGACACCGACACCGGCAGCAACGCGCAGACGGCCCTTGTCATCCTTGCAGGCCATCGGCTTATCCTTGGCTTTCGTAATATCTTTATAAGTGATCAAGCCCACAAGATGGTTGGCATTGTCAACCACGGGGAGTTTCTCAATTTTGTTTTCCTGAAGAATCTGCGCTGCAGCAGACAAGTCTGTGCGCTGATGTGTAGTAACCAGATTCTCTGATGTCATCACATCGTCGACGAGCTTATCCATGTGACGCTCGAAACGAAGGTCACGGTTAGTGACGATACCCACAAGATGGTTTTCCTCATCAACCACAGGAATGCCACCGATATGATAGTCGTGCATCATATCCAAAGCATCCTTGACAGTACGCCCGCGGCGAATGGTAATCGGATCATAGATCATACCATTCTCAGCACGTTTGACGATAGCTACCTGGCGAGCCTGCTCCTCAATAGACATATTCTTATGGATAACACCGATACCGCCCTCACGCGCGATGGCAATGGCCATCGACGACTCGGTCACCGTGTCCATAGCGGCCGTGACAAACGGAACGTTGAGTTCTATGTGACGTGAAAACTTGGTTCTCAACGACACTTCCTTAGGAAGCACTTCTGAATAAGCAGGAATCAACAGGACATCATCAAATGTGAGTCCGTCCATCACAATTTTATCTGCAACAAATGATGACATAAAACGAATTTTAGAAATTTATTGCGTGCAAATTTACCAATAATTTTCCACATAGCAGTGCTCTTACTGTCTTTTTCTTAAGGCTTTAATGCTATTTAACGCCCATTCCCTTCAGCGGCGAATACTTCGCTTTCGCAAGAACAAGTACCCCCGGCCGACAGGAATCCTGAACAGCCGGGGGACGGAAAGATCAAAACGAAGAGAAAAGAACCGACTATTTCACTTGCTTGACAACTCTCACGGAGCCGTCGGACATGTGCTGGCGGACCACCGTCACCCCTTGAGGAAGGAGTCTGTCAACGCGCTGACCGTTCAAGTCGTAATACTCACTGGCAACCACATGGGAATCAGAGTCTAAGGCGATCTGCCGAACCGATGTGACAGGTGTAGAACCGTCGTTGCTCACGAACACATCACTGATGTAAAGCGGTCCACTACCGTTGGTCCAGAAACCTGCAATATAGATGTGACTGGGATCGACCGTTCCTCCTTTCTCTGACGTCATCTGATGCAGGTCGATCACCACTTTTTGCTTGCCGGTGAGTTCAAAGATTGCCGGTGACGACCAGTAGCTGTTCTGATCGAAAAGACGGAAAGAAGAGAAGACCGATGCGACCTCCTTCAATTGTACCACTACAAATTTATAAGCACTCAAGTCGAGAGGAGCAGCATACTGCCAACCTCCAAAGCCATAGGTACCTGTCTGGAGGTATCCGTCACTGCTGCGGAACTCACCTTTCTCCCAGATGCTGGGATTGAACTTTCCCTCGACGAGGGGGAACTGCGTCACATTGACGTTGATGTTAATGGTGCGGCTATTGCCGAAAGCGTCGGTATAGGTCACACTGACGGTGGCATCACCGGGTGTGCTTCCCGCCACGATGGCTCCCTGCTCCACACGGGCCACATCGGGATGAGAGCTCTTGATCACGCAACTACCCACCACATTGGTTTTCAAGCCTGACTCGGAGGTGAGCGTGACGGTGAGCGTCTGCCGCTCGCCGGGCAACAGTGTCAAGCGGGTGTCGTCGACATGAAGATCAGCCATGGTCAGGTCGCCCTTGCTGAACGTCTTCAGGGTACCGGGCGCATAGAAAGCGTCCTCAGAGAAACTGGGCTCTGTTGAGAACCAATCGATGTCGACATGCCCTCCATTGGTTTTAGTGGCTTGGTTGAAGAGGTAGAAGCGGTTGCCGACAAACACTTTGAGTGTGTAGCGCATCCGCAGCGTGGGGCCAAAGGTGTGCCAAGTGGCGTTATCGGTACTGTAGTAGAACGTCGCCGTAGCGTTGCCAAAGTTGGCGCGGGCCCGCAGGTAGATCACATCGGCACTGATCTCCGGTCCTTCCAGCCGCTCTTCGGTGACGGATCGGCCATTGTCATCGTAAGCCGAACGCATGGCGACGAGGTGGCGTTTGCCGTTTGACGACGCTATTCCGATGTAGGCATACGGATCCTGGAAGACGGCCAGTCCGGCTACGTCGCCGTCGGCCATGCCGCTGACATCCATCTTGACTGTGCCATAACTGTCAGCCACCCGATTAGCAGCCGTACCCTCAGAGGCAGTGCCAAGGATGCGCGTGGTGAGCGAGTTGCGCGTCTGCATGAGATCGGTGCTGATGCCTGTGGTATAGAGCCTCAACCAGCCCGGGCGCTCGAACAAGCTCCATGCCGTGGGATCGGCGTTGTGGTTCCATTCCCACATCTTGCCGAATGTTGCTCCCGTGAAAGTCTCATTGGCTGTCAGTGTCGTAGCAGGATATGCTTGTCCCACATTAGGCTTGGGACAAGCCTTTCCATCTTTGGACACGTCGATGCCATCGTTACCGATCACGGGCCAGCCGTCTTTCCACACCACGGGTTCAAGATAAGGCACACGGCCAATGGCACCGGCATCCTTGAAGAGGATAGTCCACCACTCGCCCGTCTGTGTCTGCACCAAAGCCCCCTGGTGGATATGCTGATTGGCAAAAACCCGTGTGGGATGCTCTTCATAAGGTCCCATCGGAGATTTGGAGCGGAAGATGGTCTGCGAACCTTCCGTACCGCCATAGGTCGCATAGATATAGTAATAGTCTCCGATGTGATACATGTGACTGCCCTCACATCCATTGCCCACAGTGATGATCTTCTTGACCTCCTGAGCTTTGAAGTCAGGGGAAAGACGCGTGACCGTGATATCACCGATGCCGCTGGCCACGTAGATATTGCCATCGCCATCAGGACCATCATCAAAAAGGAAACCGGAGTCGTAGTAAAAACCGTCGAGCTTCTTCATCTGCCACTCGCCCTCAGGGTCTGTAGCCGTAAGCATGAAGTCACCGCCGTCATCGCCAAAAGCAATGAAATTAAGATAGAACTTCCCGTCGTGGTATTTCAGGCTTGGTGCCCACTGCCCCTGGCTGTAATGGTTCTTGCCATTGAGCAGGTTGTAGGCATCGGTATTGTTGATTTGCTGTAACGGATTAGCACAATACTGCCAGTTGACCAAGTCGTGGGACTTAAGCAACGTGATACCCGGGAAATGGAACATTGTCGTGGAAGCATAATAATAGGTGTCGCCCACGCGGATCACATCAGGATCGGGGAAGTCGGCATTGATGATCGGATTCACAAAAGTGCCGTCGCCACGGTCAGCGGTATAGCCTTGGGTGTAAGTGGGCATAGGATAGTCACGACGGGCATAGTCCCGATACCACTGGAAGCAAGCCTCGCCACAAGCCTCGCCGATGCCCTGAAAGGCGTGACGCACCTTGCCGGTGGACAGATAATGGTCGATGTCGATATAGCATCCCGTTCCGGACAGCGTCATGGAGATGTTGCCATAATGGTCGAGCAGGCTCTTGTATGCCTTGCCCCACTTTGAGGTAGACGCAGTGGCCCATGTACCATAGTTGGCAGTCACCCATTCACCATGCTCGTTGTAGTGTCCTGTCCCAGGCTTCTCGGGACTCCAGTCGACCTCGGTGATGATGACGGGATTTGTGTCAACCACAGGCACGGCATCATGGAACTGCTTGATGCCGTTCGCCGCATCGGTCTGGCTGTCACTGGTGCCATACCAGCCAGGATAATCATGGACGGCATAGCCGATATTATAGCCTCGGATGGGATAGGTGGCATAGCTACGATAGTTGCTCTGCCATCCACTTCCCGGTACCCAGATGATGCCGGTGAAGCCATTTGCACGTATCTTGTCTACGATGGGCTGGAAGAACTGTTGCAAGGCATGGGGCGTGTCCTGTCCTGCGCTGTCAGTGACCTGTACGGGCTCATTGGCCAATTCGATGGACAGTTGCCCGGCATATTTGCGCACGGAATCGTTGCGTGAGACGATATCCCACACGGTCATGAGATATTGCTGATAATCACCACCGGACTGAATGGTCTTTGGACACACCCCCGGCGGGCGCATGACAACATAGAGTCCATGTCCCACAGTCTTGCGCGCCAAAGGGAAGTAGAGCGAACGGAGATATTTGTCAAGACGCTGCGAGCTGAACCGACTGATGTCAGCCTCACCCGACTCCTTGCCATCGCTCTTCTTGTCGGGATCATTGGTCCAACAAGGATCAAGATGAAGACGGAAAACATTGGCAAAGGCACCTTGCGTCGTATCTGTGATGGCCGTATAGAGCTTGTCGAAATAATTCAGGCAATCATCGACATGGGCATCATCGGCAGTGTAGCCCCAACGCCAGGAATTGAAATAAGGACTCGGTGTGTCCATCACTCCGTGAAGCACAACCGTGTTGCCCTGTGGATCGCGCAACTGATTGCCATCGACATGCAAAGGCGGCGTATGGCCAAAGGTCACCTGAGCCCATGTGCCCACAGGCAGACATAGGCCAACAAAAGTAGTAAAGATAGTTTGTTTCATATAATAAACAATGGGTTTTGATCAGACAAAGTTATGATTTTCCGATCAAAGCGACTTTACCCAATGTTACACATACTTTTTCCCTTGTTACACAGCCTATAAAAAATAAAATGAGGCTGTGTCAAAAGTCCATTTTGAGCCATCTTCGAATTTAACACATTAACCCAACTTGCAGCTATCTCAGACCCTTTTGTTAAATGATGTTTCAGAAA
>DAWDCC010000081.1:0-13409 GCA_052355365.1 Prevotella sp. | reverse complement strand
CCCCCCCGCACCCGCACTATTTTTTTTCAAGCCGAATACGGCATACGATCTTAGCTGCAGTCTCGTGGGCTCGGAGAGGTGTATATGAGACTTCTCCCTCTCTTTCTTTCCCCTCTTAATTCTTGAATCATTTATGAGCAAACTCCTTCTTTCCTTTTTCCTGCTTGCGCTGCCGCTGCTCGCCGTTGCGCAGCAGCCCGTTTACCTCGATGACAGCCAGCCCATCGAGCGCCGCATCGACGACGCCATGAGCCGGATGACCCTGCAAGAGAAGATCAGCGTCATCCACGCACAAAGCAAGTTCTCCTCCCGTGGTGTTCCCTGCCTGGGCTTCCCCGACTTTTGGACCGACGACGGCCCGCACGGTGTCCGCCCCGACGTGCTCTGGGACGAATGGGAACAGGCCGGGCAGACCAACGACTCGTGCGTAGCCCTCCCGGCCCTGACTTGTCTTGCTGCCACCTGGAACCCATCGCTGGCCTGGCACTACGGCCGCAGCCTCGGCGAGGAAGCCCTCTATCGTGGCAAGGACATGATCCTCGGACCCGGCGTGAACATCCTGCGCACACCGCTCGGAGGCCGTAACTTCGAATACATGGGCGAAGATCCCTACCTGGCCGCCACGATGGTCGTACCCTATGTCCGTGGCCTGCAGAGCAACGGCGTGGCTGCCTGCGTCAAGCACTTCGCCCTCAACAACGACGAGGAGTACCCCGTCAAGGAGTTGAAAGGCTTCGCAAAGGTTGCCTTGCAGCCCGGCGAGAGCAAGGATGTGAGGATTGTCATCAGCCGTCAGGCGCTGAGCTTCTACGACGAGAAGCAGGGGACTTGGACGGCGGAGCCCGGCACGTTCACGGCACTTGTGGGCAATGCCTCAGACAATATCACTTTGAAAAAGTCGTTTACTTTGAAGTAACATGCCTATCTATTATATATATTATAATGAGAAAACTATTCGTTGCTTTCGTACTGAGTGTCGTGGCGCTGGCCTGCAGGGCCGACAATGCCATGGACACCTATGTTTCCCAACTCATGAGCCGCATGACGCTGGAAGAGAAGATCGGGCAGCTCAACCTTCTGCCGGGCGGAGACATCGTCACCGGTAAGGAGATGGACAGTCCGCTGGTCCGCTTGGCTGCCGACGGTAAGCTCGGTGCCGTGCTGAGTCTGCGCGATCCGGTGAAGATCAAAGCCCTGCAGCAGATCGCCGTGAAGAAGAGCCGCTTGGGCATCCCCTTGCTTTTTGGCTTTGACGTCATCCATGGTTTTCAGACCGTACTGCCCATTCCCTTGGCACAGGCGTGCAGTTGGGACACCACCGCGATCCGTCGTGGTGCCGAGATGGCGGCTCGCGAGTGCACCTCACAGGGCATCGACTGGGTCTATAGTCCGATGGTCGACATCGCTCTCGACCCACGTTGGGGACGCATTGCCGAGGGCTCCGGTGAGGACCCGTTCCTGGGCAGTTGCATCGCCAAGGTCATGGTTGAAGGACTGCAAGGCAACTATGAACCCGAGAATGCGATGGCCTGTCTGAAACACTATGCGCTCTACGGCGCTGTGGAAGCCGGTCGTGACTACAACACCGTGGACATGAGCCACGTGCGTATGTACAACCAGTACTTCCCGCCCTACGAGGCTGCTGTGCGTGCAGGCGTCGGTTCGGTGATGTCTTCCTTCAATCTTGTCGACGGTGTTCCCGCCACGGCCAATCCCTGGCTCATCAACGACGTGCTGCGTCGACAGTGGGGTTTCAATGGCTTCCTGGTGACCGACTACGGTTCGATCGGCGAGATGGTCATTCACGGCATGGGCGATCTCGCCACCTGCTCGGCTGAGGCGCTGAAGGCAGGTACCGACATGGACATGTGTTCCAATGGCTACAGCGCTCATCTGCTACAACTCGTGAAAGACGGAAAAGTCAGTGAGGCAGATGTCGACCAGGCTTGCCGCCGGGTGTTGGAAGCGAAATATAAGTTAGGTCTCTTCCAGAATCCCTATCGATTCCTCAACAGCAAGCGTGCCAAGACAGCGCTCTACACCCCCGAACACCGTGTGCTGGCCCGAGAGATAGCGGCCGAGACCTTCGTGCTGTTGAAAAACGAGGGCGACATCCTGCCACTCAAGCGTGAGGGTACCATCGCCCTCATCGGCCCGCTCGCCAATGACCGGTCGAACATGGTTGGCAGTTGGTCTACAGCCGACAACCCCGAGCTCTACTCCACGCTCAAAGATGCCCTGCAGCGCGCCGTGGACGGTAAGGCCCGTGTGGTCTATGCCCAGGGCTGCAACATCTATGACGACTCGGCCATGCAAGCCGACTGCTCCTTTGGCCGTCCCATTCCGCGTGTGGACAGCAAGCAGGCTGAGCAGGAGGCCTTGGCGGCCGCCCGTCAGGCCGACGTCATCGTCTGCGCCATGGGAGAGATGACTGAGATGAGTGGCGAGAGTTCCTCGCGTGCTGATCTCAGTCTGCCCGAAGCTCAGATGCGCCTTTTGCGTCAGCTCTGCGCCATGGGCAAGCCCGTCGTGTTGCTGAACTTCTCAGGTCGTCCGACGATTCTGAAATGGGAGAGCGAGCATTGCCAGGCCATCCTCAACGTATGGTTCGGTGGTTCCGAGGCCGCTGATGCCATCTGCGACGTGCTCTTGGGTGATAAGGTGCCCACGGGTCGTCTTGTGACAACGTTGCCGCAGTGCATGGGTCAGATACCTATTTATTATAACCATCTCCGCACGGGACGCCCCGTGGCTGAGGGTGCGAAGAAATACTATAAGTTTCAGAGCAACTACATCGACGTGCGCAACGATCCGCTCTATCCCTTCGGCTACGGTCTGAGCTACACCACCTTCAGCTACGGCGACGTGCAGCTGAGTGCTGACCACATCGCCCGCGACGGCAGCGTGACGGCTTCCGTGACAGTGACGAACACGGGACAGCGCGACGGCGACGAGGTTGTGCAGCTCTATATCCACCATCCTGCCGCACAGATTGCCCGTCCGGTGAAGGAGCTCAAGGGCTTCCACCGCGTGCATCTCAAGGCCGGAGAGAGTCAGTGCGTCGACTTCACGGTCACGCCCGACATGCTGAAGTATAAGGATGGCAACGGCCATGATGTCCTCGACGCAGGTGTCTACGGCATCATGGTGGGACCGAACAGCAGCGACAAAGCGTTGAAGAAATCGACGCTCAAACTTTAATCATCACACATAGCTTGCGCCTGGCTCTGTCGTCAAGCGTTTACAAAATAACGTGCTCCCGCCAAGCCGTAAAGGAACGCAAAGAGAGTTGATCGATAACTTCCTTGCGGACCTTTGCGGCCTTAGCGTTTTTGTGAGGGACTTTTTTGAAAATATTCGGGAGATAAGCAGCAGATATGAATCAAATTGCCTATCTTTGCAATAACATTTAGTTGCTTATGGAAAAAGGAAGTGATAACATCAGATGGAGACAAAGGTTAGCTACTTTTCAGCGTGCCTTAGGCAGACTTGAAGAAGTGGTCAACTTACAAAATCAGCGCCAGCTATCACCTTTGGAGAAAGATGGCATGGTCCAACGATTCGAATACACACAAGAATTAGCGTGGAAAGTAATGAAAAACTATATCGAGTATCAAGGTGGTGAAAAGTTGGCTGGCTCCCGCGACACAATTCGCCAGGCCTTTGCTCTCGAAATCATTACCAATACCGATCCATGGTTTGATATGTTGGAAAGCAGGAACGAGACATCGCACGTCTACGATGAGGATACGGAAAATGATGTCCTTGATAAGATCACGATGACTTACCTGCCTATCATGCAGGAATTGAATAAGCGAATGAGTTCTATACAACTGGAGTAATGATGGACAATGGCATAGAAGAAAGATACATGGGGGAACTGAAGCAGATACTTAGTTCCATACCAGAGATAGAAGAGGCTGTGCTCTATGGTTCCAGGGCGCGTGGTGACTATCATCGCATCTCAGATATAGACCTGTCGCTGAAGGGGGAGAAACTGACTTCACGAGAGCTCAACCTGTTGCGTGACAAACTTTATCTCTCACGTATTCCTTATTTTTTTGATACTAATATTTTCTCTCAGCTAAAGAACAACACCTTCATCCAAAACATTCTTCGCGACGGTAAAGTCATCTACCGCCGCTGAGTACGTGGTTCTTTATCGCGTGAGTATTCGCTATTTTTCGGTGCACTGGATATTTCCCGTGGGGTGCTATTTGTAATCTACAGATTTATATTTGGTTAGAGAGAACCATAACTCAAGGAAAATAGTCATAGGCAGGCTTAAGCTCCCGATGGAGCTATGGTGTGGAAGTGATGGGGCAGCCTTTGCGAGCTTGCTCGCAAGACTACCTCATAGCTTTAGACCCATTGCTCCTTGGGGAGCACAAGCATGGCCATGATTTTCTTTTCTCTTTTCCGTTTGAAAGTGCCAATGCGATAATGACAGTATAAAGATTTATATAAAGATTTATGTTTCCTCTCACTATGATTCCACGGAAAATATCCAGTGCGCCGTATATAGCTCTTTTCTTGCGGTAAGAATACATAAATAAACCGATATAACCAAGCCAAAATCCTTGATTTTTGCGTCTTTTAGCTCATTTATAGCCTATTAGTGAGCCAAAAGGCGAGATTTTTAGGGCTTTTGGCTCGGTAATAGGAAGGTTAGGGGGCTCACGTGCTTCAAGAGATGTTATGGTTTCTAATTTTAGTACGAATATCACCACACAGAGATAAAATGGAAAAAACGCTAATTTGATAATGGTCAAACGAACGTCAGCCGAATGTTAAACGTTCGTTTGACCTAAAGTTAAACGAACGTTTTACCTATAGTCAAACGAACGTTTGACCATCTAAATATTGCCTATTTAATCAATAGCTCCTATACTGATTCTATCCACAATAGCGGTAAGAAGAGTATAGGAGCTAATTCTATTGTTCTGTGTATCTGGTATTTCAGCAGCTCAGTGAGCTTGCTGGCGAGGTCCTCGCTCCTATTTCAGCAGTTCAGCGAGCTTGCTGGCGAGTTTCTCGCCGCGGGCGTCCATGTCCGTGGCAATGATCTTGCCGGTGGCTACGTCGAAGAGATACATGGCCGGGATGGCACGAATGTGATAAAGGTCAGAGAGCGAGCCGTCGGCATCGAGGAAACTCGGCCACTGCAGCTTCTCGTCGGCGCATGCCTTCTTCCACGCCTTACGGTCACGGTCCGTGGAGATGCTGATGACCTGGAAACCTTTGTCCTTGTACCTGGCATACTGCGCCTTGACGTTGGGGATCTCCATGCGGCAAGGATGGCACCAGCTGGCCCAGAAGTCGATGAGCGCCACTTTCTTACCGACTACGAGGCTTGCCAGCGTGTAGGGCTTACCGGCCTCGTCCTTCACGGTGAACGGCGTGATCGGCGTGCCTGCGCCGCCACCGGGGTTCAGCTCAGCGTAGACCTTCTTGCCATACCAGCTGTTTTTGGCGGCCGGAGACATGGCGTCGTAGATGGCTTTGTCCTCCGGACGGAAGTAGTTCATGAAGTTCATCATCAACAGCGGACCCCAGAACGAGTCTTTATGAGCGTTGATGGTGCTGTCGAGACGGAACTCCACGGTGCTGAAAAAGATGCTGTCGGCATCCTGCATGGCTTTGTACTCGCTGCTGGCCTTGATGGCCTTGCGCTCAGCGTCGGTCTTGGCGTTGTTCAGTCGCTGCTGTACGCCAGCGTATTTCTTGGCATTGCTCTCATAGATCTCGTCGAGTTGGTTGCGCACGTCGTACATCTTGTTGTACTCGTCGGTCAGTGGCGAGCCGGTGACTTTCATGTTGGCGAAGTCATAGACGGGAAGTCCCTGACTGGTACCTTCCTGCTTGACATCGGCAGAGATGGTGATGTTGGAGTTGTCGAGCATGAATTTACCAAAGCCGAAGCTGTCCTTGACTCTCATCCAGATGAGGCGCGGATCATTCTGCTGGCCTGTGAGCGCGATCTGTCCGCCCTTCACGGTGGCAGTGGCGATGGGCTTTTCGTTGTCGTGGCTCATGGGCACGAGTTCGATCTCCGTGCCGTCGGGCAGTCCGTTGAGGGTGGCCTTGACGGTGTAGCTTTGAGCGTTGGCGACCACGGCGAAGAAGGCCAGGGCTGCTGTCAATATTTGTTTTCTCATGTTGCTGTTGTTTTATTTTTACTTGGTTTTTATCCTTGTTTATTCTGCGTCAATGTTTGTCATGTCCACGATCTTGCCCCATCCCGTGGTGATGACGGGATTGCTGGGTGAGCCAAACATAGGACCGAAGGACGAGGTGGGCACGCCGTAGTTGACATCCATCTCGTATTGCACGAGCTTACCCTCCTGCTTGTTGCTGTCCCACACGCCGATCCAGAGGATGCAGTTGCTTGTCGGCCATCCGCCGCCGTCGCTGCCCCAGATATAGAAAGCGGTGATCTCCTCGCCGGGCTGGCAGGTGTAGACCGTGTGGGACGTCGTCTCGCCACTCGACGTGGAGAAGGAGTAGACAGCATTGTCGGTGGCGTAGTAGAATGCCTGGCCGCGTGTGTTGGCCGTGAAGCGCGTTGCCTTGTCGATGTCGGTGCAGCCCGAGAGGTCGAGCACCGAGCGCGCGCCGTCAGCACTGAAGTCGCCTTTGTCTGCGACATTGTAGAACTGATAGCGATAGAGCATCGGCTTGCCGTCGACATCGGTGACGACATAGGTCTGGTTGCTGCCGCCTTGGAAGATCGTCTTCACTGTGCCGGGCACGTTGTTGGCGTCGACGATGGCGTCGGTGACAGTGGTCTTGAAGGTCTTCAGCTGGGTCCCCTTGGCGTAGTAGGGGCAGAAGCGATGGTGCTTGCGGTCGTAGAGCACTTGCCAGGCATTGATGGCATTTTCGACAGGACGCCATGTGGTGAGTGTGGTCTTCATCAAAAATGGCGCAGCCTCGTAGTCGCCGGCAATGGGTGCTGAGAACTTGCGGTCGTTGGTATTGTTGGCGTAGAGCACGTGCAGTTTTCCGTTATTGATGAAGAAATCACAGTTGTTGGTATAAAAACTGTTTTGTGGGTCAAACTTCTCGGGCGTGGTGTAGAACATCGAGTTCCAGTCGTTGACCGTCATCAGACCTTCCTTGCTCTGCCGGTAGAGGTTGTCTGATGTGGCCACGAGGTATCCGTCTTTAGGCGTCTTGCCCGTGGTGGTGCCTCGGATGAAGCGTGGCTTGCCCTTGAGCGTGATGCCGTGGAGCGTGCTGTAGTAGCGGTAGATGCAGCTGTCGCCATAGATCAGCATCAGCGGCGATTGGTAGACCTCGATGTCAGTGCCGCCGTCGCGCTCGGTGAGCAGATAGAGTCCGCCGAGTGAACTCATGGATTCCACTTTGGTATAGTTCGAGACAGTGGTGTAGTAAGCGCGTTCGCCATTGACCGTGTCCTCAGCCAGACAGTAGAATCTGTATTGTCCCGGTTTCAAGTTGCACGTCCAGTCGAGTGCCAGCTGATGGCTGATGGTGTCGGCAGGCGGGTAGACTTGCTTGTTGCCAACCTGCACGGGCTGGTAGGAATAATTGGTATAGGTGAGATAGAACCAACTGTAGCGGAGCCGCTCGGGATGGTCGTACTTGATCTTCGGTGCGAACTGTATGCGCTCGCCGGGCTTCATGTTGCGTTCCAAGGCCATGCGCTCGTCATTGGTCATCCCCGTGGTGTCGAACACGATCTTGCCCACTTGGTCGTCGGAGAGATAGTTGTAGTTGCCGTCGTCGCTGTAGCAGGCTCCTAAGCAGAACAGCGTGGCGAGGGCGAAAAGGAAGAATATGGCTTTTCTCATATCTGTTACTTCTTAATAAGGTTAGAACTCCACGAGCACGCCGTTCTCGTCCTTGAGGGGATTGCCCGGGTGTGCGTTGTTGTAGTCTTGCAGTGCGTTTTGGAACTTGATGCGCAAGTTCATCAGTTCGCCCCAAGAGAGTTGGTCGGTGTCGAACTCGGTGATGCCGTCGGCGTTGGCGATCATAAAGCGGTACTTCGTGTTGCTGTATTGTCCGAAGAACTCCTGAAGCTTGTCCCAATTCTTGGGCTTTGAGAGGATGTCGTTCCAGACGAGCAACAGATGGTTGGCCTCGTTGGCACCGAGCTGGAAGTCGTCAGAGGGTGCCACCTTGATGTAGAGTCTGACAGCCTGCTGTTGCAGCGAGGCGTCGCGACGTAGTGTCACGGGGAAGGCTGCCGTGGTCTTTCCCGCCGGAATGGTCACCGTGGCGGGCAGACTATATTGCTGTGTCGTGGCTGTGGTGCGGCCGTTGTCCACCACGATGTTGGCCGTGCGGTCGTGGTCTTGTGCTGTGCCCATGACAACGGCGTCGACCATCATCACCTTCTCGGTGGTGTCGGCGGGATAGGTGACAAAGGAGAAGGTCAGCGAGTCGCTGCCTACCGTCCACGCCTCCGGTCCGACGAGTCTCACGCGTGGCGTGTCGCGATAATAAAAGTCCTGGTCGTTGGAGCAGGCTACCATGGTCATGGCCAGCACGGCGCCCAACAGATATCTTGCAATCTTTTTCATCTTTCTGTAGTCTATAAGAACTCGTAATTCGTGATTAGGATAACTCATCATTCCAATTTCATCATTAGAACAACTCATCATTCATCATTCAACATTCATCATTCAACATTCAATTGTCATAGCCTCCGAACTCCATGTCGTTTTCGGGAATGGGCAGCACATAGACGCTCTTGCCCGGCTTGATGGCCGTGCCGGCGATCTGCTGTGCGTTGCGTCGTTTGTAGTAGAAGAAGAGCTGTCCGCCCTCGCCGACAAACTCCTTGCGGTATTCCTTGTAGATCTCCTGTTGGATCTGCTGCGGCGTGAGGCTGCTGTCGAGCGGGAAGAGCTTGAGGTTGCGGTTCTCGCGTACCTCGTTGAGCAGTTCCACAGCCTTTGCGGGCTCACTGTCTTTAAGGCACTCGGCGGCGATATACCATGCCTCGCTCATGCGCAGCAGGGGATAGAGATCGTTGTATTTTCCGCCCTCGACATGCCAGAACTTGCAGAGATACTTCGTGTCGCCGTCCATGGTGTAGCCTTTGAGGTAGCGGTAGTCGTTGCCGAGTCCCTTGCTCACCTCGTAGATGTCCTGCTGTGTGGCGTCGGAGGGATTGAGCACGTTGTCGCCGCCTTTCTTGGCGAAATAATAGTTGGCGATGTCCTCCCAGTTGTTGACAGTCAGATGGAAGAGGTGCTCAGTGGTGAAGGCCATGTCGAGTTCGTTGAGTGCCGTCTGCTGCATGTCGGTATAGTCGATCCATGTAAAGGGTGTGCTCGTCTTGTCGTCAATGGCGTGGATGACCTCATTGACATATTTCAGTGCGTTGGTCTTGTCGCCGGCCCAGAGATAGGCACGTGCCAGTGTCAGCGCACAGGCATAGTAGTTGAAGTAGCAGGACCGGTCGGCACGGAACTCATAGCGGTTTTTCGACAGCTGCAGCGAGTCGTGGCTGAGCTCCTGGTGAGCGGTGAGCAGGTCGTTGATGATGAGCTGCATGGTCTCTTTGACGCTCTTCTGCGGTACGACGCTGGTAGCGTATTCCGTGACGTAGGGCACGCCCTTGGCCTCGCCATCCGTGCCGGGAGCGGCAGCGAAGAGGCGCATCAGGTCGAGATGGAGAAAGGCACGGAGCCCATAGGCTTCGCCACGATAGAGATGATAGTGATTGCCGGTGAAGCTGGTGGAGTCGGCCTTGTCGATGTTGCGGATGAGGATATTGAGGTTGGCGATGCAGTTATAGGTGTTGCGCCAGATGGCGTCGATAGTGCTCTTGCTTGTCGACTGTGTGTAGTCGAAATCGTTGGCGTAGCGCCATTTGCCGTTGGCATTGACATTATAGGAGTGGGAGAGGACTTCCACGAAGCCGATGCCCATGTTCAGTCCGTACATCTGCGGAGTAGCCATGGCTGTGTACACGCCGGTGAGCTGGTCTTTGTATCCGCCTTCCCGCGAGAACTGCTTGTTCTCTTTGATCTGCGACTTCGGTTCCACGTCGAGCCAGTCGCTGCAGGCCGTGAGCGCCATGACGGCGGTCAGAATCCAGGCGAGTGAAAGAATATGCTTTGTTTTCATGATCATAAGTGATGAATGATAATGTTGGAAAGATTAGAAGGTGACCTGGGCCGAGAGCGAGAAGGTACGTGCGAAGGGATAATCGGTACCGCGCTCGGTCTTCACCGATGAGATGATGAAGAGATCGCTGGTGTAGGCGCTCACCTTGAGGCGTTCGAGGAAGGAGTTGCGCACGAAGCGGCAGTTGCGGAAGTCGTAGCTCAGTGTGAGTGACGACAGCGTGAAGACATTGTAGTCGCTCACGAAGCGCGATGTGGGGTAGGTGATGCCTTGGTCAGTGATAGCCTTGTAGAGTGCCACGTCGCCGGGCTTCTGCCAACGGTCGCTGAGCACGCGGCGGTCTACATTGTATTGCAGCTTGGCGTTCTCTACCTTGTCGACGAGTGTCTGGTTGTAGATCTGTCCGCCCCAACGATAGTTCATCGTGATGTTCCAGCCCCATCCGTGTATCTCACCGTTGAGGCCGAAGTTGCCATTCCATTTAGGTTGCGTGTCGCCACAGACTACTTGGTCGTTGACGTCGTAGGTATAGGTTACGCTGCCGTCCTTCTTCCTGTAGATCTCCTTACCGTTTTGCGGGTCGATGCCAAGGGAGGGCACTGCCCAGATGGCCGTCATGGAGCAACCCTCGAAGTACTTCACGCTGGGAGTGGTCTCCTTGTTGTCCATCTTGTTCTTGTCCTGGCTTTCGTTCCAGGCGCTGAGCGAGTCAGAGATCTTCTTGAGTTTGTTTTTGTTGTGCGCGGCGCTGGCGAAGATGTTGACATAATCGCGGCCGTGATCGTAGAGCTTATAGTTGAGATAGAGCTCTACGCCTCGGTTTTCTGTCTCGCCCAAGTTGTCGACAAACGTGGAGAAACCGGTGGTGTAGGGCACCGTGATGTTGGTCACCATGCCTTTGGTCTGCGAGATGTAGTAGTCGAAACGGCCGGAGAGGCGGTTGTGGAAGAGGCTGAGGTCAAGACCGATGTTGGTGTCGTACTTCTCCTGCCAGTGGAGCCGCTCGTTGGCGAGTCCTTTGACGTAAGAGCCAATGCTGCCGTTGTAGGTGCGGTCGCTATAATACATAAAGGTGGGCATGGCGTCGTAGGAGCTGAAGCCCTGGTTGCCCGTGAAGCCGTAGGAGGCGCGCAGCTTCAACCGGTCGACCCATCCGAGACGCCTGATGAAGGACTCGTTGTGGATGTTCCATCCGCCGCCTACCGACCAGAACGATCCCCAGCGGTTGTCGCTTCCGGCCTCTGACGAACCCATGAGGCGGTAGTTGGCATCGAAGAGATAGCGCTCGTCATAGCTGTAGTTGAGCGAGAGCAGTCCGCCGCAGTTGCGCGACACGCCTTCCGTGCCGGTCGGCTTGCTGTCCTTGGCATACTGTACGGCAAACTTGATGTCGTCCATGAAATCATTGGGGAAGCCCTCCGCCTTCACGCCGGTCTGGTTGTAACTGTTGTCCTGCATGTTGAGCTGACCGTTGACAAAGACCAGGTGCTTGCCGATCTCCTTGGACCATTGCAGTCCCAGGTCGGCGCTGATGTCGGTGTTCTTGCCGTTGAGCTGATAATAGGAGCCCTTGCGCAGGGCGTCGGTGGTGTTGAGGAAGTCGGTGTGGTTAGCAGGTTTGAACTGGTCGGCAGTGTTGTTCTTAGCCACAATGCCGAAGCGGCCGGTCATCTTCAACCCCTCGGTGATGAACCATTCGAGATAGAAGTTGTTGGTGATGGTGGTGTAACCTGTGTGGTCGATGGTGTTGAGCGTGGTGTTGTAGAGTGGATTGTAGTATTGGCTGCTCTGACCGCTGTTGTCGGTGTAGCTGTAGCTCTGAATGAGATTGCCCTGAGCATCGTAGAGGCGGCTGTAGGGGTTCATCAGAGCGTATTGCTCAAACGAACCGTAGGGCGAGTTGTTGCTACGGTTGTAGTCGATGGTGAGCTTGTCGCGGAACTGTAAGTGCCCCAAGCGGTAGGCCAGCGTGACGCCACCCGAGAACGTGTTGCGGTTGCTGCCCTTCATGGCACCGCCGATGCTGTTGTACATCAGGTTGACGCCATATTGCCAGGCTTTGTCGCCGCCTTCGAGGTAGAGGCTGTGCTTATGTCCCCATCCGGTGTGTACGGGCTGTGCGAGCCAGTCGGTGTTGACGCCGGCCTCAATCTCACGGAGCTTGCGCGTGTAGACCTCGTCGAGCCCGATCTGCGTCATCGGGTTGTCGGAAGAGAAGAGCCCGGCGCGCCGCTCGATCTCCAGTTTCTCGCGAGCGTCGGCAAGGTTGTAGCTGCTCAGGTCGGGTACTTCCATGCTCACGCTGCCGGTGTAGGTCACGCGCAGGCGGCCTACGTCGGGCTTCTTCGTCTCGATGACGATGACGCCGTTGGCGGCTTTCGAACCATAGATAGCCTTGGCGGTGGCATCCTTCAGCGTGGTGACGCTCTGCACCTGGTCCATGTCCAAGTCGAGGATCTTGGTGAGTTCCGTCTCAAAACCGTCGAGGATGAACAGCGGCTGGTTGGCATTTGAGGCGTACTCGCCCTGCACACTGCTGATCGTTGAGGTGCCGCGCATCTGAAAGTCGGGTAGGGCATTGGGGTTGCTGCCGGCTCCGAGGTTCTCGATCTGCATAAACGACGGGTCGATGTTTTTCAAGCTTTGCAGTACATTTTGGTTGCCTACGCGGCTCAGGTCATCGCCGCTCACTGTGGTGACGGCACCGGTGAAGGTGTTGGCCTTGCGGGTGAAGGCACCATTGACGACCACCTCGCCGACCGATTTGCTGTCGGGTTGCAGCGTGATTTTGTAGCTTCCGTCGCTTGTCAAGCCGACGCGGCGGGACTTGAAACCGATATACGACACCTCCAGGGCACGCGTGTCGTCGCCGAGCGACATCATGAAGTGACCGTTGACATCGGTGACCGCCATCGTGGTGGCGCGGTTGCCGTCCTCACCGACCGATGTGATGGTGGCACCGGCGAGCGGTTCGCCGGTGTCGTCAACCACGATGCCGGTGATCTCCCGGCTGTAGTGTGTCTTGAACTGCCTTGTCTGCAAGGTGCTGTCGCGTTGCTGTCCCTGAATCGGGATCACGGGATACAACAGGCACATCACTGCAATCAAAATGTTTTCTTTCATAAGCATAGGTTTTGCCTGGTTCATGTTTTACTCTCTTACTTTTCGCATTCTTTTAATTAAAAAACGTTTCTGCATGATTTTAGGGTACGGTAAAATCATTCTTAACATGAAAATCTTTATTCTCTTTTATTGGTGTCCGCTAAAACTTTTAGCTTTTCTGCTGCTTTGCAAAAATAAAT
>DAWDCC010000080.1:0-13525 GCA_052355365.1 Prevotella sp. | reverse complement strand
AGCTATTGGCGGACGGCTTTAGCTTTTACGCCTTAGCGCAAATTAGTACAACAGATAGTAATACAAAAAAAGGAAAGGAAGACCGCTGACTCCCAAAGATTACATACTTTTGCATTGAAAATGTACAAGCAAATACCCCCAGAGCAAACGTACACAATTTCTATCTTACTCCAACAAGGAAAGAATAACAGCTATACGCGCTGCATAAAACAATTCCACCCATCGCAAACCATACAATTAAAAACACCAATAGCCCTCACCCGCAAGCCACAGCCTCCTCCCCCCAGTCCTCTCTCCAAAGGAGATGGACGTGAAATGCTTTAAGACACCCAAGACACGCCAGCAAGATGGGAAGTTCAAGCGCTCGCAGAGCATTCTACTTCCCTCTCCTTCGAAGAGGGGAGTTGGGGTGAGGCATTTTTCACACCTTGAAATAGTTGTTGAGCGCTGTCAAAGCCTGCTGGTTGTCGTTGCCGAGATCCTTGATGACCTGTCCGTCCTCCAGTAGAACGACGCGGTTGGAGACATCGACAAGATGCTGGAGATTGTGACTGCTGATGAGGATTGTGGCACCCGTCTGGCGATGATAGGCAAGCAAAAGTTTTTTGAGGAAGTTCTGTCCGGTAGGATCCAGAAAGTTGAACGGTTCATCGAGAATCAGAAGCTCTGGTCGCGAGATCATAGCCGCCATGATTCCAATTTTCTTCTTGTTGCCGGCGCTGTATTCGCGGATGAGTTTTTTCTGATCGAAGATTTGTCCCTCTGCAAACTCCTTGAATTCCTGCACAAGCAGATCGTCACTGGCATTCCAGTCCATAGGGGGGAGCCCTTGAACCTTGATGATGAAATCGAGATACTCCTCGACAGAGAGGAAGTCGATGAGGAAAGTTTCGTCGATGAAAGCTCCGGTCATCTTCTTCCATTCCTCGCTCTTTGCCGGATCGATACTCTCCTGGGACACATTGGAAGGCGCAGCAGACTGTGAAGTCTGAGAAGACAGAGAAGATAGGGCTGAGGCTGAGGTCCGAGTTGTAGAACCACCTTGCGGCGTGAGCAGCACCGCCCCGGAGTCAGCTCGCAAAAGGTCAAGCAGCAGGCGGAAGAGCGTCGTCTTTCCGGCTCCGTTGTTACCCACGAGTCCAATGATCTCGCCATTGCCGATCTCAAGTTGTGGAATGTCGACGGCAACCTTTTCGCCAAAGGTTTTAGACAGTTGTTGGAGTTGGATTTTCATAATCAGCTCAGAATATCAGTGAAATATTGAAAAAAAGGCCGGCCACGGGGCCGACCCTTATTGATGAGAGGTCAAGGATTAACGCAATCCTTTACCATGACAGTTCTTGAATTTTTTGCCGCTACCGCAGGGGCAGGGATCGTTAGGGCGCGGCATCTTCTCACGGATGATGGGCTGGCGATGCTGCTCAGCGCCCTCGCGGGTGTCCTGCTGTGCAGCCTGCTGCTGTGCGCGCTCGATCTCGTCGATGTCGTCTTTCTGCTCCTGATAGCGCTGTGCGTGCTCCTCAGGCGCAGCCTCCTGCACCTGCTGGCTCTGCACCTGCACAGGAATCTGACCACGCATGAGGAAGCTGGCCACACGGGTGTTCATATCGTCGATCATCGAATCCCAGAGCTTGGCACTCTCGAGTTTGAAGACCAACAACGGATCTTTCTGCTCGTAGGATGCGTTCTGCACGCTATGGCGCAACTCATCGAGCTGGCGGAGATTCTCCTTCCAGTCATCATCGATGATGTGGAGCATGACAAACTTCTCGAACTCTTTGACTACATTCTTGGCCTCGGTATCGTAAGCCTCCTTGAGGTTGACGCGGAGGTTGACTACATGACGGCCGTCGGTGATGGGCACGAGGATATACTGATAGACGTCGCCCTGAGTCTCGTAGACCTGCTTGATGACAGGATAGGCATCGCTTTGTATGCGGTCGGTCTTGCGCTTGAAGGCAGCCATTGTATCCTGGAAGGCGCGCTCCTCAAGGTCGGCCTTGTTGGTGCCCTCATATTCATTTTCATCGAAGGGGATCTCCATGGACAGCACCTCGAAGAAGCTCACCTTGGCACCCTCGTAGTCGTTGTTCTCAATGATGTTGACCACACGGTCCCAAAGCACGTTGGCGATGTCCATGCCGATACGCTCACCCATAAGGGCATGACGGCGCTTCTCGTAGATGACGCTACGCTGCTTGTTCATCACATCATCGTATTCGAGCAGATGCTTACGGATACCGAAGTTGTTCTCCTCGACTTTCTTCTGTGCGCGCTCGATGCTGCGTGAGATCATCGGACTCTCGATACGCTCGCCGTCCTCGAAACCGAGTCGGTCCATGACCTTGGCGATGCGCTCAGAACCGAACTTACGCATCAGGTCGTCCTCCAAAGAGACGTAGAAGACAGAAGATCCCGGATCACCCTGACGTCCGGCACGACCACGCAACTGTCGGTCGACACGACGGCTCTCGTGGCGTGTGGTGCCAATGATGGCGAGACCGCCAGCGGCCTTGACCTCAGGCGTAAGCTTGATATCGGTACCACGACCTGCCATGTTGGTGGCGATGGTGACGGCACCAAGCATCCGCTCCTCGTTGTGGATATTGTCCTCAGCTCGCTGTCCCTTGAGATTTCCGTCAGCGCCCTTGGCGCCCTTGTCGGCAGCGTCGATGAGTTGTTGCTCATAGCGCAGCGTGGTGGGCTTGTCGGTGAAGGCACGGCCATCGCTGGCTACCCATACCATACCCTTGGTGCTCTTTCCGGCCTCAGCGACGATCATAGCCTCCTTCTGATGGAGCTTGGCGTTGAGGACCTGATGAGGAATCTTGCGCATGGTCAGCATCTTGGAGAGCAACTCACTGATCTCAACCGATGTAGTACCCACCAGGCACGGACGTCCCTGGACGCGCATGTTCTCGATTTCCTCGATGACAGCGCGGTATTTCTCACGGTTGGTCTTATAGACGCGGTCATCCATATCGTTGCGGATGACAGGCTTGTTGGTAGGAATCTCGACCACATCGAGCTTGTAGATATCCCAGAACTCACCAGCCTCAGTGCTGGCGGTACCGGTCATACCGGCAAGCTTGTGATACATACGGAAGTAGTTCTGCAATGTGATGGTGGCAAAGGTCTGTGTGGCAGCCTCCACCTTGACGTGCTCCTTGGCCTCGATAGCCTGATGGAGTCCGTCGCTCCAGCGGCGTCCCTCCATGATACGTCCGGTCTGCTCGTCGACAATCTTCACCTCACCGTCCATGACGACATATTCGTCATCCTTGTTGAACATGGTGTAAGCTTTCAACAGCTGCTGCAACGTATGTACCCTATCGCTCTGAACAGCATAGTGGTTGAGCAGATCGTCCTTCTTGTCGAGACGCTCCTGGTCACTCAGCGTTTTGTCGCCCTCAAGGGCGGAAAGCTCAGCAGCAATATCAGGGAGCACAAAGAGGTTCTTATCGTTGACCTGCTTAGAGAGCCAGTCGGTACCCTTGTCGGTGAGGTCTGCACTGTTGAGTTTCTCGTCGACAACGAAATAGAGCGGCTCGACAGCTTGGGGCATCAGTCGGTTGTTGTTCTCCATATAGATCTCCTCGGTCTTCTGCAGACCTGCCTTGATGCCTTCCTCGGAGAGATATTTGATGAGAGCCTTGTTTTTAGGCAAAGCCTTATAAGAGCGGAAAAGGCTGAGGAATCCGTCCTCAATTTCCTTCTGATCGCTTTTCTCACGGCCCTCGGTGATCTTCTGTCGTGCCTCGGCCAAGAGCTCGGTGGCCTGCTTGCGCTGCACCTCATAGAGACGCTCCACCAGCGGCTGATACTCCTCATACATCTGGTCGTCGCCCTTGGGGATAGGACCGGAGATGATCAGCGGGGTACGGGCATCATCGATAAGCACGGAGTCGACCTCATCGACGATGGCATAGTTGTGGCGACGCTGCACCAAGTCGCTTGGCGACAGAGCCATATTGTCACGCAGATAGTCGAAGCCAAACTCGTTGTTGGTACCGAAGGTGATGTCGGCCTGATAAGCCTTGCGGCGTGCGGGAGAGTTGGGCTGATGCTTGTCGATACAGTCAACAGAGAGTCCGTGGAACTCGTAGAGCGGTCCCATCCACTCAGAGTCACGCTTAGCCAGATAATCGTTGACGGTGACCATGTGCACACCGTTGCCGGTCAAGGCATTGAGGAACACTGGCAGGGTAGCTACAAGGGTCTTACCCTCACCAGTGGCCATCTCGGCGATCTTACCCTGATGGAGGGCGATACCTCCGAAGAGCTGCACGTCGTAGTGGACCATCTTCCATTTGATCTTGTTGCCACCGGCTGTCCACTCATTGTGATAGATGGCCTTGTCGCCATCGATGGTGATGAAGTCGTTGGCAGGATTAGCAGCGAGCTCGCGGTCGAAATCCGTAGCGGTGACCACGGTTTCCTCATTCTCGGAGAAACGGCGTGCCGTATCCTTGACAATGCTGAAGGCTACAGGCATCACCTCGTTGAGAGCTTTCTCCAAAGCATCAAGCATCTCCTTGTCCTGCTTATCGATCTCATTGAAGATCGGCTCACGCTCGTCGATAGGAGTCTCCTCGATCTTTGCCTTGAGCTCAGCGATTTTCTCCTTGTAGGGCTTGGCAGCTCCCTGCACATAGTCGCGGATTTCCTTTGACTTGGCGCGGAGCTCATCATTGCTCAACTTGGCGATATCGGGATATGCCTGCTTCACTTTCTCCACCAAAGGCTGGATGAGCTTCATATCACGGCTTGACTTATCGCCGAAGAGCGACTTTAAGATTTTGTTGAAATTCATTTATCTTGTCTGTTATTTATTACAATAAGGAAATAGAGGGCGAACGGGTCGCCCTTGCAAAATTAATAAGATTTTCTGAATTATTACCACCATTTACCATATATTTACGCTTTCGGTGGAGATAATTCCCCTTGGAGCGCCCAACGGGAGCTTAGAACAAGGGAGCGGTGGTGCAGGCATTGGGTGCCCTGATGCGGATGGCCTTTGCCACGGTGGAAGCCACACAGTCTACGCTCACGGGAGTTTTGACGACCTCGTGGGGCAGGTTGCTTCCCAAGAAGATGATGGGGAAAGGCATGAAGCCGGCACTGCTGTAGATGACCTGCTGGGTCTCTTCGTTGAGCAGCTTCCATCCCGGTGCCACGTCGATGATGATGTCACCGCAGTTGGTGGGATTGTATCCGTTGCGGATCTTAAGGATGTCGTTGTTGCCGGCCATAAGACGCTCGCTGGTATAGACATCAGCGACGCCGGCATTCTGAATGAGGAAGTCCTGACTGCGGCCAAGAATCTCATTCATCGAAAGCCTTTTCTGCTCGATAAGCTTATGGTTGAGATACATCTCATTGCCATAGCATTGCTCCACATATCTGCCCTGACCATAGATGGCGCTGAGATACATGTTGAGCAAATTGGCCGTACGATTGATATAGAAAGTACCCGAGGGTACACGATATTTATCCAAGTCCTTGCGGGCCTCGTCGGAGTAGCCGGTGGAGGTGACCACAAACAGCACCTTGTCCTTACCCACTTGTTGCTCCACACCCGAGATGAGCGTAGCCAGCGTATGGTCGAGCTGCATATAGACGCTCTCCATACACGTCTGCCAACTCTCATTTTCCTTACCCTTGGCACGTGCCGCCGACAAGGTGACATAGAGCAGGTCGGGCATCTCGTCGCGACCCATTGCCGCGGAAGTCACGGCTTGCAGTGACACTGACACGACATTGTCGTTGGCCAATGCAGCAGTCCTCCCCTGCTGAGGATGGAGCGTATTGTAGGCTTTGAGCCATGAGGGTAATGAAGTGCTATAATACTTAGTGCCAGTCCACGTGCCGTTGTCGCCCATCCAAAAAGCGCCGTCAGCAGCATGCCCGGCCGACAAGATGGCAAACTCCTTATCTTGAGAAAAGCTGTAGACAATAGCCGTGCCGTTGCTGCTCATCTTGAGCTCATCGCCCAAAGTGGATGTCAGCAGGCGTTGCGGAGAATTACCATACTTCTCGTCAGCCACACAGTTGACAGGACGTAGCGTAGAGCGGTCGAGCCATTGAGTGCCCACGATGCCGTGAAGATAAGGGGTTGCACCGGAAGACAGCGTGGCAGTGGCTGACGAGCGGTCTACAGGAGTGAAAGGATAGCGTCCACCCTCATACACCAGTCCCTGCTGCATGAGGCGGCGGAAACCGCCCTGACCGTAGAGGGGATAGAAAGCCTCCATATAGTCGGTGCGCAGCTGGTCGATGGTCACATTGACCACCAGCCGCGGTGCAAGCCCAAAGGCCTGTATCTCAGCGGACGTCAGCGCAGCGATGATGAAAGCTAAATATCTCATTCTTCTGTTATTTTCTTGTTACTATCTTTGTTAATACGTTGTTGCCCTTAAAGCGAACCACATAGTTGACGATACACCTATCCAACAAACATAATGCCAATATGTTCATTCCCGAAGCATAATCTTGCAGGAAGTTACCAATGAAGAACAGTAAAATACAAACTGCAAACATCGTCCACCACTTGCTGTACTGTCCTCTCCTACCCTTTTTGATCACTGAATAAAGGGCGACGAGCGACAGAGGATTGAGCAACAGTATCTGTAAGTTGAGACTGACTGTCGGATGTTTGGAGAAGATCATGAGGAACAATACAAGACCAGCCAATCCGTCGACCAACAACAGAGCGAGGTCGATGCCCCAATAGATCTTTTTCTTGCGATACTCACTCACACTGGCCAGCACTACGAGCAACGTCAATATAGAAATAGCCACCCGTGGCGTGAAGACATCAAAGAAGAAGTTGTCTGTTTCGGGAGTCTGAGCCTCAAGCACCGTCCAAGTGCTGTCCACGAGGTTGGCCGGAGACTGATGCTCACGGAAAACCTTTGCCGTAGCAAAGGACGCGCGCAGAGAGTCGGGCAGGAACTGTTGCTGCCTCAGAGTAGTCTTCCGGTCGGCATTCACGCCCAACAGCAGATCGCAGCCAAAACAATCCCAAGGATGTTGCTCATCCCACTGATGCACCATCGTGCGATAGGAGCTCGTCACTGATGCATCGACCCGATAACCCACATGGCCGTGGATATGGTCGACAATCATGTCGCGTGCTCTCGACGAGCAGTTATCGTAGAAGAAATTGTAGCGGTAGACCTTGTTTTCCGGTCGTGCATTGAGGGCCAGTGCATTGATAATGTCGAGTTTCTCCTGCCGCGTGAGGTTGATGCGCTGCTCGACTACACCCCTACCCTCTTCAGTGTATTCCTCCATAAAGAGGTCAAACGGGTAGATCCCCATCTCGTAGTCGCAGAGTCCGAAGACAAAGCGAGGGATGAAATGGGGGGTATGGTAATTAAACAGACCGTAGTTGATCGCAACGTCCTGTCCAATGGCCGCGTCACGAACGCGGATAGCTGTATGACCGTATAAGCTGTAGATCTCTTTTCCCGAAGTACAGGTGAGCAATCCTATCTCCACACTGTCCATCTCCTGCAACTGTCTCGGTGTAGCTTCTTGCGCCCAAATGGTTGTAGTTAAGAAAACCAAAACAGTGAGAAAAACAACTCGTAAATATCGTTTTAAACGTTTCACGATGCAAAAATACCTTATTATTTTCACTTTCGTGCGTTAATTTCGATTTTTTTCAATACTTTTGCAGTTGACTTCCGCCGAAGCCCTGTGTTTATAAACACAGTAGTAAGGATGGAAGCTCCAAGAAGGATAAACGTATTCGTTAGTAAACCAATGAAAAAACAACTCACAGTTATCGCCCTGGCTATGCTCGCCACAACGGGCGGGGCTCAGAGCGGCACCAACTCTCCATATAGCCAATATGGGCTGGGAATACTTTCTGGCCAGTCTACGGGCTTCAATCGCGATATGAATGGATTGGCCTTAGGCTTCCGGGAGCACAATCAGGTGACCACTGCCAACCCTGCGTCTTATTCGGCTATCGACAGCCTCTCGTTTATTTTCGATGCCGGTATCTCATTGCAGCAAACCAACTTTAAGGAAGGTGGCAGAAAACTCAACGCCAACAACGCTGACTTTGAGTATGTAGTAGCCGGATTCCGACTCTTCCGCCATTTCGGCGTAAGCTTCGGCCTGCTCCCCTATACCAATATCGGATATTCCTACTCCACCACAACATCGGTAGGTGATGTCAACAAGACATATTCCTACAATTCCTATAACGGCGACGGAGGATTGCATCAGGTGTATCTCGGCTTTGGCTGGGAGCCTATCCGCAACTTCTCCATCGGTGTGAACGGATCTTATCTTTATGGTGACTACACTCGCACAGTGACAAACAGTTACAGCAACTCTTCCGCCAATGCGATCACCAAGACTTACTCAGCCGACGTGAGAAGCTATAAGCTGGATGCCGGACTGCAATATACATTGCCGCTGAACAAGAAAGATCAGCTCACACTGGGCTTGACCTATGGCTTGGGACATGACATCAAAGGTAAACCGCAGGTGACCATCGTCTCAAGCAACTCCGTCACGGCTGTGGCTGACACCATTACCTATCCCGGCGCAGGACAATTGGATTTGAAATTGAAGATCCCCAATACCTTTGGAGCCGGACTCACCTTCAACCATGACAACAAGGTTAAGATTGGAGCCGACTACTCTCTCCAGCAGTGGTCGAAAATCAGCGTTCCCGAACTCGTCACTGACAATAGTGGCAACATCAACTACCAGTTGGTAAAAGGATACTATAAGGATCTCCATCAGTTCACACTCGGCACACAAATCTGTCCCGACGAGTATGGACGCTCTTTCTTGAAGCGCATTCGTTACCGCGCCGGTGTGAGCTATACTACACCTTATTATTATATAGGCAGCATGGAAGGCCCCAAAGAGCTCAGTGCCTCACTGGGCTTTGGAATCCCTATCGTCAACGGATATAACAACCGCTCACTGCTCAACATCAGTGCCCAATGGGTCAAGCGCAGTGCCAAGAACCTTATTACGGAAAACACCTTCCGCATCAACGTCGGCATCACCTTCAACGAGCAGTGGTTTGCTAAGTGGAAAGTACAATAACACAAGATGTACAGGCATTTTCTCATGAAATTATCTCTGCATCACAGTCTTCTCATTCTTCTCTTTGTGTGCTTCATCGCTGCTTGTACCGAGCCCGTGGAGCATACAGCATCGGCCGTGCGCGCCCGCGACTCTGTCGCCGTGATGACCTCATGGGGTGTCAACACGCTCATCTCAGACTCCGGTGTGATCAAATACCGTATCGTTGCCGAAAAATGGGAGGTCAACGAGAACAAGCGCCCACCAAGATGGATCTTTGAGAAGGGACTCTTCTTGGAGCAGTTTGACGAGAAGTTTCATGTGCAGGCCTATATTCAGTGCGATACCGCCTATTACTATAGTCAAAAAAAGTTGTGGGAACTTAGATCAAGAGTGCGTGTGAGGACCAAGGACGGACTGCGCTTTACCAGCCAGGAACTGTTCTGGGATCAAAACGCACATGAACTGTATTCCAATGTCTTCTCCCGTCTCGTCACTCCCGACCGTACGTTGCAAGGATCTTATTTCCGCTCCGATGAGAAAATGACCCGCTATATGGTCACCAACACCAAGGGATCCTTTTCTCAAAGCGATCTTGAGGGTGGAAACTCCGACTCCGGCACAAGCAGCGCCGAGCAGGACAGCATCCAAAAGGGCCAAAGAAGTCAGGCTGTGCCAGAACGTGGCGGGAAGCAATAACATCGAGAAACAGAAAATATCATAATTGTAATCATATAATTGTGCAGCAAGTAGATATACCACTTATCTTAGAGATATTGTGCACGATGGTGCTCAGTGCATTCTTTTCAGGAATGGAGATCGCATTTGTCTCAAGCAACCGCATGCTGGCTGAGATGGATAAGAATAAGAATGGATTATCCCAACATATCATCTCCTTCTTTTATCGCCATCCCAACGGTTTCGTCTCTACTATGCTTGTGGGCAACAACGTGGTCTTGGTCATCTACGGCATCTTGATAGCCCAACTCTTCGACAACACCATCTTTCGAGGATGCAGCGCTGGGTTCACAGTACCCGCTGATACCATCCTCTCAACGCTCATCATGCTCTTCACGGGAGAGTTTCTCCCCAAATCGCTGTTCAAGAGCATCCCCAACACCATGCTGACGGTGTTCTCCCCCATCGCATACGTTTTCTACATCATCCTTTGGCCCATCAGCAAGTTTGCTACCTTTCTCTCCAAGGGCATCTTACGACTCTTTGGCGTACGTATGCCGAAGGAAGAGGGCGATGAAGGATTCACCAAGGTGGACCTCGACTACCTCATCCACACATCCATTGACAACGCACCCAACGAAGACGCTGTCGACGATGAGGTGAAGATCTTCCAAAACGCACTCGACTTCCCCGACTTGAAAGTGCGCGACTGCATGATCCCACGCACCGAGATCAATGCGGTCAACATGGAGACGTGCAGCCAGGAGGAGCTGAAACAGAAGTTCGTGGAGAGTGGAAACTCCAAGATTATCGTTTATTGCGAGGATATCGACCATATCGTGGGATATATCCACAGCCACGAGATGTTTCGTGACCCCAAACGCTGGCAGGATCATATCCGTACCCTGCCCTTTGTGCCGGAGACTATGCTGGCCCAAAAGCTGATGCGCATCTTCCTGCAACAGAAGAAGAGCCTCGGCGTGGTCATCGACGAGTTTGGAGGTACTAGTGGATTGGTGTCGTTGGAGGATATCGTGGAGGAAATCTTCGGCGATATTGAGGATGAACACGACACAGACCACTACATCGCCAAGAAGATTGACGAGCACGACTATCTGCTTTCAGCACGACTCGAAATCGACAAGGTCAATGAGGAATTTGGATTGGAATTGCCCGAGAGTGACGAATATATGACAATTGGTGGACTTATCCTCCATGAATACCAAAGTTTTCCCAAACTCAACGAAATCATCAAGATCGACAAGTTCGAATTTAAAATCATTAAAAGCACAATGACGAAAATAGAACTCGTCAGATTGCATATTAACGAATAAATAAGCATCTCTGACGTTTTTTTCTAAAAATCATTCCCTCGTTTGCTATTTATTTAGTAAATTTGTACGCTTTTAAAAGAGTTTGCTTTAACGCAGAAAATCAATAAACAAAAAATACAATTATCAAAACAAAAATGGCAGCATTAGGAAAAATTAGAAGCAGAAGTGTCGCGCTGATCGCCATCATCGGTTTCGGCCTTTTCGCTTTCATCGCCGAAGAGGCCTTCCGTTCTTGCGAGTCATCTCGCAACAATGAGCGCCAGCAAATCGGTGAGGTGTTAGGAGACAAAATCAATTACGAGGAATTTGCCAAGCAAGTGGACGAAGCCCAGCAGGCTATGAAGTTCATGGGCCAGGACAATCTCAACGATGACCAGCTCAACCAACTTCGTGATCAAGTTTGGAACAACTTCGTGCAGTATCGCCTCATCGAGAACGAGTGCGACAAACTGGGCATGACCGTAACAGACCAGGAGATGCAGAATGTGCTCAACGAGGGTACCAATCAGATGCTTCTCTCTACGCCTTTCGTCAATCAGCAGACCGGTCGCTTTGATGCCAACCAGCTCAAGCAGTTCCTCGCTCAGTATAAGCAGGCCCAGGCTCAGCAGCAGAATCCACAGATGGCTGAGCAGATGGATGCCATCTACAAATACTGGACATACATTGAGAAGAGCCTCCGTCAGCAGCTGCTCATTCAGAAGTACAACGGACTGCTCGCTCACTGCTTGCTGTCCAATCCTGTTGAGGCTAAGATGGCCTTCAACGAGGAGAGCCAGGAGAGCCAAATCCAGTTGGCTTCCTACCCCTACTCCAGCATTCAGGACTCTAAAGTTAACATCTCTGACGCTGACTTGCAGGCTAAATACGATGAGCTGAAGGCGCGTTTCCGTCAGTATGTTGAGAGCCGCGACATCAAGTATGTGGATATTCAGATCTCAGCCTCTCCCGCTGACCGCGCAACACTGCTGAAGCAGTTCAAGGGTTGGGCCGGCCAAATGCAGGCTGCCGCTGATCCTTCTGAAATCGTTCGCAAGAGCACTTCTTTCGTTCCCTACATGGGTATCCCCGTTGGCAAAGAGGCTTTCCCAACAGATATCGCTGACAAACTCGACTCTATGTCTGTCGGTCAGACTTTAGGCCCTGTGGAGAACAAGCAGGACAACACTTTCAATATCGTCAAGCTCGTTGCTAAGCAGGAGCTCCCAGACTCTGTGCAGTTCCGCGCTATCCAGATTGCAGGTACTACTCCTGATGAGGCGCATAAGACTGCTGACTCTGTTTACAACGCTCTGAAGGCTGGTGCTGACTTCGCAGCAATTGCCAAGAAATATAACCAGGAAGGCAAAGAGCAGTGGCTCACCACTAAGATGTATGAGTACTCTACATCGATGGACAACGACTCAAAGAACTATCTCAACGCACTGCTCACCTCTAATGTCAATGAGCTGAAGAACATTCAGCTGACACAAGGAAACTTGATTATCCTGGTTCTGAACCGCAAGAATATGGTAGAGAAGTACACGGCAGCTGTCATCAAGAAGCCGATCGATTACTCCAATACCACGCGTAGCAACGTCTACAATAAGTTCAGCACCTTCGTCAGCGCTAACCAAACTCCAGCCGACATCATGAAGAACGCTGCCCGCAACGGCTATTCTGTTCAGGAGGCTAAGGATGTGACCACCAGCCAGCACAATCTTGCAGGTATCAGATCTACCCGCGACGCTATGAAATGGCTCTTCGCTGCTAAAGAGGGTGAGGTCTCTCCGATGTATGAGTGTGGCGACAATGGCAATAACCTGCTGCTCGTCGTCTGCGAAAAGATCCATCCGATTGGCTACCGCGACCTGAGCGATCCTCAGGTGAAGGAGATGGTCAAGGAGGAGGTGATGCGTGACAAGAAAGCTGAGATGCTCATCGCCAAGGCGAAGGGTGCCAACAGCATCAACGCTGCCAAGGCTAAGGGTGCTATCATCTCTGCTGTCAATCAGGTGACTTTCGCCGCTCCTGTCTTCGTTCAGTCTACCGGTGGTAGCGAGCCTGCTCTGAGTGGTGCCGTCTACGCTACAAAGCCCGGTGCATTCAGCAGCCATCCTGTTAAGGGTCTGGCCGGTGTATATCAGTTCCAGGTAGTCAGCCGCAAGAAGAACGCACTGAAGTTCAATGAGGCTCAGGAAGAGATAAAGCTCCGTCAGCGCTCTATGCAGAATGCCGGCAACTTCATGAACGAACTCTATGTCAAGGCTAAGGTTGTCGACAACCGCTACCTCTTCTTCTAAACAAGAGTTGTAGAGCATATATAAAGAAAGAGGCTGTGTCAAAAGTCCATTTTGAGCCATCTTCGAATTTAACACATTAAAGCCCGAACTTTCACAAGCTCGGGCTTTGTTATGTCCCCAAAAAATTGTAATTTTGGGTATTGAATTTAAGCTATGGCAAAGGTACAATTTAAA
>DAWDCC010000079.1:0-14092 GCA_052355365.1 Prevotella sp. | reverse complement strand
TCGATCATTACAAGTAAATTAACATTCTTTAGTCATAACATCACCACACAGAAAGAAAGTTTTCTGTGTAGTGATTGCGGTACTAATTTTTGTTAATTCAATATATATATATCTTTGTAAATAGCTAAAATACAACTACTTTTATGGAAAAATACAGACCGATGTTGCTCAAAGACTTTTTCAGTAGATTTCCTGACGAGGATAGTTGTGTTGACTATTTCAAGGATATTCGATTGTCCATAGGGATGAAGTGCCCCAAATGCGGTGGAACTATTTTCAAATGGTATGTTGGCAGCCGCAAGTTTCAATGCTCCTCTTGTGGATATAGATTTCCATTGACCAAGGGAACGGTGATGGAACAAAGCCATCTGTCATTATCTGATTGGTTCTTCACTGCCAACATGATGACCTCCATAAAGCAAGTCTTGTCTGCAAAAGAGATACAACATCAACTGGAGAAGAAATATTATCCACCTGTCTGGCTTATGATGATGAAGTATAGGGACATCATGGGCAAAAGAGATGCCACATACAAATTATCTGATGAAGTGGAGCTCGATATTTCTTTCTTCCCCACGTCGTCAATAGCTAATGTCGATGGGGAGGATGTAATAAAGACACAAAAGACTCCTGTTCTCGTTATAGCAGAAAGCAAGCCTGTTGACGGCATATTGGCTGAATATTTCTCAAAACTCACTTTCCCTGAGTATGTTAACAAGGCATCAAGACTATTACAGAAAGAGGACAAAATGAATATAAAGAAGGCGGTAAAATATATAAAGATGTTCGCAATACCCAACCAACAGTATGATACTATAAAACCATTCGTTGAGGAAGCCGTTGCAAAGGAATCAAGAACCATTACCGATGGTGGTCACAATCTCATAAAGTTGAAAGAACTTGTCAAAGAGCATATTCCTTACCCGGAAACAGAAGAAGATGTTCACGAAGTCGTCAAGACCAAACTGCCGTGGGTACATATAATAACTAGAGAATGCCGTAGCGGAATAGAAGCGATTCATAAAGATGTTGATAAGAGATTCCTTCAACTCTATCTTAACGAATACTGTTGGAAGTTCAATCGTCGATTCTTCAGAGACAGCAAGAAGGAGAAATTCGATTTGTTTGACCACCTTATTAGAATATCAGCTCAATACACATCAGATATAAAATGGAGGGATTATGAGAAGATGGCCAACGCTATTAATATTTGTTAGTACCGCAATCACCACACAGAAAGAAAGTTAGATGGTTTTTCCAAATTCTAAGCTCTGTTCAATTGGCAAAAGCAATAGCAAGTAGTGTGTTAGATCCGTGTGGCTTGATTCAGTTCTGACATCTAAATCAGTGGCAGAACGTGGTCGGATTTGTTTCAAATCAGTGGCAAGTGACTGCGATTTTTGTCTCAAATCAGTGGCAAAAGGTATTCGTTGTGGTTTGCAAGTCAGGAATGTTATACAGAAAAATGAGTACAAAAAATCCCTCACAACTATAGCGGTTGTGAGGGATCTCGGTGTTTTTTGTAGGACTATTCCACCGTCACCTTGGAGATGGTGTATCCGTTGCCGACCATCAGGAAACCGTTCTGGTCCTTGAGGAGTTGAATGGAGAGGTCGGTGAGTTCGTATTCGAGTACCTGACTGCCACTGATGGTGATATCACCACGCTCGGGATCGCCTTTGCCCGTGAGCAGGTTGTTCCACCATGCTGTGGTTGCCGTACCCTGACCATCACCGCTGACATAGACCTTCAGGATCGTGCCGGCGTGGACATGGTTGATGAAGCCGTCCTTGAGCGCGTCGAACGGCGTGCCCCACGTGACGTTGAAGCTGCCCTCCCACAGCGTCTCGCTCTGGTCGGGATAAGGCTCGTTGGTCACCTTGATCTTACCGCCGCCATACTGCTGTCCGGCTGCGTCTTGCAGCAAGACGGAGTAGTCGCCTTCTGCCAGGTCGGCCGGGACGGTGATCGTCAGGTTGCCGTCAGCAGCGCTGACGACGGTAGCCTCTTTACCACCGATGAACACTTTGGTCACCTTGTCGAGGTTGGAGCATCCGTGGATCGTGGTCTTTGCGCCCGGCGCCACCCACAGATCTTTAGCCTTTGTGCCGAGCACGGGATCGCCGTCGGCGGGCGTGATCACCACGCGTGTCGTGCGCGAGGTGGAGAGCCCCTTTGTCGTGGTGGCCACAATCTTCAGTTCATGGTCGCCGGCGAGCAGTGGCTGGTCGATGGAGTCGCCCTCGTGGATGAGCTGTCCGTCGAGGTACCACGATATCGTCGTGTAGTCGCGTGGTGTAGCGATGATGTTAAACACGAAGTTACTGGTGCGGCTTTGCGTGATGAGGGCCTGGGGCTGACCATCCTTCCACTCCGGGATGTTGGTGTTGAGGATGCGCGGCGCATCGGTCTCCTCAGCTGTGAAGAACGGATCATCGTCGGAAGAGCAGGCTGTGAACGCTGTAGCGGCACAGGCCATCATCAGCAGTCCGAACGCGCGCAGAGCGATATGCTTGATTGTTTTCATTGTTGTCATTGTCTTGAATTGTTTGTTGTTCTATTGGCCCGGCAGGCTCTTTGGTGCTGTCGGGCCCGGTTGATGAAGTCTACTTGACGTTGATGTCCTTGGTGTCCCACCACAAGCGGTGGTGCCAGTCGTCGTCGCCTCCCATGCGCTGGAGCGCCTCGTCGTAGTTCTTGCTGTTGTATTTCGACTCGAGTATCGGGTACTTCAGGCGTACCGGCGTGGTGAGGTTCTTGTCGTCGTAGGTGAAGTCACTCTCAAACTTAGCCAGCTTTGAGCGGTCCTTGAGCACCGGATAGTCGCTTCGGCGCAGGTTTGCCCAAGCCTCGGCGGGGTTCATCATGTGCAGGATCCAAGCCTGCGTGTTGATATTTTCCTTAGGATTGTTGCCGAGCGGGTTGGCAGCGATGAACTTGCTGATCTCTTCGTCGGAGATCTTCTCCGATGCCGTGAGATAGTAATCGTTGAGCATCTTCATCGAGGCGCGCACGCCGTCTTCATAGAGCTGTTCGGCGTCGTCACTGACATTCCATCCTTTGGTCTTAGCCTCCGCCTTGAGGAAGTCGACCTCAGCCGACGTGATGAGGATGCCGGGACGGTCAGGCATCTCGAAGTCGATGTTGAGCGCGGGTCGCATCATACGTGCGTTGAAGTTGCTCTGATCGTATCCTGCGGCAGGATCGTCCTTGACCAGCTTGTCCAAAGTAGGAATCTCGGAGTTGGCCGGAGCGTTGATCCAGTTGTTCCACCAGGCAGCTCCCGGGTCGCAGGGCGCCTCTGCGGTGTTGTTGCGCTTGAGGTAAGCGACCACCTCGTCGGTGAGATCGTGGTTGCCTTCACGGTCGGGCGTGATCTCAGAGCGCTTCGTGTTGATGTAATGGCGGCAGATACGGTACAGACGCGGGTCGCCGGTCTGCTGCATCAGGTCGAAGAAAGTAGAACTGACGAATGTCGGGGAGGTAGGATCCTGACCGTAGAGGATCTCGCCGAGCGCGTTGACGCGGAAGTCATACTCCTCTGCGCCCTTATAGAGCGTGAAAGGCTCGTTGGCATAGATGACGTAAGCGTTTTGCGAAGCGTCGGTGATGTAGCCGTGCGGATCGTTGAGCGCAGCCTCGAACTCCTTCTGAGCCTTCTCGGGGTTGACGTCTGAGATGCGCATGGCAAAGCGCAGACGCAGGCTGTTGGCATAGCGTTGCCAAGCCCGACGGTCACCTTTCAGGCTGGTCACGTCGCCCGTGATGCGGTCGTTGGCATTGTCGAGTTGGTCGACGCAAGCCTTGAGTTCTGTGAAGAAAGCGTTGTAGATGTCCTCTTGCTTGTCATAGACCGGGTTGGAGATGCCTTTGATATATCCCAGTCCGGCTTCCGAGCAGGGGATGTCACCATAGGTGTCGGTGAGCACCGACATCAGGTAGACGCGGTGGATGCGCAGCGCGGCGTTGAGTGCGGGCTGGCCTTCCTGCGTGGCGTTGATGGCGTCGACGAGGTTTTTGATGGCCACGGAGTAGTAGCGGTCCCAAAGCAGGCGGTTCTGGTCGTCGTTGGCGTGTACGCTTCCGGCATAGTTGGTCACGTTCCAGGCACCGGCGAAGTGCTGTGTGAAACCGGTTACATAGCTACGGTAGGTGTCCATGAGACTGAAGTCGCCATAGGTCTGGAGCAGTGACGTGGTCAGCTGGTTGTTGGGGTCGATCGTCTCGCTTTTACTGTCATCGGTGTTGACCGAGGCCATGTGGTCATCGGAGCACGATGTCAGTACGTCTGCGGCCAGCGGCAATGCGAAGGCCAGAGAGAGCAGACCCTTACCTGTATATTTCTTGATGAGTGATTTCATGATTACTTGATATTTTATGAATGGAGCCTTTGTGGCTGCCATTCGTTGTTTAGAACTTCACGTTGACGTTGAGACCGTAGCTGCGGCGAGAGGGCAGAGAGCCATATTCCAGTCCGAGTCCGGAAGTGTTGTAGCCGGAGTCCGGGTCGATGTTGGGGATGTTTTTCCACACGATGAACGGGTTGCGGGCCACGAAGCTAATTGTAAGTCCTTTGACGAAGCTACCCAGCATCTTCTCGGGGAAGGTGTAGCCGAAGGTGATCTCACGGCACTTGACATAGGAGTTGTCATAGATAAACATCGAAGGAGCGTTGTCGGCAGCGCTCTTCCAGTAAGCCTCGGGATTGACGGGGATGTCGTTAGCCTTGAAGCTTCCGTCGGCCTGCTCGATGACGCCGGGGACAACATAGCCGCGGGCCTTGCCCTCAGCGCGCCATTCGGCGATGGTCTTTCCGGCGGCGAGACGTGCTTCCTCGGACTGATACCACTCCTCGCGACCGGCGAGTGTCTCTTTGGCCTTACCGGTCTGGTAGGCCGAGCGCATGGACATGGAGAAGAGATCAGCGCCGACCTTCACGTCGAAGGAAGCCGAGAGACGGAAGTTCTTGTAGGTGAAGGTGGTGTACCAACCGCCTGTCCAGTCCCAAGAAGCATTGCCGAGCACGTGGGTCTTGTCGTCGACGATCGGCATACCGGTCTCAGAGTTGATGATGACCTGACCGTCGGCATTGCGCTTGAAGTCCTTGCCGACGATGGAACCATAGTTCTGTCCGACCTCAGCACCGACGCTCACGCCGCACCAGGTGGCCTTCTCAAGTTCGAAATAGTCCATGCCGTCGACGAGCTTCTTCACCTTATTCGTGTTCTTGGAGAAGTTTACGCCCAAGTCCCAGGCGAAGTCCTTGAGTTGCAGGGCACGTCCGTTGAGGGCAATCTCCACGCCTCGGTTCTGAATCTCACCGGCGTTGATGAGTCGGTTGGCATAGCCGCTGGTGGAAGAGGAAGCCAGTCGGATGATCTGATCGCGTGAGTTCTGATTGTAGTAAGTGACGTCGAGTCCCATGCGATAGTTGAAGAACTTCATCTCCAAACCGAGCTCATAGGAGCTGGTCATCGTAGGCTTGAGGTCCTTGTTGGGCTGGGTATAGTTGTTGATCATGCCGATGGTAAAGCCCGGATAGCTGTACTTCGCCGTAGCGTAGTTCAGCGCGAGCTGATAAGGATCTGTGTCGCTACCCACCTTTGCCCAAGAGGCGCGCACCTTACCAAAGCTGATGATGCGCTTGTTCTTGATGAATTCCGAGAACACCATGCTACCCGATACAGAAGGATAGACGTAGGTGTTATGGTTCAGGGGCAGGGTAGAACTCTTGTCGCCACGCAGCGTGCCCTCAAGATAATAGGTATGCTTATAACCCAGCGAGGCACTGCCGTAGAGCGAGTTGATCTGCTTCTTATAAGTATCTTGCTGTACGTGCTGCTCGGAGTAGTTCATGATCGTCTCCAGGTTCATCATCTGCTGGTTGAGACCTTTCATGGTGTAGGTCTTGTTGTCGACCTTGAAGATGTTGCCGCCAAACGTAGCGTTGAGGTCAAAGTCGCCCCAGCTATGGTTGTAGAGCATGAGGAGCTCGGCGTTGAGCGTGCGGTTGTGGAACACCTGATTGGTCAGTGAACCGGCAGCCTGGCCCGGTGTGGTCTTTGCCACGAAGTCGTCGAAAGTCATGTTGTTGATGTCTGTACCCACAGTTCCCTGGAGTTTCAGTCCTTCGGCAATGTTCCAGATAGCTTTACCGGTGAAGCGGAAGACATCCTTGGCGGAAGTATTCTTGTTTTTGTAAAGGTCCCAGTACGGGTTCTTATTGTATTGGTCAAGTCCGTTCCAGTTGGCATAGGTGCCGTCGGCATTCTGATAGGTGCGCAGCCACACCTGGTTATAGGTGGAGGCGAGCGTCATCAGGTTCTTGCCGACATTGCTCTGTGAGTCGCCGAGCGCCGGGCGGTTCTTCACATTCTCGCGTGTGTAGTTGGCGGTGAAGTCAAAGTCTACGGGTCCGGCCGATGTGGTGGCACGCAGGTTGAAGTTGTCACGGTTCATGTGGGTGTTGGGCAGGATGTCCTTGTTGCGCATGTCGGTCATGGAGAAGCGCACGCCTGTCTTACCCGAACTGACGGAGAGCACGGCGGTGTTTTGTGCGGTGAGACCCGTGCGGAAGAAGTTCGAGGTGTTGTTGGGCCAGATCTGGAAGGGACGTTTCTGGCCATCAAAGTACTTCACGAGGTAGTCGTCGGCCTTCGGTCCCCAACTCATGTTGGTACAGGAAGTGGTCGTTTCGAGATACTGTCCGCCGTTGCCCATACCATAGACCTGCTGGATATTGTCCCATTTTGCCAACTGCTTGTCCATGGTGATGCTGCCGTTATATTCCACGCTGACCTTGTCCTTGGCGGCTTTCTTCGTGGTGATGAGGATCACGCCGTGAGAGGCACGGCTACCATAGAGTGCGGAGGCAGCAGGACCTTTGAGGACGGTCATCGTCTCGATGTCGTCGGGGTTGATAGCCGAGATGCCGTCGCCGAGATCGTAACCGCCAGCCTGTCCGGCGCTGCCGAAGTTGGTATTGTCCAAAGGCACGCCGTCGACGACATAGAGCGGCTGGTTGTTGCCCGTCATCTCGGTGTTACCACGGAGCAGCACGCGTGTGGAACCGCTGGCACCACCGGCCGTGTTCTGCACCACGAGGCCTGCGACCTTACCGGCAAGCGAGTTGATGACATTGGTCTCCTTGGCTTTGGTGAGTTCTTCGCCTTTGATCTCGTTGAGACCATAGCCCAATGCCTTGCGGTCGCGCTTGATGCCGAGCGCGGTGACGACGACCTCCTTGAGGTTTTTGCTGTCCTCGCAGAGGGTGACCTTCATGCCTGCTGCGGCTTTCACGGTCTTGGGTTGATAACCCAGATAAGAGATGACGAGTTCAGTGCCGGGCGCTACGTCGAGGGTGAAGTGGCCGTCCATGTCGGTGACAGCACCCTGGTTTTTACCTTTCACCATCACGCTGGCGCCGATGATGGGTTCGTTGCCGTCGGTGACGGTACCCTGGATAGCATGGCTCTGTTGCGTCGTGCTCACTCCCGGAGTCTCAGCACTGAAAGCAGGCTGGACGTTGAGAGCAAGAAGAGCGGCGCAGACGCTGGTCATGCACAGAAGATTCCGATTACTTTTCTTCATTGTCTGTATACTTAGGTTTTTATTTATTTCGGTGTTATTAAACTGGTTGCAAAGTTAGGTTTTATACGTCTGACAGAGGTTAGAATACTGACAATGAAGGTTTCGTAGCTGACAAAAGCGGTGTCGGGGGGAGGGGTAATAGAAACAAAAAAAGCGAGAATTTCTCATTCTCGCATGGTATTATTGAAGTAGTCTTCTTTAGCAGCTTTAAATCTTGCTATAGCTTCCGGTCGTGTTCTTACTGTATTTTCCATATTTTACTCTTGTTACGTTTCCTTTCAATAGCAAAGATAAGAAGAAACTTTGGATTTTGCAAGTAAACGCAATTGTTTTTTAGACCGATCAACGCAAGCATCCCTCCTGACTCTATGGCGTGAGCAGGAGGGATGATGGTTATCCTGAGAACAAATGAAGCCTGTAATATGTATCAGTTGTTGAACGAAGCAATCTTATCTTGCGAGACACAGCTGACGGTCCTTAATGATCAGACCACGAAAGCTGTCGGGAACGACTCTGCCGGCGAGGTCGTAGCACCTCTGCTGATCGTTGTCAGTCGTAGCCAAATTGAAGATGGCAGTGGTCATGCCTTGTGGCATGATGATCACATTCTTCAGTCTTACGCCGTAGCCCTGCATGACGAGCCCATTGGTCTGTAGCTTTGCCAGCGTGGCAGCATCGAAGCTCAGACTCAGTGAATAGGTTCTGTCGTTGGTGCCCTGAGCCGCCTTGGGATCGTAGCTGCCCTTATAGTTCTTCCCGTCGATTTTGAAGTTGACCTTACCGCTCCAGTCGCCATACATCAGCTGCAACTGTTCATAGTCGGCCGAAGGTACTTGCTCGATGGTCAGCATCAGGCGTCCTTTGGCCGTGAAGCTGTTGAACTTGTTAGCAGGGATCTTTAGTTGCAGGCCCTCGCCCCAGTTGAGCAGTGCGTCACCTTCCCAGAAGACACCGTTCTCGGCCGTTTCCTTATAGGGCTCCAGTCCGGCTCCGAGTTGTAAGCCTTGCAACAGCCAAGGCGCATCGACACTCATATTATTATTACGGTTGAAGATACCGTACATCTCACTGCCATTGCCAAACGTGTTGTTGTCCCAGACGATGGGCGCGAAGCCACGGCTGCGGGCCTCCTTCACGACCTGCTGGAGATAGTATTTCTCATTGTCGAGTTGGGTAGCACGGTCGTCGGTGGTGAAGTGAGTAGAGACGCCCAGCTCACCGATGATCACGCCGAGACCCTTGTCAGCCCACAATGTCTTGGCCTTGTCGAAGGTCTTTGTCAGCTGGCTCTCGTCGTCGGGCGAGATCTTGCCTTTTTCTTTGCAGGCCTGCCCCCAATAGTAGTAGCTTCCCTCCTTGCCGCCACAATAGTTATAGGGATTGTAGTAGTGAAACTCTACGCACAGGCGGTCTTTGGCCGGATCGTTGGGGATGACGAAATGTTGAAAGCCGTAGTCGGGATTGCAGGAGTAAGTCTGCACGATGAGCACGCGCCCGGCATTGTTGCCGCCGGTGGCGCGCACGGTGTTGATGAACGTTTGGTTGTAGCTATTCACCACGTTGGCCTGCTCCGGGGTCGGTGCCTGCCAGTTGACCTGCGTCTCGTTGATGCCGGCAAAAGCCAAGTCCGGACCATAGTCCTTGAAGCGTGTGGCGATCTGCTGCCACAGTGCGGCGAGCTTCTCGTTGTTTTCTTTCTGTTGCGCGTAGAAGGGATGCTGCTCCAACCACACCTCGTGGTGCGTGTTGATGATGACTTTCATCTTCTCGTCCAAGCAGTAGTTGACCACCTCCTCCACGCGGTTCATCCACTTGCTGCCGATGGTCATCGTCTTCTCGTCGGTGAGATGGCAGCCCCATTGCACGGGGATGCGCACGCAGTTGAAGCCCTGTGCCTTCACGGCCTTGATCATCTCGCGTGTTGTCATCGGGTTGCCCCATGCCGTCTCGTCGTTGCCTTTGCTTTCGAGACTGTTGCCGAGGTTCCAGCCGAGCACGACCGACGAAGCCCAAGTCTTGGCGTCGATGTTCATTTCTTCGGCCGATGTAGCGGCTCCCACGGGTATGGCGAGCCATGCTGAGCACAGCCAGCATGCCAGTAATAACAGTATGTCTTTGCTTCTTGTCATAGGTATGAATTGATAAAGATATGAATAGTTGATGTTGTGATAACGCTGGCAAAGTTACGATGATATTCATAGAAATGATACAGAGCACCGCCAAAAAAGGTTTCTTTTCTGACATTTTTACCAGGAGAAAGGTACAAGATTAACGCTTATTTATTAAATTTGCCACATGAAACCATTGCGACACCTATTATTATTACTGTGTCTTCTGCTGTCAGACTTAGCAGCACGGAGTACGCCAATGCCGACTCCCGCCTATCAGGTTCGTCACATAGGGCTGACCGAAGGGTTGGACAACATGCGTGTGTTCTCTATTCTGCAGGACCGCAACGACGTGATATGGATCGCAACAAAGAACGGCATCAACCGCTACAACGGCAGCGTGGTGAAGGTCTACCGGCTCAGCAGCGACCGTGTCTACAGCAATGCCGCGGGCCGCATCTTTTCGTTGCGGCAAGACGGTGACACGCTCTATGCCTACGACAACAAGGGTAATATATATAGGTATAGCTCGGCTTTGGACCGCTTTGAACATGTGGTGAGTCTGAGCAAATGGTTTCGTGGTTATCTCAAACTCAATGATCTGTATATCGACCGGCGCCACAGACTATGGCTGGCCGCGCGCAACGGCCTCTATTGCTATGACCATGGTAAGATGACTTTGGCCGGACCCACACAGGAAGTCAACGTGATCACGGCCGACAACCGTGGCCGACTCTTCATCGCTACCGCTACGGAAGTGTTTGCCCAGCATGGAAAGAGATGGGAAACATTGTCAGGGCTGGAAGGACTTGAAGCGCAGTCGCTCTATTTCGACGCGCCCTCGCAGCGGCTGTGGGTAGGCTCATTGGTGCAGGGCATCCGCGTCTACGACCTCAAGGACCATCGTGTTGGCGTGGTATCAACGCAACCTCAGATACAGCATCCCGTCAGAGCCATCACACCTTTGGGAGAAACGACGATGCTCGTGGGTGTCGACGGTGAGGGCGTCTACGCTTTTGACCGACGAGGACAACAAGGACGACTGCTGTTCAACGTATCGGATGACACACGCAACGCACTGAGCGGTAATGGCATCTACACCATCACCGTGGACCGGCAACACAACATTTGGATGGGCAGCTACACGGGAGGCGTGGACTTGGCCATGCTTCGATGGTCGGGCTATCAGCTGTTCCGACATGAATATAAGGACGGCAACTCGCTGCTCGACAACGGCGTGAACGCTGCCTGCGCCACTGCCGACGGCACGCTGTGGTTCGGTACCAATCTCGGACTGTCGGCTTATCATCCCGCTTCCGGGCGCTGGACCCACTGCCTGCAAGGGCGAGTGGTGCTGGCCCTGTGCCCGTCAGGCAATGGCGGCGTGTGGGCGGGTACCTATGGCAACGGTGTCTTTGCGGTCAGCGCGACGGGAACAGCAACCGCCACCTACAGCAGGTCGTTAGGAACACTTTTGTCGGAGTGCATCACCAGTCTGGCTTGTGACCATCTCGGACGGTTGTGGGTGGGAGCTATCGACGGCCCTCTGTCCTGCATTGTCAATGGCAAGGCACATGACCTGCCCATACGGGAAGCTGAATGTCTCACGGCGATGGGCGACAAGATGGCGGTGGGCACTACGGCAGGCTTCTGTATTGTCGATGTCCGGACGTGGCACTTCAAGCACTATTTCAATCCCGGCGACTTCGGTGACAAGGACATCTGTTGCTTCATCAATTCCATCATTGCCGATGGCAGCCATGACTTTTGGCTGGGAACCGACGGTGGTGGAATCTATCACTACGATACGCTTACCAAGAAATATTGGCAGATCTCCACACGCCAAGGCCTGCCGTCAAACACCATCGCGGGCATCTGTCATGGTGCCCAAGGGCTGCTGATGGTCAGCACCGACCGTGGGCTCTGTAGCTTCGACGGTCGGACACGGCGCGTGCGTCAGCTCAGCATCTACGAGGGACTGGATCAGGAATATAACCGCATGGCCTGTTGGCAACTGCCCGACGGCAGGCTGCTGTTTGGAGGCAACGATGGCGGTGTGCTGCTCGCCCCTGCTGCCGTGCTGCCCTCTCACTATACGGCACAGCTCAGAGTGACCTCGATTCTGCCACTCGATACCAAGCAGGCTGAAGACAGCGTCGTGCGCCGACGAATCTTCGACATGCTGCGTGAGGGAAAGGTCAGCCTGCCCTATGCGCAAAATTCCTTCACGGTGGACTTTGAGTGCATCAACTATCGCTTCCAGCACGACATCCGGTACGAATATTTCCTTGAAGGTTATGACAAGCAATGGATCTCGATGCAACGACTGCAAAGCCTCAGATACACCAACGTGCCGTCAGGGAGCTACACGCTGCACATTCGCGCACTTAGCCGTACCGACGGTCGCGTCATCGACGCCAAGGATATTCCGCTCGTCATCCGGCGGCCCTGGTGGAACTCCTTCTTCGCTTGGACCGCTTATCTACTCATCGTTTTGTCGCTCGTCTATCTGGCTTGGCGCTGGTACCGCGACCGGCTGGAGTCGAGATACTACAACGAGAAGATCTCGTTCTTTGTCAACACGGCGCACGACATCCGCACGCCGCTCAGCCTCGTGCTGGCTCCTCTTGATGATATGGCTAAGGACAGCACGCTCAGCGAGCCGTCTGCCCGCTATCTCTCCATCGCCCGCCGCAATGGTGCCAAACTGTTGAAGATGATCACGGGTCTGCTCGATTTCCAAAAGATCGACCAGCAGAGCAGTGAGCCGAGTGTCCAGAAGATAGCGTTGAAACCGCTGCTCGAACAGCAGGTCGCGCGCTTTGCGTTGCTTGCTCAGGAAAAGAAGATCACGCTCGCGCTCGATGATTGTCCGGGCGAAGCCTTGGTCTGGCTCGACCCGATGATGGCCGTCAAACTCTTCGACAACCTCATCTCCAATGCCATCAAATACACGGATGAGGGCGGTCACATCCATCTCAGGGCATGGCAACAGCGTGGTGAGACCGTCATCAGCGTGGCCGACGATGGTATGGGCATCCCCGAAAGCGATCAAAGACATATCTTCCGCAGCTTCTACCGTGCTTCCAATGGCATCAACTCCAAGCAGATGGGAAGCGGACTGGGGCTGATGCTCTGTCGCAGACTGGTGGAGCTGCACCACGGCAAGCTGACGTTTATCAGCAAGGAGCAGGTGGGGACGACCTTCTTTGTACATCTCCCTGCTGACGGCAGCCGCTATTTCCCGGAGGCAACGGAGCAGGATGAGCAGCAGGGTAGGGAAGACGCTGCCGTGGCAACAAGTCTGTCGCTCAAAGATTCTGTCATAGATGCTCGTCCCGACTCAGCAAATGTAAACGCGCTGAAAGGCGATCTTACAGTGGACAAGCCAAAGATGGAAGCAGAAGTAAACCTGCCGCAGGATGAGGAAGACGATGAGAACGGCAAGGATACCATCCTCTTTGTTGACGACAACACGGAATTGCTGCGATACCTGCGCATGTCCTTCTCCGGCGACTACCATATTATTATGAAGGAGAGCGCGGAAGCAGCTTTGGACTATCTGCGTGAGGGCACCTGCGACATTGTGGTTTCCGACGTGATGATGGGCGGTATGGATGGCAACGAACTTTGCCGGCGGCTGAAAGAAAATGCCGATACGGCATGGTTGCCGGTCATTCTGCTTACGGCTAAGGTCGGTAAGGACTTCATGATCGAAGGCTTGGACAAGGGTGCCGACGACTACATCGCCAAGCCTTTCGACACGGATATCTTGGCTAAGAAGATCCGCAACGTCATTGACAACCGACGCCGGTTGAGCAAATACTATCTGCGCCGTGCCCTGCAATTGGCTCATGGCGGTGAAGAACCGGTTATACCCTCTCCGCAAGAGAAAACAATATCGACTTTGTCAGACGACTCTCCTCTTGCTGTACAGCAAGACGATAGCAACGAACAGCAGGCAGAAGTTAAGCCTGAGGTACTCAATGCTGATGATCAGGCCTTTATTGACAAAGCCACGCAGACGGTGCTTGACCATCTGAGCGAGGAGAACTTTGATGTGAACCATCTTTGTCGCGAGATGGCCATGAGCCGTACGTTGTTCTATGGTCGCCTGAAGACGCTCACCGGCAAGGCACCGCAGGAGTTCATGCGGCTCATCCGTTTGGAGCAGGCTGCCGCGTTGTTGCGGAAGGGTGTGCCCGTCCTTGACGTGGCCACCCGCTGCGGTTTCCCGAACTCCAAATACTTCAGTACGGTGTTTAAGAAGCATTTCGGTATGCCACCGAGTAAGTACAAAAAGGAAGAGTGATGAGGCTTTGTACTGATGAACAAAGGATTGTCTTTTTTTAAATAAGGTTGACACGTAAAGTCAACAATGATGGAAAAGACTG
>DAWDCC010000078.1:0-14422 GCA_052355365.1 Prevotella sp. | reverse complement strand
TTATTTTTGCAAAGCAGAAGAGGAGCTAAAAGTTTTAGCGGACACCAATATTTTTAAAAAGTAATAAATAAAGCGCGGTTACCATGCCGCGCTTTCTGTTATATGTTGCCTTATATCGGCCTTAAAGCAGTCTCTTTGTTAGTGATTTTTTTTTCTGCCAGGAAAGCTTCTGCACACTCTAAGTCTTTTGACGTATCAATGCCGATGGTCTCTACATTTGTTATGCCGACTCTGATTCTGTATCCATTTTGTAGCCACCGCAGTTGCTCAAGGCTTTCTGCTTTTTCCAATGAAGACATAGGGAGCGTGGTGATTTCTCTTAATATCTCACGGCGATAGGCATAGATGCCTAAGTGCTTGAGATAGGGGAAGTGCTCGAGCCATTCTCGCTCATCCACACCACGCACAAATGGGATGACAGAACGTGAGAAGTAAAGTGCAAATCCCTGATTGTCGGTGACGATCTTCGGTGAGTTAATGTTCTTTACAGCCTCAATCGATTCAAAGGTTTTTCCAAGTGTAGCGATTTGAGTTTGTGGATGCTTGAAGAGTTCACAGAGCGTCTCTATCTGAGAGGGCTGTATGAAAGGCTCGTCGCCTTGTACATTGATGATGACATCAGCATCAGTCTGGATTTTCTCGGCAGCCTCTTCAATTCTGTCAGTACCGCTCTTATGATCGGTTCTTGTCATGACTGCTTTTCCACCGAACGTAGTGACCGTATCGTAGATCCGTTGGTCATCTGTGGCCACCCACACGTCAGTTATCACTTTTTTCACTTGCTCATAGACATGCTGAATAATTGGCTTTCCACCAAGTTGAGCCAATGGCTTTCCTGGGAAGCGCGTGGATGCATAACGTGCCGGAATGATTGCTATAAATTTCATTTTGACTGTTATTAATGGTTCTATTTCGTGCAAAGTTACGAAATCTTCCTCTGATTCTGCTTATTTATTTTTGTTAAATAGTAGTGTTTATCGTTTAATTTTTTGTTTACATGTTTTTGGTTTCAATTTTTCTTATTATCTTTGAGCGTAGAATTCATTTATTTGTTACGAAGTGAGAAATCGAATCATTGCAATAATACTTTCCTTAGCTTCTATAACGAGCTATGCACAAAAGATATCTTTAGGTTCGTGCACCATTGTGGAACAAGGTGTCAAAGGAACCTATAATGGTGAGATGACTTCCGGCAAGCCACAGGGCAAGGGCAGTGTTCTCTATGAAAATGGCAATAAATACGAGGGCGAGTTTGTCAAAGGCAAGCGTAATGGTTATGGCGTTTACACCTTTGCCGACGGTGAGAAATACGAAGGTCAATGGCTGCTCAATCAGCAGCATGGACAAGGCACTTACTATTTTAGTAACAACAACAAGTATGTAGGCTTGTGGTTCCGTGATTATCAGGAAGGTCATGGGGTGATGTATTACTTTAATGGTGACAAGTATGACGGTAACTGGTACCATGATATGCGCCAAGGTAAAGGGCGCTACACTTATGCCAACGGAGCTTATTACCAAGGGCAATGGAAAGCAGACAAAAAGGAGGGGAAAGGATTCTTTGACTGGGGCGATGGTACCACCTATGATGGAGAGTGGGCAGATAACCAGCGTTGTGGATACGGAGTTAACAAGTATGGTGACGGTGATGTATATCGTGGTGAGTGGAAAGATGATATCCAACAAGGACGGGGTATTTATCTGTTTCAGAACGGTGATCAATATGAGGGAGACTATGATCAGGGCGAGCGTACGGGAGAAGGCATCTTCAAATACGCTAATGGCGACCGCTATACGGGACATTTCGTCGAGGGCGACCGCGATGGTGACGGTGCCTTTGTCTGGGCCAACGGCGATAAGTATGAGGGCTTGTGGAAGAAAGATTTACAGAATGGACATGGCAGGCTGACGAAGAAAAACGGTGATGTCTTTGAAGGAGAGTTTGTCAATGGTAAGATTGAGGGCGAAGTGATCATTCATTACGCTGACGGGACCCGTTTTAAAGGTTACTATCGCAATGGCATGCGCAATGGTAAGGCTATTGAGGAGACCAAGGACGGCAAACGCTTTGAAGGTTCTTATCTCAACGATGTGCGTGACGGTAAGTTCGTGGAGAAAGACCGCGACGGTCAGATCACGGCTCACGGTTATTATGAAAATGGCCGGCGGTTTAATGAATAAGATGATTGAAACCTAAATACATAAACTAAATATTATGGTGAAGAAATCCAAATCTACAGGTGATAACAAAGTGCTGAACGTTGCCCCTGCTGCGCAGCCCCAGCACATTCGCATCGTGGCTCACGATCCTTATCTTGAGCCCTTTGAAGACGCCATTCGTGGTCGGCATGATCATGTGGCTTGGAAAATATCACAGTTGACGAATCAGGGCAAGGAGACTTTGTCGGATTTTGCCAATGGTTATCAATACTATGGTCTTCACAGAATCCCTCGCGGCTGGGTTTTCCGCGAGTGGGCTCCCAATGCTACGGATATTTATCTTGTCGGTGATTTCAACGATTGGACAGAAATGGAGCAATATCGCTGCAAGCGAATACCCAATACTGGTAACTGGGAACTGCGGCTTCCTGCGCGTGCCATGAAGCATGGCGATCTCTTCAAGATGCATGTGAAATGGGACGGCGGTCAGGGAGAACGTATTCCGGCTTGGGCTACCCGTGTTGTGCAGGACGACAAGACAAAAATCTTCTCCGCACAGGTGTGGGCTCCCAAAAAGACTTATCAATGGAAGGCGAAGTCTTTCCGTCCGTCTAAAGATCCTTTGCTGATCTATGAATGTCATATAGGTATGGCTCAGGATGCCGAGAAGGTTGGAACCTATACAGAGTTTAAAGACAATGTGCTGCCGAGAATTGTCAAAGACGGATACAACTGCATGCAGGTCATGGCTATCCAGGAGCATCCTTACTATGGCAGTTTTGGCTATCATGTGAGTTCATTTTTTGCTCCGTCGAGCAGATTCGGTACGCCTGAGGAGCTGAAGGCACTCATCGATGCCGCGCATGAGCAGGGTATTGCCGTTATTATGGATATTGTCCACTCTCATGCTGTTAAGAATGAGGTCGAAGGTTTGGGTAATCTTGCTGGTGATCCTAACCAATATTTCTATTCTGGTGATCGTCACGAGCATCCGGCATGGGATAGCCTGTGCTTTGATTATGGTAAGGACGATGTCATTCATTTCTTGCTGAGCAACTGCAAGTACTGGTTGGATGAGTTCCATTTTGATGGATTCCGCTTTGATGGCGTCACTTCCATGCTATACTATAGTCATGGACTGGGAGAAGCCTTTACCAACTATGGTGATTACTTCAACGGACACGAAGACGACAATGCTATCTGCTATCTGACGATGGCCAACAAACTCATTCATGAGGTGAACCCCTCTGCTGTGACAATAGCGGAAGAGGTGAGTGGTATGCCGGGACTGGCAGTCAAGTACGAGGATGGCGGCTATGGCTTTGATTATCGTTTGGCGATGAATATTCCCGATTACTGGATCAAGACGATCAAGGAGAAACGGGATGAGGACTGGAAGCCGAGCAGTATCTTCTGGGAGGTTAAGAACCGGCGCGCTGACGAGGAAACTATCTCGTATTGTGAGAGCCATGACCAAGCCTTGGTAGGCGACAAGACTATCATCTTCCGTCTGATAGATGCTGATATGTACTGGCACTTTAAACGTGGAGATGAAAACGAGATGGTACGCCGCGGTATTGCTCTGCACAAGATGATACGGTTGGTGACATTGGGTGCTATCAATGGTGGCTACCTTAACTTCATGGGCAACGAGTTTGGACATCCGGAATGGATCGACTTCCCGAGAGAAGGCAATGGTTGGAGCTATAAATATGCCCGCCGTCAGTGGAATCTTGTGGATAATCCGGACTTGGACTACCATTACCTTGGAGATTTCGACCGTGAGATGCTGCGTGTGATCAAGAGTGAGCCGCAATTTAACTTGACACCCGTGCAGGAGATCTGGCACAATGACGGTGATCAGATCTTGGCTTTCGAAAGAGGTAATCTGGTCTTCGTCTTTAACTTCTCGCCAACCCGGTCCTACACCGACTACGGTTTCTTGGTAAAGGAGGGAAGTTATCATGTTGTGCTGAATACCGATGCGAAGTGCTTCGGTGGTTACGGCTTTGCAGATGACAGTGTAGAGCATTTCACCAATCCCGATCCCCTGTATGCCAAAGACCATAAGGGTTGGCTGAAACTCTATATTCCGGCCCGCTCAGCAGTGGTGCTTAAAAAAGTGAATAACTTCATTGTTGTAGATAAATTCAATGATTAATAATCGCAAAAATGGCATCGTCACGATGAGAGTGACGTGTGCCATTTTCTTCGTCTTTTTTACATTCTTATATCTCTATGATTATCAGGCAGACATAATGTCTGTCATCCAGCATGTGTTGTCTCAGGGCGCTACCCATTATAACAGGCTGATAGGCGCTGTGCTGATAACGGTCGTGCTGTGGCTATTGCAACTCACACTTTACAGTTTCATACGTTTGGAAAGGGTAGGGCATGCCTTGAGCTATTTCCCTTCGCTACTGTTGCTGGCCATACTGACGGATGTGACACGTGATGTGGATACGGAATCATACATAGGCTGCTGGGCATGGTTGTTCCCATTGTTGATGATCGTCTATGCTGTCGTTATTTGGTTCTGTCGCCAAATGGAAAGTTTGGATAGCTCTCCCTTTGTCACCGAGAGTAGTAGTCGGTTGATATGGCAGAATTTGGCGATCATGGCCGCGATGATGCTGATGACGTGTAGCATTGGCTGCTCGGACGAGGTGTTCCATTATCGGATGAGAATGGAGAATGATTTGAGCAATCAAAGATATGAAGAAGCGCAGCAGGTGGGCATTAATGAGGAAAAGACAGATAGCAGTCTAACCTTTCTGAGAATATGGGCATTGGCAGGTACGCACCAGCTTGGTGAGAGACTCTTTGAATATCCTTTGGTTGGCGGTTCTGATGCCATGTTACCAAATGGCTCTTCTGTTAAAGTAATGATGGCTTCGACAGAACCAGTTTATAAAATGCTGGGTGTCTATTTCAAACAGCGGATGCGTCCGCGGCACTATTTTAAGAAATTGCATCAAAAATGGTGGGCAACCAAAGCGTCCAACGATTGGCTGCTGTGTGCTTATCTGCTGGACTGCGACGTTGATGCCTTTGCTCATAACATCACAAAATATTATCGGTTGGACAGCCACCTGCCTAAACATTATCGTGAGGCACTGATCCTATATACCCATCTTCGGGAACATCCTTATCTTGTTTATCACGACGCGGTGATGGATGCCGACTACGAGGATTATCAAGATATGAGTAAGAAATACGCTAATCCTAAGGAGCGGTACTCTGAGTTGAAAGATACGTATGGGAAGACCTACTGGTTTTATTTCTTTACCCACAGACGTGTTGTCTATAAAAAGTAGATATAGAATAAAACACTATAGAAAGTTACATATAGGTTACAAATAGGGAATTTTTAACTCATATTGCACGAATTGTCCGTTAAAGCATTATAAAAATGGGATTTTCATTTGAGTTGTTTCTGATAAATTGTTATCTTTGCGTGACGAAAACATATAGAAACACATAACATCATAATATTAGTAAATTCTAAAAAGAAAAGACGATATGGCAAAGATTCAGACAATTGGTATACTGACTTCTGGGGGTGATGCTCCCGGAATGAACGCTGCTATCCGTGCCGTTACACGTGCCGGTATCTGCAATGGCTTCAAAGTAAAAGGTATCTTCCGTGGCTATGACGGTCTGATCAATGATGAAGTTCAGCCGTTTACAACGGAAAATGTGTCCGGTATCATTCGTGACGGCGGTACGATTTTGCGTACAGCGCGTTCAAAAGAGTTCATGACTCCGGAGGGGCGTGAGAAAGCTTATCAGACGATCAAGAAAGAAGAGATCGATGCTTTGGTAGTGATTGGTGGTAACGGTTCCTTGACGGGTGCCCGTGACTTTGCGCGCGAGTTTGATCTCTGCTGCATCGGTTTGCCAGGGACAATTGATAACGACCTTTACGGTACGGATTCTACTATAGGATATGATACCACTTTAAACACAATTGTGGAGTGTGTGGATCGTATTCGCGACACTGCCCAGAGTCATGAGCGTATCTTCTTCGTGGAGGTGATGGGACGTGATGCTGGCTTCCTTGCTCAGAATTCTGCCATTGCAAGTGGAGCAGAAGCTGCCATTATCCCAGAGGACTCTACGGATGTAGACCAGTTGGCACAGTTCATGGAGCGTGGTATCAGAAAGTCAAAACGCAGCTGCATCGTTATCGTGTCGGAAAGTCCGAAGTGTGGTGCGCTTTACTATGCAGACCGTGTGCGCAAGGAATTCCCAGGCTATGACGTACGCGTCTCTATCCTTGGGCATCTTCAGCGTGGAGGCCGTCCGTCGGCTCATGACCGTATCTTGGCCAGTCGTACTGGCGTGGGTGCCGTGCAGGCCATCATGCAGGGCCAGCGTAATATTATGGTCGGTATTCGTAATAATGAGGTGGTGTATGTTCCCTTGTCGGAAGCCATCCGCTCTGATAAGCCGTTTGACAGAGGGCTCATTACCGTGCTCGATGAACTGAGCATTTAAAACTCTTACAAATGTACGGCAGATGTTCACAAATTCTCCTTTTTCATGTCATTAATGTGAATAATCCCTCTAAAGTATGTTAAAGGAGTTTGGTGGTAAAGGCATTTTCCGTATATTTGTAAATGAATAGAGAGACATCATAGGATGTGTCTTATAGAGAAAGAATAAGTTAACATTAAATCATAAAGCGTATGTCACAGATAAACGGGCGTATCTCGCAGATTATCGGACCAGTCATCGACGTGTACTTTGACACACAGGGTCAGGATCCAGAGAAGGTATTGCCTAAGATTTACGAGGCATTGAAAGTAAAACGACCCGATGGCCGTGATCTGATCATGGAAGTGCAGCAGCATATCGGTGAGGACACGGTACGTTGTGTGGCTATGGATAATACCGATGGCTTGCAGCGTGGTCTGGATGTGATTTCTACTGGCAGTCCTATCACAATGCCGGCCGGTGAACAAATCAAAGGTCGAATGATGAATGTCATTGGCCAGCCTATCGACGGCATGAAGCCGCTCAATATGGAGGGCAGTTATCCTATTCACCGTGAAGCCCCAAAGTTTGAGGACCTCTCCACACATAAGGAGATGCTTCCTACCGGTATCAAGGTCATCGACTTGCTCGAGCCTTATATGAAAGGTGGCAAGATCGGTTTGTTTGGTGGTGCTGGTGTCGGTAAGACCGTGTTGATCATGGAGCTGATCAACAATATCGCCAAAGGACATGACGGCTATTCTGTCTTTGCCGGTGTCGGTGAGCGTACGCGTGAGGGTAATGACCTGATCCGTGATATGCTTGATGCAGGCGTTATCCGCTATGGCGAGAAGTTTAAGAAAGCCATGGATGAAGGCAAATGGGATCTGAGCCTCGTTGACCCGGAAGAGTTGAGCAAGAGTCAGGCCACCCTTGTCTATGGTCAGATGAATGAACCTCCTGGGGCACGTGCCTCTGTGGCTCTCTCCGGTTTGACCGTTGCAGAGGAGTTCCGCGACCATGGTGGTAAGAATGGTGCTCCTGCCGACATCATGTTCTTTATCGATAACATCTTCCGTTTCACACAGGCCGGTTCTGAGGTTTCCGCTTTGTTGGGACGTATGCCTTCTGCTGTGGGTTACCAACCGACATTGGCTTCGGAGATGGGTGCCATGCAGGAACGTATCACCTCCACAAAGAATGGGTCCATCACCTCTGTGCAGGCTGTGTATGTACCTGCTGATGACCTTACTGACCCTGCTCCAGCTACGACCTTCTCGCACTTGGACGCTACGACGGTGCTTGACCGTAAGATCACGGCATTGGGTATTTATCCTGCTGTGGATCCTTTGGCCAGTACATCACGTATTCTTGATCCGCTGATTGTCGGCAAAGAACACTATGAATGCGCTCAGCGCGTGAAGGAAACCCTTCAGCACTATAATGAGCTGCAGGATATCATTGCCATCTTGGGTATGGATGAGCTCTCTGACGAGGATCGCTTGGTTGTGAACCGTGCCCGCCGTGTGCAGAGATTTTTGTCTCAGCCATTCGCCGTTGCCGAGCAGTTCACCAATGTACCAGGTGTGATGGTGAGCATCGAGGACACTATCAAGGGCTTTAACGCCATCCTCGACGGTGAAGTCGATGACCTGCCGGAACAGGCCTTCATGAACGTCGGTACGATTGAAGACGCTATTGCCAAGGGTAAGAAACTGCTCGATGCCGCTAAGAAGGCTTAATGATACGTTGTTCTCATATTTAGAATATTAAAACTATTCCTATGTTGAGATTAAAGATAGTATCACCAGAGAAAGTCATTTACGACGGCGAGGTAGAGAGCGTGAAGGTTCCCGGAACACAAGGGGCTTTTGAGATCCTCAACCATCACGCTCCCATTATCTCTTCGCTTGGAGATGGCAAGGTGGAGTTTACTGCTTCTCAGGGCTCGCAAAGCATAGATGTGCATGGGGGCTTTGTAGAGGTGAAGAAAAACGAAGTGTGCCTTTGCGTGGAAGTGTGATATTCGTCAGCGTCCTGCTCTTTGTGACGCTTGGCGTGGCATGGGTTAAAGGCTATGACTTTGTGATGAAGCATGCACCAAAAGCGTTGCCGAGGTTCTATTTCCTATTGGCATTGATGAGAGTGCTGCTCGTCGCAACATGGACAGCATGTTACGTATTGCTGGTTTCACAGAGCGTTGGCGAGTCGAAGTCGTTTGTCATCATGATACTCATCATGTATGCGGCGATGATGACGGTCACACTGATGATCAGACATTAAAATGTTTGGACAATGAATAAGATTAAACATATTACTTGCATCGTCTTGTTGCTGTTGATGGCATTGCCTGTTTCGGTGTTTGCCTCTGACGGTGGTAAGCTGAATACATCACAGATTGTGGTAGGACATATCAAAGATTCCTATGAATGGCATGTCACCGATATCGGTAAGCAGCATGTCATCATCGATCTGCCTATCATTGTCAAGAGCTCTACGGGTTGGCATGTATTCAGTTCTTCCCTCTTTGCTGAGGAAGCAGATGCAAAAGGATATCGGCATGGTCCCTATAACTTGGCGATTGCCACTACGGGAGACCATACAGGTAAGATTGTGGAGTTGCAGGGCGGTCAGGAGATTGTGCCCTTTGATATCAGTATTACCAAGACGGTGGCGGTACTCTTTATCGATGCGATCATCCTGCTCCTTTGTATCTTGATACCAGCAAGATGGTATCGTCATCACAAGGCGAGCGACCCGGCTCCGGGAGGTTTCACTGGATTTGTTGAGATGCTTGTAAGTTTTGTTGAGGAAAACATCGTAAAGCCAGGAGTCGGCGAGGGTTACGAGAAATATTCTCCATACCTGATGACATGTTTCTTCTTTATCCTTACTTGTAATCTGATGGGTGTCGTGCCCTTCCCTCCAGGCGGCGGAAATGTGACAGGCAACATTGCCGTGACCTTCTTCTTGGCTCTGTGTACGTTTATCATTACACAGTTCAGTGGTACGAAGCATTACTGGAAAGACATCTTTTGGCCAGACGTGCCAAAGGCCTTGAAGATTTTGCCCTTGATTCCTTTGATTGAATTTGTTGGTATCTTCACGAAACCTTTTGCATTGATGATCCGACTCTTCGCCAACATGATGGCAGGGCATGCCATCGCTCTGTCGCTTACTTGCATCATCTTCGTTGTTGCTGCCATCGGTGGCGCGACATTCTATGGAATGACAGCATTGAGCGTCTTGATGAGCATCTTCATGATGTGCTTGGAGTTATTGGTTTGCTTCATTCAGGCAATGGTCTTTACCATGTTGAGTTCCATCTTCATCGGTTTGGCTCGCGTGAAGTCAGAGGAATAACCCGAGTAGAGTTAGTTAGTAGAATAATATAAAATTAAAATAAACACATTAAACTTTAAAGCTATGATTTCAACATTATTATTGGCAGCAGCCGCAGATGGCGTTGCAAAGTTAGGTGCCGGTGTCGGCGCAGGTCTCGCAGCTATTGGTGCAGGTATCGGTATTGGTCGCATTGGTGGCCAGGCTATGGATGCTATGGCTCGCCAGCCTGAGGTGATGAATAAGATTTTCACCAATATGATTGTAGCTGCCGCCCTTATCGAGGGTGTTGCTCTGTTCGCTGTGGTGGTAGCTTTCCTTTGCATCTAATCAATCAAGATAATCATTACTGCGTATGGATTTGTTAATGCCAAGCACGGGTCTTCTGTTTTGGATGACCATCGTCTTCTTAGTCGTGCTGGCCGTATTGTGGAAATGGGGCTTCCCTGCCATCACCAAGATGGTGAAGGAGCGAAAGGACTACATCGACGACAGTCTGAGAAAGGCGCATGAGGCCAATGAGAAGCTCGCTCACATCCAACAAGAAGGAGAATCCATTCTGCAGGAAGCACGTGAGAAGCAGGCCTCCATATTGAAGGAGGCCACTGCTACTCGCGAGGCCATAGTGGCAAAGGCTCAGACACAGGCTAAAGATGAAGGAGCACGACTTCTCACCGATGCGAAGGCAGAAATTGAGAATGAAAAGCGCCAGGCTATTGGTGAGATTCGCTCGCAAGTAGCTGAGTTGTCTGTGAAAATCGCAGAGAAGATCTTGCGGGAAAAGCTTTCTGCCGACGACAAGCAGATGGATTTGATTGATAAACTGCTGGATGAGGTGTCGAAAGACGAAGTAAAGAGTGATGTTCATTAATTGATTGTAAGCGTATGGATATAGGAGTAATCTCAGTAAGATATGCCCGTGCACTGCTTGACAGTGCGGTGGCAATGAAACTGGATGAAGATGTTTATCAGGAGATGCAGATACTTTGCAAGAGTTTTCTGGATGTCCCTGATTTCCGATTCACCATCGATAATCCTATGCTTGCAAAGGATAAGAAGCTGCAGCTGATCATAACGGCCTGTGGTGGAAAGGTCACAGACTTGACAAAGCATTTCTTCCAGATCGTTCTTCGGGAAGATCGGGAAAGCGTTTTGCAGTTCATGGCAAATTCTTATATCTCCCTTTACCGACGGATGAAGCATGTCACCCAGGGAAAATTGATCACTGCCGTTGCTGTCTCTCCTGAGACGGAGCAAAAGATGAAACGTATGGTAGAGAGCAAGACGCATGGCAGTGTGGAGTTCAATACCGAGGTGGATCCTAATATTATTGGTGGGTTTATCCTTGAATATGATACTTATAGAATGGATGCCAGCGTGAAGACAAAACTTCACCAAGTGCTGGCAACTTTGAGAAAATAAAGAATTGAAAGAATGTCAGACAAAATAAAACCAAGTGAAGTGTCGGAAGTCCTTGAAAAGGAACTTCAGGGCATCAACGCAGAAAACCAGTTCGACGAAGTGGGTACGGTGCTCACCGTAGCCGATGGTGTGGCGCGTGTCTACGGTTTGCGCAACGTCGAGGCATCCGAGCTGCTCGAATTTGAGAATGGTACGATGGCCATTGTCATGAACTTGGAGGAAGACAATGTGGGTTGTGTGCTTCTCGGTCCTACCGCAGGTATTAAGGAGGGTGAGAAAGTAAAGCGTACGCATCATATAGCCTCTATCCGTGTCAATGACAATTTCTTAGGTCGTGTCGTAGATCCATTGGGCAGACCTATTGACGGAAAGGGTGACATCGACTTGACGGATTCCTTCGAGATGCCATTGGACCGTAAGGCACCGGGCGTTATCTATCGTCAGCCAGTGAAGGAACCGCTCCAGACTGGATTGAAGGCTGTGGACTCGATGATTCCTATCGGTCGTGGACAGCGTGAGTTGATCATCGGTGACCGTCAGACAGGAAAGACAGCAATCGCTGTTGATACCATCATCAATCAGAAGAGTAACTACGAGGCTGGTAAGCCCGTTTATTGCATCTACGTCGCAATCGGTCAGAAGGCCAGTACTGTTGCCGCTCTCGTCCAGACTTTGCGTGAGCATGGCGCACTTCCTTACACCATCGTTGTGAGTGCCACGGCTGCCGATCCTGCAGCTATGCAGTATTATGCTCCTTTTGCCGGTGCAGCCATTGGTGAGTATTTCCGTGACAGAGGTATGGATGCTCTTGTCGTCTATGATGACCTATCAAAGCAGGCTGTTGCCTATCGTGAGGTCTCTTTGATTTTGCGTCGTCCATCCGGTCGTGAGGCTTATCCTGGTGATGTGTTCTATCTCCATTCTCGTCTTCTTGAGCGTGCCGCACGTATCAATGACCAGCAGGAAGTGGCTGAGCAGATGAACGATCTGCCCGAGTGTATGAAGGGCCATGTCAAAGGTGGTGGCTCGCTGACTGCTCTGCCAATCATTGAGACGCAGGCAGGCGATGTGAGCGCATATATTCCTACGAATGTTATCTCCATTACTGATGGTCAGATCTACCTGGAGACCGACCTCTTCAATCAGGGCTTCCGTCCCGCCATCAATGTCGGTATCTCTGTGAGCCGTGTAGGTGGTAGTGCTCAGATCAAGAGTATGAAGAAAGTGGCCGGTACACTGAAGATCGATATGGCACAGTATCGTGAGTTGGAGGCTTTCTCGAAATTCTCCAGCGATATGGATCCGGTAACAGCAATGACCATTGACCGTGGTCGTAAGAACAACCAGTTGCTTATCCAACCTCAGTATAGTCCTATGCCGGTTAGCGAGCAGGTAGCTATTATCTATTGTGGTGTTCATGGTTTGATGCATGATGTACCCGTCAATCAGGTGCGTGCTTGTCAGGATCAGTTTCTGGAGCAGATGCGTACACAGCATAGTGACATTCTTGACACTTTGGCTGCTGGTAAACTCACTGACGAGTGTACAAATGCCATCGAATCGGTAATGGCTAATGTCGTTGGTCAATTCAAAAAGTAGAGGAGGTAGTCTATGCCATCGTTAAAAGAGATCAAAACACGTATCGCTTCAGTGCAAAGCACCCGTAAGATTACGAGTGCTATGAAAATGGTGGCCTCTTCTAAGTTGCATCACGCTCAAACGGCTATTCAGAATATGCTCCCTTATGAAAATATGTTGGAGCATATTCTAAAGTCTTTCTTAGTTTCCATGCATGATGTTCAGACTCCTTATGACGAGGACAACCGCGAGATCAAGCATGTGGCTCTCATAGTGTTTTCTTCCAACAGTTCTCTGTGTGGAGGTTATAATGCGAATGTCATCAGGATGATGCAGAATGCAGTTGACGAATATAAGAAGCAGGGCGTGGAAGATATCCTTGTGTATCCGGTTGGACGCAAGGTCATGGAAAAGGCTACAAAGTTAGGTTATCATGTGGCTGGTGATTTCGTGGAATTGGCAGATAAACCTTCAGCAGCTCCTTGTGCAGCGATTGCCAAGGAGTTGGCAGAGAAGTTTGCCAAACATGAAGTGGACAAAGTGGAGATGATCTATCACCACTTCAAGAGTGCCGGCACACAGATTCTAACGCGAAGTACCTTCTTGCCTATAGATTTGTCAACAGAGAATATTGGTGCAGACAATGATCGCGATTTGTCTTCCAATGAGGTGACGGCTAAGGCTCAGGCTTATCTTCGGAAGCGCGGACAGTCTGAGGATATACGGGATCAAGAGGTGAAGCCATTAAATGATGACTTCATTGTGGAGCCGGATTTGGAGTCTGTACTTTCTGTTCTGATTCCAAAGCAGTTGAATTTGATGGTCTACACGGCTCTCCTCGACAGTAATGCTTCCGAACATGCCGCACGTATGGTCGCTATGCAGACTGCAACGGACAACGCTGATGAGATCTTGAAAGAGTTGAAACTCCAGTACAACAAGAGTCGTCAGGCAGCTATTACAAGCGAGATGCTTGATATTGTTGGAGGTAGCGTGAACAACTAACAGAGACAAGCAAGATGCTATAAGATAAGGCCTGTGTATCGAATGGTGGTTGCACAGGCCTTATTTTGTTTGACTGGCATGTATATCGGCTAACGGGTGTAAGTCCCTAACAGGCCCCAGTAGTGGGAACTGTCCAGCCAGAGAGACAAGGGTGTCCACCGTAAGGTGGAATCTGAAAGAAGTCAGCGGCAAACATCTGCCCCGACGTACAGGAACCTAATACCAAGGCTTGCTTGCGAGGGTGAGGCGGCAAAAAGCGTCAAAGCCCTATAACTACTCGGAATCGCAAGGAGTAAATTAGGCGGGGATAAGATGTAAAGTCGACATACTTAACCAGTGAGGTCTCACGGACACGTCGATTAGTTGTCTATACGAAAGTCGTGGAGTAACGCTTGCCGTGAGAAGTCAGCCGAGGTCATAGTAGTCGCATATTGAC
>DAWDCC010000077.1:4819-14781 GCA_052355365.1 Prevotella sp. | reverse complement strand
GATTGTCCAGGCTGTATAAACTTTGCTAATTTGGATGATTGCGGATATTCATTTTATTTTTTTGAAATTTGAGTATTTTCTTTTGTTCAGAGCTATTTCTGAGCATTCAGCAAAGCCTGAGCATTATCGACAGCAGCCTGCGAGATGTCGCTGCCGCTAAGCATCTGTGCAATTTCGCGTACACGCTCATCGTCAGAGAGTTCACGCATCGTGCTGACGGTGCCCTCGGATGTCTCTTCTTTGCTCACTTTGTAGTGAGAGGTGCCTCCGGCTGCTATCTGCGGAAGGTGGGTGATGGCGATGACCTGACGATGCTGTTGTGCCATCTCGCGCATAGTCTCGGCCATTTTCTCAGCCACGCGTCCGCTGACACCCGTGTCGATCTCGTCGAAGATAATAGTGGGGAGTCTTACGGCACCGCTGATCATTGCTTTCAGAGAGAGCATCACGCGGGCAATCTCACCACCGGAAGCCACTTGGGCTACGGGTTGGAGTGGGGTGCTACTGTTGGCACTGAAGAGGAAAGAGATCTTGTCGAGTCCCATCGGCTGACAGTCGGTGTGCTGGATGTCAATAGAAAAGCGGACTTTGGGGATGCCCAGTGGCACCAGACGCTGATGCATCTCTGCCTCAATCTTTTTGGCAGCTTGCTGTCGGGCTTCGCTCAGTCGCTGTCCCACTTTGACACAGTCTTCGTGTGCGACGCTCATCGCTTTCTCCAAATCGGCAAGGATGTCGTCGCTGCAATCGATGTTGGCGATCTCCTGTTTGAGTTGGTCGCGTTGGGCGATGAGCTCGTTGACACCACTGACATGGAATTTCTTCTCCAAAGAGTAGAGTTCGTCCAGCCGGTCGTTCATCTGTTGCAACTGTTGAGGATCGAAATCAATGTTTTCCAGTTTGTGGTCAACTTCGTCGGCAATGTCCTTCAACTCGATGCCAGCCGATTCGAGTCGCTGCGCAGCTTCCTGAATCTCTGGATAGACATCGACAAGACCCTGAAGCGCGTCGGCCGCATTCTTCACGAGGTTGACAGCACCATTTTCATCGTTGCTGAGCAGGGAAGTTGTTTGAAACAGAGCGCTCTTGATGTCCTCTATATGGCTCAGCGTCTGCACTTGGCTCTCCAAACTCTCCTGTTCGTCGGCTTGAAGATTGGCTTTGTCAAGTTCATTGTATTGAAAGTGGAGAAACTCCTCATTGTCGCGATTCTGTGCGATGAGTTTTTTCTGCTCCTCGTATTTGCGCACAGCTTGGAGGTAGTCGGCGTAGTGGTGCTTGTAGTCGTTAAGGAGTGGCTTGTCGTCGGTGATGATGTCCACGACACTCATTTGGAAGTCCTCTTTCTGCAAGAGTAGATTTTGATGTTGGCTGTGGATGTCCATCAACAGCTCACCACACTCGCGCATCAAGGTCAAGGATACAGGGGTGTCGTTGATAAACGCGCGGCTCTTGCCACTGCTGCTCACTTCTCGCCGGAGAATGCAGTCAGAGGCATCGTAGTCGATGTTGTTTTTCTGAAAGAAGTCTTCGAGATGGTAATTACTCAAATCGAAATGCGCCTCAACGATGCATTTGCTTCTTCCTTCCTTAATCTGTCGGGTGTCCGCTCGCTGTCCCAAGAGCAGATGGATAGCTCCGAGGATGATGCTTTTACCAGCTCCCGTCTCACCGGTGATGACAGAGAATCCTGGATGGAAATCAATGTTGAGCTCATCGATAAGCGTGAAATTCTTGATGTATAACTGTTTGAGCATGATGTCATTGTTTTATTTTGTCCCAAGCATTATTCTGAGAGGCGTTGATCGAGAAGAGTATGTCGTAGATGGCCTCTTTCTCTTTCGGAGTACCTTTACCCTGATAGATATTTGCCAACTCATCGCGTTTGTAGTCGGTCCAAATCTGTGGGAGCATGCCCGTGGGCCTATTCTCGTGGGCTGTCTTTAAGTCGTTTTCGATAGCGTTGGTGATTTGATCCCTTCCACGCTCGCTGTTTTCGGCCATTTGATCGAGTCCAAGCCGATAATAGTCGTATTGCAGTTGGCGGAAAGGCTTCATGCTGCCATCAAGATAGTCGTTGATGATAGCGAAGCGGTTTCGGTCGTTGTCGAAAGCTTTCCATCCCGTCACATCTAAGTTTTGAACATTGTTGACCAGGTTCATGCAAAGCTGCAGCACATCTTCGCCACCCATAGGGGAGAAGCTGTCCAAGTCCAGGCCAATGATAAGATAAGCATAATAAGCCAATACCGCCGTAAGCGCATTGTCAACCATTTCGTCTTTGAACTCCAGTTGGTCGAACTGAGCGTATTTGAAGTTAAAGTCCTTGTCGTTGTTGTTGTAGAGCGTAGTCGTATATGATGCGTTGAACACCGGACGGTTGGCTTGGATCAGTGCTTTGCAGGTGAACATGTTTGTGGCGGGATCATATTTGCTCACTGTAATGACCAGGCTGCAATTGATTTTCTCATTTTTACGAAACTGCATGTGGGTCCATTGTCTGTCGTTAACGAAAGTGGTAATCGCCTGTTGCAGATTATCGAAGACGGAGGCATCAGTACCCTGAATCTGACTGTGGTTGACGGTCACTTTCATGTTCAGCTCCTGCGATGCTCCTTTTGCAGGGAGGAGAAGCATCAAGAGCAGAGAGAGGCAAAGGAGAAATGCTGGTTTCATCATGATTATTTTGTATGGGCAGCCGCTTGCATATTGAGTTTAGCCTCGCGCAAGCGGATGCGTGTGAGCACTTGCTTGGTGTTGAGCGTGAAATCGGCTCCGAGCATCCAGCTGAAGAAGCCGGGGTCGCGATGGAGCACGTCGGTGACGGCCCATCCACGGTATTTGCCAAAGTTGAAGACTTCTTGGCAGCGTGGTTTTCCGTTCTCGTCGAGGATAGGATGTCCTTGGGCGTCTTTCATCTCTTTCCACACGATGCGGCCTGCAAAGTCGACATTGTCGTTCATGGCAGAGAACTCAGCCAACGCATCCATATCGTTGGGTAAAGCGCGTTTCGGATCTTCTGCTTTCTCCGGGTCATACATGTCCAGCTCACCTTGTAGCACTCTGTAGGTGGCTTCAGCGTCTTGGTCAGCGCGGTGAGCTTTCAAGTCGTCTTCCATACTGTGGCCCGTGTAGAATTTATAGGCAGCGGACAGGTTGCGGGGCTCCATCTTGAAGAAGATGCTTTGGGCATCGATGAGATGGCAACGCGAGAAGTCAAAGTCGATGCCGGCACGGAGAAACTCCTCGGCCAGCAGGGGAATGTCGAAGCGATTGGAATTGTAGCCGGCAAAGTCACAACCGGAGAAACTGTCGGCCAGTTGCTTGGCCAACTGCTTGAAAGTGGGAGCGTCTTTGACATCATCATCGGTGATGCCGGTGAGCTCTTGTACTTCATGGGGAATCGGCTTACCCGGGTTGACAAAGATGTTTTTCCGCTCCTCATCGCCATTGGGTGAGACTTTCACGTAAGAGATTTGTATGATTCGGTCATTGACGAGGTCTAAACCTGTTGATTCCAAGTCAAAGATGACCAGAGGCTTTTTAAGATTCAGTTTCATGAAAAATATATTCCACCAAATATGCCACTACGAGTCTTGAAGAGAATGTCGAACGATTCGGTTTTCAAGACTCGTAGAGCGAAGATATCATCTTATGATAGTTGACAATTACTCATTCAGAATTAATGGCATGATCAGCATCAGCACGTCCTCATGCTCATCCTGTACACTTGGCAACACTATGCCTGGACGGCTGGGATCGCCCAGCATCACCTTCACGTCGTCGCTGTCAAGCGAGGAGAGGACTTCGCAGAAATAGTCACCGCGGAAGCCGATCTGCAAGGGCTGACCATTGTACTCACACACTAAGGTCTCTTTAGCGCTTGTCGCGAAATCGATGTCCTCTGCAGAGAGTTGCAGAGAGCCCATTGACAGTCTGAAGCGAATCAGCTGACTGCTGATGCTGGCGAAAGGCAGTACGCGGCGGATGCTGTCCATGAGCGCCTTACGGTCGATAAGCAACTCATTGGGGTTGTCGGTAGGAATAGCAGCGTTGTAGTTGGGGAAGGTGCCCTCGATCAGCTGGCAGCGCAGCGTGCCGTCGGCAAATGACAATTCAGCTGCATTGTTGTTGAACTTGATGACTACGTCGCCACTGGTTGGGTCAAGTCCGTTTTTCAAGAGATTGGCAGGCTTCTTAGGAAGAATGAAAGAGGCAGGAGTCTCTGACTTGATGTCGTAGTTGCGGCAGCGCACCAACTTGTGGCCGTCGCTGGCAACGATAGCCAGATGCTCGGGTGTCAAATCGAAGTATACACCATTCATCACGGGGCGTATCTCGTTGTTGTCCGTAGCAAAGAGTGTGCGTGAGAGATTGTTTACCAAAACGCCGGCGTCAATTGTCAGCGTATGGATGTCGCCCTCCATAGGCTGCACCTGAGGATACTCCTCAGCGTTTTGTGCCACGAGCTGATACTGACCGTTTTGATATTCAACGGTCACCTGAAAAGAATCCAAGTTGACATCGAAGGCGAGGGGCTGCTCAGGAAGCAGTTTCACTGCATCGAGAATCAGATGGCTGGAAATAGCAAAAGAGCCTTCGCTGTCGCATTCGCTCAAGCTGACCAAAGAAGTCATGCGGTTCTCGCCATCGCTGGCTGTAATGCGAAGTTGTCCTTGGCTGACATCAAACACGAAGCATTCCAAGATGGGCATGGAATTTTTGGAGTTGATGACCTTGGCCAATGTTTGCAGTCGAGTGCTCAATGCGGAGCTTGAAAGACTAAATCTCATATAATATAATGGTTTTATTTGTTTTCTTCTATACAAAGATAATAAGAAAATAACAGAATCGGAAAGCTATGGCGTATTATTTTTTATTTTTTGTTTTTTTTCAATTGAATTGCTTGATATTTCCGTCTTTATCATTATCTTTGCAGCATAACAAAAATAGTTCAACTAAAAAACTCTCATAAATGGCATTACAAGGAATAGAAGTAGAAGGGGTGATTATCAAGGAGTACCCTGCTAAAGAGGGCGTTTCTCAGCGCACTGGTAACGCTTGGAAATCTCAAGAATTTGTGATTCAGACGAAAGACCAATATCCTCGCGCTTGCTTGTTCCGCGTCTTCGGCGCTGACAAGCTCGAGCAATTCAATATTCATCAGGGTGATACAGTGCATGTGTGGCTGGATATTAACGCACGTCCATGGCAAGACCGCTATTTCAATGATATCAATGCTTTCCGCGTTGACCATGTAGATCCTAACGCTGTCGGCGGTGCTTCTGTGGCTACTCCTACAAGTCAGTTGGGTGGTCAGGCTCCTGCTGCTCCAGCAGATGCTCCGACAACTGCGGCAGCTTCGGCAGCACCGGCGCAAGACAGCGGCGATGCCGCTGATGATCTTCCCTTCTAAATAATGCTTTTGCAGGGTAACCTTCGCTAAAGGAATCTACTTCTTTAGCATTTGGGGCTATCCTGCAAAATCGTTTTTGCTTTTCTCTCAGTATAACCTTCAGCGAAGTAGGATTATACCCATTTTTTTTCCGTTTATTTTCTCTTTTTGATTTGAAGCTTGGGGATCTTGACGGTCTCTCCTGCCTTAAAGTTAGTTTTACCACCGTTAACGGCTTGTACATAACACTCCATACCGGGTCCAAGATTGGCACGGCTGATGGAATAGAGCGTTTGTCCACCCCGTACTTTCACCGTATGGCTGATGCCTACAATGCGATAGGCACCCGTGCGGATCCTAACGTCTTTGTTGTAGGCAGCCTGCTCTTTGTCAGCCTTTTGCTTTGACAAAGCGATTTCAGACGGCTTCTGCTTTGTATGGTTGGCATTTGACGACTTCAATGCATTGCGTTGGCCATTTTCTGACTGATTACTACTGTTTGCTACAGTGCCAGAGGGCAGTGAAGCACTATTGTTGGTTGTACGTTTACTCTCAGTCTTTGCTTTTTTCTCAGTATTGTCTTTAGCCAGGGCCTCGTTAGTCTGCTTGCTTTGGTTTTGTTGGCTTGCTGCTGATGGTATCGCATAGAGCGTAGAGTCGTTGCCGGGGTGAGCATTTATGCCATTTTTATTGCGGTAGGCTAATATTTCCAGCATCTCAATGCGGTGATCGCGCTTCTTCAATTGATGGAGCAGAGAATAACCACCACCCAAACATAGCAAAACGACAACCACAAAAACTGAAATGACTCCCTTCATCATCCGATATTGATGGCGGAAATTATTTCGTAGCTCTTCATTCGCCACTTGTAGTTGATGATTCTCGTCCTCAAACTTCCGGCTGATGTTGACAGTTGCCTCATGCACTTCCTCCTTAATACCAACGGCTTGTATTTCCGACTTAGTATCTTTAGTCTCTTGCCCTATGTCTTCAGCTTTCAGCCCGTTTCCTTCCGATGTCTGTTCGGGGGTATTTGGCTCTTGCGTCAGCATTTCCTGCTTAGCTTCTTCCTCGTCTTTTGGTTCTTCACTTTCTTGGTTATTGGCAATTTCAATCGTAGATGGAGCTTCTTGTGCGAGAGTTTCCTCTTGCTTATCTTCAACCGAATCTTTCTGCTGTTGATCCTCAATCGAATCTTCTTGCTGATTTGCAATTAAATCCTCTTGTTGATTTGCAGTCGATTCTTCTTGTTTATCTTCAACCGCATCCTCCGATGTTTCTTCTTTTTCCTCTTCCTCGAATTTCTTGTCGATAAGGCTAAAGTCGGTGCCATCGTTGACGGCTACCGTCTCAAATTGAGAGAAGGGGCGGTTGACAAAGTCACGCATATCGCTGTCCGGAGTGAAGCTGATCTTATCTCTACCGTCGATAAGAATCGGTTCACCCGTGTTGACGTCGATGCTCTTTCTCGATTGCACGCTGATGACTTTGAAAGTACCCAATCCCTTGATCTTCACAATCTTCTCGTCTTGAAGACCTTCTTGCAAGACACTGAACATCTTCTCGACAAAGCTGTTGGCTTGCTTCTTGTCAAGTTCAAATTTGTCTACTATATCTTGTGATAAGTCTTTGATGAACTGTTTATTCATGATTTTCCTTTCAAAGTTTCTTTGATTGCGGAGGTAGGCTTGAAGCTGAGTACGAGTTTTGGCGGTACCAGCATCCGCTGTCCGTTGCCGGGGTTGACGACAATGCGCTCGAGCCTTTTCTTCACCTCAAACGAGCCAAAGTTAGTGATCTGCACACTGTCGCCGTCTTCAAAGGCTTTTTTCATCGCCTCGATGACTGTGTTGACCATTTTCTGTGTGTCGGCCTGCGTGTAGCCGGTGTCAGCGGCTAAGGTGCTGATGAATTCCTTGTTGTTCATACTTGTCCATATAAATCAAACTCGTCGCTGCCTGTCATCTTCACCTGATAGAAGTTGCCGACGCGCAAGTGCTTGTCTTTTACGGGGATGAGGACTTCGGGGTCGACTTCGGGAGAGCAGAATTCGGTGCGGCCGACGTAATAGTCACCTTCTTTGCGGTCTATGATCACAGGGAAAGTCTTACCCACTTTCTCAGCTTCTATCTCTTCGCTGATCTGCTGTTGCAGAGCCATGAGATTGTCGAGACGCTGTTGTTTCACCTCTTCCGGCACGTCATCGTCATAGTGAAGGGCTGAGTAGGTGCTCTCTTCCTCAGAGTAGGCAAAGGCTCCCATACGCTCAAAGCGCTGCTCACGTACGAAGTCGAGCAACTCATTAAAGTCTTCCTCTGTCTCGCCGGGGAATCCCACCATCAGCGTGGTTCTGATGTGGATGCCCGGAACCTGCTCACGAATCGTACGGAGGAGATTGATGGTATCTTCCTTGGTGACGTGGCGGTGCATTCTCTCGAGCATATGGTCAGAAATATGTTGCAGAGCAATGTCGAGATAGCGGCATACATTTGGCTTCTCGCGCATCACGTCGAGCAACTCCAGGGGGAATTGGTTAGGGTAGGCATAGTGCAGCCTAATCCACTTCACTCCGGGGATGTCCGCCATCCGGCTGATGAGTTCCGCAATCATCGGCTTGTGGTAGAGGTCGATGCCATAATAGGTAAGTTCCTGTTCGATGATCTGAAACTCTTTCACGCCCTCTTTGACCAGTTCCTGCACCTCGTTGAGGATATCGTCAACCGGCCGTGAGACATGCTTGCCGGTGATCAGCGGTATGGCGCAGTAAGCGCAGTGGCGGTCGCATCCCTCTGCTATTTTGATGTAAGCATAGTGATGAGGTGTGGTCAGCTTACGGCGGCTGTTGGCATCAACGCGCGACTGATTGAAGGTCTTATTTGCTTGGTCTTCTTGCTGCTGTTCGGTCAGCGCATCGGCGTTTTTGGCTTCGACTTCTGCCGGTCCCAGATCCTGCAGCAGTTGACGGTAGTCAAATTTACCATAGAATTTATCGACTTCGGGTATCGATTCCTCCAACTCCTTGCGGTAACGCTGGGAGAGGCAGCCCATGACAAAGAGTTTCTTGAGCTTGCCATGCTGCTTGGCATCGACAAACTCCAAGATCGTATTGATGCTTTCCTCTTTGGCTGCTTCTATAAATCCGCACGTATTGATGACGGCGATGTCTCCGGCAGGGCGCTTGGGGTCGTGCACACAATGATAGCCCTCTTGCTCGAAGCGCCGCATGAGTTGTTCAGAGTCTACGAGGTTTTTTGAGCACCCCATAGTGATAAAGTCTATTCTATTCTTCATTTTATATTTTGCTGTTGCCGTCTGTCAAGCGGTCACAGCTGATGGGTCGTTTAAAAGAGTGAGTCAACAAATTCCTTTCTGTTAAAGAGCTGGAGGTCTTCCGTCTTCTCTCCGAGGCCGATGTATTTCACGGGCACTTTCAGCTGGTCGGAGATGCCGATGACGACGCCACCCTTGGCGGTACCGTCGAGTTTGGTGATAGCCAGAGAAGTGATGGAGGTGACCGCAGAGAACTGCTTGGCCTGCTCAAAGGCATTCTGTCCTGTACTGCCGTCAAGCACCAGCAGTACCTCGTCGGGAGCGGTAGGCACCACTTTCTTCATGACATCCTTGATCTTCTTCAACTCATTCATCAGACCAACTTTGTTGTGCAGACGGCCGGCGGTATCGATGAGCACGACATCAGCGCCGTTGGCTTTTGCGCTTTGCAGTGTGTCGAAAGCGACGCTGGCAGGGTCGGCTCCCATCTGCTGCTTGATGACGGGCACGCCCACGCGGTCGCCCCAAATCTGTATTTGCTCTACGGCAGCAGCCCTAAAGGTGTCGGCGGCACCGAGATATACTTTCTTTCCGGCTTGTTTGAACTGATAAGCCAGTTTGCCTATGGTTGTGGTTTTGCCGACACCGTTGACACCCACTACCAGTATCACATAAGGCTTGTGGTCGCTGGGCAGATCCCAGTTGCTGTTGTCTTTCGTGTTGTTTTCGGTGAGCAGTGAGGCTATCTCTTCTTTCAGGATGGTGTTGAGCTCTGATGTGGACACATATTTGTCCCTTGCCACTCTTTCCTCGATGCGGTGGATAATCTTCAAAGTAGTATCCACACCCACGTCGGAGGTGATCAGCGCCTCTTCAAGATTGTCGAGCACATCATCGTCAACCTTGGACTTACCCGCGATGGCACGCGTGATCTTACTGTAGACACTCTGCTTAGTCTTTTCCAGTCCTGCATCAAGCGTCTCTTTTTTCTTCTTATTAAAAAGTCCGAATATTCCCATCGTTTTTATTGCTTATTTCTATTGCAAAGATAGTGTTTTATTTGCAAACTACAAAATATGGCACATTCAAAATAGGGGCTGGAGAGGGTTATGAAAATAAAAAAAGGCTGAATCCCGAAAGATTCAGCCTTTGTGCGCCCTTAGGGACTCGAACCCTAGACCCACTGATTAAGAGTCAGTTGCTCTACCAGCTGAGCTAAGGGCGCATTCTCAGGTAAAAGAAGTGCGCCCTTAGGGACTCGAACCCTAGACCCACTGATTAAGAGTCAGTTGCTCTA
>DAWDCC010000077.1:0-4719 GCA_052355365.1 Prevotella sp. | reverse complement strand
CCAGCTGAGCTAAGGGCGCATTCTTTAAGTGTTTAGCAATCCTCAACCGTCTGTTTTGGAATTGCGAGTGCAAAGGTACACTTTTTTTAGGTACCTACCAAACTTTTCGTTATTTTTTTCCAAATTTCTTATTCGTTCATGGAAGCGAGGAATTCGGCGTTGTCTTTTGTGCGCTCCATTTTGTCATGAATTGTGTTCATGGCCTCCATCGGATTCATGTCAGAAATGAACTTGCGCAAGATCCACATGCGTTGCAGTGTGGTCTTGTCTTGCAGCAGGTCGTCGCGACGTGTGCTGGATGCTACCAGGTTGACAGCCGGGAAGATACGCTTGTTGGACAGTGAGCGGTCGAGCTGCAACTCCATGTTGCCGGTTCCCTTGAATTCCTCAAAGATCACCTCATCCATCTTGCTGCCGGTATCGATAAGCGCTGTAGCGATGATGGTTAGTGAACCGCCGCCTTCGATGTTACGTGCAGCACCGAAGAATCGTTTCGGTTTTTGCAGTGCGTTGGCGTCGACACCACCGGTGAGCACCTTGCCGCTGGCAGGAGACACCGTGTTGTAGGCGCGGGCCAGTCGGGTGATGGAGTCGAGGAAGATGACCACATCGTGACCGCACTCTACCATGCGCTTGGCTTTTTCGAGCACGATACCTGCAATCTTGACGTGGCGTTCTGCTGGTTCATCGAAAGTAGAGGCGATGACCTCTGCGTTGACAGTGCGGGCCATATCGGTCACCTCCTCGGGGCGCTCATCGATGAGCAACATCATCAGATAAGCCTCGGGGTGATTAGCCGCAATGGCGTTGGCGATATTCTTCATCAAGATGGTCTTGCCGGTCTTAGGCTGAGCCACAATCAGCGCACGCTGACCTTTACCGATCGGAGAGAAGAGATCGACGATACGAGTGGAGAGATTGGTGGTCTTCGGATCACCGCAAAGTGTGAACTTCTCGTCGGGGAAGAGCGGGGTAAGATGCTCAAATGGGATTCTGTCTCTTACTTCTGATGGATTCCGGCCGTTGATGGAGTCGATGGAAGTCAGAGGGAAATATTTCTCACCCTCCTTAGGTGGTCTCACATGGCACTGAATGACGTCGCCTGTCTTCAGACCGTAATGCTTGACTTGGTTGACGGCAACATAGATGTCGTCGGGAGAAGACAGGTAATTATAGTCGCTTGACCGCAGGAATCCGTAGCCGTCAGGCATAATCTCCAGCACGCCATTGGCGGAGATGATATCGTCAAAGTCGTAATTACCGCTATGCTCCTGCTGATCCTCTTCCTCCTGGTAGTCAGAAGCAGGGTACTCATTATTATTATTATAAGGGGTCGTGGGATTGTCAAACATATCATAGTTGGGCGTCATCCCCTGATCTTCTATCGGAAGATCCACGACAGGTATGAAATCCGTACCGTCACCGGGATCGCCTTCCCACATACTGTCTTCATCTTTTGCTGAAGCTTCCTGCTGCTTGTTGTGCTCATTGACCCTTTCCTGCAGCTTAGTCAGAATGTTGTGGTCTTGACCATCGCTTTCAGCCTGAGTATTGCCCGTGGCAAAAGCCTCTTCCGGTACTATTTCCGTGTTGGCGGCAGCTGCGCTGTCTTCCATATTATCCTTGTTGCCGTTTTCGTCAGCGTTAGCTTCTTGTGCCATATTCTGGGCTGCAGTTTCTATTTGTTTTTGGAGTTGGTTGATTCTTTCGATAAGTTCCTTCTCCTGCTTGGTCTTGGGGCCACGATGCTTAGGCAGGCTGTCGAGTTCCTGCTTGAGAGCCTCTACTTGCTGGAACAAAGAACCTTGGTCGCTATTCTGTGCCGGTTGATCATCGTTGGTTTTATTCTCTTGCTCAGCTTCATCAGAAGCCTGAGTATGGGCATTGTCAGAAAACAAGCTGTTCTCGACTACTTTCTTATTTCTTTTCATATCGAGGTTTTCTCCATTTTTTCCATTTACAGAATACACGTAATCGGTTTCGGGAGCCGTTATCCTTATGCGTTTTCTCTTACCTGTAGCTGTTGCTGTGGCATGGCTGCTGTCATCGGCCTGTTTGTCAAGAATGGTATAGACGACATCCTCCTTAGAGACGTTTTGATCCGGCTCCATACCTAATTGCCGAGCAATATCTTCCAGTTCAGAAGTATTCTTAGCTAATAATTCTTCTTTGCTATACATAGAATATAAAAATATGCTTTTTGATTTTTACAAGATGTTGCAAGAACTGCAACGTCGGTGTGTTTTAAATCATTGCAAAGGTAATGAAAAATCGACAATTATTAGAATAAACAGAAATGAAATATCTGTGTATTAACACTTATTAATTAACATGCGGCAAATGATCATTTGTCGGGACTCCTACCTATGGCATTTTAACAAGGAAGGGTATAAAAAAGACTGCAAAACCGAAGTCTTGCAGTCTTTATGAGTGGAAACTCTCTCTTTATACTTAATCAGCAGGAGAGAGTTGTAATTTCGCAATCTATTGATTACTTGCCGTTCTCGAGGTCAGCCTTCAGCTTAGCCAGCACGTCGAGGTCGCCCAGGCTGGTACCGGCAGCAACATTGTTGATCACCGGAGTATCCTGAGCCTTGCGAGCTGCGCCGGAGTTGTGGCGGCGGGCTGCCTTAGGTTCGTCCTTGCCCTCCTCGAAAGTACGGGAGTGGGAGAGGATGATGCGGCGGGAATCCTTGTTGAACTCGATGACCTTGAACGGCAGTACCTCACCGAGCTTAGCCTGTGAGCCGTCTTCCTTGGTCAGGTGCTTAGGAGTAGCGAAGCCTTCGCCACCCTCTGTCAGGGTGATGACAGCGCCCTTGTCCATCATCTCGGTGATCTTGCCCTCGTGGACAGAACCCGGGGTGTAGACAGCCTCATAGTTGTCCCAAGGATTCTCCTCGAGCTGCTTGTGGCCGAGGCTCAGACGACGGTTCTCCTTGTCGATGTCGAGGACGACAACGTCGATGTCGGCACCAACAGAAGTGAACTCAGAAGGATGCTTCACCTTCTTGGTCCAGCTCAGGTCGCTGATGTGGATCAGACCGTCAACACCTTCCTCGAGCTCTACGAAGATACCGAAGTTGGTGAAGTTGCGAACCTTTGCAGTGTGGCGGCTGCCAACAGGATACTTCTGCTCGATGGTCTCCCAAGGATCTTCCTTGAGCTGCTTGATACCGAGGCTCATCTTGCGCTCCTGACGGTCGAGAGAGAGGATCACGGCCTCTACCTCATCACCTACGTGCAGGAACTCCTGGGCAGAGCGGAGGTGCTGGCTCCAGGACATCTCGCTGACGTGGATCAGACCCTCAACACCGGGCTGGATCTCAACGAATGCACCGTAGTCGGCGATGACGACAACCTTACCCTTGACGTGGTCACCCACTTTGAGGTTAGGATCGAGAGCATCCCAAGGATGCGGAGTGAGCTGCTTCAGGCCGAGAGCAATGCGCTTCTTCTCCTCATCGAAGTCGAGGATAACGACATTGATCTTCTGGTCGAGCTGTACAACCTCATGCGGATCGCTGACGCGGCCCCAGGACAGGTCGGTGATATGCACCAGTCCGTCCACACCGCCGAGGTCGACGAATACACCATAAGAAGTGATGTTCTTGACAGTACCCTCGAGCACCTGACCCTTCTCCAAGTGAGAGATGATCTCTTTCTTCTGAGCCTCGAGCTCGGCCTCGATGAGTGCCTTGTGAGAGACGACTACGTTGCGGAACTCCTGGTTGATCTTCACCACCTTGAACTCCATGGTCTTGCCCACGAACATGTCGTAGTCGCGTATAGGATGAACGTCAATCTGGCTGCCGGGGAGGAAGGCCTCGATGCCGAAGACATCGACGATCATACCACCCTTCGTGCGGCACTTGATGTAGCCCTGGATGACCTCATTGTTATCCATAGCCTTGTTGATGAGCTCCCAGCTCTTGCTCAGGCGGGCCTTCTTGTGAGAAAGTACCAGCTGGCCTTTCTTGTCCTCCTGATCCTCAACATAGACTTCCACCTTGTCGCCCACCTTCAGGTCGGGGTTGTAACGGAACTCAGAAGCAGGGATGATACCATCGCTCTTGTAGCCTATGTTGACGACTACTTCCTTCTTGTCGATGGAGATGACGGTACCTTCTACTACCTCGTGCTCCTGAATCTTGTTGAGGGTCTCATCGTAGGCCTTCTCAAGATCCTGCTTGCTCACGTTGGAGCTGCTGCCGTTCTCAAACTCGTCCCAGTTGAAGTCGGCCAATGGCTGCACGTTCTTGACGTTGTTAAAATCTGACATAAAAAATTTTGTTGTTAATGAATTAATAAAGTTAGACTTTATGTGAATTTACAGGGGCGCAGCATACCCACACCCAATCAAATCGACTGCAAAGATACTGCTTTTTTCCCATATATCATTCACCGGGTCAGTGGGTTATACTGTATTTATGATATTTTAACGCTCGTACTGTACAATTGCTTTTCATGGCTTGGTAGATCTATGTTTATATTTTGTGCCACGCGAAAGTATTGTCTGAAAGGCTTAGACTATTGGTAGGGAATTGGAGATACGCAACAACGCAACACGCAACAACGCAACATAAGGTACATTCTGACTTTTAGTAGATATAAGGATGAAAATGAGACTATAGAATGAAAATATATTATATTATTTATAATAATATTATATGAATATCCGCAATCATCCAAATTAGCAAAGTTTATACAGCCTGGACA
>DAWDCC010000076.1:0-15046 GCA_052355365.1 Prevotella sp. | reverse complement strand
CACGAAAGTAGGAGATAAGCACCTATGATTAGTGTTTACCTCCTACTCGATTGTTGATGTTATTTCTTCTTCTTTAGCTTCTTGAGTTTTTCTGCGATGCGGGGGTATTCGGGATAGAGCTTGAGCGCCTTTTCGTAGTTGCGGATGGCGGCCTCGGTGATGCCCTCATGCTCGCACTCCTTGCCCATGATGACATATTCGGCGGCGAGGTGCTTGAGGAAGTCCTCGGTCTTCTTTGCTTTTTCCTTCAGCGCCTCGATCTCTCTCTGCTGCCGGTTGATGATGTCGAGCTTGCGGCGGATATATCTTTTCGCTATCGGCTTCTCGATGTCGTAGCGGCTGTGGATGGCAATGAAGAAATGATCCAGCGCGGCCTGCATGTCACCCTTGTCAAAGGCGCTGACGGCATCGAAGTATTCCTTGTCGGCCTTGGACTGCTGCAAGGCCTTGCTGATGATCTGCGTATTGTTGTAGTTGCTCTTGGCATAGTCCACGACATCCTGCCGGACAAAGATCTCGCTGCGCTGGATGGGAGTCTTCAGCGTGATGCCCTCCAGGGAACGGCAGCGCGAGAGTGCCACGTAGGTCTGGCCGCCGGCGAAGACACCGCCCGTGAAGTCGATGCGCACGTGGTTGAAGGTAAGTCCCTGGCTCTTGTGTACGGTGATGGCCCAGGCCAACCGCAAGGGGAACTGGGTATAGGTCCCCAACTCCTTCTCTTCGATTTTCTTTTCCTGCTCGTTGTAGGAGTATTGCATGTTGCTCCAAATCTCGCGTTCCACATCCACCTCCTCTCCGTCTTCGGTTCTGACGAGGATATGCTCCTGCTCGTCCTCGTCAAAGGCAATGATGGTGCCCAGGGTGCCGTTGACCCAGCGGTGCTCTCTGTCGTTCTTGACAAACAGCACTTGGGCGCCGAGCTTCAGATGCAGTTCCTGTGGGGTGGGGAGACTGTTGAGTGGGAAATCGCCCTCTGTCACGCCCATGAAGACGGCAGGATTGCCGGGCAGCTGCGCCAGCTTTTGGTCATTGATGAAGTCGACCGTGTCGCGGCGGGTGGACAGTGTGATGGAGAGTTCATTGCGTTGGGCTTTGCCTTTCCCTTCAACGTCATTGGGAGATGCTGCCGACGGTGCAGGCTGCTGACTGTCACGTGCTTCTGAGGCCGTGTCAGGAGAAGGGAGGGGCGAGAGGGCACTCGTGCTCTCTACTTGGCGGTTGAGGCGTTGCAGATCCGTGTCCGACACTTGTGCGGAGCGGATGTGGTCGAGGATGTGGAGAAAGGTGGGATCGCTTTGCCGGTAGACCTTTCGCAACTCTATCGAGACCAATTGCAGTTGCTGGAAGACATGGGCCTCGAAGAAGAAGGCGGAGCGATAGAAAGGACTGAGCAGCTGACGGTCTTCCTCCTTGACGACAGGCTCCAGTTGGTAGACATCGCCGACGAGCAGCAGCTGTTTGCCTCCGAAAGGCTCGCGCATGCGGTGGCAATAGACACGGAGCACCTTGTCGATGAAGTCAATGATGTCGGCCCGGACCATGCTCACCTCGTCGATGATGATCAGTTCAAGGCTTTTGATGATCTTGATCTTCTCGGCATTGTACTTTAGGGTATCGCGCAGATGTCTGACGGTGTAGCGGATGTCATTGGGAACGAGCGGGTGAAAAGGAATCTTGAAGAAGCTGTGGAGCGTGGAGCCACCGGCGTTGATGGCGGCAATGCCTGTCGGAGCGAGAATGATGTGTTTCTTCTTGGTGTGGGCCGCAACGTATCTGAGAAAAGTAGATTTACCCGTCCCCGCCTTTCCGGTGAGGAAAAGCGAGCGATGGGTAAACTGTATGATTTGGAGAGCCTGTTGCATCTCCGGGTTCTCCAAATCGACAGGATCGTCGTGATGATCGTTCATGAAAGCGTGGGGGGCTTTAACTTTACAAATTGTTGAAGTTGACCTCTTCGGTTGTCTTTTTGTGTTTCTTGGTGTTCTTACTGTCGTCGGTCTTGGTGCCCGTCTTGCTGCCTGTTGCGGCAGAGGATGAACTTGCGGAAGACGGAGTCTGGCTCTGCGGCTCCTCGGTCGGGTTGCCGTCCTCGTCAAGAATCACCTCCTCATTGCTGACATAGTGCGAGCTGTCGCGGCGGACGGTGTCGTGCTTGACAGGAGCGACGTAGGTCACGCAGTTGTACATGCTCGACGTGATGCTCTCGTCATCGGGCTTGGCGAAGCGGCCGTGGTATTTCTTATAGGCCGGATCGCTGAAGACCGACTTGATGAAGTAGCCACAGATAGGAAGCGCGGAGCGTGAGCCTTGTCCCAACCGTCCGCTCTTGAAGTGGATGCTTCGGTATTCCCCGCCTACCCATGCGCCGACGCAGAGCTTGGGACTGACGGCCATGAACCAGGCATCGGCGTGGCTGTTGGACGTTCCGGTCTTGCCACCGAAGTCAGTGTCGCGGAAGAAGGAACCGGCATAGTCGGAAGAGGAGAGCGAGGTGGATGTGCCGCCCGGATCATGCGTACCGGCCATGAGCATCTGCTGCATGAGGTATGCGCTCTTCACGGGGATGACCTGCGTGGCCTGGCTGTTGTCGGTATAGACTTCGTTGCCGTCTTTGTCAACAATGCGTGTGACCATGACAGGATCGTGGTGACGGCCGTTGTCTGCAACAACACAGTAGGCATTGAGCAGCTCGGGGAGTTTCACGTCGCTGGATCCCAGGGCCAATGAGGGCTCATCGTCGAGCGGGCTCTTGATGCCCATGGCCTGCGCGGTCTCGATGATGCGCTTGATGCCGACCTCCTGACCTACGCGCACGGCCACGGAGTTGATGCTTCGGGCGAAGGCGCTGCGCAGTGTCAGCGAGTCGCCGGAGAACGTGCCGTTGGCATTGGTAGGCGTCCAAGTGGTCATCTCATGCTTTTTCTTGTCATAGACTTGCATGGAGATATACTCGTCGCGGCGCTTGTCGCAAGGAGTGAGTCCCTGGTTCATGGCTTCGGTATAGACAAAGAGCTTGAAGGTGGAGCCCGGCTGGTGGGTTGCCTCGGCCTTGTCGAACTTCCATGTCTTGAAGTCGACATCACCCACGTAGGCGCGGATGGCACCGGTCTCAGGCTCCATGGCCACCATGGCGCAGTGCATGAAATGCACCATATAGCGGATAGAGTCGAGAGAGGACATCTCCTTCTCTACTGTACCCTTGTCATAGTCAAAGAGCTTGACCGTGTGGGGCTTGTTCATGTAGTAAGAGACAGAGTCGGGATTGTTGGCGTATTTAGCCAGGAGCTGCTTGTATTGCGGCAGTCGCTGAGCGATGTCCTCAATGAAGTGCGGCACCTCGTTGCCGTTCTCGTCATACCAGCAGACACCTTTCTTGCCGGCTCCCCATTCGCTGTCGAAGTTGCGCTGAACATTTTTCATCTGCTTGAGCACGGCTTCTTCAGCGTATTTCTGCATCTTGGGATCCAGCGTGGTGTAGATCTTCAAGCCGCTGCTGTAGAGGTCGTAGCCGTTCTCTTTGCACCAGTCCTGGAGCTCGTTGGCGATAGCCTCGCGGAAGTACATGGCCTGTCCGTCGTAGTTCTCCTCCACTTTGAAGTGAAGCTGGATAGGGATCTGCTGCAGGGAATCACACTCCTCGCGGGTGAGGTCTCTATGAGTATAAAGGTTGTGGAGCACCGTATTGCGGCGTGCCAGACTGTTCTTCGGGTTGGTACGTGGGTTGTACATCGTAGTTGCCTTGAGCATTCCGACCAGCACGGCGCACTGCTCGGTGGTCAGATCTTTCGGCGTCGTGTCGAAATAGGTCTTGGCTGCCGTCTTGATGCCGTAGGCGTTGGAGCCGAAGTCTACGGTGTTGGCGTACATCGTGAGGATCTCTTTCTTGTTGAAGACCGTCTCCAGCTTGGTGGCGATGATCCACTCCTTGCTCTTGACAATCAGAATCTTAAGGCCTGGGATCTTGCCCAACAGCCCCGTGGAATACTGCGAGCGTACGCGGAACATGTTTTTGGCCAGCTGCTGTGAGATGGTGGAGGCACCGCGACCGTCGTGACGGAGCACAGCGTCCTTCATGGCACTGAAGATACCTATCGGGTCGACGGCCATGCCGCGCGGGCGCTTGTAGTAGCGCTCGTCCTCAGTATCGATGAGGGCTTTGAAGAAATAAGGGTTGACTTCCTCGTATTTCACGGGTGAGCGGTTCTCATTGAAGAACTTGCCGATGAGCGTGCCGTCGGCGGCATAGATTTCTGAGGCTTGGCTGGTCTGAGGATCCATGATGCCGGAGAAATAGCCGGGGCTCTTGCCAAACAGCCAAAGAAAGTTGATGTCTACAGCACCTAAATAAAGCAGGAAGGCAACGATACAAGACGCAAAGGCGATGAGTGTTTTGGTATACCACTTTCGTCCTTTGTAGAGCGATTTGTACCAAGGCCAGAAGTTGCGTGCCTTTCTCCAGCACCAACTCATGAAAGATTTTAATTTTCTCATTATTCTTTCTGTTATCGCATGACTACAGAGAGACATTCCTTGTCGTTGACGGCATGAACGGGCATCCCTGTGTGTGACTATATGGGGGTGGTTCTGTTGTCTACAAAAGTAATAAAATAATAGATGATTATGGAACGGAATCAATATATTTTAAGATATCTTCAATGTTGTCGGGTGAGAGCCAACGGATGGAGCTATCTTTCTTGAACCATGTGAGTTGCTTGCGCATATATTGGCGGGTGTCGGACTGGATCTGCCGGATGGCCTCTTCTTTGGGGATGAGACCATCGAAATAGGCAAACAACTCCTTATAACCCACGGTGTTGAGCGAGTTGAGATGGCGAAGAGGAAACACGGCTCTGGCTTCCTGCTCAAGGCCCTCGCCGATCATCTTCAGCACGCGGGCGTTGATGCGCGCATAGAGTTCCTCACGTGGACGGTAGAGGCCTATTTTGACGATGTTGAAGGTCCGTTGCTTCTTCCGATGGGTGCGGAAAGAGGTGTAGGTCTTGCCCGTGGCAAGGCAGATCTCCAAGGCGTGGACGACCCGGCGGGGATTGTTGCGGTCGACGATTGCCCAGTGTACGGGATCGAGTTGGCGGAGCTGCTCGACAAGGGCCGGGAGTCCTTCATCGGCCAACCGGCGTTTGAGTTCCTCGCGAATGTCACCGGGGACTGTCGGGATGTCGTCGATGCCATCGCACACGGCGTCGATATACATCATGCTGCCACCGGAGAGCAACAGGTTGTCGTGTTCACAGCCGTCTTCCTCTCCGCTGAACAGACGCGTGATCAGCTTCATGGCATCCTGCTCGAACATCGAGGCACTGTAGTAGTCCTGAAGGCTGTGGTTGCCAACGAAATAATGGCGGACGCTCTGCTGCTGCTCTGTTGTAGGAGCTGCCGTCCCAATAGGAATCTCTTTAAAAATTTGCCGGGAGTCGGCATTGATGATGGGGGTATGGAGATGGCGGGCTATGGAAAGACATAGCTCAGTCTTGCCCACACCTGTTGGCCCAAGAACGACGAAGAGTGTTTTCATAAAAAGGAAAATGAGTTAGGGGCAGAGTTGCTCCTAACTCTTAAAGAATGACAATAGCTTTCCGGCTTCATCGTTGTATGTTTTCATCTCTTTGAGCGGAAGGTTTCATCATCTGATGATGCCACGCTTGGAAGACTCGACAAAGTTGCAGATATATTGGATTTCGGGTGTCATCTGCAGTTCGCTCTTGATCTTCTTGATGCCATCTTTGAGGATGCCCTCGGAATAGAGCAGGCGATAGGCATTGTGGATGAGCTCAATCAAGTCATTGCTGAAACCATGACGGCGCAGTCCCACGAGATTGATGCCGCAGTAGCGGATCGGCTCCTTGCCGGCTATAATATAAGGTGGAATGTCCTGGCTGAAACGGCAACCTCCCTGAATCATCACGTAGCCGCCGATGTGGCAGAACTGATGGCAAAGGATCTCGGCACTGATCACAGCATAGTCGTCGCAGGTGACCTCACCGGCAAACTTGGTGGAATTTCCGATGATCAGTCCGTTGCCAAAGAAGCAGTCATGGGCGATGTGCATGTTTTCCATCAGCAGGTTGTCGTTGCCAACACGTGTGGTACCCTTTGATGCTGTGCCTCGGGAAATGGTTACGTTCTCGCGGATGCTGTTGTTATCGCCGATCTCGCAGAGGGTCTCCTCACCCTTGAACTTAAGATCTTGTGGTTTGGTGGATATGCTGGCACCTGGGAAGAACTCGTTGTTGTTGCCAATGCGGGCGCCGTAGTTGATTGTGACGCTGTTTTGCATCACGTTGTTGTCACCAAGCACTGTATTCTTGTCGATGTAGCAGAAGGGGCCGATGACGTTGTTGTCACCTAACTTTGCTTCGGGATGTACAAATGCTAAAGGACTAATCTGATTCATTCTGTGTAATTGGTGTCTTGAAATTAATAAAGGGGCTTATTTGTTCTTGACAATCTGGGCCGTGAAGGTAGCTTCGGACACGACATGATCACCGACGAACATATATCCTTTCATGGAGCTAATGCCATGACGGACGGGGCCCAGCAACTCCACACGGAAAAGCAGTGTATCTCCTGGAACTACTTTATGGCGGAACTTCACGTCATCGATCTTGAGGAAATAGGTCGACCATTTCTCAGGTTCGTCAAGCTGGCTGAGAACGAGCAGTCCGCCGCACTGTGCCATAGCCTCGATTTGCAGCACGCCAGGCATGACGGGTTCATCGGGGAAGTGACCTTGAAAGAAAGGCTCGTTGGCAGTGACGTTCTTCACGCCGATGATGCTCGTCGCTCCCATGGCTACAACCTTGTCGACGAGCTGCATGGGATAGCGGTGGGGGAGTAGCTGACGGATATGTATGTTGTCGATCAGCGGTTCCTCGTTGGGATCGTAAATAGGAGCTTGCACCTCATGCTTTCTGATCTCTTTGCGCATCAGACGTGCGAACTTGTTGTTGATGGTGTGGCCGGGGCGTGTGGCGATGATGCGTCCCTTGATGGGCTTGCCGATCAAGGCCATGTCACCAATGATGTCGAGAAGCTTGTGGCGTGTGCACTCGTTGCCCCACATGAGCGGCTTGTGCTGGATATAGCCGATCTTGGCGGCATCGATGTGTGGCACCTTCAACAGGTCGGCAAGTTTGTCGAGCTGAGCCTGCTCCTCCGGCTTCTCATAGATGACGATGGCATTGTCCAAGTCGCCACCTTTGATGAGGTTGGCTTTGAGCAAGGGCACGATGTCACGCACGAAGACGAAGGTGCGGGCTGGCGCTATTTCCTCGGCATAGTTCTCCATCTTGTCGAGTGTGGCGAACTGGCTGGAAATGAATTTCGATGGGAAGGAGCACATGGCTGTAATAGAAAAGTCCATATCCGGGAGGATGGTGATACATGAGCTGCTCTCCTCGTCTTTGATCTCTATCTTCTTGCGGATGATATAATAGTCCTTGGGCGCGCTCTGCTCTATGATGCCCACTTTCTTGATTTGCTCAACATACATAGCAGCCGAACCATCCAGAATTGGGAATTCGGGGCCATTGACTTGGACGAGACAGTTGTCAATGCCCATTGCGTAAAGGGCTGACATGCCATGCTCGACGGTAGAGACGCGGGCATCTCCTTGTTGCAGAACGGTACCACGTTCAGTGTTGCTGACATTCTCAGCAATCGCCTCGATAATAGGTTGTCCTTCCAGATCGATGCGTTGGATTCTATAGCCTGTGTTTTCCTGTGCGGGATTGAATGTCACAGTGAGGTTCAGACCAGTGTGCAGTCCCTTACCAAAGAGTGAGAAACTGCCACCAAGCGTTTTTTGCTTTTCTGTATCCATCTTTATTGTATTGCTTAACGATAAAGCGTATAAAGCTCTGTTGGGGTTATTTTATCTCGTTGTTATGTAAGTCTGTTGTTATGATTTTTTCTTCAGTTCTTCCACTTCTTTCTGCAATGCGTTCAGCTGCTTGTAGATTTCCGGAAGTCTTTGGAACAGAGCCTGACTCTTGAAATAAGCGAATTGAGGCATTGGGGGAGTACCGATCAGGGTCTGGTTGGACTTGATGGACGACGGAGCGCCGGACTGTGCACCCAACAGCACTTTGTCGCCGATGGTGATATGGCCGGAGACACCTACTTGTCCGCCAAACATACACCACTGACCTACCTTGGTGGAGCCAGCCACACCGACCTGTGCCGACATCACTGTGTTTTCTCCAATGTCGGTATTGTGGGCAATCTGCACGAGGTTGTCGAGTTTTACGCCTTTTCTGACGAAAGTGGAGCCCATCGTCGATCTGTCAATGCAAGTGTTGGCACCAATCTCTACATTGTCCTCAATGGTAACGATGCCGATCTGAGGAATCTTATCGTACTGACCCGTCTGAGCGTTGGGAGCAAAGCCAAAGCCATCAGCACCAATGACACTGCCGGAATGGATCGTGACGTTGTTGCCAAGCTTGCAGTCGTGATAGATGCTCACCTGAGGATAGATCAGGCAGTTGGCACCCAGCGAGGCATTGTTCATGATGGTCACATTGGGATAGATCTGTGAGCCGTCGCCGATGGTCACGCCATCGGCAATATAAGCAAAAGCTCCCACGTAGACATCCTTTCCGATATTGGCCTTAGGCGAGACGAAAGCCAGAGGGTCGATGCCGTGCTTCTTGGGTTTGGCTGATTCGTAGAGCTGCAATAGCCGTGCGACACAGTCACGCGCATTGTCCACACGGATGAGCGTGGCGGCTACCGGACGGTCGATGCTTATCTGCGAGTCTACCAATACAATGGTGGACTTGGTATCATATAAATAGTGGATATACTTGGGGTTGGCCAAAAAGGAAATAGAGCCTGCGGTGCCCTCCTCGATCTTGGCAAAGGTGTGCACGTTGGCGTTCTCATCTCCTTCGATAGTGCCCTGAACAAACTGAGCAATTTGCTTTGCGGTAAATTCCATCTTCTATTAGGATTGAAACATTTCTGCAAATATAATAAATTATTCTCGAATCCTTGAAGATAGGCTGAAATTTTGTGCATTTTAAATAAAAAAAGACGCACTGATTGCACATTAGTACGCCTTTTGTGAAATGAAATGAGGCTCTTTTTGAATGAGCAGTGTGTTTTTACTTATCCGATTTTAGACAGTTCCACTTCCATTTGCTGTTGCAATTCCTTGGCTTTCTCTGCAGAGCCCTTTGCGAAGTTTTCGTCATGACTGGCATAGATGATGCCGCGGCTGGAGTTGACCAGCAGGCCACAGTCTTTGATGATGCCATATTTGCAAACCTCCTGGAGTGAACCGCCCTGTGCGCCAACGCCCGGAACTAAAAGGAAATGGTTGGGAGCTGCTTTGCGGATGTCTTGGAACATCTGCCCCTGAGTGGCTCCGACCACATACATCATGTTGTCCTCATTGCCCCACTGCTGTGACTTTTTCAACACTTTTTCGAACAGGCGCCCGCCGTCCTTGTCCTCTGTGAGTTGGAAATCATGGCTGCCCTTGTTGCTTGTCAGTGCCAGCAATACGACCCATTTGCCTTTGTATTCAAGGAAAGGAGTGACGCTGTCCTCACCCATATAGGGGGCCACGGTAAGGGCATCGACGTTGTACTCCTCGAAGAAGGTGCGCGCATACATGGCTGAGGTGTTGCCGATGTCGCCACGCTTGGCGTCTGCGATGATGAAATGATCGGGATAGAACTTCTGAAGATACTCCACCGTGCGCTCAAAAGAAATCATGCCCTTGACACCCATGCACTCGTAGAAAGCCAAATTGGGCTTGTAGGCGACGCAGTAGGGTGCTGTGGCGTCGATGATCTGCTTGTTGAAGAAGAAGATGGGATCTTCCTCCTGCTGGACACATTCCGGCACCTTGCGGATGTCGGGATCCAAACCTACACAGAGAAACGTCTTCTTCCGGAATATCTGTTCGACTAATTGTTTGCGATTCATAGTCTTCGTTTCTTAACTATTATCTGTTTGCTGTTACTAATTATCTGTTTGCTGTTACCAGTCATCTGCTTGCAGTTACCAAGCTATTTGTTTTCAGTTTGCCTTCAATGGCTTACTGTTAGGTCTCAGCTTACAGTTCATTTTCCTTAAGCTTCTCGGCATTCTCGGCCACGGTGAGATGATCGATCATGTCTTGGATGTTGCCACCGAGAAATCCTTGCAGGTCGTGGATGGTGTAGCCAATGCGGTGGTCAGTGATGCGGCCCTGTGGGAAGTTGTAAGTACGAATCTTGGCACTGCGGTCACCGGTAGACACCAGAGAACGGCGACGGCTGGAGATGTCGTCAACATATTTCTGATGCTCGTGATCATATATATATGTATAGAGGCGGCTCAGTGCTCTTTCCTTGTTCTTGGGCTGGTCACGCGTCTCGGTACACTCGATGAGGATTTCCTCTACCTCACCCGTGTTGGGGTTCTTCCAGGGGTAACGCAGACGGACACCGGAGCTCACCTTGTTGACGTTCTGACCACCGGCACCACTGGAGCGGAACGTGTCCCACTTGATGTCGCCTTCGTTGATGTGAACCTCAAACTTCTCAGCTTCCGGGAGCACGGCGACTGTGGCGGCAGAGGTATGCATACGGCCCTGAGTCTCTGTTGCCGGAACGCGCTGCACACGATGCACTCCACTCTCATATTTCAGTGTGCCGTAGACATTATCGCCACTCACGGCAAAGTCGATCTCCTTGTAGCCGCCGACAGCACCTTCCGAGACACTCGTCACACTGACGGTCCAGCCTTTCGACTCACAGTATTTCTTGTACATGTTGAAGAGATCGCCGGCAAAGAGTGCAGCCTCATCACCGCCGGCTCCTGCACGGATCTCCATCTGCACGTTTTTCGCGTCTTCCGGATCTTTTGGCACAAGAGCGATCTTGATGTCTTCCTCAAGTTGTGGCTTAAGGTTTTCATTCTCAGAGAGCTCCTCACGGGCCATTTCTTTCATGTCGGGATCTTTCTCGTTGGCCAGTATGTCTTTGGCCTCCTTGATGGCATTGAGACAGTCGATGTATCTCTTGCGAGCCTTCATGATGTCGTCGAGATCCTTATACTCTTTGGTGAGTTTCACATAACGCTGTTGATCGGCAATGACAGAGGGGTCGGTGATGAGGGTGCTGACTTCCTCGTAGCGGGCCTCCAAACCGTCAAGCTTCTCCAATATGCTATTGTTTTCTGGCATAAATCGTCTTATAGTTTAATATTCAAACGCTTGTCCTTAGCTGCAAACGTTGGACTTAATATTCAAACGTTCCAAATTCTGACTTGATGGTCAGCGAGCGCTTGCCTTCTTCGATGTGCCCGATGACCTGGGCATCGATGTTGAAGCTCTTGCTCACAGCGATGACTTGATCCGCAACTTCCGGACGGACGTAGATCTCCATGCGGTGTCCCATGTTGAAGACCTGATACATCTCTTTCCAGTCTGTGCCGGAGCAATCGTGAATGGTCTTGAAGAGTGGGGGCACGGGGAACATATTGTCTTTCACCACCTTGCAGTTCTCGCCTACGAAGTGCAGGACTTTGGTCTGAGCTCCGCCGGTGCAGTGCACCATACCGTGAATCTCGGGACGCAACTCGTCCAAGAGCTTCTTGATGACAGGAGCGTAGGTACGGGTCGGGGAGAGCACCATCTGGCCGGCATTCACCGGCACTCCTTCGATCTTGTCGGTGAGGTGGTATTTGCCGCTATACACCAGTTCGTCGGGAACGGCATGGTCATAGCTCTCGGGATATTTCTCAGCCAGATACTTCGCGAAGACATCGTGGCGGGCACTCGTCAGTCCGTTGCTGCCCATGCCACCATTGTACAGATGCTCATAAGTAGCCTGCCCCGTGGAACTGAGACCCACAATGACATCACCTGGACGGATGTTGGCATTGTTGATGACATCCTTGCGCTTCATGCGGCAAGTGACAGTGGAGTCAACGATGATGGTACGTACCAAGTCGCCAACGTCGGCCGTCTCGCCGCCTGTGGGCCAGATGCCGATGCCCATGCTACGCAGTTCTTCAAGCAGTTCATCAGTGCCGTTGATAATAGCGCTGATGACTTCACCGGGAATCAACATCTTGTTGCGGCCGATGGTGCTGGACACAAGGATGTTGTCAACAGCTCCCACACAGAGCAGGTCATCGGTGTTCATGACGATAGCGTCTTGTGCAATTCCCTTCCAAACGCTCAGATCACCTGTCTCCTTCCAATAGAGATAGGCCAAAGAAGACTTTGTGCCGGCGCCATCAGCGTGCATGATATTGCAGTATTCCGGATCGCCGCCGAGGATGTCGGGGATGATCTTGCAGAAAGCCTGAGGGAAGATACCCTTGTCGATATTCTTGATAGCGTTGTGCACATCTTCCTTGGCGGCACTGACGCCTCGCATCATGTATCGATTATTCATTTTTCAATCGTAAGTCTTGGGTGATAATAATATAATAATGTGGTATTATAGAATCTTGAGGATGATGGTGCCTTACCTTTCGTCATTCCAGAACTGCCAACTGGCGAAAGCCTGGAGCAGAAGCATCTCCAGCCCGTTCTTCACTACAGCACCACGCTCTTTTCCTTTCTTCATAAACAGCGTCTCGTCAGGATTGTAGATGAGATCATAGAGAAGCGTATGGTTGTCCATGGCATCGTAGGGGAGGTTAGGACATTCGTCGGCGTGAGGATACATGCCACAAGGCGTGCAGTTGACGATCACGTTATACTCCTTAATCGTATCAGCAGTGATGTGGCTGTACTCAATGGTACCTGACTTTTCATATCGGCTGACTTTCATCGTCTGCAATCCAAGCGACTTCAGGCCGAAGTCAATGGCTTTCGACGCACCGCCGGTACCGAGGATGAGTGCTTTCTTATGGAAGTGCTCTAATAGCGGTTCGATGCTCTGAGCGAATCCGATGACATCGCTGTTGAAGCCCTTAAGAATCGTTTTCTTGTTCTTATGGGTGACTTTGATGACATTGACGGCACCGATCTCGCGTGCTTCGGGAGAGAGAGAGTCGAGATAGCTGATGACCTTTTCTTTGTAGGGGATCGTGACGTTAAGTCCTCTTAGTTCAGGATTGGAGTCAAGAATCTCGGGTAGTTCCTCGATCGTGGGGATCTCAAAGTTTTCGTACGTAGCATCAATGTTCTCGTTTTGGAACTTCTCATTGAAGTAGCTGATGGAGAATGAGTGTCCAAGAGGATAGCCTATCAGTCCGTATTTGTCCATTGTGCAGCTGGTGTTACTTATTTGACGTGATGGTTATTTTTCGGCGAAGTACAGAGTGCATATTCCGAAGGTCAGTCGCCGGAAGGAGACCTTGGAGAAGCCAGCCTTTTGCAGGATGTCCATCATCTGTTCTCCCTGTGGAAAGGCTTCGATGGTGGCCGTGAGGTAGCTGTATGCGCTCTTGTCTTTAGAGATGATGCTGCCATAGATAGGCAGGAAGGTGTGGGAATAGAGCTTGAAATACTGCTTCATGGGGAAGTGAACAGGCTCGGTAAGCTCCGCAATACTCAGATGGCCACCTTTCTTCAATACGCGGCACATCTCGCGCAGTCCCTGGTCAAGATCCTGAAAGTTTCTGATGCCAAAGGCCGCTGTGACAGCATCGAAAGTGTTGTCGGGGAATGACAGATGCATGCAGTCTTCTTTCTGGAAAGAGATGATGTTGTCCAGTCCCGCTGCTTTCACTTTCTGTCGTCCTACGTTCATCATCCCTTCCGAGATGTCGGCACCGATGAGTTTCTGAGGATGGAGCAGACGGGCGGAGAGTATGGCAAAGTCGCCCGTTCCCGTTGCCACGTCAAGGACGGAACTGGGATGGAAAGGTGCAAGGGCCTTGATAGCCTTGCGTCTCCATCCTTTGTCGATATTCCATGACAGTCGGTGGTTGAGGGTGTCGTAGTTGTCGGCGATGTTGTCGAACATCTCCTCTACGAGTTGCCCTTTGTCACCTTTGCCATCGTAGGGCTTAATGCGCTCTTGCTTGTACATTCCTGATGCGTTGAGCTTTTACTTACGTGTTGCGAGATAGTTCTTCACATTGCGCTCGATGCGTGCAGCAATGTCGCCTTCCTCAGCAGCCTTGTCGAATTTCTCACCCGTGATGTGCTCATAAAGCTCAATGTATCTCTCCGATACGCTCTCAGCGTACTCGTCGGTGATCTCCGGCATGGTCTGTCCGGGCTGGTTCATGAAGTTGCGCTCGATGAGCCACTGTCTTACGAACTCCTTAGAGAGCTGACGCTGAGGCTCGCCCTTTGCCAGACGTTCCTCGTAGCCGTCGGCATAGAAGTAGCGGCTGGAATCCGGTGTGTGGATCTCGTCGATAAGATAGAGTTTGCCGTCGCGCTTGCCGAATTCGTATTTGGTGTCGACGAGGATCAGGCCGTGCTTAGCGGCAATCTCCTGTCCGCGCTGGAAGAGCTTGCGTGTCCAGTCCTCGATGACAGCATAGTCCTCGGCAGAAACGATACCCTGCTTGATGATCTCTTCGCGGGAGATGTTCATATCGTGACCTTCGTCAGCCTTGGTGGTAGGAGTGATGATGGGCTCAGGGAAGCGCTCATTCTCATGCATACCTTCCGGCAATTTCACGCCACAGAGCTCACGGCATCCGTCTTTGTAAGCGCGCCAAGCAGAACCGGTAAGGATAGAACGGATGATCATCTCCACACGGAAGCCCTCGCATTTCAGTCCCACGGTGACCATTGGATCGGGGGTTGCCAGTTTCCAGTTAGGGCAGATGTCGGCTGTCTGGTCAAGGAACTTAGACGCGATCTGGTTAAGCACTTGGCCTTTGAAAGGAATGCCTTTTGGCAAGACCACGTCGAATGCTGAGATTCGGTCTGTTGCGACCATAACGATGAGGTCATCGTTGATGTTGTAAACGTCGCGTACCTTGCCATGGTAAACGCTCTTCTGTCCTTCGAAATGGAAATCGGTATGAGTTAAAGCTTTCATAATAGTATGAATATAAAATGTGTTGTACTAATTTGCGCTAAGGCGTAAAAGCTAAAGCCGTCCGCCAATAGCTG
>DAWDCC010000075.1:0-15397 GCA_052355365.1 Prevotella sp. | reverse complement strand
TTCTAACAAAAGTTCTTTATTGACAGTCTGAACACGTTTCACTTTCCGATGCAGAAGTGCTGGAAAATGTTGTTGAGGGTCTCTTGGCTGGAGATGGAACCACCGGTGATGTCTCCAAGAATTTGGAGAACCTGACGGAGGTCTTCGGCTACGAGATCGGAGGAGAGGGAAGAGGTGAGACCGGAGAGAACACGTTCAAGAGCCTCATGAGCATGGATGAGCGCGTCGTAGTGGCGGCTGTTGGTGATGATAACAGTGTCCTCTGTCAGCTCTGGGATGTCAGCGAGTCGGAAGATGGCGTCTTCCAATTGCTCGATGCCTTGACCAAATTTGGCGCTGATGCTCAACTCGGTAGCTGGTTGCAAAGAAGTGGAGACGATGGAGCCGGTAGAAGTATCGTCCTGAGAATCAGCAGCAAGGTCGACCTTATTGTGGACAAGGATAAGGGGCTTGTCACCAATACGATTGGCAATGTCAGAAGTTTCCTTGTCGGAGGGTTGATGGTCAACGAGCCACACGATGATGGAGGCCTCGTCCATCTTCTGATAGGAGCGTTCAATGCCGAGTTGTTCGATGCGGTCGTCGGTGTGGCGAATGCCAGCTGTGTCAATGAAGCGGAAGGTGATGCCATGGATGAGTATCGTGTCCTCCACCGTATCACGCGTGGTGCCGTCGATGTCACTGACGATAGCTTTGTCCTCATGGAGCAGTTGGTTGAGCAGCGTGCTCTTGCCTACATTGGTCTTGCCGACGATGGCCACAGGAATACCTTTCTTCAGGGCATTTCCCGTTTGGAAGGAGTGGGCGAGGGTAGAGACGCGGTCATCGATATGTCGTGCAAGCTGGATGAGCTCTGTGCGATCCGCGAATTCGAGTTCTTCATGGTCACTAAAGTCCAACTCCAGTTCGAGCAGAGAAGTCATCTTCAACAGTTGCTCACGCAGTTTGGAAAGCTCCGAACTGAAATGTCCTTTGAGCTGGCTTATGGCGAGATGGTGTGTTGCCTTGTTGTTGGCCGCAATAAGGTCTGCGACGGCCTCAGCCTGGCTCAGATCCATCTTACCGTTGAGATAAGCCCTACGCGTGTATTCACCAGGCTGGGCCATGCGACATCCGTTGTCGATGAGCAGTTGCAGTATTGTGTTGGTGATATACTGGCTGCCATGGCAACTGATTTCAGCGCTTTCCTCGCCGGTATAGCTGTTTGGGGCATGGAAAACGCTGATGAGCACATCGTCGAGGCTGTTGCCCTGATAGTCTTTTATTTCGCCATAGTGCAGGGTATAGGGCTTAGCCTCAGTCAGTGGCTGATGGCTTTTGGCAGTGAAGATTTTGTCGATAAGCGCCAAACAGCCTTCACCGCTCACACGAACGACGGCAATGGCACCCCCAGTGCGGGTAGCAGGAGCACAAATAATTGACATTTTATATTCTCTCCAGTACTTTTTGAATTAGTGAATCGATATCAGCTTTATAATTGCTCTCAGCCTTATGTGCGACGCGGTTGGCGATGACCATGCAGCAGGTGACGGCACGATGGCCCATGAGCTGCGACAGTCCGGAGATAGCACTCGACTCCATCTCGAAGTTGGTCACGCGCAAGCCATCATACTCAAAGCTCTCGATGCGTTCGTTGAGTTTGGGCTCAGCTAAGGGCAGACGGAGGCGACGACCTTGAGGGCCGAAGAAGCCATTGCATGAGATGGTGTATCCGCGCACCATATCCTCCCCGGCGATGCGGTTCAGTAGCTCAGCGTCGGAAGTAGCCACATAAGGATTTCCCATGGAGGCTTTCCATCCCACATGCTCTTTGAAGGCCTGTTCGAGTTTGAGATCGCTCACTTCGTCGCGTCCGGCATAGAAGTTGAGCAGTCCATCGAAGCCGATGCTCTTCACGCTGGCGATGAAAGTTCCCGTTGGAGTGTAGGGTTGCAGACCTCCGCAGGTGCCGATGCGCACGAAAGTGAGCTGTCGGTGGTGGTCCTTTTCGGTACGCGTTTGGAAATCGATATTTGCCAATGCGTCCAACTCATTGAGCACGATGTCGATGTTATCGCATCCGATACCCGTACTCTGAACAGTGATGCGCTTGCCGTGGTAGGAGCCGGTGATGGTGTGGAACTCGCGGTTGCTCACCTCGCACTCTTTTGAGTCGAAGTGCGAAGCCACAAGCGTGACACGAGCTGGGTCACCTACGAGAATCACCTTATCAGCGAGTTGCGTTGGGTGCAGGTGCAGATGAAAGATAGAGCCGTCGCCATTGATAATCAGTTCAGACTCAGGAAATACAGTCTTTTCCATGGTTGTTAAGATTTAAAGTTACAAGTACTACTTGCTTATGATGAATTACTACTTTTGCAGTTCAGCCTGCCGCAGTTTCTTTGCCACGTTGTGGAGGTCGGTCAGCTGCTGCTTTAAGTCCTTCTCCTTGCTAAGGATATCTTGTGCGAGCGTCCGTTGTCCGCGTGCGTATAGCTCACGGTTGTGGTCGAGACTGCGACGCGTGTCGTCGATCATATTATTGAGCTCCACCCATTGCCGGAAAAGGTTTCTTGCCATAGGCGATTTCAATTGCTTCTCGTCAGTGATCAGCGTGTTGTCGTTGAAGATAAATGACGTAGTAACGTGCGTCTTGGACACTTTTGCGCGCGCCATCATCGCGTCGCGTCGTCTGAGAGCCGCTTTCCGGTCTCCGAAGGACCAAGTGTCGGCGATACTGTGGATTTGCGCATAGCGCTCCAGCTGCGCCGAGGAGAGGTTGTCAGTGGTGAAGTCCTTTCTCACCTGCGTTGGCACGAAGGTGTAGATACATACACTGTCGGCGTGCTGATGGCGGTCGCTGACGAGCCATCCGAGTGTGTCGAGGTCATCGATAGCCAAGAGATAGTCGTTGGCCGTAGAGTTGAAGGGCAATCCATAGTTTTGTGGTTGTAGCCACTCATCCTTATCGTTGTCATAAGAAGTCATGAAGATGTCCCGTCCGCCGACAGAGTTGGGGCCTGTTGCCGAGAAGAAGAGCGTGATCCCGTCGGCGCAGAGGAAGGGATGGTTTTGCCAATGATAGTCTTCGTCGCTAATGTCAGCAAGGCACGACTGCTGGCTCCAGGCGTTGCCCACTTTGGTCTGCACGTAGAGCGTCGTGGAGGTGCTGTCGCCCAAGGCATAGAAGCGTCGGTCGTCCAATTCTGTCTCATACTGTGCTAAGGCGTTGTTGCCCTTTCTGCTTTTCACAGAGAGCTTTCCCGCCTCGGCGTTGAGTGGAATATGGCTGAGGAAGTCGTTTTTAGCCACGACCACGCTGTCGATGAACATCACCTTGGCCGTGGCAGGCAGCAACGTGTTGAAGAGTTGCCGTCCGCCGTTGCTGTTGGTCTTTATTTTCATCGTGGCCACAGCCTTTCCTTTCACTGTGGTGTTTCGCTTCTGGGCTCCTGCGGGCACCGCTGCGAGGAGCAGTGCCGTGAGGATCCATACCTGTTTTTTTTTCATGTCAAAACAAATATGTCTATTTAGCTTCTTTCAGATGCTTGTCCATGTTGGCAGCGGCACATCGTCCGTCGCCCATGGCCAGGATGACCGTAGCACCGCCGCGCACAATGTCTCCACCAGCATAGATGTCGGGGTGGCTCGACTGCATCTCGTCGTTGACCACGATCGTGTTCTTGCGTCCGAGTTCCAATCCCTGGATACTCTTGGGTACCAATGGGTTGGGTGATACCCCGATGGCCACGATGGCCTGGTCGCATTCGAGCGTCTCGGTCCTACCCGTAGCCACCGGTCGACGACGGCCACTGGCATCGGGTTCGCCGAGTTCCATGACGTCGAGCACCGCGGCGCGCACACGTCCGTTGTCGTCGGCGAGATATTCCTTTGGATTATGGAGCGTGAGGAAGTGGATACCCTCTTCCTTCGCGTGCTTCACCTCCTCGAGTCGTGCGGGCATCTCAGCCTCAGAACGACGGTAGACGAGCGTCACGTCAGCACCCAGGCGCTTAGCTGTGCGACAGGAGTCCATAGCCGTGTTACCGCCACCGACGACAACTACCTTCTTACCAATATTAATAGGAGTATCAGTATCGGGATTAGCTGCATCCATGAGGTTGACGCGGGTGAGGTATTCGTTGCTCGACATCACGTTGATGTAGTTCTCACCGGGGATGTCCATGAAGTTGGGCAGTCCGGCACCTGAACCCACGAAAATACCGCGGAATCCCTTGTCCTCCAAGTCCTTCACGGTGATCGTCTTGCCCACGATGCAGTCGGTTTGGAAATGCACGCCCATCTGGCGCAGGTTGTCGATTTCCACGTCTACGATGTGGTTGGGCAGTCGGAATTCGGGAATACCATATTTCAGCACACCGCCGATTTCGTGGAGTGCCTCGAAGACATAGACCTCGTAGCCTTTCTTCACCATGTCGCCGGCAAAGCTCAGTCCCGATGGTCCCGATCCTACGACGGCCACCTTGATGCCGTTCGACGGAGCCACCTCGGGCAGCACACCACGTCCGCTCTCGCGCTCATAGTCTGCTGCGAAGCGCTCGAGGTAGCCGATGGCCACGGCAGGCTCCTTCATCTTCAAGTGGATGCACTGGCTCTCGCACTGCTTCTCCTGCGGGCATACGCGGCCACAGACAGCGGGCAGGGCAGAGGTCATCTTCAGCACGCGAGCAGCGTCGAGGACATGTCCACGCTCGATATTCTTGATAAACGACGGAATGTTGATATTCACCGGGCATCCCTCGACGCAGCTTGGCTTACCGCAGTCGAGGCAGCGACGAGCCTCACTCATCGCCATGTCGAGCGTCAGTCCTTTGTTCACCTCCTCAGTGCGAGTGGTGGCGCGGTAGACGGGGTCGAGTTCCGGCATCTTCACGCGCTCAATCTGCTTGCGCTCCTTGGACGTCATCTTCTTGCGTAGTTCCTCGCGCCAGGGTGCGCTGCGGTTGATGAGACTCTCCACGGGCTCCTTGCCGTCGTCGGGCGAGGACGCTGCCGTCTCAACCGTGTTGCAAGCCACACAGGGCTTCGCTTCATCGTCGTAGTGGAGGTGGCGCTCATAGTTGTCCATCTCCTCTTTTTCCACTCCTTTGAAGGTGCCCATGCGCTTCATCATCTCATCCCAGTCGACGAGATCACCATCGAACTCCGGGCCGTCGATGCATACAAACTTTGTCTTTCCGCCAATCGTCAGTCGGCAGGCGCCGCACATACCCGTACCGTCGACCATGATGGTGTTGAGCGAGACATCGTTGGGAATACCATATTTATGAGCCAACAGCGAGGTGAATTTCATCATCACCGGAGGACCAATGGCGAGTACTTTGTCGACATGCTCGCGCTTGATGACCTCTTCCACGCCGACGGTGACCACGCCTTTCTCGCCGTAGGAGCCGTCGTCGGTCATGATGATGACCTCGTCACTGTATTTCTTGACGTCATCGACCATGATAACAAGATTCTTTGTGCGTCCGGCGAGCACCGAGATGACGCGGTTGCCGGCCTGCTTGAGTGCGGTGAGGATCGGTAGGATGGCTGCAATGCCAATGCCACCTCCGGCACACACCACGGTACCATATTTCTCAATCTTCGACGCATTGCCCAAGGGTCCTACGATATCCTGCACCTCGTCACCCACATTGAGTTGACAGAGCTTGGTAGAGGACAATCCCACCTCTTGCACCACGAGGGTGAGAGTACCCTTTTCGGGGTCTGACTTGGCGATGGTGTAGGGCACACGCTCGCTGTCTTTGTCCACACGCACGATGATGAAATGTCCAGAGCGGCAGCTGCGCGCGATGAGCGGCGCCTCCACCTCCAGACAGAACACCTTTTCCGAGAATTGTGTTTTCTTTAGAATCTTGTTCATTTCAGTCTTTGTCTTTGGTCTTTACGTTAGCACAAAGATAGTAATAAAAATCGAGTTTCTCAATGAATATCCGTTAAAATAACTCTTACAAGAGAAAAAATACAGTTATTTCATCTTTTCAGCCTCTTTGTGCGCAGGGCTCAGTCCTTTCTTGTCACTGATGAAATTGAGCACTATCATTTCTATCATGCACGTGAGCTCCTGAAACATGATGTGGCAGCGGGGCCATACCAGGCAGACGACAAAGCAGGGAAGCCAAAGATAGAGTATCTTGGGGCAGCGGTGGAAGACATAGATCACCGAGGCCACGCAGCAGAGGATGCCGCCGAAATAGTGGAGAAACGTATTGGAGGTGTGGTAATGGGGCGAGAGAGCCACGTCGGCCAGCCCTATGATCATCAGCCACACCATGGCCCGTCCTTTCTTGTCGGTGTGGCGAAAGAGAGTAGTAGCCACGAAGGCGATGACCGTCAATATGTATAATGAGAAGTCCAGTTCGTGCGGAATCAGATACGAGGTGCACGACATACTGTGTGGCAGGCTTCCACTGACCGAGGTGCAGAGCGCTACATAGATGGCTGTGATGGCGAGCTCCGCAATACTGATGATTTTTGTTGACTTCATAATGCTTAGCTGCTTGGTTACTTGCAAAGTTGCAAATAGTGTACCGAATCAGACGCAAAGGATTTGCAAACAAAATACTATTATTTGCAAAGAAAGTGCAAAGGAGTCTCGATGATTTGCAGTATCTTTGCAATAGATAAATATAAACCTGATAACAACATCATGAAATTGACATTACAACATCTTTTCGGGGCGCTCATCATGCTCCTGTTGTTTCCCTTTACGCTTCAAGCCCAGTATGTCCGTTGCCACAACGGCAAGTTTTGGCGCGGTGGTAAACCGTATTATTATGTAGGCACCAATCTGTGGTATGGTGCCATCCTTGGCTCTACGGGGCAGGGTGGTGACCGTGCGCGCCTCTGTCGTGAGCTCGACCGGTTGAAGGCTGCTGGCATCGACAATCTGCGCATTCTCGTGGGCTCCGACGGACAGCGGGGTGTGAAGACCAAGGTGGAGCCGACGCTGCAGGAAGCGCCGGGCGTATACAACGACACCATCCTCGCCGGACTCGACTATCTGCTCCAGCAGATGGGCAAGCGCAAGATGATGGCTGTGCTCTACCTCAACAACTCGTGGGAATGGAGTGGGGGCTACGGCTACTACCTCGAGCAGGCCGGACTCGGCAAGGCGCCGCGGCCCAACGAGGCTGGCTATCCTGCGTTCATGAAGTTTGTGGAGCAATTCGCCTCCAACGAGAAAGCTCATCAGCTTTTCTACGACAATGTGCGCTTCATCCTCGGCCGCACCAACCGTTACACCCATAAGCGCTATGTCGATGACCCCGCCATCATGTCGTGGCAGATTGGGAATGAGCCGCGCGCCTTCTCCAAGGAGGCTATCCCAGCCTTTGAGCGGTGGCTGAGCGAGACCTCTGCCCTCATCCGCAGCATCGACAAGCACCATCTCATCTCCATCGGCAGTGAGGGCGCATGGGGTTGCGAGGGCGACTACAAGTGCTACGAGACCATCTGTGCCGACAAGAATGTCGACTACTGCAATGTCCATCTGTGGCCCTACAACTGGGGCTGGTCCAAGGCTGACTCCCTCGTGGAGAAGCTGCCGCGTGCCTGCGCCAACACCAAGGACTATATCTCGCGCCATCTTGCCATCTGCCAACGCTTGGGCAAGCCCCTCGTCATGGAGGAGTTTGGCTATCCCCGCGATGGCATGAGCTTCCGTCCGGGATCCCCGACGAAGGGTCGCGATGCATATTATAAATATGTCTTCCAGCTTGTGGCCGACAATGCGCACAAAGGCGGACGCTTCGCCGGCTGCAACTTCTGGGGATGGGGTGGGGAGGCCCGTCCACGCCATGAGCAGTGGCAGGTGGGTGATCCCTATACCAACGATCCGGCTCAGGAGCAGCAGGGACTCAACTCAGTCTTCGACTGCGACAGCTCTACGCTCAGCGTCATCAGCGGCGTGATCCGTCAGTTCAAGAAAATGCATTGATCAACACACATTATAATATTATTATACATCATGAATAAAAAACTATCTACATTGATGCTGTCGCTCTGCATGGTGGGCACGGCTTCGGCTCAGGCTCCACAACTCAATGCCCACAACATCGACCAAGTGCTCCAGGCGATGACCTTGGAGGAGAAGGCTCAGATGCTTGTCGGCGGTGGCAACGACGGCTTTGTCGGTTCGGGCTCCATGCTCGGCCATCAGAAGAAATTGGTAGCCGGAGCAGCCGGCATCACCGTGGCCATCCCACGGCTGGGCATACCCGCAACGGTGGTCTGCGACGGTCCTGCCGGTGTGCATATCGACGCTCATCGTGAGGGCACCACACAGACTTTCTTTGCCACCGGTTTCCCCGTGGGCACCTGTTTGGCTTGTACGTGGAATACCGACCTCGTGGAGCAGGTAGGGCGCTGCGAGGGCAACGAGACCTTGGAGTATGGCTGCGACGTCATCCTCGGTCCTGGCATGAACCTCCATCGCAACCCTCTCTGCGGCCGAAACTTCGAGTACTATAGCGAGGATCCCGTGGTCACCGGTATGATCGGTACCGCCATGATCCGTGGCATTCAGAGTCAGGGCGTCGGTGTGTCGATGAAGCACTTTGCCGTCAACTCTCAGGAGAGCGACCGCACACGTGTCGACGAACGTGTCTCGCAGCGAGCCTTGCGCGAGCTCTATCTCCGTGGCTTCGAGATGGCCGTGCGTGAGGCACAGCCGTGGACGATCATGTCGTCCTACAACAAGATCAACGGTGTCTATGCCCAGGGCAGCTACGACCTGCTCACCAAGGTACTCCGCGATGACTGGGGCTTCAACGGCATCGTCATGACCGACTGGATTGGCAAGCGCTCTGATCTGCCCGTCGCCGAGGAGGTGCAGGCGGGCAACGACCTGCTCATGCCGGGTTATCCAGCTCAGGTTGAGGACATCGTGAAGGCTGTCAAGGAGGGCAAGCTCGACATCAAGGATGTGGATCGCAACGTGCGCCGCATGCTGGAGTATATCGTCAAGACGCCCCGCTTCCACAAATACGCTTTCAGCAACAAACCCGACCTCAAAGCGCATGCTCAGGTGACCCGACAGACGAGTACCGAGGGCATGGTGCTGCTCAAGAACGGTGACTTCAATGGTAAGGCTGTGTTGCCTATGGAAGGCATCAAGCGGGTGGCGCTCTTCGGTGTCAACAGCTACGACTTCATGAGTGGTGGCCTGGGCTCGGGCTGCGTCAATGTGCCTTATGTCGTGGATATGGTCGACGGACTGAAAAACGCCGGCGTCTCCACCACACCACAGCTCACCGACATCTATACTAAATATGTGGCTTATGCTAAATCCAAGCTCAAGGCCGACAAGAACCCGTGGATGTGGTTCCTTGATCAAGGTCAGCCCAAGCTCGACGAGATCGATATCACCGAGCGCTGCGTAGAGCATGAGGCTCCCGAAGCTGACGCTGCCATCATCACCATTGGCCGTCAGGCCGGTGAGGGTATGGACCGCAGCATCGAGGGCGAGTTCAACCTTACCGGGCAGGAGAAACAAATGATCAGCCGCGTGAGCAGCGTCTTCCATCAGCAGGGCAAGCCCGTCATCGTCATCATCAACTCCGGCTCCGTGATGGAGACAGTCTCCTGGCGCAGTCTTGTCGACGGCATTCTCGTGGCTTGGCAGCCGGGAGAGGAAGGTGGCAACGCTGTCGCCGATGTGCTCACGGGTAAGGCTAATCCTTCCGGCCGTCTGACGATGACCTGGCCGATAGCAGCCACCGATGTACCCTCAACGGCCAACTTCCCCAGCCAGCCCGATTACTACGGTCTGACCGACGCACTCTATGACCATCGTGTCAAGGGTGTCAACTACATCGACCACGAAGAGGATATCTATGTCGGCTACCGCTATTTCGACTCCTTCGACAAGACTGTAGCCTATCCCTTCGGCTATGGACTGAGCTATACCACTTTCTCCATGTCGGGGCTCTCAGCCAAAGCCGACAAGCAGGGCGTCACGGTGAAGGTGACCGTGAAGAACACCGGTTCGCGTGCCGGCAAACAAGTGGCTCAGGTCTATGTCGCCGCTCCCAAGGGCGGTGAGGAGAAGCCGGTCAAGGAGCTCAAGGCCTTTGCCAAGACCCGCATGCTCAAGCCCAGTGAGAGTCAGACGCTGACCATGAGCGTGCCGCGCCGTCTGCTGACGAGCTTCGACGAGGCCGGCAGCCAGTGGAAGGGCGAGGTCGGCGACTACACATTCATGGTGGGCGACAACGTGGAGCATATCCTCGGCAAGGCCACCGTCAGACTGGGTGCTTACACCGAAAAGGTCTCCGAGGCGCTCAAGCCACAGGCCAGGATCAATCTGCTCAGAAGAAAGTAAAGAGGCTGTGATTGTCATTTCGTCAGACGGTGACTGACATGTTGGCTGATATTGTCAGGTTAATTGTTTAGGTATATACTTTGCAATAAGCATAGTGAAGTTCGGAAGTCCGAAAGGATGGAAGAGCTCCAAAGAACTGAATAATTAACTTTTAATACAAAAATAGGAGGTATGTCTTATGTTACTTGCTAAAAGAAATGATAACAATTGGATGTCAAACTTCTTTAATGACTTCTTCGACACGGATATGATGCCGCGTATGAACGCTACCGCTCCGGCAGTGAATGTCAAGGAGACAGATAAAGGCTATGTGATGGAGATTGCCGCTCCGGGCTTGAAGAAAGAGTATTGCCGTGTCAGCCTTGACAACGAAGGTAACCTCAACCTCAAGATTGAGGATAAGTTTGAGCACAAGGAGGAGAACAAGAAGGAGCATTATCTGCGCCGTGAGTTCAACTACAGCAACTACGAGCAGACCTATGTCTTGCCTGAGGATGTCGACAAGGAGAAGATCAGTGCCAAGGTCGAGAATGGCATCCTTACGGTCGAATTGCCCAAGGTGAGCAAGGAGATCAAGAAAGAAGAGAATAAGAGTATTGAAGTGAAATAAACTAAAGCGCTCATCTCTCTTACATTTTATACGATAATTATTATCCCTCCCTTCTCCAAGCGTTACAGCGCTGAGAGACGGGAGGGATTTTTTTTTGTCTTTCGTCCACTTGGTTAATGACTGGCGAATTTGTTACCCCAATAACCGCCTCACGATGGTGTTTGAAGGAAATATTAGGATGAACGGATCTTTACAAAATGACATCACGGCGTAGTTATGATCCAGAGAGCGAGGAAACTTGAAAATGGAAAAAACAAAGATGAGTCACCGCTTTTTGTCGGCTCATGTTATCAAAGTACCTTCCTGATACTATCAGAAAGGCTTTCTGACCTGGTCAAAGAGCCTTTCTGACCATGTCATCTTACCGAGATGATAGCATCAGAAAGGCTTTCTGATAGGCAACATCGGCGAAATTTCATTGTAAAAATTACTGTTTTCTTGGAGAGAAAAGTGTTGTGTATCCGTATTACTCTGTATATCAACTGCTTATAATACATCTCTCAAAAATCGCGAAATTGGGATTGGCATAGTGTTTGGTTCAGAAAATCGCAAGGAAAAGGGCGGAAAAATGTCAGTTTACTCAACAAAAGAAGATAAAAAACGATATACGGCAAGAGATCGTCTTGTTAGCTCATGCCTAATTCTCAAATTCTTAATAACTTTCTTCACCTTGTTTACACTAAGGCGCAATATGGTCTAACTGTTTTTTCTCACTCTCTTGTCCGTAAGCTTGTTTGCAGCTTGTTCATATAACTCTGTGTAATTCCATAAGACGAAACCATCTTCATGCCCTCTGCATGAGAGATATTCGCTGAACAGTTATTATTGGACTCTCTTTTGTGAGATCCTGCTAAATAGTTATGATTTGATGGCAATTAGCATTTATTAAGTGGCTGATATTGCGTCAGTACTGATTCTTTTTTGTAACTTTGCGAGCATGAAGAGACTATTGCACATATTTCCATCGTTGGTGCTCTCATTGCTGATAGTGGCGATGAGTGCGGGACTGAGCGTGGAAGTGTGCATGCACTCGGGCCGCGCCGAGGTGGCTCAGATTGCCGAGGTGCAAGGCAACCACGATTGTCACGGCATGAAGGGAATGGGGTGCATGGTGGTGAAGACCATCAAGTTGGCACCGAGCACACTGGCCGAGAACCACCTCTTCGATTTCTCGCAGTGCTGGGTGGCCATAATGCCCACCACAGGGCTGCTCTCACTCGCGCATACATTCATTTCCATACATGCGCCCAGCGCATACGTCCCCATCCGGTGCTCGCCTCCACGGGAGTACCTGTACCATTTGTGTGTGCTTAGACTTTGAATCTTCATTGACGCAGTAGCTATATCTTTATCAGGAAGATGTTTATGGCTATTAAAGAAAGGAGTATCGTTTATTATGCAGTCAATGAATCATTCAAAGGAAATCATTAATGAATAAGAATATTTTGTTTGCTGGCATGATGGGAATGCTGGCACAACCCTCTCTTGCCCAAAAAGCACCCGTACAGAACACCGACTCCACCGCCACCACCGCCCTCGACAGCGTGGGCACCATGCCCGATCAGACACTACATGAGGTGCAGGTGGTCAGCCGCAAGTCCGGCATGATGCGCATGAAAGGTGCAATGAACGGACAGATTATCTCTCAGGACGAGCTCTTCAAGGCTGCCTGCTGCAACCTCGGCGAGAGCTTCACCACCAATCCTTCGGTCGACGTAAGCTACAACGATGCCGCAACAGGTGCCAAGCAGATCAAGTTGCTCGGACTCAGCGGCAAATACGTGCAGATGCTCACCGAGAACCTCCCCAACTTCCGTGGCGCTGCGATTCCTTATTCCTTGGGCTATGTGCCCGGCACTTGGATGAAAAGCATACAGGTGAGTAAGGGTAATGCCAGCGTGAAGAATGGTTACGAGGCTATGACCGGACAGATCAATGTGGAGTATCTCAAGCCTGAGGACGATGAGAACGTGCATGTCAACCTCTATGGCAACACCATGAGCCGTATCGAGGCCAATGCCGACGGGAACGTGCACATCGCCAAGGGACTGAGCACCGAAATCCTCGGACACTATGAGGACAATCTCAAAGAGCACGACAGCAACAAGGACGGATTTATGGACGACCCGCAGACACGGCAGTTCAACTTGCAGAACCGCTGGTATGGCAAGACGGGCAACTATATCTTCCACGGCGGTCTATCGCTCTTGGACGAGAAACGAGAGAGCGGACAGACCAACCACGAGGGAGTGCTCGACCATCAGACGGATCCACTCTACCGTATCAACCTCAACACCCACCGCTACGAGGGCTACATGAAGCACGCTTTCATCCTCGACTCCAGCCACGGCACAAACATCGCCTGGATGTCGTCGGCCTCAATGCATGAGATGGATGCCACCTATGGTCGCAAGGATTACGATGTCAATGAGAAAAACGTCTACTCGCAGCTGATGTTCGAGACCAACTTCACCCATGAGCACAACCTTGCGCTCGGTGCCTCGTTCAATCACGACTATGTCGGTCAGACCTACCTCGGACAGCGACTCAACGAGAAGGAGAATGTCATCGGCGGCTATGCTCAGTACACCTATAATCTCCATGACCGTCTCGTGGCCATGGCCGGCATCCGCGTCGACCACAGCTCGGAGTATGGCACTTTCGTCACACCGCGTTTCCATGTGAAATGGCAGGTCAACGACCTTTGGAGCCTGCGTGCCTCTGCCGGTAAGGGCTATCGCACGGTGCATGCCCTGGCAGAGAACAACTATCTCATGGCCAGCGGACGTCAGCTCGTCATCGACAAGCTCGACCAGGAGAATGCGTGGAACTATGGACTCAGCACGGCGCTGAACATCCCACTCGGACGGCAGACGCTGAAACTCAATGCAGAGTACTACTATACCCGGTTCGGCAATCAGGCTGTCATCGATTATGACACGGATCCAGTACAGATACATATCAGTAATCTGCACGGTAAGTCCTACTCCCACACGTTCCAGATCGACGCTACATACGACCTCTTCCGGGGTATGACCATGACGGCTGCCTACCGCTACAACGACGTGAAGACGACCTATGGTGGTGAGCTCATGCGCCAGCCGCTGACCAACCGTTACAAGAGCCTGCTCACGGCCTCGTACAAGACACCGCTCGGCCTCTGGCAGTTCGATGCTACCTTCGCCCTCAACGGCGGTGGCCGCTTGCCCAAGGCTTACACCACGGCCGATGGCACACCATCGTGGAAAGAGAGCTATCCCGCCTATGGCCAGCTCAATGCGCAGATCACCCGCACTTTCCGCCACTTCTCAGTTTATGCGGGTGGCGAGAACCTCACGGGCTATAAGCATAAAAATCCCATCATCGATGCCGCCCATCCTTGGAGCAGCACCTTCGATCCTACACTCGTGTGGGGACCCATGCAGGGTGCAAGAGGATATATCGGCATCCGATATAATTTGAAGTAAGAGATCCGTCATTTTAAGCCAAGGCTCCGTCAAGGGGCTTTGGCTACTATCCGTAATTGTAATAATAAATCAAATTAATTATTAAATCAGAAATCAATATGAAGAAGTTATTCTTTGCTATGATGCTGGCAGCCATGAGTACTGCCGCCAACGCTAAGAGCGCCAACGATACGCTCATCGTCACCACCACACCGCAGATGCATTGTGCCAACTGCGAGAACAAGATCAAGAATGAATTGCGCTTTGAGAAGGGTGTGAAGGACATCCTCACCAGCGTGGAGAACCAAACCGTGACCATCGTCTATAACCCTGCCAAGACCGACAAGCAGAAGCTTGAGGCCGCTTTCCCGAAGTTCGGCTACAAGGCCCGCGAACTGAAGAAGGGCGAGAAGGTCGAGCGCGACATGAATGAGCAATGCGATAACATGTAAATTCATTAAAAACAAATCATTTGATAGAGAACAATAGTTATGGATAAAGATTTTCTTCGCAACAACGACTTAGGTCTTCTGTTGCTGCGTCTGACAGTAGGTGCTCTGATGCTTTTCCACGGTGTTCACAAGCTCATCTATGGCGTTTCTGCTATCGAGGGCATGTTGGCAGGCATGGGCCTCCCCGGCTTCATCGCCTACTTCTCTTTGGCAGCCGAGTTGCTGGCCTCTGTGCTCATCGTGTTGGGTGCCTGGACGCGTGTGGCATCAGTAGTGATGGTGGGCAACATGGCCGTAGCCATCCTCATGGCTCATCTGCCCGTCATCTTCTCTGTGGACCCGATGACTGGTGGCTGGGCTATTGAGTTGCCGATGCTCTACCTTCTCGGTGCCGCTGTGCTCTGCTTCACGGGTGGCGGCAAGTATGCGCTGACCAAAGGTCATGTGACAGACTAAGGCACCATAGATTTTCGGTTTTCTCTGATAATGAGAGAACATGTATATAAAAAATTATTGGTGTCCGCTAAAAATGAAAACCGCATAAAAATCCTTTCGCGATGCC